>NZ_JBSFGF010000002.1:0-1007787 GCF_053596455.1 Nonomuraea sp. NPDC001699 | reverse complement strand
TCGCCGAACGGCTGCGAAGCGCCCACGGCGTGCCGGTGTTCGTGCACGCCGCCGACGCCGTCCGCACCCGTACCGGGGAGAAGCCCAAGGTCGCGGCCGGGCCCATGCGTCTCGGGCCGACGCTCGGGTTCTTCTCCTACTCCGTCCGCAAGAACGGCCTGCGCCCTCGCTACGTCGGCGAAGTCACCGAGATCGGTGACGGCGACGTCCTGGACCTGCCCGGGAGCCCGGTGATCGTGGGCATGCCGGGACACTCCCCGGGCAGCGTGGCGGTGCACGTCCCGCTCGCCGACGCCGTCTTCGTCGGGGACGCCCTCACCACGCGCCACGTCCTCACCGGACGCGAAGGCCCCCAACCGGCGCCCTTCACCGACGACCCCGCCGAAGCCCTCGACTCCCTCGACCGGATCGCCGGACTGCCGGCGTCCTGGGTGCTCCCCGGCCACGGCGCCCCCTGGCGCACCTCGCCGGACCGGGTGCGCCAGGCAGTTCAGCCGGGCCCGGTGCGCCAGGCAGTTCAGCCGGGCCCCTTTACAACGTAGATCACGTAGCGGAGGCGGCGCGCGAGCGCCAGAGCAACCACACGAAGTACGGCGTGCCGAGCAGCGCGGTGACCAGCCCGGCCGGCACCTGGGCGGGTGCGATGACGGTACGGCCCAGCGTGTCGGCCAGGCTCACCAGCACCGCCCCGAGCACCGCCGCGGCGGGCAGGAGCCGGACGTGCCCGCCGCCGACGAGCGCGCGGGCGGCGTGCGGGGCGACGAGCCCGACGAACCCCACCACGCCGACGGCCGAGACCGCGGTGGAGGTGAGGAGCACGGCGCCGCCCAGCGCCAGCAGCCGCACGGGTTCGAGCGGCACGCCGAGCACCCGGGGCGTGTCCTCGTCCAGCGCGAGCAGGTCGAGGTCGCGCCGCAGCCACAGAGCCAGTGGCAGGAAGAGCGCGAGCGCCACGGCGACCGGCAGGAGCTGGGCGGGGACCCGTCCGTAGGTGGAACCGGAGAGCCAGGTGAGCGCCTTGGCGGTGTTCCACGGGTCGGACCTGACGATGATCAGCACGGTGACCGCGTTGAACAGCGCGTGCGCGCCGATGCCCATGAGCACGAGCCGGTCGGAGCTGAGCCCGCCGCGCCAGGCCAGCAGGTAGACCAGGGCGAAGGCGGCGAGCGCGCCGAGCCCGGCGGCGCCGGACACCGCGGCGATCCCGGCCATGGGCACGAGGGTGAGCGTCGCGACGGCCGCAGCGCCGGCGCCCGCGGTGATGCCGAGCACGCCCGGTTCTGCCAGCGGGTTGCGGGAGACGGCCTGGAAGGCGGCGCCGGAGACGGCGAGCGCCGCACCGGCCAGGACCGCCGCGGCGACGCGGGGCCAGCGCTGATCGAGCACGTACGTCAGCGCCTTGCCGGTCCTGCCCTGCAGCCAGTTGGCGACGTCGCCGAGCAGCAGCCAGGTGTCGCCGCCGAGCAGGCCCAGCACGACGGCGCCGGCCAGCAGCGCCGTACCGGACAGGAGGATCACCGCGAAGGCGGCGCGGCCGGGGTCGGCGGTGCGGACGGTCGGCGGCTGCCTGGTCGGGCCGGCGTCGCGGTGCCGGCGGGCCAGCCACAGGAGCACGCCCGCGCCCAGCATCGCGGTCACCACGCCCGGCGGCACGTCCACCCCGGCCTGCGCGCCGAGCACGAAGCGCAGCGCGAGGTCGGAGGCGAGCAGGATGACCACGCCGGCCAGCGCCGAGAGCGGCACCAGGGCGCGGTGCCGGCTCAGCTCGGGCAGCCGCCGGGCCATCAGGCGGACGATGACCGGCGCGCACAGGCCGACGAAGCCGACGGGCCCGGCGACGGTGACCGCGGCGGCCGAGAGCAGGACGGCGAGCACGATGACGGTCAGCCGCAGCCGCCGGACGTCGACGCCCAGCACCGTCGCGGTGTCGTCGCCCAGGCCGAGGATGTCGAGACGGGAGCCGAGGGCGACGGCCGCCCCGATCGCCGGCACGACGACCAGGGCCATCTGGGTGACGCCGCCGAGGTCGCTCTGGACGAGCGAGCCGCTGCCCCAGGCGAACAGGCCGGTGTTCTCCTCCTGGAAGAGGATCATGAGCAGGGTGGTCATCGACTGCAGGGCCAGCGCGGTCGCGGAGCCGGCGAGGATCAGCCGGGTGGTACCGGTCCTGCCGCCCGCCGACAGGGCGAGCACCAGGGCGGCGGCGGCCAGGCCGCCGAGGAAGGACAGGCCGCCGGACAGGAAGGCCGGCAGGCTCAGGCCGAAGGTGGCGGCCAGCACGACCGCCAAGTAGGCGCCGTTGCTGACGGCGAGGGTGTCGGGCGAGGCCAGCGGGTTGCGGGCGACCGACTGCAGCAGCGCGCCCGCCGCGCCGAGCGCGACGCCGACGCTGACCGCCGCCAGCAGGCGCGGCAGCCGGGAGGCGACCAGCACGTTCATCGCCTGGTCGTCGAGGGCGAACAGGTCGGTGTCGGAGGTGCCCTGCGTCAGGTGCAGCGCGGCGAGGGCCGCGATGACGGCCAAGGTCACGAGGAAGGCCCCCGCGACGCCGAGCCTGCGCAGCGGCGTCGTGGGGGCCTCGACTGCGGTGATCACCCGGTGTAGGCCTTCACCAGGGCGTCGGCGTACTGCCGGCACGACAGGGGGCCGCCGAAGGTCCAGATGCCGTCGGGGAGTTTGGTGACGCGGTTCTGCTTGACGAAGCTCAGCGACTTCCACAGGGCGTTGCCGGCCAGGTCGGCGAAGACGTCGGCGCCGTCGGAGGCGTTGTAGAAGAAGCGCAGGTTCTCGTCCTTGACGGCGGTCATGCCCTCGATGTCGGTGCTGCCGAGGCCCCACTGCTCGTCGACCTCGCCGGTCCAGGCGTTGGCCAGGCCGAGCCGCTCGGCCACGTCGGAGACCAGCGAGCCCTTGCCGAACGGGCGGATGGAGATCTTGCTGCCGTCCTTCCAGCCGTCGGCCATCATGAACTTCTCCCCGGCCGAGCCGGAGGCGGCGATCTTGGCCCTGCCCTCGGCCATCGCGGCGTCGAAGTCGGCCATCACCTTGGTCGCCTGCTCCGTCCGGCCGACGGCGGTGGCGAGCAGGGTGAGGTCGTCGCGCAGGCGGGTGAGGTTCGCGGCGGCGTCGCTGCCCTTGGCGACGATGACCGGGGCGATCTTCTCCAACTGGCCGATGAGCCCGGAGTCGTCGGACTCCATGACGACGAGGTCCGGCTGGAGGGCGGCGATGGAGTCGACGCTGGGCTCCTGGCGGGTGCCGACGTCCTTGACGGAGGCGTCGAGCGGGGCCGCGGTGACCCAGGTGCCGTACCCCTTGACGTCGGCCGCGCCGACCGGCTGGACCCCGAGCGCGACCAGCATCTCGACCTCGCCCCATTCCAGGCCGACGACGCGGGTCGCGGGCCGGTCGAGGGTGACCTGCTTGCCGCGGGCGTCGGTCACGGTGACCGGGACGGCGGCACCGGCCGACGGCTCCTGAGCCGCGGGGGACGCGGGGGCCGCAGGAGCCTCGGTGGTGCCGCAGGCGGTCAGCAGCAGCATGGCGGCCATGACCGCCGGGAGGGAACGCATGGGATCTTTCAGCCTTTCATCGCCAGATGGCGGCCCAGCGGCCTGGTGCGGACCAGTCCGGTGAGGGAATCGATCGTGGCCTCGACGCGGATGCCGTAGGCCTCGGTGAGCAGGTCCTCGGTGAGCACCTCGTGCGGCGCGCCGTCGGCGCGGACCCGGCCGCCCTGGAGGAGCACGACCCGGTCCGCGATCTCGGCGGCCTGGTTGAGGTCGTGCAGGACGACGCCGACGGCCACCCCGTGCCGGTCGGCGAGGTCGCGCACGAGTTCGAGCAGTTCGACCTGGTAGCGCAGGTCGAGGAAGGTGGTGGGCTCGTCGAGCAGGAGCACGCCGGCGTCCTGGGCGAGGCAGGTGGCCAGCCACACGCGCTGCATCTCGCCGCCGGACAGCTCGTCGACGGGGCGTCCCGCCATGGCGCTGACGCCGGTCAGCTCCATGGCGTGCTCGATCGCCGCCGGTCCGCCGGGGTCGCCCGCGCGCCAGCGGCCGCGGTGGGGGTGGCGGCCGTAGCCGACGACGTCCTTGACGCGTACGCCGGTCGGGGTGGGGCGGCTCTGCGCCAGCAGCGTCACCCGGCAGGCGAAGTCGCGGGCGGACAGGGCCAGGGCGTCGGCGCCGCCGGCCAGCCGTACCTCGCCGGAGTCGGGGCGGTGCAGCCGGGCCAGGGCGCGCAGCAGGGTGGACTTGCCGCTGCCGTTCGGGCCGACCAGGGCGGTGACGGCGCCGGTGGCCAGGCTGATGCAGGCGTCGTCGACGACGGGGCGGCCCGCGTAGCCGAGGCACAGTCCGGTGCCGGTGAGCGCGTGGTCGGAGCGGCCTGGGAGCAAGAGGTCGGTCACGGCGGGCTCACGCGTCCTCGGAGCGGCCCTGGCGCCAGTAGCCCATGAAGGCCACGGCCTTGCGGTCCATGCCGCGTTCGGAGACGAGGTGGCGGCGCAGGCGTTTGATCACGGCCGCCTCGCCGGCCAGCCAGGCGTAGCAGGGGCTGTCGCCGTCCTCGGGGACCTCCCAGAGGATCTCGGTGTCGACGTCGACCTCCTCGGGCTCGACGCCTGCCGCGCCCGCGGGCAGGAGCCTGGCGGCGGCCTCCGCGACGGCGGGTTCCAGGCGGGCGCCCCAGGGGGCGTCGCCGCGGGCGAGCCAGGTGACCTTCACGCCCGACCCGGTGACGACCGGCAGGACGTCCTCCTCGTGCGGCACCTCCAGCAGGGCCTCGCCGGTGACGTGGGCGGGCAGGCGTTCCAGGATGCCGACGATCGCGGGGACGGCGGTCTCGTCCCCGGCGAGCAGCACGTTGCCGAAACCGGCGGGCGGCCGGAACTCCAGGCCGCCGTGGAAGCCGTCGTGGAGGCCGTTCGGGCCGAAAAGAGCCGCCTGGGAGCCGGGTGCGGCGGCGGCGATCCAGCGGGCGGCCGGTCCGGCGGGTCCGGCGCAGTCGTCGTGCAGGACGACGTCGATGTCGACCTCGGCGGCCTCGGGCCGGACCGCGCGGACGGTGTAGGTGCGCAGCGGGTTGCGCTCGTCGCCCTGGGCGTACCACTGCTTGAACCAGTCGGCGCCGCGCGGGAAGCGTGTCACGCCCGCGCCGGGGATCGGCAGGACCAGCTTGATGCGCTGGTCGTACCCGTTGTCGGCGAACTCGTGCAGATCATCCCCTGTGAAGGTCACGCGGAGAAACGACGGGCTCAGCCGCCGCAGGCCTCGAACCTGGACATCGAAGGCACGAAAAGGGTCAACCACCACAGGGCTCCTTACTTAGGTTAGGCTAACCTACATTGAATTCCCCGATCGGGGAACCAGGAGCTCCGGCGGGCCGTCAGGACAGATCGGCCCAAGGAGCGGGTGGAGCCGAGGCGAAGAAGCGGAGCAGGCCGAGGAGCCGGCTGGCCGGAGGGGCGGTCCAGTGGCGTTCGCCCGGACGCGGGACGGGGTCCTTCAGGCGTCCCAGCGCCCAGGTGAGGTGGCACCACAACACGCGGGCTTCCCAGGTCGTCGAGCTCTCCTGGCCGGTTTCCCGTCGATAGCCGTCGAGCATGGCCGGGACGCCGGTGAGGGGCATCTTGGCGAAGTCGGCAGCGGGGTCGGCCCATTCGGCGTCGCCCCAATCGACGATCCCGTTGAGCTGGGCCGTCTCCGGGGCGACGAGCAGGTTCTGAGGAGCGATGTCGCCGTGGATCAGGACCGTCGGCGCAGTCGGGGGGAGATGTGCTGAGAGCCGGTCGAGCCATCCAGTGAGCCAGCGGGCGGTCTCGGCGTCGATCCAGCCGTCCTCGGCGAGGCCGTCGGTGAGCGCCCAGGGGTCCGCGGCGCCGTCGTCCGCGGGGACGCCGGCAAGGGCCGGTGCGGTGTCCGGCGTGAGCCGATGCAGTCTGCCCAGCTCGCGCCCGACCTGCCGGTGGAGACGTTCGGTGTCCGCGTCGGACAGTTCAAGGCGCGCGAGATCCATTCCCCGCGTCCGGGTGAGCACCATGTACGGGACGTCCACCGCCGAGCAGGTGTCGTCGAAGGCGACGATCTCCGGAGTGCGCACACCGGCGCGCAGGGCGTACGGGATGACCGCGGCCTCCTTGACCAGGTCCGGAAGGAACTGCTCGGCCCGTGGGACACGCAGGACCAGGTCGTCCCCGAGAAGGAAGACCTGGTTGGCCACCCCCTGCGGGAGGGGCCGTACGTGCTCGGCGGTGGTCCCGAGCAGGCCGGCGATGGCGGCCAGGGTCGCGTCACTGGTTTCGTATCCCGACATGATCAATCATGCTGACACGGACGGTCAGGAACTGTGCGTCCTGCCCGCCCCAGGGAGAGGTGGATCATCGTGCACGGGATGGCCGAAACGACCACGGCGGAGCGGTACCGGACGTTCGGGGAGATGGAGGCACGGGGTCACTCCCCCAGCTACGAGCGGCTGTGCGCCGGCGTCGCCGCCGACCCCGAACTCCTGGCCCTGGCCGATACGCTGCCCGCGGCCAAGCGGCAACCCAACCTCCTGTTCGGCGCGGTCCGCTTCCTCGGCGGCCCGGTGCATGATCTCGGGGCGTTCCGCGCCTGGGTGCTCGACCATTGGACGGAGGTCAGCACCGCGATGCTGTCCCGCAGCACCCAGACCAACGAGCCGGGCCGGTGTGCGACGCTGCTGCCGCTGCTGGCACGCCTGCCGCAGCCGCTGGCGTTGATCGAGGTCGGCGCCTCGGCCGGGCTGTGCCTGTACCCGGACCGGTACGCCTACCGCTTCGACGACCGGCCCGTCCTGGGTCCGGCCGGCCCGGTCGTCCTGACCTGCCGGACCAGCGGAGCGGTGCCGGTCCCGCAGCAGGTGCCGTCGGTGGTGTGGCGGGCCGGGATCGACCTGAACCCCCTCGACGTCGCCGATGCCGACCAGTTGCGCTGGCTGGAGGCGCTGGTCTGGCCGGAGCAGCACGATCGGCTGGTACGGCTGCGCGCCGCGGCGCGGATCGCGCGCGCCGAACCTCCCCACCTCGTGCGGGGTGATCTGAACGCCGGCATCGCCGACCTGGCCGGGCAGGCCCCGCCGGACGCCACGCTGGTCGTGTTCCACAGCGCGGTGCTGGCCTACCTGCCGCAGGACGAACGCGATCGGTTCGTCCGGACGATGCGCGGCCTGCCCGCCCGGTGGATCTCCAACGAGGCGCCCGGCGTACTGCCCGGCGTGGCCGCTCGGCCCCCCCGGAGCCCGTCGACCGACCGTGGCGCGTTCGTCCTGGCCCTGGACGAGGAGCCGGTCGCCTTCACCGGACCGCACGGCCAGTTCCTGGACTGGTTGCCGGAGTGACACCCTTGCGGCGGCGGAGGCGTCACGCCTCGGCCTTCTCCGGGGCGGAGGGAGCCGGCCGAGGCGCCGCGGACGCGCGGCGGCGGGCGGTCGTCAGATGGTGGAGCAGCGCCAGGGTCGTGACACCGGCGGCCGGCAGCCCCAGCGCGGCGGGCACGACGGCGAACCACTCCTGGACCAGCCCGCCCAGTCCGCCACCGAGAGCGATCCCGAGGTAGATGGCCGAGGAGTTGAGGCCGAGCAGAACCGGCGCCGCGGCCGGGCCGAGCGCGATGAGCCGGTGCTGTTGCGGAACGACGACAACGCCCAGGGCCGCGCCCCAGACCGCGGCCCACACCAGGGTGGACGCCAGCGTGGCGGTCGCCACCGAAGTGAGCGCGAGGGCGACGGCGGCGACGACGAGGGGACCGGTCAGCACGTGCGCGGGGTCGTGCCGGTCGACCAGCCGCCCGGCGACGATGTTCCCGGCCAGGACGCCGATCCCCCAGGCCAGCAGCACGACGGCGAGCAGCGGTCCGGAGCCACCGGTCGCCTCCTGAAGCGCCGGGCCGATGTAGGTGTAGAGGGTGTAGGCGCCGAGGAAGACCAGCGTGGTGACGGCCAGCAGCGCGAGGACCCGGCCCTGCCCGAGCGGGCGCAGCCGGTCGCCCAGCGAGGCCGCGGGGAGCGTCACCTTGGGCAGGCCGGCGGCGATGCCGAGGGCCGCGACGAGGCCGATCCCGGCGACCGCCCACAGGGTGAGGTGCCAGTCGGTACGGCCGATCAGCGTGCCGAGAGGAAGGCCCAGCGCCGTGGCCGACGTGAGGCCGCCCAGCACGAAGGCCAGGGCCCTGCCTCGGCGTTCCGGGGCCGCGATGGCCCCGGCGGTGCTGGAGGCGGCGGAGTTGATCATGCCGGCCCCGACCGCGGTGACGACACGGGCGATCATCACCACGCCGTAACCGGTGCCCAGGGCGGTGGCGGCGTTGCCGGCCACGAAGACGCCCAACGCGATCAGCAGCGCGGTCCGCCTGTCCAGCCCACTGGTGAGCGCGCCCATGACGGGCGCGGACAGGGCCATCACCAGGGCGAACACCGTCACCAACTGCCCCGCGGCGGGGGTCGAGACCCGCAGGTCGGCGGCTATGGCCGGAAGCAGGCCCGCGATGACGTAGCTGTCGGTGCCGACGGCGAAGGTCGCCAGGGCCAGGGGAAGCAGTCGTTTCAACACCGGGTGGTGCCGCCTTTCCAGAGGAACCTCGGAAGCAACGAGGGGAACCTTAGGCAATATATGGATGCTTGTCCATGTATCCATATGTTGGTAGCGTGGCGGCCATGCGTGAGGTGTCACAACCGGCGACCGAGGCCATCCGACTGGTGGAGGTGCTGCGCGCCCTGGCCGATCCGGTACGGCTCGACCTCGTCATGCGGCTCGACCGGATGGGCGAGGACTTCTGCAACGCGATCGGCGCCGAGATCGACGTGCACCAGACGACGCTGTCGCACCACTACCGGGTGCTGCGCGAGGCCGGCGTCACCTGGACGAAGGTGCAGGGCCGGTCCCGGCTGGTCCGGCTGCGCCGGGAGGATCTCGACGCGCTGTTCCCCGGCCTGCTCGACTCCGTACTGGGCACACAACGCCGAACCCGCGACACCACGTCCTGAACCCGCTTGAGGTGAGCAAGGAACCCCTTGCGCCTTTGTGCGATCACAGATAGTTATTTGCCAACTACTCAAAGTAAGGATGGCAAGTGACCCCCACATCGCGTCCCCGACGCCGCCTCGCCTCCCGCGTCAAGATCATGGCGACGGCGACCCTCACCGGAGCCCTCCTGCTCCCCCTGTTCGCCGCGACCTCCCCGGCGCAGGCCGCCGCCGCGCCGCCCCGAGTCGTCCACCAGGCCGCCGGTCCCTGCGTCCGGCACGGCCAGGCCAACTACCCCGTCGAGTACTACTGGAAGAACGCGCTCGGCTGGCGGCTCGGCAGCGGGACCATCTCGGTCACCACCTCGCCCAGTCTGTGGGGCGGCCAGATCGCACCGGGCAGCACCTTCACCCTCACCCTGCGGCACCAGACCGCGCAGTGGCCGGCCCTGGTCCGCACCTACACCACCATGTGGGACGTGTCGTCCCTGCTGGCCAGCGCCACCGTCGTGGGATCGGTCAGCAACGGCACCCTCAGCGGCAACACCCTGAGCGTCCAGTCGCCGGGCACCAAGACCGACCCGGGTCCGACCGTGATCACCTTCCGCGTCAACCCCGGCACCGTCGGACGCAGCATGACCATCCGGCCGAGCGGCATCAGCAGCGTCATCGCCTTCCCCGGCCAGCTCGGCAACAACACCGCGGCCCCGCCCATCCAGATCGTCAGCGGGAACTCCATCTCGCCCACCAACGCCGCCGACGACACCGCCGCCACCACCGACGACACGCCCGTCACCGTGCCCGTCCTGGCCAACGACACCGGGACGGCCCCGACGATCAGCGCCGTCACCCAGCCCGCCTACGGCAAGGTGACCATCTCGGGGGACAAGGTGATCTACACCCCGGACAAGGACCGCGCCGGCACCGACACCTTCACGTACACCATCGAGACCGCCTGCGGCACCAGCACCGCCACGGTCACCGTCACCGTCGAGTGCACCCGCGAGCCCATCAACCTGGTCAACGGCAGCTTCGAGACGCCCGCCGTCGCCCGCTACGACTGGGACATCCCCGACGCCTCCACCAACCCCGCCGTCGGCTGGCACACCACCGCCTCCGACCGGAAGCTGGAGTTCTGGAACAGCGCCAGCGGCGTCCCGGCCGCCGACGGCCGGCAGTTCGCCGAACTGAACGCCAACGAGGCCTCCACCCTCTACCAGGACGTCCCCACCGTCCCCGGCACCGTGATGACCTGGTCGCTCTACCACCGCGGCCGCCTGGGCACCGACGTCATGCAGGTGCTCATCGGCGCCCCGACCGCCACCACCCCCCAGAACCCGGACGGGGCCGCCTCCCCCGACATCTCCGACGACAACAACGCCTGGGGCCACTACACCGGCACCTACGTCGTCCCCGCCGGTCAGACCGTCACCCGATTCGCCTTCGAGTCGGTCTCGGCGGCAGGCGGAAGGCCGACATTCGGCAACTTCCTGGACGGCGTCGTCTTCCAGACCCCGTCCTGCCTCCCCATGAACGGCGACGCCGCCTCAAGGAACGCCACCAAGGCACACCGGCGGTAGGGCTCAGGCCCGCCCCCTCTATCCCGGACCGCGACAGAGGGGGCGGGCCCGCGTGGGCGCCACCCCCTGCCGGTGGTGGCCGGATGAGGCCACGTGAGGGCGATGTTTACGGTGATCTTTCCCCGAGGCCGTCCAGTGGGGGCCCAGGGCGGCTGCACCTACAAGGGCGCCCTGGCCGACATGCCCAGGTGGAGCCGGGGGAACGCGCCCTCGGACATGCGCGGCGACTTCGACCACGCCGTGATGATCGACTCACCGGACCAGCTGCAGGACGAGACCTTGTTCATCAAGGGCGACAAGGCGATGATCTTCCACTGGCCCCTCGGTCCCAGGATCGTCGGCACCTGGGCCCAGGTGCCGTCCGGGCTCGACTCCCTGCCTGACGTGTACAAGAAGCCCGTGCGGCCCGGCGAACTGACCGTCCAGCCCACGAAGCCACCGCAGAAGACACCGCCGCCCCCCGCCAAGAGCTCCCTCACCACCGCCACGCCCACCGTGGCCAAGGGGGCGCCCCTGACGGTGCGCTACTCCACCCCGGCGAACACCGTCAGCGGCAAGAACTGGGTCGGCGTCTACCCCGACAACAACGGCGCGACCATCGCGAAGGAGGAGTCCTTCGTCTGGA
Source organism: Nonomuraea sp. NPDC001699 (assembly GCF_053596455.1). Classification (NCBI taxonomy): domain Bacteria; kingdom Bacillati; phylum Actinomycetota; class Actinomycetes; order Streptosporangiales; family Streptosporangiaceae; genus Nonomuraea; species Nonomuraea sp. NPDC001699. The sequence goes on along the minus strand of NZ_JBSFGF010000002.1, from coordinate 996,600 downwards.
CGTACACGCCCGACGCCAGCAGCAGCGCCGCCCTGGACACCGGCAAGGTGCCCGGACCGGGCTCCCACGCGGCCTGGTACTTCCACGACGACGGCTACACCATCCTGGCCGGCCCGGTCGTCTTCACCGCGACCTGAGCCGGTCACGGCGCGGGGACCCGGCCGAGCAGTCACCGGGTCCCCGCGTCATGTGCTTTCCGGCGTCCTCACCGCCCCGGCTCCCGTCGATCCCGCCCCGGGCACGCCGGCCTCTGCCCCCATGGACCGGAACGGCCGATCTTCGTCGACCTCGGTGTCACCGGGGTCGGGCAGGGCCAGGCACAGGGCGTCCAGCGCGGCGGCGAACGCGTGCTCAGCCGGTGTGCCGTACCCGATGACCAGGCCGTCGCGGGCCGGCATGGCGCTGTCCGGATGCCGGTAGGGACCCAGGCCGTCCAGGGCGAGGCCGAGACGGCGGGCGGCGCGCAGGGTGGCCTCCTCCGTACCGGCGGGAAGGTCGAGCACGGCGTGCAGGCCCGCGGCGATGCCGCTGACGGTGATGTGCGGGGCGCGCTCGGCGAGCGTGGCCGTGAGCAGGCTCCGGCGGCGCCGGTAGATCGCGCGCATACGGCGCAGCTGGCGGTCGTAGGCACCGCCGACGATGAAGTCGGCCAGGGTGAGCTGGTCGGTGACGCCCGACCAGAACTCGCGCGCGCCCTTGGCGGCGAGCACGTCGTCCACCAGCCGGGTGGGCAGCGCCATCCAGCCGAGCCGCAGCGAGGGAGACAGGCTCTTGCTGGTCGAGCCGAAGTAGACGACCCGGTCGGGGTCGAGCCCCTGCACGGCGCCGACCGGTTCGCGGTCGTAGCGGAACTCGCCGTCGTAGTCGTCCTCCAGCACCAGGCCGCCCGTGGCGCGGGCCCAGTCGATGACCGCGGCCCGCCGCCGTGGGTGCAGCGCGCCTCCGGTGGGGTACTGGTGCGCCGGCGTCAGCAGGACCGCTCGCGCGTCCGTGGCGGGAAGGTCCTCGATCCGGGCGCCGTGGGCGTCCACGGTGAGCGGGACGGTGCTCAGCCCCGCCTCGGTCAGCAGAGAGCGGTGGAAGGCGAGGCCGTAGGACTCGACGGCGACCGGGCCGCGCAGCACCTGGCACACCAGCCGCAACCCGTGCGCGTAGCCCGAGCAGATCACGATGTGCCGCGCCGTGGTGCGCACACCTCTGGTGCGCGCCAGATAGTCCACCAGCGCCTGACGCACTTCGAGCCGGCCGCGGGGATCGCCGACGCCGAAGGCGTCGCTGGGCGCGGCGGTCAGCGCCCGACGGGCCGAGGCGGCCCAGGCCGAGCGGGGGAAGGCGGCCGCGTCGGGGGAACTGGGCATCAGGTCGTGGACGACCCGCGGGCGGGACGGACGCGCGGGAGCCCGCCACAGGTCCGGCTCCAGAGGCGCGGCGCGGTGCGCGACCTCGGTGCCCGAGCCCTGACGTGCGGTGAGCCAGCCTTCCTCGACGAGCTCGGCGTAGGCGGCGGCCACCGTGTTGCGGGCGATGCCCAGGTCGAGGGCGAGGGCGCGGTAGGGCGGCAACCGGGTGCCGGGGGCCAGCCGTCCCGAGCCGACGGCCTCGCGCAGGGCCCGCATCAGCCGCACGCGCGCGCCGCCGCTGCCGGTGAGCTCCAGATGCAGGTCGCTGCCGCTCACGAATTGGCCCAGAAAAGCGTCACGGGAATGCACCATACCGTGGGCCGATCACGCTCCTAGCGTGGTGCCCATGACGAACGTCGCCATCGCCGAACGAATGAACCTGTCGCGTGTCGCCCCCAAGGTCTTCAAGGCCGTGCTGGCCCTGGACGCCGTGGCCCGCGAAGGGCTGGACCCGGTGCTGGTCGAGCTGGTGCAGATCCGCGCCTCGCAGATCAACCGGTGCGCGTACTGCATCGACTACCACACCGGCGACGCCCGCCGGGCGGGTGAGAGCGAGGCGCGGATCTACCAGCTCAGCGCCTGGCAGGAGGCCGGCCTCTACACCGCGAAGGAGCGCGCCGCCCTGGCGCTGACGGAGGCGGTGACCCTGCTGCCGCAAGGAGTCGAGGACGAGGTGTACGACGAGGCCGCGCGGCACTTCGACGACAACGAACTGGCCCACCTCATCGCGCTGATCTTCACGGTCAACGCCTGGAACCGCATGAACGTGACCACGCGCAAGACCCCCGGCACCGAGTAGCCCCACCGCTTCCCCGCTTCCCCGCTTCCCCGCTTCCCCGCTTCCCCGCTTCCCCGCTTCCCCGCTTCCCCGCTTCCCCGCTTCCCCGCTTCCCCGCTTCCGGGCGGTGGCCGCCGCCCGCGTGGCCGCCGCCCGCGCCTTGACCACGCCCGGAAAGGCCCCCACCCATGACCACCATCGGCGCCAGGCCATCGGACGCGGCCCAGGGTCCCGGCCCGTCACCCGTCCGGGGCTGGTTCGCGATCCTCGCCGTCACGCTGGGCATCTTCGCCCTGATGACGTCCGAGCTGCTGCCCGTCGGACTGCTCACCCCCATCGGCACCGCCCTCGACCTGTCCGAGGGCACCACCGCGCTCATGGTCACCGTGCCCGGACTCGTCGCCGCCGTCGCGGCGCCGCTGGTCACCGTGGCCACCGCCCGGATCGACCGCCGCCTGGTGCTGGCCCTGCTGATCGGCATCGTGGGCGCGGCCAACCTCGCCTCCGCCTTCGCCACCAGCTTCGCCGTCGTCCTGCTGGCCCGCTTCCTGATCGGCATCAGCGTCGGCGGCTTCTGGTCCCTGGCCGGCAGCATCGCCCTGCGCCTGGTGCCCGAACGCCACGTCGCCCGCGCCACCGCGGTCGTCTTCGGCGGCGTCGAAACCGCGTCCGTGCTCGGCGTGCCCGCCGGCACCCTGGCCGGTGACCTCGCCGGCTGGCGCGCCGCGTTCGCCGCCGTCGGCGTGCTCGGCCTGATCTCGCTGGCCTGCATGGTCATCGTGATGCCGAAGGTGGCGCCGGAGCGCACCATGACGTTCGCGGACCTGCCGCGCGTGCTGCGCACCCACCGTGCCGTACGCACCGGCATCGCCATGACCTTCCTGGCCATCACCGGGCACTTCACCGCCTACACCTTCCTGCGGCCCATCCTCCAGGACGACGGCGTCGCCGACGGCATGATCAGTGTGCTGCTGCTCGTCTTCGGCGTCGCCGGCATCTGCGGCAACTTCCTCGCCGGCGCCCTGGTCACCACGCGCCTGCGCCAGACCGTGTGCGGCATCGGCCTGCTGCTCACCGCCGCCATGGCCGCCGTCGCGATCGGCAGCCACGACGTCCGGTCCGCGGCCGCGATCCTGGTCGTCTGGGGGCTGGCGTACGGCGCCGTCCCGGTCACCTTCCAGACCTGGATACTCAACGCCGCCCCCACCGCCACCGAGGCCGCGTCCTCCCTGTACGTCTCGACGTTCAACCTGTCCATCGCCCTCGGCGCCTTCGCGGGCGGCCTGGCGGTCGATGCCGCCGGCCCGGCGAGCGTCCTGTGGATCGGCGCCACCCTGACCCTCCTGGTACCACCACTCATCCTGGCCACACACCGCCGCCCATGACGGCCCGCACAGCAAGCCGTCGAGGCATCACCAGATTCCCAAGAGCGCCCAGTCTTCGGACAAGTTGAGCAGCCGAATGGGACAGCTCCCGTCACCCCTCGGACATGAGAGAAGGGGCTTCGGATGATCACTGGGATCGAACCAGTGACCCCTTCGGCGTGAAGGAACGCAGGCCAGTCTGAACAGGTCGATGTGAGTCGATCGGGGCGCCTCTCACCTGGCAGAACGCCCCAGGAAGACTTAGCAAGTCTGCTGGAATCGAAGGGCGATGGCTCCCCGAATTGGCTCCCGCAGCTCCTCTCCGTTATGGATAGATAGTCCCTACGTTCACTCCCACCGTTGATGGTCTGAAACCGCACGATTCTCGGCTGCCAGCGGGATGGACCGATCGGCGTTCTCTCACACATATCGTCGTCCGGCCGGTCCCTCCATGTGCAGAGCGTCGACTGGCCGACCGACATTCCTTCAGGAACTCGCTGCCAAGCTCAGACGGACGACCCCGCCCCGCGGAGCCGACATCCACATGTCTTGCGAATGCCGCTGCGGAACGGGGCGATCCCCCGCGCGTGCGGGGCCGACTTCCCGGCGGCGTCGAGCGACTCGAACGTCATGGGACGAGCCCCGCGGGGGGATGTTCCCTCCTCCGGCGCCGTCGTGCTCAGCCCGAGCGTGTCGGCCCCGCGGACGCGGGGATATTCCGCGCCTGCCCAAGGCGAAGATCGACGGCGACTCGTTGGCCCCGCGAATGAGCCTCAAACAGTGGCGGCCAGTCACCGAGGCAGGGTTCAAGCACAAGAAGTTCGCCATCTACGTCTGGCGGACCGTCCGGGAAGGAGGAGACACCAAGACCCGCAAGTCAGGCCGCACGCTGGAGCTGCCGAAGCTGGCGGCCCAAGCGCTCAGACAGCACCACACCCGCCAAGCCGCCCAGAAGCTCAAGGCCGGCGAGGCATGGGAGGACCACGATCTGGTGTTCTGCACGAACGTCGGCACCCCGCTCGACGCAGCGAACGTGCGGCGCACCTTCCGCAGGATCACCAAGCAGGCCGGGCTCGGAACGACATGGAGCCCACGAGAGTTGCGTCACTCGTTCGTCTCGATCATGAACGATCAGGGCGTACCGATCGAGACGAACGCGGATCTCGTCGGACACGCGGGCACCAGCGTCACCGAGGCGGTCTACCGCCACCAGCTCCGGCCGGTGATCATCAAGGGCGCCCAGACGATGAACACCATCCGAGTGGGATGGCTCCCCGATTGGCTCCCGTCGACCCCCAGACATGAGAGAAGGGGCTTCGGATGATCTCCGAAACCCCTCCACCTGCACCTTACGAGTGGGCGATACTGGGATCGAACCAGTGACCTCTTCGGTGTGAACGAAGCGCTCTCCCGCTGAGCTAATCGCCCGCCCTGTCGGCGCCTTGCGGTGCTGACGGGGAAAACCATACCGCACTCTGGGGGTGCTGGCGAAACGGAGCGTCCGAGGGCGATCTTCGGGAGCTCCGGGTAGGAGGGATTCGAGCGAAAGGCGGCGGTTGCCCACCGGCATGGTGGGTCGGTGTCATACCATCGACGTGTGCCGTAAGGCACCGATCGCGATCTTTTCGGTAGAAACGTTCTTGGTCGGGCCCGTCGGGGCAGGCTCTACAACAGCAAAACCCTCGCAAATACGACCCGATTGATGCCGTTTAGCCAGGTAGATGCCTAAATGTCCAGCTGTGATGTGCGTTACAGAAGGCCCTTGAGGCGGAATCTTTCCTACAGGTTTCTTCGTTCCGCGTCATAGCTCAGGACGAAGTCCGTCAGAGCAGTGAAAGCCCCGAAGAGGGGACCTACGACGAAAAGGTTTGGCTGACGATGAACAGCACCACCGTCTCCGCCGAGCTTGGCCTTCGGCTAGTGGTCCCCGACCGTACTACCGTCCCCCTGCTCGCCGGACTGAGCTACACAGCCGACGATCCGTATGCCATCCGCATGGCCTTCCACGTAGGGAACGACGAGCCGGTCGAGTGGATCTTTGCTCGTGAACTGCTGACCGTAGGCATCGTGCGGCGGGTCGGCGACGGCGACGTGCAGGTTTGGCCCGCACGCGCCGATGGCGAGCGCACCCTGCACATCAGCCTCACCTCGCCGTTCGGGCAGGCGCTCTTCGAAGTGCCGCTGGCCCCCCTCACGGAGTTCCTCCACCGGACGTACGAGAAGGTGCCCGCGGGGCGCGAGACCGACTTCATGAACCTGGACGCCGAGCTCACCAACATGCTCTGGCCGTCCTGAACCGTTGCACCCGAGGCCCCGGCGTCCACCCCGACGCCGGGGCCTCGGCATGCGCGGCGTCAGGACGGGAGCGTGGTCCGGGCCTGGCGCATGCGTTCGATCTCTATGCTCTGGCCGGAGTAGACGTCCCTGGCGAGCAGGCGCATGCGGTGGTCGCGTCCGCCGGCCAGCTCCTCCCCCGCCATCTTTACCGCGCCCTGGTGGTGCCTGGTCATCAGGCGCAGGAACAGCTGGTCGAACGCGGCTCCCCTGGCGGCTCTGAGGGCGTTCAGCTCCTGCTCGGTGGCCATCCCGTAGCCGGTCGCCGCGCCGTGGGCGTGGTCGGCGGGGGCCGGGCGGCCGAGTTCGGCGAGCCAGACGGTCATGGCCCTGATCTCGGGGGTCTGGGCGGCGGTGATCGAGCGCGCGAAGGCGCGGATGACCGGGGTGGTCGTACGGGCCTCTACCAGGGCGGTCATCTCCAGCGCCTGCCGGTGGTGCGGGATCATCGCCTCGGCGAAGCGCACGTCGGCGGCCAGGGTCGGGGCGGGGCTGGGGCCGATCCGGTCGCCGGGCTTCGCCGTACGGGCCGGGGCTCCGGGGCTGCCGGGCACCAGGACAGGGGCGTCCGTCCCGACAACCTGGACGTCCGGGGCGGGTGGCTCGGAGCAGGCCGAAAGAGCAAATGTCATCACAACTGTGATGAAGACCGTACGCGGCCACCAACGTGCTGGCATAACTTCCATAGTGAGCCACGAGAGACAAAGGGGACGCGTGTTGATCTTCGCCAAGCTGCGCGGAGCGGTGTTGTGCGCGGTGTTGTTGCTGGCTTCGGCGTGCGCGGGGGAACCGCCGTCGGCCGGTGAGCCAGGGGCCGCCTCCTCACGCGAGAGCGGCACGGCGTCCGGTACGGCATCGGGCTCGGGCGACGTGCTGACCAGCCCCAACGTCAAGCACGTGGCGAACGTCCCGCGCACCGGCCCGTTCGCCGGGGATGACAATTTCAACACCGATCTGGCCTTTCAGGGCGACTACGCATTCGTCGGGAACTTCGCCGGATTCGTGATCTACGACATCAGCGACCCGGCCAAGCCGAAGACGGTGAGCCAGGTGTCCTGCCCGGCGCAGCAGAACGACGTCAGCGTGCACGGCGATCTGCTGATCCTCTCGGTCGACGAGCCGCGCGGCAGCGCAGACTGCGACTCCAACGAGGAGACCCGCGACTGGGAGGGTCTGCGCCTGTTCGACATCAGCGACAAGAAGAGCCCGCGCTACGTCGGCGCGGTGCTGACGGACTGCGGCTCCCACACGCACACCATGGTGCCCACCGACGACAAGCTCTACGTCTACGTCTCCTCCCCCGGCCCTGAGCCGGACTCGCGGACCTGCTCGCCGCCGCACCAGAACATCCAGATCGTGGAGATCCCGCTCGACGACCCCAAGTCCGCCAAGGTCGTGGCGCAGCCGGACATCTTCCCCCAGCAGCAGGACACCGAGATGTTCGCGGGCTGCCACGACATCACCGCCTACCCGGAGAAGAAGCTCGCCGCGGCGGCCTGCTTCGGCGACGGCGTGCTGCTCGACATCTCCGACCCGGTCAAACCCCGGGTGATCCAGCAGATCCGCGACACCGAGAACTTCCAGATCTGGCACTCGGCGACGTTCAACAACGACGCGACGAAGGTCGTCTTCGGGGACGAGCTGGGCGGCGGCAGCCAGGCCACCTGCGACGCCGGCACGCCGCGCACCAAGGGCGCCGACGCGGTGTACGACCTGGTGAACGGCAAGCTGGAGCGCCGGGGCTACTTCAAGATCCCGCGCAGCCAGGAGCCGGACGAGAACTGCGTGGCCCACAACGGCTCGCTGATCCCGGTGAAGGGCAAGGACGTCATGGTCCAGTCGTGGTACCAGGGCGGGGTGTCGATCTGGGACTTCACCGACTCGGCCAACCCCAGGGAGATCGGCTTCTTCGAGCGGCGTCCGTACCCGGAGGGCGGCATCGCCGGCTCGTGGTCGGCCTACTACTACAACGGCTACATCTACTCCAGCGACATGCGCGAGGGCCTGGACGTGCTGCGCATCGACGACCCGATCACGGATCCGGCCAAGCAGGTGAAGATGGACGAGTTCAACGTCCAGACGCAGAAGTCGTACTGAGGGACGAAGGGACAGGGCCCCGGAGGCGGGGCCCTGTCGGGGGCGGGTCAGGGGTTGAGGTCGGCGGCGGCGCGCTCGGCGAAGATCCGCATGGCCTTGGCGGTGATCGGGCCGGGCGCGGTGGGCAGCTCGGTCCGGTCGACCAGCCTGATCGGCTGGATGTCGCGGGTGGTGGAGGTGAGGAACGCCTCCTCGGCCTCGTACAGGGCCTGCAGCGGGACGTCGGTCTCCTCGCCCCCGCACCATTCGAGCACCAGCGCGCGGGTGACGCCGGCCAGGCAGCCGGAGTCGAGCGTGGGGGTGATCAGACGGCCGTCGCGCACGATGAAGATGTTGGAGCCGGTGCCCTCGCACAGGTTTCCCGCGAGGTTGCCGAAGATCGCCTCGCCGGCGCCCTGGTTCTTGGCGTGCAGCAGGGCCTTGGCGTTGTCGCCGTAGGAGGTGCTCTTGACGCCGGACAGCGCGCCGCGCTCGTTGCGCGGCCAGGGGACGACGGCCACGTTGGCGGTCTCCGGGAACGGCTTCTGCTCGTCGACGATGACGATCGAGGTGGTGCCCTGGTTGCCACGGTCGGAGCCGAGCGGGCCCGGGCCGCTGGTGTAGGTGATGCGGATGCGGCCGAGCGACCAGGCGGGGGCGACCGCCAGGAGCTTGCCGACGCCTTCGGCGATGGCCTCGACGTCGGGGTCGGGCAGGTCCATGCGCTGGGCCGAGAGCGTGAGCCGGTCGAGGTGGCGGGTGAGCGCGAACGACTCGCCGTCGACGATCTTGATCGTCTCGAAGACGCCGTCGCCGACCATGAGCCCGTGGTCGAACACGGAGACGGTGGCCTGCGTGGGGTCGATCAGCTCCCCGTTGACCCAGACAGGGATGTTCATCGGTTTCCTCCTGAGGATGCTAGTGCGATGAGCCTGGCTGCCTTCAGCTCCGTCTCGGACCATTCACGCGCGGGGTCGCTGCCCCACGTGATGCCCGCACCGGTGCCGAAGCGGATCTCGCCTGCTGAGATCCAGAATGTTCTGATGCCCACGGCCAGCGCCGCCCTGCCCCGGTCGGCGTCGACCCAGCCCACGGCACCACAGTAGGGCCCCCGGGGGACCGGTTCGAGCTCATTGATGATGCGCAGAGCGGACGACTTGGGCGCGCCCGTGACAGATCCGGGCGGGAATGTGGCGGCGAACAGCTCCGGCCAGCCCGCTCCGGGCGCGAGCCTGGCCCGCACGGTGGAGACGAGGTGGACGAGACCGGGATGCTCCTCGACCGCGCACAGAGAGGGCACCTCGACCGAGCCGACCGCCGCGACCCTGCCCAGGTCGTTGCGGACCAGGTCGACGATCATGACGTTCTCGGCGTAGTCCTTCTCCAGCAGGTCGGCGGCGGTGACGCCGGTTCCCTTGATGGGGCCGGACTCCACGACGTCGCCCTCGCGCGACAGGTACAGCTCGGGCGAGGCCGACACCACGCTCAGCCCCGGGACGTCGATGACGGCGGCGTACGGGGCCGGGTTGCCCTCGGCCAGCCGGGCGGCCAGCGCCAGCGGGTCGGCGCCGGGCGGGACGGGGGCCGACAGGACGCGGCAGAGGTTGGCCTGGTAGACCTCACCCCGCTCGATATGGTCGCGGATCGCGCGTACGCCGCGTTCGTAGGCGGCGCGGTCGAGCGAGGTACGCCACTGACCGACATGTGGACCGTGCCAAGCGGCCTTGGGTTCGGGCAGCGCGGACGGGCGCACGCGGTCGAAGCGGGCGCACGTCACCGTGCCCTCGTAGTCGGCGACGACGGCCCACCAGCCCTCGCTGTCGAGCGCGGCCAGGTCGGTCGTCACGTCGCGGAGTCCGGTGGCGAGATGACCGTTTAAGTGGGCGAAACCGTCGTACACATCTCCCATTGTCCCAGCATTTCGACCAGTTCCAGCGCGGCGGGGAGGGGAATCTCGGGAAGGGCCGCGTACACCGTACGGATGGGGGTGGCGCCGCGCAGCGGTTTGAGCACGAGGTTCGGCGGCACCGCCCGCGCGGCCAGTTCGGGTACGAGCGTCACCCCGAACCCGGCGGCGACGAACCCGAACTTCCCCGACCATTCGGCCACCCGCAGCCCGCCTCGCGGTGTGAACCCGGCGGCGGCGCACGCGGCCACCAGCGGCGTCGGCTGCCCGCGCGGCGCCGCCTCGATCCAGCTCTCCTCGGCCAGGTCGCGCAGGTCCACGTCGGCGTCGGGGGCCAGCCGGTGGCCGGCGGGCAGCGCGACGAACAGCCGGTCCTCGCGCAGCCGCACGAGCCGGGCGCCCTCGGCGGGCAGCCCGGCCGGGTAGTCGCTGATCACGGCCACGTCGAGCGCCCCGGCGTGCAGGCGTTCCACGAGCCGCGCGGTCAGCCCCTCGGTCATCCGCAGCTCGACGCCGGGATGGGCGGCCATGAAACGTCGCAGTGTGTCCGGCATGAGGTCGACGTTGGCGGTGGCGAACGCGCCCACGCGCAGTGTGCCGCCGCGTCCGCCGTGGATCGCGGCCAGTTCCTCGCCCGCGCGGGCCAGCCGGTCGAGCACGGCGACGGCGTGCCGGTGCAGGGCCGTGCCGGCGGGGGTCAGGCGCACGCCGCGCGGCAGGCGTTCGAACAGCGGGCCGCCGCCGGTCCGTTCCAGCGCGGCGATGCGCCGGGAGACCGCCGACTGGGTGTAGCCGAGCAGCTCGGCGGCGGCGGTGAAGGATCCGCTCCTGGCCACCTCGTCGAAGAGGCGGAGGGCTTGGAGGTCGAAGGCATTCGTGTCATGCATGGCTGCCATGCAATCTAGTCGGTGGTGGAATACCTCGCATCCCTGTTGACTGTTCCCGTGATTGCATTTCTCGGACAGGGACGCATGGGCGTCCCCATGGCTCGGCGACTCGTGGAGGCCGGGCACAAGGTGACGACGTGGCGGCGTGGGACCGGCGTGCCGGCCGCCGAGGCGGTGGACGGCGCCGAGCTGGTGATCACCATGCTCAGCGATCCGGCGGCGGTGCGCGAGGTGCTGACGGCCGCGCTGCCCGGCCTGCGGCCCGACGCGACGGTGGTGGAGATGTCCACGATCGGCCCGGAGGCGGTGCGTGAACTACGCGCGCTGCTGCCGGCGTCGGTCGGCCTGGTGGACGCGCCGGTGCTGGGCAGTGTGGGCCCGGCGGCGGACGGCTCGCTGGTGGTGCTGGCCGGTGGCGACGTCTCGGGCTGCCGCGAGGTGCTGTCGGTCTTCGGCAAGGTGCGCGAGACCGGGCCGCCGGGGTCCGGCGCGGCGATGAAGCTCGCCGTCATGAGCGCGATCGTGCCCGCGCAGGTGCTGGTCGCCGAGACGCTGGCGTACGGGGCGGCGCACGGCGTGGACCGGGACGCGCTGCTCGACGTGCTGGCGGGCACCCCGCTCGGCCAGGTCGCCGAACGGCTGCGCACACCCGCGACCGAGACCCGGTACGCGCTCGGCCTGGCCGCCAAGGACCTGGAGCTGGCGGCGTGGGAGGGCGCGTCGCTGGCGACGGCCGCCCGGCAGCGCCTTCAGGAGGCGCGGGCGGCCGGGCTGGGCGACCGCGACCTGACGGCGGTCGCCGAGCACGTCGGCGGCGCCCCGGCCACCCGGGCGGTGCCGCTGAACCTGTCCACGATCCCGGCCACGAACGGCGCCTACTCGCACGCGGTGCGGGTCGGCGACATGCTCTACGTCTCCGGCCAGGCCGCCTTCGACGAGCAGGGGACGGTGGTCGCCCCCGGCTCGCTGAAGGACCAGGCCGAGCACATCTTCGCGGTCACCACGCGCATCCTGGCCGACCAGGGCGCGTCCTGGCAGGACGTCGCCTTCATCCGCACGTACCTGACGGACATGGACGACATCCTCCAGCTCAGGGACGTGCGCAACCGGTACGTCACCGGCACTCCCCCGGCCAGCACGACCGTCGAGGTCTCGAAGCTGTTCCGGCCGGGGCTCGTGATGGAGATGGACCTGATCGTCGCCCTCCCCCGCTGAGCGGGACGGGCTATTCGAGCGGCCCGGTGACCGACTCCGCCGCGGCCACGACGCCGCCCTCGGCCACCAGCCGCACGGCGGACTCGATCTCCGGCGCGAGGAAGCGGTCGGGGCCCGGCGCGGGCACGTTCTCGCGCAGCGCCCTGACCACGGCCGCGGTCGCCGGCGCGGGCTCCAGGGGGGCGCGCAGGTCGAGCGCGCGGGCCGCGGTGAGCACCTCGACGGCCAGCACCCTCGTCAGCCCGTCGACCGACCTGCGCAGCTTGCGCGCCGCCGACCAGCCCATGGAGACGTGGTCCTCCTGCATGGCCGAGCTGGGGATCGAGTCGACGCTGGCGGGCACGGCCAGCCGCTTCAGCTCCGAGACGATCGCGGCCTGGGTGTACTGGGCGATCATGTGGCCGGAGTCCACGCCGGGGTCGTCGGCCAGGAACGCGGGCAGCCCGTGGTTGCGCGCCACGTCCAGGAAGCGGTCGGTGCGGCGTTCGGACATCGAGGCCAGGTCGGCGGCCACGACGGCGAGGAAGTCGAGCACGTAGCCCACGGGCGCGCCGTGGAAGTTGCCGTTGGACTCCACCCGGCCGTCGTCGAGCACGGCCGGGTTGTCCACGGCGCTGGCCAGCTCCCAGCCGGCCACGGTGGCGGCGTGCGCGATCGTGTCCCGGGCGGCGCCGGCGACCTGCGGCGCGCAGCGCAGCGAGTACGCGTCCTGGACGCGGGTGCACGCCTGCGGGTCGCGGTGGCTGGCCATGACGCCGGAGCCGGCCAGGACCTTGGTCATGTTGGCGGCCGACCTGGCCAGGCCCGGATGCGGGCGCAGCGCCTGGAGCTCCGGCATGAAGACGCGGTCGGTGCCGAGCAGCGCCTCCACGCTCATCGCCGCGCTGATGTCGGCGGTCCTGACCAGTTTGGTGAGGTCGGAGATGGCCAGGATGAGCATGCCGAGCATGCCGTCGGTGCCGTTGATGAGGGCCAGGCCCTCCTTGGCGGCCAGCTCGACCGGCTCGATGCCGGCCTGCTTGAGCGCGTCCCCGGCCGGTCGCAGCTCGCCGGCGGCGTCGCGGACGACGCCCTCGCCCATCAGCGTCAGCGCCACGTGGGCCAGCGGCGCGAGGTCGCCGGAGCAGCCGAGGCTGCCGTACTCGTGCACGACCGGCGTGATGCCGGTGGTCAGCAGCGCGGCCAGGGTCTTGGCGGTGCCCGGCCGGATGCCGGTGTGGCCGGTGGCCAGGGTGTGCAGGCGCAGCAGCATGAGCGCGCGCACCACCTCGGTCTCCACCTCCGGGCCGCTGCCCGCCGCGTGCGAGCGCACCAGCGAGCGCTGGAGCTGGGCGCGCAGCGCGGGGTCGATGTGCCGGGTGGCCAGCGCGCCGAACCCGGTGGAGACGCCGTAGGCGGGCACCGGGCTTTCGGCGAGTTCGTCCACTCGCTGGCGGGCGGCCGCCATGGCGGCCACCGCGTCGTCGGTGAGCTGCACGGGGGCGCCGTGGCGGGCCACCCTGATGACGTCGTCGAAGCTCAAGGGCTCGGGGCCGACGTTCACGACTCCGTTGTCGCGCATGATCGTCTCTCTCACTTAGGTAACCGGCGTACCCGATGTTAGCTCCTTACTCGGGAAGATCGCCGCCAGCCCTTCCCTCCCTTCGTCGGTGAGGACCACCGCGCGGGGCACCGATCCACGCCGGTACCAGCCGCGTTCCAGCAGGACGTCGGTGATCGCGGCCCCCAGGGCGCCGCCGAGATGCGACCGGCGTTCGGTCCAGTCGAGGCATTCCGGGGCGAAGCGCCGCCTGGCCCTGCGGGCGCCCTCGACGTCCACGCCCAGGCCCATGAGCAGCCGCTCGCCGTCCGGGGTGAGGTCCTGGCGGTCGTAGTGGCCGCCGTCCTTGAGGTGGTCGAGCAGGGCGACGCCGGCGCGTCCGGCCAGGTGGTCGTAGCAGGTGCGGGCCTCCTCCAGCAGCCGCGCCTGCCGGGACTGCCGCAGGGAGCGCACCGGCGGGCGGGCGCTCACCCTGGCCAGCGTCTCCAGCACCTCGGCGATCTCGTGCCCGGCCAGCCGGTAGTAACGGTGGCGGCCCTGCCGGACGACGTCGACCAGGCCGCCGTCGAGTAGCCTGGCCAGATGGGCGCTGGCGGTGGCGGCGCTCACCCCGGCGACCCTGGCCAGCTCGCCGGCGGCCAGCGCCCGGCCGCCGAGCAGCGCCGTCAGGATGGCGGCACGGGTGGGGTCGGCGATCAGCGCGGCCACGGGCGCGATGTCGGCGTCGCGAGCGATGTACTCCATGCTCACGACGCTAATACACCGACATTTCGCTCAGGAACGAAGTGTCAGCCGCGGTTCCCCAGGGCCTTCCTGATGATGTCGCGGGCCCGGTCCATCAGCGCGAGGGGCGTGCCCACCAGCACGTTCCTGGTCGCCGACTCCACGCCGGGACGCGGCCGCAGCGGCCCGACCGCCTCGGCCGCCCGCACCGCCGCGGCCATGGCCCGGCGTTCCACGACGGAGGTGTGGTGGCGGAGCTGGGCGAACTCGTAGCGCTCCTCGCTGCGGGCGTGCGCGGTGACCGCCGTACGCAGCTCGGCCAGTTTCTCCCAGAACGCCGGATCGTCCACGCCCGCCCGGTCGATCTCGACGAGCAGGTGTTTGGCGCGGTTCTCCTCGGCCAGCCGGTCGGCCACCACGCCGGGACCGCCGTCCACCTTCCTGCGCGCGTACGGGTGGACGATCTCCTCCTCGGCGGTCTCGTGCACGGCCAGCAGGCGGATCAGCCGCTCGAACGCCTCCTCCACCCGTTCCGGCGGCGCCTGCTCCACCTCGTCGAACAGGTCCCTGATCTGGCCGTGCTGGGCCATCAGCACGTCGATGACATCGTGTTCAGCCACGTCCAGCGGCCTACCCGGGCGCCGGTCCGGCACGCTCCTCCTTACCGAACGCGGGTCGTTCGGCGACGCAACGCGGAGGTTGCCCCACTATGGCGCGGGTAGGCGCAGCGACATGGCCTTCGACCCACTCCAGGAGCGGGGCATCCCGCTGGACGAGCAGTTGCGCAACTGGCGGGAGCTCGACGTCCCGCCCATCGATCCCGACCACGTCGATCCCTACACCCGCTGCCGGATCATCACGATGAACGGCATCGAGACCGAGGCGATCCTGTTCAGCCACCAGCTCGCCCGCCACTGCACCGACCTGGAGCTCAAGCGGCAGCTCGCCCGGGTGCGTTACATCGAGGCGCAGCAGCAGAAGGTGGTCAACTGGCTGCTGCCCGGCGTCTCGTCGGTGCTGGAGACCACGATCGCGTACGAGCAGGTCGCCGTGGACCTGACGGCGTGGGTGGCCCGGATGGAGCCGGACCCGTACCTGACGCAGGCGTACCAGTTCGGGGTGCTGGAGGACTTCGACCATCTCTACCGGTACGCCAACCTCTACGAGATGATCGAGCACCGCAAGGCCGAGAAGATCGTGGACGGGGTCACCGAGGTCATGCCGGGGCGGCCGACGTACCTGCACCACCGCGACCCGGTCGACAACGTGCGCGAGCCCTACGACCGGCACCGCACCGAGCCGCTGTCCAAGCTGCACGCCCTGACCGTGATGGCCGCCGAGCAGCAGACCATGAACTACTACATGAACGTCGGGCCGATGGCCATGGAGCCGATCGCGCGCCGCCTCTACCAGGAGATCGGCATGGTGGAGGAGGAGCACGTCACCCACTACGAGTCGCTGGTCGACCCGGGCGAGAGCTGGTGGGAGATGCTGCTCAACCACGAGTACAACGAGTGCTACCTGTACCACTCGTTCATGGAGACCGAGTCCGACCCGAAGGTGAAGGCCGTCTGGGAGCTGCACCTGAACATGGAGATCGAGCACCTGCGGCTGGCCTGCGAGCTGTTCAAGCGGTTCGACGGGCGCGATCCCGACCAGGTGCTGGCTCCTGAGCTGCCGCCGCCGGTGACGTTCGAGCCGAACAAGGCGTACCTGCGGGAGCTGCTAACCACCCAGATCGACTGCACCACCCTGGGCACCGGGTACGTGCAGGAGGCCCACGAGCGCTTCTCGCGGATGCAGGAGGCGGTCATGGGCGGGGAGAAGCCGGCGTCGGAGCAGGTCATCGATGACAACCGGGCGGTGTCGGGGCGGGAGTACCGGCTGGAGACGGAGGGGCCGCATCCGGCGGGCATGCAACTGGGCCGCTGACCTGAGCGGCACGCGGTGGGTTCGCCTCCTCACGCCAACCCACCGCCCCGCGCCCCCTGCCGGACGTGTCGCCCCTCCTCGCAACGGCCCGCTTGGGGGTGCGCGGGCGGCGTTGGGCGGGGGTTAGAGTGCGCGGCATGAGTGTCGTCCTCGTCACCGGAGCCTCGCGCGGCCTGGGAGCCGTGATCGCGCGCAGGCTGGCCGCCGACGGTCTGGCCGTCGCCGTCAACTACCGTTCCGACCGCGCGGGCGCGGAGAAGGTGGTGGCCGAGATCCGGGCCGAGGGCGGCGCGGCGGAGGCGTTCGCCGGGGACGTCACCGACGAGGGCCAGACCGCCGACCTGGTCGCCCGCGTCGCGACCCGCCTCGGGCCGGTGGAGGTGCTGGTGGTGAACGCGACCGGGCCGCAGCCGTCGGTGGCGGTCGAGGAGCTGACCTGGCAGGACCACCTCGACCAGCTCCTGTTCTTCGTCAAGAGCCCCACGCTGCTGGTGCAGGCCGTACTGCCAGGCATGCGCGAACGGGGACGCGGCCGGGTGATCCAGATCGGCTCCGACATCGTCGACCGCAAGCTGCCCGGCATGTCCGCCTACATCGCCGCGAAGGCCGCCCAGCACGCCATGACCCAGGCCTGGGCGCGCGAGCTGGGTCCGTACGGGATCACGGTGAACGTCGTCGCCCCCGGCTGGATCCCGGTGGAGCGGCACGCGGGCGACGACGAGGCCGACTACCTGGCCGAGGTGCCGCTCGGCCGCATGGGCACGCCGGCCGACGTGGCCGCCACGGTGTCCTTCCTCGCCTCGGACGGCGGCGCGTTCGTCACCGGCCAGCGCGTGACCGTCAACGGCGGCCACACCTAGGACGACCTGCGCGGAAGCGCTCCGGTTTGGGGACTCGGCGAGGATTCGCTAGAGTTCTCTCGTCGCCCGGCACGAGCAGGGTGCACGCGGAAGTGGCTCAGTGGTAGAGCATCACCTTGCCAAGGTGAGGGTCGCGGGTTCGAATCCCGTCTTCCGCTCGGAGCTTCCGGCTCGGTGGCGTGGCCGAGAGGCGAGGCAGCGGCCTGCAAAGCCGTCCACACGGGTTCAAATCCCGTCGCCACCTCTGCAAGGACGATTAGCTCAGCGGGAGAGCGCTTCCCTGACACGGAAGAGGTCACTGGTTCAATCCCAGTATCGTCCACCAGGTTCCATAGCAGATCAGGTCTGACCTGGTCCAACAGGAGCTATAGCCCCAGCTCACGGCACACGCCGAGAGTCTGGGGCTTCTTGTTGTTCCGGGTTGATCAGGGTTGTTGTCAGCACCGGTGCTGACGTTGTGCTGACCCCATGACAGACGCTTCTCCGAGCGAGGGGTTGACGTAGCTCCGACCTGGGCTGACGATCGCGGAGTCGAGCAAAGTGCGGCAAAGCTCCAGCGGAGGTAGCGATCATGAAGTTGACGTTCCTGGGCAAGGAGACGACCGGGGATCAGTCCCCAACCCTGTACGCCACCGACCGGGGCACCATCGTGGTGCAAGGATGGAAGATCACAGACTCCGAAGCCCTCGAAACCCTCAAGGACGTACCCGACCACGAGACGTTCTTGGAGGTTCCCAGGGAACTGATGCGGCACCTACCCAAGGAGTGGCTCGACCATGGAGACGCAGCGCCTAACCCGTGACGATTTCCGGGCGCTGTGGCTCAGGCGTCGGCGAGCCTTCCATCTGGAGATGAGGGACTCCTACGGCGTCGAGGACGAAGAGGGACCGTTCCGCAGGTGGCTTCTGGGCGAAACGGACGACTACCAGTGGCACCAGTCCTGGTTGTCCTTCGCCCGGATGTCCACCCGCCGAGGCACGATCATCCAGCGGGCCCGGATCGTGACCGAGCCCTTGAGCGACTACATCAAATGGGCCATGACCATCGATCCCCAGAACATCGAGGCAGGCGAGGACATCCGCTATCTGCCCCGACATCAGGCCGCCGACCTCCACCTGCCCGAAGAGGACTACTGGCTGCTCGACGAGGACACCTTGGTCCTCAGCTTGTTCATGCCGGACGGCTCCTCAGGAGGCTTCGGCCTAGTCTCTGATCCCGGCCTGCTTGAGGAATGCCGCACGGCGCGAGACCAGGTGTGGGCGAGGGCGATTCCCTACGCCCTGTACGTCGCGTAGCCGCTCCAGTGTCTACGCCAGCACAGAAGGCACGCGAGGCACTCGGCGTGCGCCTGAGGGACATCCGCAGGGATGCCGGGCTGTCAGGCGTCGCGCTGGCGACCATGGCGGGCTGGCACTCCTCCAAGGTCTCCCGTATCGAGTACGGCAAGCGCAACGCTTCCGAGGACGATCTACGGGTGTGGTGCGAGCACTGCCACGCGGAAGATCAGCTAGCCGACTTGGTGGCCACGCTCCGCTCCATCGAGACCATGTACGTGGAATGGCGGAGGCAACTCAGCATCGGAACGCGTAAGCGTCAGCGTGACCGGCTGACGATGGAAGCCGAGACGAGTTTGTTTCGTATGTTCGAGACGTTCTACATACCCGGGCTCTTCCAGACCCCCGAATACGCCGGCTCGGTGATGACCAGCGTCGTGGAGCTACTGCGTGTACCCAACGACGTGGCACAAGGGGTCCAAGCCCGGATGGAGCGTCGTCACATCCTCTTTCGGAAGAAGCATCGCTTCCATGCGGTGATCTGCGAAGTGGCCCTCAGCGCAGGCGTCGTGCCCCCCGACGTGATCCCGGGCCAACTCGATCAGCTCCTTCACGACATGGAGTTGCCCACGGTCAGGTTGGGCATCATCCCCACCGCAGCTCGCCATAAAGCACTGCCCTTGACGGGCTTCTGGATCCTCGATCGCCGCGTGGTCCAGATCGAGACCCTTACCGCCAGCCTGGCCCTGAGCCAGTCTCATGAGGTCGCACTGTACGAGCGAGCCTTTGAGCAGCTCGCGGCGTCCGCCGTGTACGGAGCCAAAGCCAAGACGCTTATCCGCGAGGCACGGGCACGGCTGAGTTAGTGCGGCAAAGAGCGGCAAACACCTTGGATGCCGAGATCCTTCACTCCTAGCGTCGAGGCATGGCCCTCACGCACCCCACCCCCGCAACCGATTACACGGTAGGAGACCCCATCCCGGAGAACGCTGCGAACGCGCAGCGTGACGCGCTTGAACGGATTCTTCCCCATCTGACGGTGTCGGGAGTGAACGCCCAGCTCGTCAAGCGTTGTTCCACGGACCCCCGCCAGAGCGGGCCAGAGTCACCTGCCGAGCCGCTGTGGCACCCCCCACAACTGGTCATCTACGCCGACGCCGGATGGACGGTGGCCACTGTCACGCTGGGGGCGCGCTCGGGCAGTTACATGGTCGAGCTGGCGCGCGTGGCCGATAACAACGCGGCGCTTGCCGACCGCATGCGGGTGGTGCCGGAGCACCGGCCCCAGGACGTTGCCCTGGAGATCGCCATGAGCATGGGGCACACGTGACCACCCTTGAGAAGCTGCGCGCGGCGTTCATCCCTGGCTACGACCGGGAGGCGTCGTGACGCTGATCACGAAGCTGTCGGAGACGAGCTTTCGCTACCCGTACGTGATCGGGTGGACAGGTGAGGCTCAGAACCCTCCGCTGAAGTGGGTACCGCGTCGCGGCGGGTTGCGGCTGAGCTACGCCGTGCCCCAGCGGGACGACTTCCGCAACGGTGCCCTCCTCCTGCGACAGGGCCAGAACCGTGCGGGCCGACCCGACTTCACGACGGTCAATACGCTGCGGCAGTGGCGCTGCATGGACAAGCGGCTGTGCCAGGTGTGCGCACGGTCGGCTGTAGATCGGGACACGGGCCGGATCTGGTGGCTGCTGTCCGGTGACGGGCGCGAGGGCGACGGCTACACCAACGCGCCGCCGACATGCCGGGCGTGCATCCCGGAAGCGATCTCACGGTGTTCCCACTTACGACGCAACGCCGCCGTCTTCACCGTGGGCGACTGCTCTGCCTTCGGAGTACGAGCGGATGTGTTTGTTCCTTACTTGCCTCCAGTGGTGCCGTTCGAAGGCAACGCCATCCTCAGGTTCGACGACTACGACATGCATCACGCGCTCGCTCGTGAGCTGCTCGTGCGGCTACATGACGTGCAGCCGGCGCTTCTGGCCGGGGGGCGACTTACAAGCCGAGAATAGGCCGGCAGGGAGACCCAGAGTCTCGCGATTGCTGCAGCGCCTTCACCCCCTACCGACTGGGCGCAGCCTAGGGATGTGCTGTAGGCGTGCACCCTCGCCCCGAGTGCCCGACTTTTTCATCAGGGAAAGAGGGTGGGGAGTGAGGATTCGAGTCCCTCCATCCTGCTCAACATGCAGAAGGCCCCCTCGAGCGAGGGGGCCTGTCTAGGCGACTGCATCACCCCCATCCGGGGTGACGTCTTCGCCTGCGGCTGCTTGCGGCTTCTCAACCGCGGGTGTGTCTTCTGGCGCTTTTAACGCCTCAGACTCTTCCTGTGGCGCCTCTTGGCTCCATCGGACTGAGATTTCCTTCCAAGAGATACGTACCTCTCCACTGCCGAGCTTGTACTTGTGGGCTGCTGCCAGAATCAACCTGGCGCCCAGGATCCCAAGTACGCATCCGGCGAGGATGAGGGCCGCACCAGCGGGGCCCAAGCCCGAGAGCCATGCTCCCGGATTGGTCCCCATAGCGATCTATCTCAGCCCACCAGTGCAGTGCAGCTAAGCATCTTCCCTCCCCGCAGCTAATCGGTATGCAAGTCGGACTGACTACACGCACGCCAGACAGCCATACGCAACCGCAGCGTTGCGGGTCTCGTCAAAGGGCAGCGCAAACTAAGTTGTGCATCAGTCGATCCTACTAATGGACAACTCGTCCGGCTTTAGGGCTCAGCCGGTTTGAGCGTCAGTCGCGCCACTTCTGCACCGACGAGACTGCCGCACTGCCCTCTCCAGATCGCACCCTGGAAGGCAGTGATCTCATCGTACCGAGCAACTACGTCGAAGAGCGGCTTCTCATGGAAGGAGGTATGTGCCATAACTGACAGAGGCCCTGCCCCGAAGACCAACGCGGTTCGCCGCAACAAGCAACTCGGCGAAGGCCCCCGACCCGTGAGCCGGGGGCATAGTTCTACTGGTTCTGCCGGATTGCTACGCCGCCACCACGGGAGCCTGGAACAGGGCCTCAGGGGTGCCCTTGGCCCGACTCCTGCGAGAAGCCTTGGTCACCGTGGCCGTCTGGGGAGCGCTGGCGGCGGCCTGCTTGGCCATCATGGTCATCAGGATCTCCTGAAGCATCTCCGCCCCCGCGGGGGAGGACAGGAACGCCTTCACGGCCTCCTCCGAGACGGCAGGCTCCTCGGTGACCTCCGCAACCGGCTCGGGCTCAGGAGTCGTCTCAGGCTCGGGCGTGACGCTGCGCGCAGCGTCGATCTCGTCCCACTCGTCATCGCTCAGGAAGGGCAGGAAAGCGGGAACCTCAGCCACCGGGACGGCCTCCTCCTCAGGAGCCGTCTCCTCCTCGTGCGTGGCAAGCTCGGCAGGATCCTCCGTAACAATCTCCGGGGTCGCCTCCGCGTGGAGTTCGTTCGTTGCTTCGGCGACCGCAGAGTCAACGTAGAGGTAGCGCATGCTCGGACGACCCCCGGTGCCCTTGGCACTGTGCCCCTTCGCCACCTCAATCGTGTCGAGCTGAGCCACGATCTCCCGAAGATCGGCCGCCTTGATGTTCAGGGCTCGATAGATCTCGGTGGCCGTGCGGCCAGCCTCCCCGGCCTCCCGTACGAAGTTCTCGACCTTCACGGCGAGACTGGCCTCCTCCGAAGTCTCGGCCTCGGGAAGCACGTACGCGATAGTTTCGATGGAGTAGCAGACCAGGGCCAGAGCGGCGTCAAAGTCGCGCTCGCTGATCTCATCACGCCGCTCCGACAGGGCGAATAGTCCGGCCAGCCGGATCATGTAGGCCACCGCGCGTTCGGCGTACTGGCTCATGGCCTCGGTGGAGATCATGGCTTCCACGATGGGCCGGTGCTTGGCCTCGAACACGCGGGCCACGTACCCCGGTACGGTCACCGTGTCCACCTGGCGGGCGTAGTCGCCAGACTGCCGCAGTGCACGCGCGGCCTGCCGGATGGCCTCGTGGGCGTCGGAGGACTCGAACACCGGCAGCGTCTTGGACTGCTGCACCCACACAGGGAGAAGACGGTTCCAGGTGCCCCCGGTGGCGTCCTTGCCACCCGCCACAGCAGCCCAGTTGCGAGGCTGCACGTGCATGATCAGCCCCAGGTGCGGACGCCTCACCCGGAGGTCATCCAGCTTGGTCTTGTGGGCGATGGTCTGGGCGTCGAACGCTTTGCGGAGGTAGACGCCCACCTTGGCATCCCGGCGCGCGTTGGACAGGAGCGCGTCTCCCTCCTCCTCAATGAACCACACCGGGTTGGCCAGCGTGCCCTCTGCCCGGTCGGCCAGCTCGGTGATGAACCCCAGGCCCGTGGCCGGAAGCCCTTCCACCACGCTCTCCTCCGCGAACGTGGCGAACGCGGACTCGATCACGCGCCGCGCGATGCCGGTAGCGGTGCCCTTCCGTCCGACACCGCTACGCCCGACCAGGACACCCCACAGTGCCAGCGGGGAAGAGCCCTTGCCTGTCTCGACGGTCGGCCTGTAGCCGATGTAGGCGCTGTAGGCCGACATGAGGGACACCATGACGCCGACCTTGGACCCTTCGGTGTAGGGGTCGAGCGCATCAGTGATGCGACCAAAGAGCCCGTGGAACGCCTCGTTGGAGATAACAGGAGCGTTGCTCTGCATGGCTTGGTAGCCTTCCTCTGCTGGCCCCAGAGCGCTTAGGACGGCAATCTGTGTCGCTCTGGGGCTGGTCTATGTCTAACGCTGTCTCGCAGTCCCGAGTTTGTTCGTTTACCCGGTTGAATCGGAGCCAGCGCCGAGAAAGCTAGCCATTCGAGTTTTGTCTGTCAACACAAAACTACGAAACTCCAGGAAAATCGGTGTTTGTTAGTGCGCTGCCCGCACCCTGGGGTAATGCACTTTCGATGAGGCCATGGACCCCGCCAGGGGGTACCTTCCTCCGACCAAGTACGGGTCTCGAACTTTTTCAGGCAGGGCATCATCTGTGCGCTGACCTGGAGTAACACCCTCATGTGAGGGCGAAAGAACTAACAAACCCGCAGCCCTTAAAACAAAGAAATCCCCGAACCCAGGCGATGAGTTCGGGGATAGTCGAAATGAATTTAAGCGGCCCACTTCACGGCGGCCTTCACGAGGCCCTCGGAATTCTGCACGGCGACGTTGGGTGCGGTGGGTTGCTTGCCGCCGGGGAAAGACAGCACCCGCGCGCCGTAAAGGTGCAGGGCGTCAATCTGGTCACGTCGATACTTCTCTACCGGCTGGCTACGGAAGTCGGTTAACTGGCTGGCGTACGTGGTGAACGACTTGTGCCCGGCCAGGATGTCCACGCCGTTCGGCATGGCCGTGGTGGACAGCAGCGTGAACCCGGCCAGGCGGGCAACGACACCGTTGGCGGTGGCTCCGGCCTCACCCAGGGCGGCGGCGTTGGCCACGTCGGGGGCGCGCATCAGGTAGCGCTTGGCCGTGGGCGAGACGACGACGTATCGGCCTGCGGGCACGTCGCTGCCGTCGAGCTTCTCCATCATGTCGAAGATGGCTTCCAGCAGCGCTTCACCCTTCGCAACACTTGTGGGCAGGCTGCTCACGTCCACCTGAGGCAGGCTGGAGGCTGAGGCCGCGATGGTGGCACCAACGAACGTGTCGGTGGAGGACGCGAGAGCGCGGATGGACTCCAAAGTGGCCGGCGCCGCCAAAGCGGCGGCTACCTGAACCGTCTCGATGTTGCGCACGTAGAAGGCCACATAGTCGGCCTCGGTGATGTCCACGTACTGTTCAACGGTCTTCAGGTCTTCGATCGTCATTCCGGCCACGTCGTTGTACTTGCCTACGTTGGGCCGGATGAGGCCGTTGACCACCATTCGGTCGCCTTGGGCGGTGATGTCGCCCTCATAGTCGGTGTTCACCACCAGTGGCGAAGCCCAGACCAGCAGGGGGTCAAACTGTGTGAGCAGCTCGCTGCTCCACTCAGTGGGCACGAATGCATGCGTGCCTGCGTGTGCGTACGGAGGAATGGGGGTGATAGCCAATTAACTAACAAACCTTTCTCGGAGGGGACGTCTACCGGCGTGCCCGTGCATCCAAGGGCACGGACTTGGGACCTTCTGGCGGTCCACTGCCCTGCGGGCCGATACCCACGTTCTGAGGAAACCTGGGCTGGCTTTGGGCCGGTACGAGGGTGGTGATGAAATCAGCGATGGCGGCCGAGTCAACCTGTCCGGCCGCGTCGATGAACGACGACACGTTGAGTCGGCCGATGGCTTCAGGGCCAAGCTCTAAGCCACGATCCTTGGCCGCATGGTCGAGCTGGATCACGGCAAGCTGGTGCACGTGCTCAGCCTGGCTGTCGGCAATAGCCTGTTCCAGTTCCGCGTTCTTAGCGGTCACGGCCTCCAGTTCGGCGCTGGCGGCCTTCCAGCGAGCTTCGTTGGTCCGACTCAGGCTCTTCCACTTATCGGCCTCAGAATCGATCTGAGAGCCTTCTGGGGGCACTTCGGCCACCGGCTCCATTTCGGGGGCGGCGTCAGACGTGTTGGTTGGTGAGTTTTCCATTTCGGCACTCCCTATGTGTTGTCAACGATGAAGGCTTGGACGGGCCTACCAGGTGCGCATACGTAGCTCGTCATGTTCTGGCGTTGTCTGCCACGCGTAGGTGAGCGACTTCGGGTTGTCCAAATCGCCGTTCACAGACACGATGCGGATGGCGGGGTCCAAATCGCCGTCCCGCCAGGCGGCGAGGATCTCCAGGGCGCACATGTTCTCAAGCTGGGCATGGCTAATCATCAGTGTTCTCTCAAATGGTGTAGGGGTACGAAGAAGGCCCCCGGCACGAGGTCACCGAGGGCCTTCAACAGGCTTTCACAAGTGGGGAGAGCCGAGGTATCTCTCCCTAACCTGTATTAGAGGGGGAAGCTTGTTATTTTGGCGAGAAAACTCACCTCACTAGAGTTCGCAGCTCCCAAAGGACTTCATCACAACGCACTGAGCAGTATGGATGGAAATGCTCGGCTTCAATCTTTGTGCCGCACGACAGGCATAAGCCTTTGGCAAGCCGGTAGCGCTCCCGCGCTTGCTCACGATCACGTACGCGCTTGGCGGCCTGACGACATCCGGCCGAGCAGTACCGACGCCACGGGCCGGGGCGGCCCGCGCCGAGTTGGCGCGTCTCCCGCACCCGCTCACCGCAGTGCCCACAGCGGAAAACCTGGGTGAGAGAGCCACCGGCCTTACGACGCCACAGCTCATTTCTCATGCCCTGGACCGCCGATGGCGGTCCTGCAACGACTTGGCCGTATGGCACGCCCGATGGACGCTACGAAGGTTGTCGTCGTCCCAGCTACCGCCGTCCGCTACGGCGGTGACGTGATCCACCTCGCTGGCACCGAACAGCCCACACAAGTAACAAACTCCGGCATCACGTTTGAGAACCGCCCTTCGGCGGCGGTTCCAATCCTTCGGCCGAGAAAGGTTCCTCTTGGACGTCACCGCCCACGGCTTGCGGCGGTGGGCGGAACACTTCCCTTCACCGCGTACGGCGATCTGATGGCAACCACTCTCATTACAAATCTTGTTAGCCAGGGCCAACGGCCCTCCAATCGTTCAAAGTAACTATCAATCCACTGGCAGCCCCGAAGGCTGCCTTGTGTAGACAACTAACCGGTAAGTAGTTGGGCCTTCCGGCTAGGCCCTCCAGGCCCTTACGAGTGGATGGTGAGTAAGAGATAGGACCAGCCCCCTGAAGGGCTGGCCGCACCTACTGCTCATCGTTCCCCCTCGCTCCGCCGTTGAAGAACCCCTATATAAGAAGGAGTCTGCTATTCCCGCTGGTGACAGCGTTGCACATGGACAAATACTGTCCATCAACCCAGATCTATGGACGGATGCTGTCCTACACGGATTTCGTCGCAGCGAGCGCTGTGGGGTCTATCCAGCCGTCCGGCGTCCATGACAGGTCGTGCCCGTGCTCAGGGCACGGCACCGGCGAATATGGGATATCAGCATCCAGCAACAAGAATGGAATCACCAGACATCGCCGGTTCAACTCCGGCGCAAGCAATCCCACCTCAATCAACTCCGTGATCAGCCGTCCTAGCTGCCGATCTGAGTAGCCGGCCACCTCTCCGGTTGCGCGGTTCAGCTTTGGCACCAGATCGCGAAGTTCCCCGGCCTCAAAGTTGGCATGCCCGCCCTGGCAAGCCCGCCCTACCGCCAGCAGCCACAGGCGAAAGCCTGGGTCGAGAGTGAGAGCCTGTGAGGTCTCCTCGGCCGTTCTTCCCTGAAGTTTCCACCACCTTGGCCTGTACCGCCTGTGCGATCTGCGCTCACTAACAAACATCACATCCATACGTCCTCCGCTAGCCTTCATGCAATGACCTGGCGGTCAATCCACGTCTCCACGTCACGTTGTCGGAACCTCAGAGCGCGGCCGACCCTGATTCCCGTCAGGCCCCACCGCTCCCATCGGTCATAGACGGTGCTCTTGGGCACGCCGAGATAGGCGGCCACCTCCTCCACACTCATCAGCCGGTTACTGCCACCGCTGGCCAATCGCTCTCCTCTCCCATGTGCGGGCGCTTCGCCCGCAGGTTTGGTACCGCTCGCGTCTCGTGTCCGCTGTGCAGTTGTCAAAGGCATGCCCGTGACCGCCCTGGCCGGGCGTGACCTGGTTGGCCCTTCCCTGCCCGGCGCGGCGGGCACACGAAAGCCTGGGCAATACATGCGGCTCTTGTCAAGCCACCTATATAGACATCTTGTCAAGCACCACACTTAGCCCATAAGTTGATCGCATGACAGAGCACACCGACGCCCCCCAAGCGGGCGGCAGCCAGGCCACTGCACAGGTCGGCCCATGGCTGATCACCTACGTTTGGCCCGACGATGCGGCGCAGGGCGGCCCCATCGAACTGTCGATCAAGCCTGCCCCCGGTGCCGACCCGACTGAACTGGCGCGCGGGATCACCACGAGCACGCTGCGCGCGATCCCACTCGCGCAAGTGATCGAGGGCCGGAAGAAGCTCCAGACCGTGAATCAGCAGCGGCACAACTCCGTCCTGCACGCCGCAACACGTGAAATCACACGGATGGTCGAGGAAGACCCTCGGCCTGGCAGCCGGGGGCGACCAGATCTGTTCTACGTGATGGTGGCCTTCGCCTACGCCATCCAGGCCCTCCGCTCCAAGAGCCCCGTCAACGCGCTCGCACAGGCGACCGGGGCCGATCGGCGGACTGCCGAGAACTGGGTGCGCCTCGCGAGAGAGCGGGGCATGCTCAGCGCCCCGATGCCCGGCATGCCGGGCGGAAAGTGGAGCGCCGAAGCCGAACAAGTCCTCACCGAATACTCGGCACAACTCAAGGAAGACGAGGGAACTAACTAACGTGGCCAGCCTGATCAAGAAGTGTGAGTGCGCCGACACCAAGGCCGGGCGCGCACTCGACCTTCGCAAGGCCGACGACCGCAAGACCGCAGAACGGGTGTGGGGCAAGTGCGGACACTCCTGGGTAGTCCGCTACCGCCTCGGCGGGCGCGACGCCAAACAGCAAGAGCAGTCCTACCCCCACCACATGCGCAAGGACGCCGAAGCGTTCATCCTGGAAATCAAGTCCGACAAGGTCAGCGGCTTACGCCGCGTCATCGACCCCAAAGCCGGGAAGGTCGTCTTCTCCGACTACGCCGACAAATGGCTCACCGGACGCGTACTCAAGCCCAACACCCTGGAGCGATACCGCTCCTACCTCCGCAACCACATCAAACCCGCCCTCGGCCACCTCAAACTCAGCGCCATCAAGCGCCAGCACGTCAAAGACCTCATCGCCAAGATGCGGAACGACGGCTACGCCGCCAGCACGATCAACGGCTGCTACGCCGTACTCAACTCCATACTTGACGAAGCCGTACGAGACAAACTGCTCACCGACTCCCCCTGCACGGAGATCGAACTTCCCTCAGCGGTCGGGAAGAAGGACTTCTACGTCCCCACCTGGGCACAGATCGCCAAGCTTGCCGACGCCATGCCGAAAGACTGGGCGGCGGCCATCTGGCTCATGGCCGGATGCGGCCTCCGCATCGGCGAAGCACTTGCCTTCAGCGAAGACTGCCTCCTCTTCGGCGGCCGAAGGATCAGGATCTCCCAGCAGGTCACCCAGAAACACGGCCTCGGCCCGCTCAAGCACCGCGAGGAAGGCGAATACCGAGACGCACCACTACCGCCGTTCGTCCACGCGGTCGTCACCACCCACCTGGACACACACGGCACCAACCCAGACGGCTACCTCTTCCAGGGCCGCAAGCACCCGTACGTCAACCACGAGGTGTTCCGGGTCAAGTTCAAAGCCGCCCTCAAGGTCGCGGGCATCCCTGACAGCTTCACCATCCACGGCCTCAGGCACGCATATGCCTCGATGCAGCTCTCTCAGGGCATCCCGATCACCGACCTGTCCCACTGGCTCGGCCACAAGGACATCAACGAGACCTAACAAGACCTACGCCCATCTACTGGAGGAGGCATGGGACCGTGCCCTTGAGGTCATGGAAACGGCCTACCAGGAGGCCATCACGCCCGTTAAAGATCGCGCGGCGTGCTGACTATGTGCTGACTCCAGGAGGTCTCAATGGGCTATCTACAAGGCACTTTTGCTCCCAGATGGCACATTCCCAGTATCGTCCACCATCTCTCATCAGCCAGGTCGGCGGATCGCCGGCCTGGCTGATGCGTTTCCGGCTGTTCCCGGACTGCGGGCCTGGTGTTGGTAGCAAGCGTTTGGTTCGATCAGGGGCATGGACGCTCAGGAAATCGCCGACCGCCTGGAGATCGCCGACCTGCTGGCCCGTTACTCGCGGGCCGTCGACTCCGGTGAGTGGGACCTGCTCGACGAGGTGTTCAGCCCCGACGCGGTCATCGACTACCGGTCCGCGGGCGGGATCAGGGGCGGTCTCGCGGAGGTCAAGAGCTGGCTCGCCGAGGTGTTGCCGCACTGGCCGGGACGCCTGCACCTGATCGGGGCCGCGCGGATCGTCCTCACCGGTGACCAGGCGCAGGTGAGCGCGCCGTTCACCGACACCCTCGCCCCGACCCGGGAGATGGCCGCGTCCGATGCCAAGGGGTTCGTGCACGGCGGTGGGTGGTACCACCACCGGATGCGGCGCACGGCCGGTGGCTGGCGGAGTGAGGAACTGGTGGAGGAGCAGAGCTGGCGCACGGCCCAGTGAGCTTGCCGGGACCCCCTGCGGGGTCCGCCTCGGGGGCTGGGTCGGAGGGAACACCTGCACGGCCACCCTGGATCGACGCGACGGCCCGTACGGAGCCGCCCGGCCCTCGGTCTGCGCCTTGGCCGGTGGCGGAGCGGCTTCGTGGCCGGCTGTGGGTCGGCGTCTTGTCGGTGCATGCAGCCGCTTTGCGGCGGGGGCGTTCGGTGTGCCCGCTTCGGTGTGTTCAGTGGGGCTGCTTGGCGTGGGTTGTGGTGAAGGCCAGGAGTGGGACGGCGGTCCGTTCGGGGTCCTCAAGGATGGGGGTGTGGCCGAGGCCGGGCAGCAGTTCGACCTCCGCGCCAGGCACGATGCGGTAGTCGGCGGCGGACGAGGAACGCCATCGGCGGTCGTCCTCGCCGAAGATCACCAGTAGCGGTTCGCCGAGGGGCGCCAGCCGGTCCGGGAGCGGCCGTTGTTGCAGGTAGTCGCGGGTGCCCTGCATGGTCGCGGCGAGCGTGTGGAGGGTCATGCAGCGCACCTCGTCCAGGAGCTCGTCGGGCAGTTGGTAGCCCGGACGGCTGAAGCCGGTGCTCGCGAACCCGCGGAGCTGTTCGTCGGTCGGCGGCCACTGTGAGGGGGTGAACGCGGCCGAGGCCGGGGCGATGAAGGCGTCCAGGCTGGGGCCGGTGTTGATGAGGACGAGCGCGGACACCAGGTCGGGACGTTCCTCGGCGAGGGCGGTGGCGACCGCGCCACCGCTGGAGTGGCCTGTGACCACGGCCCGCCGTACGCCGAGCCGGTCCAGTGCCTCGCCGACCCGGCGGGCCTGATCCGGGGTGGTGTAGTCACGGTCGTCCGGTTTGGCGGAGCGGCCGTGGCCGAGCAGGTCGATGCGGATGACGTGGTGGGAGCCCGTGAGCAGGGGGACCAACTGGTCCCAGGAGCGGGCCGAGGACGCGGAACCGTGGATGAGGAGGAGGGCGGGGGCGTCGCGGGGGCCGTCCTGGTAGACGTGGAGGTCGCCGTCGTCCAGGGAGAGGGTCGTGCTCTTGGTGCTGTCGCCGGTGAAACTGGTCATGGGGCCACTGTCTCGGCCGGGGTGCGGCGAAGGATTGGACGAATGTTCCCTCGTACTGGTCGGTGGCGCGGGGTGGCTGGGGGTAACAGGGCCACACACTCCGGAACGCGGAGAGGGAGGCGCGTGGCTGACGTGGAGAAGGGCGAGGTCTATGGGGTCGGGAGGGGGCATTGGGTGGTGTCTGTGGCGTAGGAGAGGAGGAGGTCGCGGGCGGTTTCCGTGTCGAACGGCCGCACCGCGTCCAGCAGGTGCAACCCCAGCCCGTCCTCCAGCGCCACCAGGTTCCGGGCGATCGTCCTGGCGTCCCGCGTCAACGTGAAGACGCCCGTCGCCGAGCCCGCCTCCAGGATCGCGGCGTACAGGCCCACCTGCCGTTCGTACAGCCTGATGTGCTGGGCCGCGTACGCCGGGTCGCGCCGGGCGTGCGCCCCCAGCTCGTACAGCAGCACGCACAGTTCGTCGTCCGGACCGGCGGGCAGGCCGCTGCCGATGGTGATGACCAGGCGCCGCCGGGGGTCGGGTTCGCGCGCGGCGGCGGCCTCGCGGGCGGCGCAGAACCGGTCGACCGCCTCGCGCTGCACCTCCTGCAGCAGGTCGGCCATGCTCGGGAAGTAGTAGAGCACCGAGCCGGCCGACATGCCGGCGACCTCGGCGACGTCGCGCAGCCGCAGGTCGAGGATGCCGCGTTCGAGCACCGCCCGGCGGGCGGCGGTGACGAGTTCGGCCCGTTTCTCCCGGGCCCGGCTGGGTCGCGCCATGGCCGCGATTCTTCATAGGCCCTTCAAAAAACGCAAGCCCTCCTTGACGCAGGCCCCGGTTAGTTCTTTGATACTCGCTCAAGGAACCCCCCAAGGAGGCGTCGTGGCAACAACGGCCGCCCATCCACACCTGCACCGGGGACTCAAGCTCCTCGGCACCCTCCTCCTCACCCTGTCCGCCATCACCCCCGCGTCCTCGGTCTTCATCATCGCCCCCGGCGTGATCTCCCAGGCCGGCAGCGGCGCGATCCTCAGCTACCTGGCCGGCGCCGTCGTGGGCGTGTTCATGGCCTTCGTCTACGCCGAGCTGGGCTCGGCGTTCCCGCTCACCGGCGGCGAGTACGCCATCACCGCCCGGACGCTCGGCCGGCTGCCCGGGTTCGTGGTGCTCGGGCTGATCCTCATCACGCAGTTGCTCATCATCGCCGTCATCGCGCTGGGCGTGGGCGCGTACCTGTCGGTCGTCCTCCCCGGCCTGGACGGGCCGCTGGTGGCGGCCGTGACGTGCCTGCTCACCACGGTCGTGGCGGTCTTCGACATCAAGCTGAACGCCTGGGTGACCGGCATCTTCCTGGCCATCGAGATGATCGCGCTGGTGGTCGTGTCCGCACTCGGCCTGTTCCGGCCGCAGCGGTCGCCGATCGAGCTGATCGCCCACCCCGTGGTCGCCGGGGACGGCGGCGCGCTGGTGCCCGCCTCGCTCGGGCTGATCGGCGCCGCGACCGCCGTGGCGATCTTCTCCTACAACGGGTACGGCTCGGCGGTCTACTTCGGCGAGGAGGTCCACGACGCGCCGAAGAGCATCGCCAGGACCGTGCTGTGGGCGCTGGGCGTCACCGTGGCGGCCGAGCTGGTGCCGGTGACGGCGGTGCTGGTGGGCGCGCCGACGCTGGAGGGCCTGTTCGGCGCGGAGAACATGATGCAGTACTTCGTCACCGCCCGCGCCGGTTCGGTGGCCAACACGGTGATCTCCCTGGCCGTCGCGCTGGCCATACTCAACGCCGTGCTGGCCATCATCCTCATCACCTCGCGCATGCTGTTCAGCACCGGACGGGACCGCGCCTGGCCCGCGCCGGTCAGCCGCATGCTGTCGTCCATCCACGCCCGGTACGGCTCGCCGTGGGTGGCCACCGCGCTGACCGGCGTGGTCAGCGCGGCCTGCTGCTTCATCGACGAGCGTTTCCTGCTGGTGGTGACCGGCACCTCGATCGTGGCCGTGTACGCCGCGTTGTGCCTGGGCGCGCTCGCGGGGCGGCGCAACGGCACGACCGGCCACGCGGCGTACCGGATGCCGTGGTTCCCGCTCGCGCCGGTGGCGGCGCTGGCGGCGCTGGCGTACGTGATCTACCTGAACGCGCTGGACCCGGTGATCGGCCGGCCCAGCCTGTACGTCACGGCCGGGATCGCGGTGCTGTCGGCGGCGTACTATCTGGGGGTGCTGCGGCGGCGCGGCGGGTGGGATCTGGCTGAACCATGAGAGTGATCATCTTCGGGGCGACCGGCATGGTCGGGCGCGGCGTGCTCAGGGAGTGCCTGCTCGACGAGCGCGTGACGGCTGTGCTGACGGTCGGCCGGTCGCCCACGGGGACGGTCCACGGCAAGCTGCGCGAGATCGTCCACGCCGACCTGTCGGACCTGTCCCCCATCGAGGACGAGCTGTCCGGCTACGACGCGTGCTTCTTCTGCCTGGGTGTGTCCTCTGCGGGCATGAGCGAGCGGGACTACCGGCACGTCACCTACGACTACACGCTGGCGGCCGGCACCACGCTGGCCCGGCTGAGCCCGTCCTCGACCTTCGTCTACGTCTCGGGCGCCGGCACCGACGCGCACGGCCGCGCGATGTGGGCCAGGGTGAAGGGCGCGACCGAGAACGCGCTGCTCGCGCTGCCGTTCCACGCCTACATGTTCCGTCCGGGATACATCCAGCCGATGCACGGCATCACCTCGCGCACCCGCTGGTACCGGCTGGCCTACGTCGTGGTCGCGCCGCTCTACCCGCTGCTGCGCCGGCTGTTCCCGGCGGAGGTGACGACGACCGAGCGCATCGGCCAGGCGATGATCACCGTGGCCGAGCGCGGCGCTCCCGAGCACATCCTCGGCCCGGCGGCCATCAACGCCCTGTGAAGGCGATCCCCGGCCGTCGACGCCTTGTGACGGCGGTCCCGGGCACCAGCGGCACGGCCAGCAGCGGGGCGAGCGCGGCCAGCCCCCACACCGCCTCCCACGAGGCGAGGGCGAGCACCACGGGGACGAGCAGCGGGGTCAGGAAGCCCGAGGCGAAGCAGGCGGTGCCCTCCAGGCCGAGCGCGGTGCCCGCCCTGGCCGCTCCCGCCATGGCGGCGATCTCGGTGTAGGCGATGCCGTGCCAGGAGTTGGCCAGCAGGCCGCCGAGCGCCAGGGCGGCGACGGTGACCGGCGTGGGCGCGGAGGTGAGCACCGCGGCGGCGGCCATCACGACCCCGGAGAGCGTCCCGATGGCGCGGATCCAGGTGCGCCGCCCGCCGTGGCGGTCGGTGCGCCTGCCGGTCCAGATGCGCGCGGCGCCGCCGCCGAGCTGGGCGATCAGCACGGTGAGACTGGCCAGGGCGGCGCCGGCCCCCTTGACGTCGTGCAGGAAGACCGCGGTGAAGGACAGCACGGCGAACTGCGGCACGGTGAGCAGCCCGCTGGCCAGCGCCAGGCGCCACACGTCCCAGCGGCGCAGCGGTGAGGGGCCGGGCTCGGGGGCGGCCGCGGCGGTCGCGTGGGCCGGCTCGTGCAGCCAGCGCCAGGTGGCCGCCGCCGCCAGCAGGCAGAACACGGCCGGTACGGCGTAGACGGCGCGGAACCCGTACCGCTCGGCGAGCCAGGGCAGCAGGGCGACCCCGACCGCGCCGCCGACGGGGATGGCCGTCTGGCGGATGCTCATCGCCAGCCCACGCTCGCCGTCGGCGAACCAGGTCATGATGGCCCGTCCGGAGGCGCCGTTCACGCTGCCGCCGAGCGCACCGGCGGCCAGCAGGCACGCGGCCAGCAGGGCCACCCCCACGTTCTCGGACGGCGTGACGGCGGCGGCCATCACCACCAGCAGCGCGCCCGTGGCGGTCAGGCCGGCGAGCAGCACGCGGCGGTCGCCCCACCGGTCGGTCAGCATGCCCCACGCGATGTCGGAGGCGGCCACGCCGAGCCCCAGGCAGGACAGCACCAGGCCGAGCGACCCCAGCGACAGGTGGTAGCCGGAGCGCATGAAGACCGCGGTCACCGGGATGCCGGAGAACATGGCCGAGAAGCCGGCCTGGGCGCCGACGCCCACGGACAGCACGACCCATCGGTGCCGCGCGCCGAAGCGGCGCGTCCCGCCGCGAGTGGTGATGAGTGTCGTCACGTACGCCCCCAAATAACCGCATTCAGTGGTTAGCAACCTTCGCAGCGCCGAAAGTAACTTGTCAATGCGGTTACCATCGGAGTCGTGGACTTCACCTTCGTCAGCGGCAACCTCGGCCTCGACCTCGCCGGCACCATCGGCCACCGCCGGGGCGCGCGCATCGACCTGATGGCCGCCCCCGCCGACCTCGCCCGCTGGACGGTCGCCGCCGGGCTCCTCGACGAGCCGCCCGCGACCGGCGACGACGACCTGGCGCGGGCGGCGGCCCTGCGCGAGGCGGTCTACCGGCTGGCCACGGCCGCCCGCGAGGGCCGCCCGTACGACCGGGCCGACCGCGACCTGCTCAACGAGACCGCCCGGCCCGCGCCCGCGGACGTCGTGCTCGGCGAGCGCGGCCTGCGGCGCGGCGGCGGGCTGACCGGCGCGCTGTCCGCGACGGCGCGGGCGGCGATCGAGCTGCTCGGCGGCCCGCAGGCGGCACTGATCCGCGAGTGCGAGGCCGACCCCTGCACCCGCCTGTACGTCGACGCCTCCCACCGCCGCACCCGCCGCTGGTGCGACATGCGCGGCTGCGGCAACCGGGCCAAGGCGGCGGCCTTCCGTGCCCGCGCGGGCGCCTGACGGGGACGCCTCACGAGATGATGGAATAACCGCACGCGGCCGGACGCTACGGTACCTGTCAAAGATTCAACAGTCATGGATGGTGACTAAAGTGCAGTTCGGAATCTTCAGCGTGGGCGACGTGACCATGGACCCCACCACAGGCAGGACCCCGACCGAGCACGAGCGGATCAAGGCGATGGTGGCGATCGCGCTCAAGGCCGAGGAGGTGGGCCTCGACGTGTTCGCGACCGGCGAGCACCACAACCCGCCGTTCGTGCCGTCCTCGCCGACCACCATGCTCGGCTACATCGCGGCCAGGACCGAGCGGCTGATCCTGTCCACCGCCACGACGTTGATCACCACCAACGACCCGGTCAAGATCGCCGAGGACTTCGCCATGCTCCAGCACCTGGCCGACGGCCGGGTGGACGTCATGCTGGGCCGCGGCAACACCGGGCCGGTCTACCCGTGGTTCGGGCAGGACATCCGCCAGGGCATCCCGCTGGCCGTCGAGAACTACGCGCTGCTGCACCAGCTGTGGCGCGAGGACGTCGTGGACTGGGAGGGCCGCTTCCGCACGCCGCTGCAGGGGTTCACCAGCACGCCGCGCCCGCTGGACGGGGTGCCGCCGTTCGTGTGGCACGGCTCGATCCGCAGCCCGGAGATCGCCGAGCAGGCCGCGTACTACGGTGACGGCTTCTTCGCCAACAACATCTTCTGGCCCAAGGAGCACTTCATCCGCCTGATCAACCTCTACCGCCAGCGGTACGCCCACTACGGGCACGGCACACCCGAGCAGGCGATCGTCGGCCTGGGCGGCCAGGTGTTCATGCGCAAGAACTCCCAGGACGCCGTCCGCGAGTTCCGCCCGTACTTCGACAACGCCCCCGTGTACGGCCACGGGCCGTCGCTGGAGGAGTTCACCGCCGAGACCCCGCTCACCGTGGGCAGCCCGCAGCAGGTCATCGACCGGACGCTGGAGTTCCGCGAGTTCTTCGGCGACTACCAGCGCCAGCTGTTCCTCATGGACCACGCCGGCCTGCCGCTGAAGACCGTGCTGGAGCAGCTCGACCTCCTGGGCGAGGAGGTCGTGCCGGTGCTGCGCAAGGAGCTGGCCAAGGACCGCCCGGCCGGCGTCCCGGACGCGCCGACGCACGCCTCGCTGCTCCAGGCCCGTACGTCCCAGGCCGTCGAGGTCTGACCTCCAGAAAGGGAGATCCCCCCATGAAGCTCGTCGTCGTCACGGCCGGTCTGACCCAGCCGTCCTCCACCCGCCTGCTCGCCGACCGCCTGGCCGAGGCCACCCGGCGGCGGCTGGCCGGCGAGGCCGAGGTGCGCGTGGTCGAGCTGCGCGACCTGGCCGTGGACATCGCCAACAACCTGGTGACCGGCTTCCCCGGCGCCCGGCTGCGCGAGGTGATCGAGGCCGTGACGGAGGCCGACGGGCTCATCGCGGTCACGCCGACGTTCAGCGGCTCCTACAGCGGCCTGTTCAAGTCGTTCTTCGACGTGATCGACAACACGGCCCTGGCGGGCACGCCCGTGCTGGTCGCGGCCACGGGCGGCACGCCGCGCCACTCGCTGGTGCTGGAGCACGCGCTGCGCCCGCTGTTCGCGTACCTGCGGGCCATCGTCGTGCCGACCGCCGTCTACGCCGCCTCGGAGGACTGGGGCGGCGGCGGTGACGCCTTCACCGACGGGCTCGGCGAGCGCATCGACCGGGCCGCCGGGGAGCTGGCCGGCCTGCTGACGGGCCGGGCTCCGCGGAAGTCGAGCGACGATGGGGAGGTCGTCCCGTTTGCGGAGCAGCTCGCGGCTTTGCGCCCGCTGCGCTAGTTTGCAGCGGTGCTGACCGCTACGTTCCTCTCGCTGTCCCTCGTCCTGACCGGCGCGTCTACCCCAGACCTTAACGATCCGCACAAGAAGGACATCGCCATGCGGCTGGTGTCCAGTGCGGAGAACTCCTCGCTGGACTGGAAGGCCCAGTACGGCTACATCGAGGACATCAAGGACGAACGGGGCTACACCGCGGGCATCATCGGCTTCTGCTCCGGCACCGGAGACATGCTGAAGCTGGTCGAGCTCTACACCCGGCGCAGGCCAGGGAACGTGCTGGCCAAATACCTGCCGGCGCTGCGCAAGGTCAACGGCACCGACTCCCACAAGGGCCTCGGGAAGCCGTTCGTCAGGGACTGGAAGAAGGCCGCCGCCGACCCGGCCTTCCGGCGGGCCCAGAACCACGAGCGCGACCGGGTCTACTTCGACCCGGCCGTCCGCCGGGCCAAGAGGGACGGCCTGCGGGCGCTGGGCCAGTTCGCCTACTACGACGCCATGGTCATGCACGGCCCCGGCTCCGACAAGCTGAGCTTCGGCGGCATCAGGAAGGCCGCGCTGGCCAAGGCCGCCTCCCCCGCCCGCGGCGGCGACGAGGTCGCCTACCTCAACGCGTTCCTCGACGCCAGGAAGGCGGCGATGAAGGCCGAGGACGCCCACGACGACACCACCCGGGTCGACACCATGCAGCGCGTCTTCCTCAGGAAGGGCAACCTCGACCTCAGGCCGCCGCTGACCTGGAAGGTGTACGGGGACAAGTACACCATCAAGCGCTGATCGGGCGATCACGGTAGGTTGGTGAGCCAGCCGAACAAACGGGGTTAATCATGTCCAACGGTGCCCGTCATGGTCTGGGAGTGGTCGCGGGGCTGCTCCTTCCTCCACTGATCGCCGCCTGCCTCATGTACGGCATCGGCGAGATCGGCCTCACCATGGCCACCAGGTACACCATCTCGTGGCTGGGGCTCGGCGTGGTCGCGGCGGCCGGGGCCGGTCTGGCGTTCCTGGCCGGCTCGCGCCTGTCGCCCATCGCCTCGCTCCTCGGCGGCCTCGCCCTCACCGCGCTCGGCCTGGTGCCCGCGGTGGAGCTGAGCGCCGGCGTCCGGGTGATCCCCGACGGGCTGGTCACCGGGACGCTGGCGGCGGGCATGCAGACCGCCCTGTACACCGGGGTCATGCTGTTCCTCGGCGTGGCCCTGCTGGTCGTGTCGCTGTTCCCGTCGCGGTGGCGGTCCCTGGGGCGGCCGTCGGTCCACACCTCCGACTACGGCTCCGGTTACGGCTCCGGTTACGGGGCGGCCGGGTCGCCGTACCTGCCGCCGGGCACCGCGGCCCATGACGTCACCAGGCCGATGCACCGCGAGTAGCGGCGTACCGGGCCTGGCAGAATGCGGCCATGCGCGACTCGAAGATCGTCGACTTCCTGGCCGAGCTGGCCGACAAGGTGCCCGCCCCCGGCGGCGGGGCCACCGCCGCGTTGCACGCGGCGCAGTCCGCCGCGCTGCTCGGCATGGTGGCCCGCTACACCACCGGCGAGCGGTACGCCGAGCACGCCGAGACCGTCGCCGCGGTGATCGGCGAGACCGACGCCCTGCGGGCCGGGGCACTACGGCTGGCCGAGGAGGACGCGGCCGCCTTCACCATGGTCTCCGACGCCTACCGGCTGCCCAAGGGCGAGGAGCGCAGCGTCTCCATCGCCCGCGCCCTGGCCGGCGCGGCCGAGCCCCCGGCCCGGGTGGTGGAGACCGCCACGCGGCTGGTCGAGCTCTGCGAGCTGCTGCTGCCGATCGGCAACCGCAACGTCGTCACCGACGTCGCCGCAGCCGCCGACGCCGCCCGCGCCGCGCTCACCACCGCCCGGATCAACGTCGAGGTCAACCTGCGCGGCATCAAGGACGAGCCGGTCCGCGAGGAGCTGACCGCCCGCCTGGCGGGGGTCGAGGCGGCCGTCGCCGGGGCCGACCGGATCACCGCCGAGGTACGCGAGGAGATCACCCGATGAGGACGCTGACCGGCCGCGACCTGGCCACCGCGATCAAGGCCCAGACGCAGGCCGAGGCGTCCGCCGGACCGCAGCCCAGGCTGGCCGTCGTGGTCGCCACGGCCGACGAGGCCAGCCTGTGGTACGTGCGCTCGATCGCCAAGGCGGCCGCGGGCGTCGGCGTCGCCTGCGACATCGTCGACCTCGGCGCCGACGCGGACCCCGACAGGATCCACGAGACGCTGGCCGGGCTCAGCGCCGACGGCGCCGTCCACGGGGTCATGCTCCAGACGCCGCTGCCCGCCGGGGCCTCGGCGCAGGCGCTGGCCGCCGCCATCGACCCGCGCAAGGACGTCGACGGCGCGAACCCGCTCTCGCTCGGCCGCCTGGCCGCCGGGCTGCCCGCGTTCCCGCCCGCCACCGCGGCGGCCGTCATGGCCCTGCTCGACCACTACGAGGTGCCGCTCGAAGGGCGGCGGGCGGTGGTCGTCGGCCGCTCGACGGTGGTCGGCAAGCCGCTGGCCCACCTGCTGCTCGACCGGCACGCCACGGTCACCGTCTGCCATTCGCGCACCCGTGACCTGGCCTCGGTCACCGCCGGGGCCGAGGTGCTCGTGGCCGCCGTCGGCCGCGCCGGGCTCATCGGCGCCGCGCACGTCGCGCCGGGCGCGGTGGTGATCGACGTGGGCACCAACCCCACCGACGACGGTGGGCTCACCGGCGACGTCGACTTCGCGGCGGTCTCGGAGGTGGCGGGCGCGCTGACCCCGGTGCCCGGCGGCGTCGGCCCGGTGACCACCGCGTTGCTGCTGCGGCACACCGCCCGAGCGGCGAACCTGCCCTGAACCCCGGACATCGGAGAGTGGAGACCCGCGATGGGTGACGTCCTGATCGTGCAGAACAGCAGGAGCGGCGGTCCGAGCCGGCTCGGCGGCTGGCTGGAGGAGGCCGGGCTGCGGCTCGACGTGGTGCTCGCGCACGAGGGCGCGCCGCTGCCCGACCGGCTGGACCGGCACGACGCCATGATCATGCTCGGCGGGGGCTACCTGCCCTCCGAGGACGACCGGGCCCCGTGGCTGGCCGGCGCCCGCCGGCTGGTGGGCCAGGCGCTGGAGGAGGGCGTGCCGCTGTTCGGCATCTGCCTGGGCGGCCAGATGCTCGCCGAGGTGGCCGGCGGCGAGGTGACCGGCGACACCGGCGCGCCGGAGAACGGCAGCCTGCCGGTCACGCTCCGGCCCGAGGCGGCCGACGACCCGCTGTTCCAGGGGCTGCCGCCGGTGGTGCCCGCGATCGAGCACCACAAGGACGCCGTCACCCGGCTGCCCGCCGGGGCGGTGTGGCTGGCGGAGACGCGTGCCTGCCCGTACCAGGCGTTCCGGGTCGGCGAGCGGGCGTGGGGGGTGCAGTTCCATCCCGAGGTACTGCCCGCGCGGGTACGCGAGTGGACGCCCGACGGCTTCGACCCCGCGGAGG
The DNA here is from genome assembly GCF_053596455.1 of Nonomuraea sp. NPDC001699. Taxonomy (NCBI): domain Bacteria; kingdom Bacillati; phylum Actinomycetota; class Actinomycetes; order Streptosporangiales; family Streptosporangiaceae; genus Nonomuraea; species Nonomuraea sp. NPDC001699. The sequence continues at coordinate 956,055 of NZ_JBSFGF010000002.1, read as the reverse complement.
TCTACGCCGGGGCGGTGGCCGACGAGCCGGTCTCCACGCCGGTCTGGCGCGAGGTGGCGCTGCGCTTCGCCAAGATCGTCAGCGGCCGGACACCCGCCGACCGGGCCTGAGCGCCACGGCAGGACTGCGGGCCGGTGGCGCCGGCCTGGCGGGGGTCAGTTTCCCGTCTTCTTCAACGTCCCCGTGGTGGTGACCGCGCCTCGTGTGTGGAAGTAGTTGTAGGTCAGGGTGCCGTTCGCGTGGCGGTCGAGGGCGATGTTCCCTTCGGGCGTGCACCCTGTGCCGCTGGTGAGCGTCTCGGCCAGTTCCAGGCTTTTGGGGCTGACGGTCGGGGCAGGCTCTGGCTGCTGAACCGCCGGCGACGTCCTGGCTCGGTCCCGCCGGGCCTCCGCCCGCTCCGCCTCGTCGCCCAGAAAGGACAGAATGCCCACCACTGCGCTTATCGTCGCCAGGACCAGCCCCAAGCCGGTGACGACAGCCTTCCACGGGCCAGGAGAGCGCCCTGTTCGTGCCTCCTCGTTCATGGCGCGCCTCCTTCTCCTCACCGTGCGAACGGGGAGTCCCCCGAAGGAGTTCCCCGCTGCGCCCGCTCTCATGGGCCGCCGGCGACGCGGGCGCCTACGGAGCCCGGCCGCTGATCATATGACGAGATCCGGACGATCATCCCTGGTCCAGAGAGGCGTCAAGGCCGCCGCCGTGAGTTAGCGTCTGGCCATGAAGATCAAGTTTGCCGCCGCCCTGGTCGCCGCGGCCGCCGCCGTCTCGCTCACCCCCTCCGCCGCCAGTGCCGAGCCCCTCCCGTCCAACTGCCGCGCCGGGATCGGTTACAACGCCGCCTACTCCTGGGCGAACTGCACCGGCGGTGCGGGTTACGTGCGGGCCATCGCGACCTGCTCCAACGGTTCCTACACCGTCAAGTCCTACGGCTCGTGGCAGTGGGTCGGCACGCAGTCGGAAGCGCACTGCGCCTGGGGGTATGCCACGGCCGTGGCGGCTTCCTACGACATCAAGGCCTACTGACCCACCGCCACCGCCCGGCCCCTGCCACGGCGGCCCGGGCCGGGCGGTGGTGGCTCGGCGGTCCCGGCACGGGGACGGCCCGGTCCGGCGCCTTGCGGTCAAGGCCGGGCGCGAAAGGCCCTAACTTGGGCAGGGTGCGGGTAAACAGACTTCACCCCTGGCCGGACGACGTCGCCGAGGCCGAGGCCGTCCAGGACCGGCTGCGCGGACGCGTCGAGCTCTCCGGGCCCACGGAGTTCACCCTGGTGGCCGGCCTCGACGTGCACTACCACGGCGACGACGACGTGACGGCGGCGGCGGTCGTCCTGGACGCGGCGACCCTGGAACCGGTCGAGCGGGCGGTGGCCCACGGCAAGGCGGCCTTCCCGTACGTGCCCGGCCTGTTCGCCTTCCGCGAGCTGCCCACCCTGGTCGAGGCGCTCGAACGCCTGGCCGTCACCCCCGACCTGCTGGTCTGCGACGGCCACGGCCTGGCGCACCCGCGCGGCTTCGGCCTGGCCTGCCACCTGGGCGTGCTGACCGGCCTGCCCGCGATCGGGGTGGCCAAGACGCCCTTCGTGGGCGAGCACGAGCCGCCGGGCCGGGAGCGCGGCGACTGGACGCCGATCGTCCACGAGGGCGTCACGGTGGGCCGGGCGCTGCGCACGCGGCGGGACACGAAACCGGTCTACGTCTCCCAGGGACACCGCATCGGCCTGGACACCGCCACGTCCCAGACCCTGCTGCTCACCCCCCGCTACCGCCTCCCCGAGCCCGTGCGCCAGGCCGACCACCTGGCCCGCCACCCCGGCGGGACCTGACCGCCCCCGGCCGGTCCCGCCGGGACGGTCACCGCCGCCAGGCCCAGACGACGAGCCACACGCTGAGCCCGAAGATCGTCATGCCCAGCGGCACGTGCGCGGCCACCGCCCCCGACCCGCCGAGCATCGACTGCAGGAAGCCGAGGAGCAGCACCCCCAGGCTGACCAGCGCGGGCCACCCGGCGCCGCGCCCCGGCCGCCACATCAGCACGGCCGCGACGAGCTGGAGCAGCCCGAGCAGGTGGACCGCGCCCGCCCCCGCCCCGTGCAGGCCCGTGCCGGCCCCGCTCATGAGCTGCCCCGCCGTGACGGCCTGCAGCAGCACCGCCAGCATGCTGAGCGTGGCGAGGGCCTTGAACGCGGTCCGGTACCCGCTCCCCTTGACGACCTGGGTGACCACTGGACTCTCCTTCGACCTCGGGTGGACGCCCCCAGGATCGCGCCGCCGCCGTCGCCGGGCATCCGCCCTCCGTCGTCATCCCGGCTACGCCCTGCGGCGTACGCTCACGACGGGTCGTGCGCCCCCGAGGAGGCCAGCGGGGGCAGGATCGCCTGGGCGTCCGCGCCGCCGAACCAGAGCCCGATCACGAACGCGGCCGTCGCCTCCAGCTGCGCCGCCCGGTCGAGGCCGCCGCCGTCCAGCGGGGTGCAGCCGAGGTCGCGGACCAGGCCCCGGACCAGGTCGAGCGCCCCGGGGTCGTCGCCGCACAGGGGCACCGCCAGCGGGCGTCCGCCGAACACGGGCGGTGTCATCCGCCACACGTCCACGTGGCACAGGTTGAACGCCTTCACCACGTGCCCGCCCGTGAGATCGGCGATCCGGCGGGCGAGCGGACGGGTGGCGTCGTACCTGTCGGGGGCGGCGGCGTTGGTCACGTCGATGAGCGGCTTGCCGCGCAGGGCCGGGCCGGCGGCGGCCAGCACGTCGGCCAGCCCCGCCTCCCGGACGCCCACCATGACCACGTCGCCGGACGCGGCCGCCTCCGCCCAGCTCCCCGCCCGTGCCGCCGGGCGTCCGGCCTGGGCGTTCATGCTCTCCGCGCGGGCGCGGGCCCGTTCCTGGTCGCGTCCGCTGACGGTCACCTCGTGCCCGGCCCTGATCCACTGCGTGCCGAGCGCGTCGGCCATGCCGCCGGCGCCCAAGATCCCGATCTTCATGGTCGTCCTCCGTGAGCTGAAAGGGCTTTACTAGGACAAGGACTGTAGAAATGTCGTCACACACCAATCGGTGCCTATCGGAGGGCTCACGTGTTCCTCGCCGACTGCCAGGCCAGACTGGCCTTCGACCTGATCGCCAACACCTGGAACGCGGTCGCCGTCTGGTCGCTGCGCCACGGCCCGCGCCGCCCCGGGGAACTGCGCGCGGAGATCGGCGGGATCAGCCCCAAGGTGCTCACCGAGACGTTGCGCCGCCTGGAGTTCAACGGCCTGGTCGACCGGCGGTCCTACGCCGAGGCCCCGCCCCGCGTCGAGTACGCGCTGACCGACCTGGGCCGCACCCTGCTGGGCCCGATCGAGGCGTTCGGCGTCTGGGCGCACGACCACGCCGACGAGGTCATGGACGCCCAGGACCGGTCGACGGGCTGCCAATCCCCCGCTTCATGAGGAATCTTTAACTCAGCGTTACTGGATGATTACTCTGGGTAGCAAGTCGATGGTTGATTCCACCGTCCCCAGGAGGTACTCATGCCTGTCGTCCCACGCCGCGCCGCCCTTGCCGCGGCCGTCCTGACCGCCACTCTGACCGGCGGTCTGTCCGCCGCCCTGTTCGCGGCGCCCGCTCACGCCGTCGTCGACCCCGCCCACGCGGTGACCTGCGCCGCCGAGTCCGCCACCGGCCTGACCACGCTGGTGGACCCGATGGCCCCTCAGGCCCCGACGGAGATCCCCGCGGCGGGCTGCCTGCATCCCTGACCGGCCATCACGGGCCACCGCGCAAGGCGGTGCGGCGCGCCATGCCGCACCGCCGATCCCGGCCCTTCCCCCGTCCGACAGCGCCATCCCCGTGCCCGACCAGCAGCAGTCGAGGAGTCCCCATTGAAGTTCCGAATCCTGACCAGCGCAGCGGTCCTCGCTCTGGCGGCGGCGGCCGCCGTTCCCCCAATCGTCCTCGGGTCAGAGGGCCGAAACGAACCGGGGAACATCAATGTCCAGGCCATCGTCGACCGGGTCAACATCTTCACGTCGTAGTGAGGCCGCCACAGTTGACCGTGGCCGAGTCCGAGTCCGCTCCCCGGCCGCGGAGCATGCTGCACCACGTGGGCTACGTCATGTTCCTCAGCCGGTGGATACAGGCGCCGCTCTACCTCGGGCTGATCGTCGCCCAGGTCGTGTACGTGTGGCGGTTCATGGTCGAACTCGCCCACCTGGTCGAACTCGGCTTCGGCGGCAATCCTCCGGAGACCACGATCATGCTGATCGTCCTCGGGCTCGTCGACGTCGTGATGGTCTCGAACCTGCTGATCATGGTCATCATCGGCGGCTACGAGACCTTCGTCTCACGGCTGCGCATCGACGGACACCCCGATCAGCCCGAGTGGTTGTCCCACGTCAACGCAAACGTCCTCAAAGTCAAGCTGGCCATGGCGATCATCGGGATCTCGGGGGTGCACCTCCTGCAGATCTTCATCAACGCCGCCCGGCCGGCCATCACCGACAGGGAACTCGTATGGAAAACACTGATCCATCTCACCTTCGTGGTCTCGGCGCTCGCACTGGCCGTGATGGATCGGATCATGGCAGGCGGGCGGCACGTCCAGCAGGCGCACCGGGAACAGCAGCCCGGCGGTGTCGCGCAGGAGCGGGTCGCCGCAGCCTAGCGGTCGCGCTGCTGACCGGCGCGGGGCTGCTGGCGTCCGTGGCGCCCGCGTACGCCTCGGCCTCGCCGGGCGCGGCGCCCGCCCAGGGGCCGCGGCCGCTCATCGGCGACGTGATCGTCTTCAACGACGAGATCGTCGAGCCGGTGTCGCTTCCGGTGAGCACCTGCGGCGGGCTGCTGCCGGTGCTGAGCGGCGCGCCCACCGGGTGCAAGGACACGTCCCGGGTGTCGGACGACGACGCCTGAGACCTCCGGCGCCCGCCCGCGGGGGCGGGCGGGCGCCGGGCCCGGCCGGGTCAGCCGAAGAGGCATTCGAGGACCTCGGCCACGCCGTCCTCGTCGTTGGATGACGTACGGTGCCCGGCCGCGGCCAGCACCAGCGGGTGCGCGTTGGCCATCGCGTAACCGGCCCCGGCGAAGGCCAGCACGGCCAGGTCGTTGGGCATGTCGCCGAACGCCACCACCTGCGCGGGCTCGACCCCGCGCTCCTCGCACAGCTCCGCCAGCATGCCCGCCTTGGTCACGCCCAGGGCGCTGACCTCCAGGAGCCCCGGCACGCCGGAGTGGGTGACCTCGGCCAGCTCCCCGACCGCCGCCGCGGCGACGGCGGACATCTCGTCGGCGGTGTGCACGGGCGAGAGCACCAGCAGCTTGACGATCGGCTCGCCGGCCTCGCACGCCGAGGCCACCTCCCGGTAGTGCTCGACGTCGTGCGCGACCCGCCTGGTGTAGCCGGACTCGGTGAGCACGCCCGTGCCGGTCTCGATCGCGAAGGCCGCCCCGGGCAGCGCCGCGGCCAGGCTGTCGGCGACCTTCCTGGCGGCCCGCGGCTCGATCGTGCGGCTGGCGACGATCTCGGCGGCGGCCAGGTCGTACAGGAGGGCGCCGTTGCTGCAGATCGCCAGGCCGGTCATGCCCGCCTGCCCGGCGATGGCGTGGACGGAGCGCGGCGGCCGGGCGGTGACGAAGACGATCTCCGCTCCGGCGTCGCGGGCCAGGCCCAAAGCCTGTTCGGTGCGCGGGGAGATGATCCCGGCGGAGGTCAGCAGGGTGCCGTCCAGGTCGGTGGCCACGATGCGGGGCCGGGTGGCGGGGGTCACGTCACCTACGGTAGGGCCTGGGGTGCGGTGGCCCGCGGAGTAGGGTGCCCTCGTGTCTACTCCTTCGGGGCGTTTCGCCCGATCTGGGCCGCGGCCGGCCGACGGGCTCGCGCCCGTGTTCCGGTTCGCGTCCGAGCTGGTCGCCTGGGTGGCGACGCCGTGGGCGCTGGCCTCCTGGTCGGTGTGGGCGGCCGTGTTGTCGGTGGTGGTGCTGATCGGGCTGCCGACGGTGTTCGCCACGCCCGGCGACAAACGCGGCGTGGTGGTCGCCGTGCCGGGGTTCGTGACGGTGGCGCTGGTGGCCCTCCAGCTCGTGGCGGCGGTGGCGGCGGCGTGGGTGGCCTGGCACGCGGCGGTGGCCGCGGTGGTCACGGTGCTGGCGGTGGTCACCGTGGTGCTGGAACTGCCCCGCTGGCGCTGGCTGCTGACCGGCTGAGCCCCTTCGGAGCGGCGTCGCGGCCCTCCTGAACGAAGGCCCTTCAGGCGTTGCGGGCAGGCCCTTCAGAGGCGCATCTCGGAGGGGAGGCGGGTGGCGGCGTTGAGGAGCTCCAGGCCGAGCAGTTCGCCCGAGGCGCCGTAGTCGAGGACGACGTCCTCCGACACGGTCTGTCGTACCGCCTCACCTGGCACTATTTCATGCTTCATCGCGATATAGGCGATGTCTCGATCTTTGTCCCAGTTGACGTACACGGTCTGGGTGCGTTGCCGGTCCGGCGGGGTGTCGTCCGGGTGCAGCAGGCCCTCCTTGGCCTCGTGCGAGCCGGCCAGCGCGGCCCGTACCATGGCCAGCGCCACCTCGACCGCCTCCAGCGCGTCGCGGCCGGTCGCCCTTCGCTCGTGCTCCCATCCGGCCAGCCCGTCGATCCGGTACGGGCACGACCACTCCCCCGCCTCCTCGTACGGCACGCCGACGGTGACGACCACCTCGCGCGGCGGCACGGTCTCCAGCACCAGTACTCGTTGGGCGATCTCGTACATGTCGCATCATCTACCCCGGCGCCCGCTTCCGGAAGACCCGCGACCCGAGCCATATCATCCGGGGCCGATGCTTACCGGATTCGAGCCGCGGCGGGTTAGTGTGCGTTGGGGTCGCAAGGGGGCCTAGATGAACGAGTCGTTCGGCACACGCCTGCGTGCCAGGCTGGACAAATTCGGCCCGCTCTGTGTGGGCATCGATCCGAGCCCGGCGTTGCTCGACGCCTGGGGCCTCGACGACTCACCGGGCGGCCTTGAGCGCTTCAGCCGCACGGTGGCCGACACGATCAGCGACGTGGCCGCCGTGGTCAAGCCGCAGTCGGCCTTCTACGAGCGCTGGGGCAGCCGCGGCGTGGCCGTCCTGGAGCGCACCATCGCCGACCTGCGCGAGGCCGGCACGCTGGTGCTGCTCGACGTCAAGCGCGGCGACGTCGACACCACGATGGCCGCCTACGCCGAGGCCTACCTCGACCGGGGCAGCCCGCTGGCCGCCGACGCGGTGACGCTCAGCCCCTACCTGGGGTTCGGCTCGCTGGAGGTGGCGATCACCTCGGCGGTGGCCAACGACGCCGGGGTCTTCGTGCTGGCCCGCACCTCCAACCCGGCGGCGGCGGGGCTGCAGCAGCGGGTGGCCGACCTGGTGATCGCCGGGGCCGCCGCCGCGAACGCGGGCCACGAGCCGTTCGGGCCGGTGGGAGTGGTGATGGGGGCCACGCTGCCCGCGCTCGACCACTCCCTGGCCGGCCTCGACGGGCCGATCCTGGCTCCGGGGCTCGGCGCGCAGGGCGCCTCCCCCGCCGACGTGGCCCGCCTGTTCGCCCCGGTACGCGGCTCCGTCGTCCCGTCGGTCTCCAGGGCCGTCCTGGCCGACCCGAAGCGGCTGCGGTCGAGGACCCTGCACTACCGGGACGAATGCGTCAGATACCTGACGGACTGAGCCGGTCGACGGCGGCCAGCACCGCCCGTACCGAGGCGGTGAGCACCGAGGTGTCCTGACCGGCGCCCCAGCCGATCACGCCGCCGACCCGGGCCTCCACGTACGCGACCGCGCTGCTGCCCGTCCCCGGGTCCACGGCGTGCTCGGCGTAGTGCAGGACGTCGACCTCGACGCCGTCCCCGGCCAGCGCGGCGGTCAGCGCGGACAGCGGCCCGTTGCCGGTGCCGCGCAGCACCCGTCCGGATTCCAGCACGCCCTCGAACTCGTGCGTCCCCGGCGCGGTCTCGGCCGTGCGCCAGGAGGCGAACCCGCCGCGCTCGCCGGGGGCGATGTAGGTGGCGTGGAAGAGCGACCACAGCTCGTCGGCGGTGATCTCCTCGCCGCTGTCGTCCGTGGCCCGCTGCACCGCCGCCGAGAAGTCGATCTGGAGACGGCGCGGCAGGTCGAGCCCGTGGCGGGCGCCCAGCAGGTACGCGATGCCGCCCTTGCCCGACTGGCTGTTGACCCGGATGACGGCCTGGTAGCCGCGCCCCACGTCGGCCGGGTCGATGGGCAGGTACGGCACCTCCCACGGCGCCAGCTCCGGCGGCACGCCCAGCTCGGCGGCCCGCGCGGCGTGGTGGGCCAGGCCCTTGCCGATGGCGTCCTGGTGGGTGCCGGAGAAGGCGGTGTAGACCAGGTCGCCGGCGTAGGGGTGGCGGTCGTGGACGGGCAGGCGGTTGCAGTGCTCGACGACGCGCCGGATCTCGTCGACGGCCGAGAAGTCGATCATCGGGTCGACGCCCTGGGAGTGCAGGTTGAGCGCGAGGGTCACCAGGTCGACGTTGCCGGTGCGCTCCCCGTTGCCGAACAGGCAGCCCTCCACCCGCTGCGCCCCGGCGAGCACGGCCAGCTCGGCGCAGGCCACGCCGGTGCCGCGGTCGTTGTGCGGGTGCACCGACAGGATCACCGAGTCGCGGCGGTCGAGGTGGCGGTGCATGTACTCGATCTGGTCGGCGTACACGTTGGGGGTGGAGATCTCGACGGTCGCGGGCAGGTTGTGGATCACCGGGCGGTCCGGGGAGGCGTCCCAGAGGGCGGTCAGATCGTTGCAGACCTCCAGCACGTAGTCGGGCTCGGTGAGGTTGAACACCTCGGGCGAGAACTCGAAGCGCACCGGCAGCCCCTCGGCCAGGCGGGCGACCTGGCCGGCCGCGTCCAGGACGAGCTTGCGCAGGTCGTCCCGGTCGCGGCCGAGCACCACGTCCCGCCAGACGGGCGCGGTCGCGGTGTAAAGGTGCACGACCACGTCGGGCAGGCCGCGGATCGACTCGAAGGTGCGCTCGATCAGGTCCTGACGGGCGGCGGTGAAGGCCACCACGGTCACGTCCTCGGGCACCGCGCCGGGCTCGGCCAGTTCCCTGAGGAAGTCGAAGTCGAGCCTGCTGGCCGACGGGTAGCCGACCTCGATCTCCTTGAAGCCCATCCGCACCTGGAGGTCGAACAGGCGGCGCTTGCGCGCCGGGTCCATCGGCTCGGCCAGCGCCTGGTTGCCGTCACGCAAGTCGACGGGGACCCAGAGGGGGGCGCTGGTGATGCGGCGCGAGGGCCAGGCGCGCTCGCCGGCCACGGGCACCTCGACCCGCTCGTGGGCGGGCCGGTAGCGGTGGGAGGGCATCGCGCTGGGGCGCTGCCGGTTCCATTCGTACACGTCTTCGTTCCTTCTCGGCGATCGGACGACCGGCAGCACCTCGCACGCCGCGGCGGGGTGCCGGTCCGGTCAGGCCCCGCCGCGGCGGCCGAGAAGAAGGAGACCGTACGACGACATGGCGGCTACACTAACCACAACACAGGTCCTCAGACAACCTGAGAGGTACACATGCCGCTCGGCGCCCTCCGCCGCAGCCCCCTGGTCGACCAGGCCGTCGAGCATCTGCGCGAGCAGATCACCGGAGGCCACTGGCCGGTCGGCACCCGCCTGCCCGGCGAGAACGCGCTGGCCCAGACGCTCGGGGTGGGCCGGTCCACGGTCCGCGAGGCGCTGCGGGCGCTGGCCGGCGCCGGGCTGGTGCGGGCGCGTCAGGGCTCGGGCGTGTTCGTCATCGCCTCGGAGCCGGTCCAGGACTGGCCCGCCCGGCTGCGGCGGGCCGCGATCACCGACGTGTACGAGGTCCGCATGATGGTCGAGACGCAGGCGGCCAGGCTGGCGGCGGCGCGGCGTACCGACGAGGACGTGGCGGCGATGGAGGCGGCGCTCCAGGCCCGCGAGCAGGCGGCCGGCGGGGACGACGCGGCCTTCGTGGACGCCGACATCGCGCTGCACGCGGCGGTCGTGGCGGCGGCGGGCAACCCGGTGCTCACGGACCTGTTCGCCGAGTTCGCCCCGGCGTTGCGGGAGGGCCTGATCGACATGGTGGAGCTGCTGGGGCTGCGCGAGCACGACCGCAACCCGGGGCACGGCACGCACGCCGCGCTCGTGGCGGCGGTCCGCGACGGGGACGCGACGGCGGCGAGCGACCTGCTGGCGGCCGAGCTGGAACAGACCCTCGCCCGCCTGCACACGACCCCGGGCGGCCGGTGACCGCCGACCGGCGGGCCGGGCCCGTCGCGGCGACGGACCGGGGGGGCAGACCGGGCGGCGGGTGCGGCGGGTGCGGTCAGGAGGTGGGGCCGGCGTCGGGGCGGATGACGTCCTCGCCTTCGTCGTCCTCCTCGGGCGGCTCTTCCGGGGTGGGCTCCTCCTGCTCGTCCGGCGGGTCGGCGGACACGGGGCGGCGGGTCCTGGGCGACCCCGAGAAGGATCGTTCGGCGACCACGTCGGTCTCCCCTTCCACGCCTCCCACCGCCTCAGGCAGGTCGTCGGGCTTCCGCCTCGCGTGGCCCACCGCCTCGGGCAGGTCGTCGGGCTGCTCGCTCATGGCCCCCACCTGCCCGTGACGGCGTCCCTTGACGCCCGGCCGGACGTCAAGGGACGGGCTAGGACAGCTTCCGCAGGGCGTCCTCGATCTCGGCCCTGACCGGCATCGACGTGCTGGCGCCCGCCCGCTGCACCGACAGCGCCGCCGCCACCGAGGCGAACCGCAGCGCCTCGGCCGGCGCCAGCCCCTCGGCCCGCGCCACCGACAGCGCGCCCACGAACGTGTCACCGGCGGCCGTCGTGTCGACGGCCTTCACCCTGATCGCGGGCACCCGCAGCCGCTCGCCCGAGCGGGAGCCGTAGAGCGCGCCCTGCGAGCCCAGCGTGATGACGGCCTCCTCGACGCGTTCGAGGAGCGCGTCGAGGGCGGCCTCAGGGTCGGCCTGCCCGGTGATGTCGGCGGCCTCGTGCTCGTTCGGGACGATCATGGTGACCGCGTCGAGCAGCTCGTCGGGCAGCGGCTGGGCGGGCGCCGGGGTCAGGACGGCGGGCACGCCGGACACGCGGGCCGCCTCCGCGGCGGCCACGACGGCCTCCATGGGCAGTTCGAGCTGGAGCAGCAGGGCCCGCGACCCGGCGATCGTGGCCAGGTCGCCGCCGGACGGCCCGGTCACGGTGCCGTTCGCGCCCGGCACGACGATGATCGAGTTGCCGCCGGCGTCGTCGACCACGATGTGCGCGATGCCGCTGGGGCCGGGCACCTCGCGCAGGCCGTGGACGTCCACGCCGGCCTCGGCCAGGGTGGAGCGCATCTCGGCGCCGAAGCCGTCGTCGCCGACCGCGCCGAGGAAGGACACCTGCGCACCGGCGCGGGCCGCGGCGATGGCCTGGTTGGCGCCCTTGCCGCCGGGCACGGTCCGGAACGAGTGACCGGTGACCGTCTCACCCCGCTTGGGGGCTTCAGATACGTACGCGACGAGGTCCATGTTCGCGCTGCCGAAAACCGAGATCATGACGCCATCATCTCCTGAGTACGTCGCGCCAGTTCGCCGAGCCCCACCCCGTCGAAGCCGGTCAGGCTGCTGGACAGGCTGTCGCGCATGAGCCAGCGGTCCGGCACGCCGCCGTTCAGCGCGCCCGCGACGGACCCCGCCGTGGCCCCGGCCGAGTCGGTGTCCCAGCCGCCGGCGACCGCGCCCGCGATCGTGGCGGTGAAGTCGCCCCGCCCGTGGATCAGGGTGGCGGCGACCAGGGCGGCGTTGTTGATCGTGTGCACCCAGTGCAGCGTGCCATGCCGCTGGTGCAGCAGGTCGATGACACGCTCGAAGTCCGGCTCGCGGGCGGCGTCGGCGGCGGCCAGGCTGACCGCCTCGTGCAGGCGGGAGTTCCGCGGCACCACCGACAGGCCCGCCTCGACGACCTCCCGGGGCGAACCGGCGACCAGCGAGGCGGCGCACATGGCCGCGACGAACATCGCGCCGTAGATCCCGTTGGCCGTGTGGGTGAGCCGGGCGTCGCGCCAGGCCAGCTCGGCGGCCGCGGCGGGGTCGCCGGGGTTGGCCCAGCCGTAGACGTCGGTCCTGATGAAGGCGCCGATCCACTCGCGGAACGGGTTGCGCCGGGTGGCCGTCTCCGGGGGCTCGAAGCCGTCGAGCAGGTTGCGGTAGGCGACCCGCTCGGCGGTGAACGTCCGGCCGGCCGGAAGCTCGTCCAGCCACAGCTTGGCGACGTCCTCGGTGGTGAAGCCGCGGCCGTGGCGCTCCAGGACGGACAGCGCCAGCAGCGGGTAGTTGAGGTCGTCGTCCTCGGGGATGCCGTCGATGTTCTCGGCCAGGGAGTTGACCGCGCTGCGCCGGTTCCACGGCCACCTGCGCGCGATCTCCTCCGGCAGGCCCTCGGCGGTGAACCAGCCGGTCACGGGCCAGTTGCCGGTGGCCTCGGCGATCTGCCTGATGCCCTCGCGCGGGATCTTCTCCACCGGCTTGCCCAGCACGCATCCGGCCGCCCGTCCCTGCCAGGCGCCCAGCAGCCGCGCCGGGTCGGCCTTCGCGGCCGTCCCGGACGAGGGCCAGCCGGGGCAGGCGGCGACGATGGCGTCCAGCTCGGACGGCTCGGCCAGCGGCGACGGGATCGCGGCCAGCTCGTCCAGCAGGCTCTCGGCCAGGGGACGCAGCCGGGCGGCGGCGGCCTCGGAGGCGCCGGCGCGCGGCGGGGCGTCGTGGCCGCCCGCCGCGTGCCAGCGCCCGGCCAGCTCGCGCACCTGCGGCAGGTCGCCCCTGCCGTCCTCGGCGGCCTGGCGCAGCTCGTGGCCCACCAGGTCCTCTGGCTGCACCCAGGTGAGCCTGATCATCGCGCGTCCAGCTCGGCGAAGGCGGTCTCGTGGGCGCGCCGCCGCGCCAGGTCGTCGGCGTGCACCCGGCGCGCCACCTCGGCGATGGCCAGGCCGGGCGCCACCAGGTCGGTACGGCTGGCCGCACCGATCTGCTCCACCCACTGCGCGGGCACCGCGGACAGCCCCCCGAGGGCGCCCGCGATCGCTCCGCCCATGGAGGCGATCGAGTCGGCGTCGCGGCCGTAGTTCACGCCGCCGAGCACGGTGTCGCGGAAGTCGCCCTTGGCCGCGACCAGGAAGCCCAGCGCCAGCGGCAGCTCCTCGATGCTGTGCACCCGGCTCGGCCGGCGCGCGCCGAGGCCCTGGTCGCGGTAGGTGTCGGCGACCGTGTCGAAGGGCCGTACGGCCGCGCGCAGCGTCTCGAACGAGCCCTCCCAGTGGCCGACCCCGGCGGCGGCCTCGCAGACCGCCTCGATGGCGGCGCGGGTGCCGTCCTTGGCCAGGCGCAGGCAGGCGGCGACCACGGAGTCGACCGTGGCGCCCGGCCGCATGGCCTCGGCGACGGCGGCGGCCATCACGCCGGCGGCCTCGCGTCCGTAGCTGGACTGGTGGGCCCCGGCCAGGTCGACGGCCTCGGCGTAGGCGGCGTCGGGGTCGGCGGCGTTGACGATGCCGACGGGCGCGACGTACATGGCCGCGCCGCAGTTGACGATGTTGCCGACGCCGGCCTCGCGCGGGTCGACGTGCCCGTAGTGCAGGCGGGCCACGATCCACTTCTCGGCCAGGAAGATCCGGTGCAGCGGCAGCGCCTCGGCCTCCAGCTCGGGGATCCACCGCCGCTCGCCCATCAGCTCCGGCACGAGGTGGTCGGCCATGGCGTACGCCCCCAGGTGCCCGCCGACCTTCTCGTACACGCGGATCAGGGCGTGCGTCATCAGGGTGTCGTCGGTGATGTGCCCGTCGCCCTTGTGGTACGGCGCGATCGGCCGGGCGTTGCGCCAGTCCTCGTTGTACGGCGGCACGATGCCCTCGACCCGGCCGCCGTACCTGTTCACGATCTGTTCGGGAGTCCAGCCCTCGGTGGCGCCGCCCAGCGCGTCTCCGACCGCCGCCCCCGCCACGCAGCCAGTGGCCCTGTCCTCAAGCGGCGTCATGCGATTCCCTTCGTCAGTTCGATCAGATCCTTGCCCGCCAGCGACGGCAGGCAGCAGCCCGCCAGCGCGCGGGCCGGCGCGAGCCACCCCTCCGGGATCGCGCCGTACCCACTGGCGGCCCCCGCCAGTGCGCCGGTCAGCGCGGGCGCCGAGTCGGCGAGCGCGGACAGGCAGGCGGCGGCCGGGACGGCGCGGGCGAGGTCGCCCCCCGCCGCCTCGGCCAGCGCCAGGGCGACGGGCACCGTCTGGGCGGCGCCCACGCCGTAGCTGTAGACGTGGTCGAGCAGCGCGGCGTCCAGCGCGGGCACCGCGCCGAACGGGTCGCCGGCCTTCCTGGCCGCGGCCAGCGCCACCCGGGCGTTGTGCCCGATGGCGGTGTCCTCGGGCAGGACGGCGAGCGCCGCCTCCACGGCCTCCCCCACCGAGCCCGACCCGACCGCCGCGGCGACGGCGGCGGCCATGGCCTGGGCGCCGAGCAGCCCGTCGCCCGCGTTGGTCACCTGGGCGTCCTCGGTCGGGTCCTTGCCCAGGGCTCCGAACGCGACCGCCCGTACGGCGGCGGCGTCGTCGAAGTGGTGCGGGTTGTCGTGCCCGGAGGCCGGCGGCTCCAGGCCCCTGGCCAGGTTGTCCAGCGCGGTGGCCACCGAGATGCGCGCCCGGACGTCGGTCAGCTCCCGGAACGCCGCGGCCCGCGGCCGGTCGATCGTCAGCAGCGTCCAGGCCAGCCATTCGGCGTCGTCGGACGGGCCGACGGCCAGCGGCGCGATCGGCTGGTTGAGCGCGAACGGCACCGGCAGCGTGGTGACCCGGTGCTCCTCGGCGAAGGCGTCCAGCTCGCGGTGCAGGCGCCGGCTCCAGGGCGCGTGCAGGGCGGCGCGGTGCCTGGCCGCGGGCCAGCCGACGGCGTCGCCCACGGCGAGCCCGATGAAGGCCCCCCTGATTCTGTCCCCCGACATGATGATCTACAGTCCTTCCGCCAGCTCGTCGGCGACGTCCAGCACGTGTCTTCCGGCCACGACGGGCAGGCATTTCCCGCTCACCGGGCCGATCTGGGCGGCCCATCGGGCGGGCACGCCCTGCTCTCCCTGGAGGGCGCCGGCGATCGCGCCGGCGATGGCGCCGATCGTGTCGGCGTCCCTGCCCAGGCTCACCCCGAACGTCACCGTCGCCTCCACCTCGCCGCCGCCCGCCAGGACGGCGCCCAGCGCCAGCGCGACGGCCTCGGGCGCGAGGTCGGTCCAGGGGTAGTGCCTGACCACGACGGCCTCGTGCAGGGCCTCGATCAGGGCGAGGTCGTCGCCCGCGCCGGACGCGAGCACGTCGCGCGCCCTGACGATCGCGCGGGCCGTCCAGGAGTCGGCGGGGATCACCGACAGCGCGGCCGCCACCGCCTCCGCGGGCGTGCCGCCTGCCATCGCGGCGGCCACGGCCCCGGCGACCGCGCGGCCGCCGAGTATGCCCTCGCCCGACCCGCTGACCAGCCCGTCCTGCTCGATCAGGCGGGCGGCCTCGGCCGGGTCGCCGGGGCAGAAGATCCCGTACGGGGCCGCCCGCATGGCCAGGCCGTCGGACCAGCCGTGCTGGTGGACGCGTCCGGTCAGCGGGGGTTCCAGCCCCCGGCGAAGCGCTTCGATGGTGCCCAGCTCGGAGAAGCCGGCGCCGCGCATCGGCCCGGTCACCGACGGGATGATCTCCTGCCGGTACGCCCGCGCGACGTCGGCCGCGGTCAGGGCGTGCCCGTGCCGGACGAGCAGCGAGGCGGCGAAGATGGCGTACTCGGTGTCGTCGGTGCCGCCCCCTTCGATCTCGGTGAGCCGGCCCCACCGCCGCCGGATCTCCGACGGCGACAGGTTCTCGGCGGGGGCCCCGAGGGCGTCGCCGGCCGCGAGGCCGAGCAGACACCCCCGGGCCCTCAGGCGATGAGTCACTGCTGGTACCGCTCCAAGACCTGGTTGCCGTCCTCGACGAGCCGCTTGGCCGCGTCGTCGATGGTGATCTTATTCGCGAAGTACTCCTGGAGGACCGGCGTGGCGACCTTGCTCTTCCACTCGTCGAAGCCGTTCACCTTCAGGAACGGGGCCACGACCAGGTTCTTGGCGGAGGCGGTGGCGACGTCCCAGCCGTTCTCCTGGGTGGTCATCGCCGGGTCGGCGGCGGCCGTCTGCGAGGTCGGCAGCAGCCAGTCGCCCTTGGCGAGCTTGGCCTGGTTGGCGCCGTTGAGGAAGAACGAGATGAACTTCATGGCCTCGTCCGGGTGCTTGCTGTCCTGGGCGATCGACAGCGTCTGCGAGACCGCGCCCTGCTGGGCGCTGGTGCCCTTCGGCGCGGGCAGCGTCACCCAGTCGAAGTCGTCCGGGGCCTGCTCGGCGACCTGCTGGCGCAGGTAGACGCCGGCCGGCAGCAGCGCGAACTTGCCCTTGTAGAAGGCGGGCAGCGGGTCGGCGGTGCCCTGGCCGAGCGCGGCCGGGTCGGCCGACTTGTCCTTGTAGAGCTGGTCGTGGATGCGCTGCAGCACCTCGCGCTCCTCCGGCCCGACCTTGACGGTGGTCTTGCCGTCGGTGGTCTGGAAGAACGTGCCGCCGAAGTTGAGCGCCAGGTTGAGCGTCTTGTTGACCGGCGACTTCATCGGCCAGGCCACGCCGAACGTGCCGCCCTTGGTCATCTTCTTGGCGGCCTCGGAGAACTCGTCCCAGGTCCACGGGTTGTCCGCGGTCGGGACGCGCACCTTGGAGGCGTCCAGGAGCTTCTTGTTGGCGATGATGACCTGCGACTCCTGCAGGAACGGCACGCCGTAGACGCCCTGCTCGCCCTTGCCGCCGTTGAAGGTGACGGTGTCCCAGGCCGACTGCGGGATGTCGCCCTTGAGGTCGGCGGGCAGCTTGCTCGTCAGGTCGAGCAGGTAGCCGTCGGAGGCGAACCCGGCCAGCGCCGGCGAGTCGTTGTGGATCACGTCGGGCGCGGTGCCGCCGGCGAACTGGGTGACGAGCTGGTCGTTGACGTTGTCCCAGCTGCCCTGCACGTACGTGACCTGGATCTTCGGGTTGGCCTTGTTCCACTCCTCGACGAGCTGATTGTTGGCCGCGACGGACTCCTTCTGCCAGGCCAGGCTGAGGAAGTTGAGCTTCACCGGCTCGCCGGACGAGGCGGCCTCTCCACCGCCCCCTCCTCCGCTGCTGCCACACGCGGCGGCGAGAGCGACGACGGCCGCCGCCGCCAATGCGGACTTGATTCGCATATGAGCCTCCTACTAGCCCTTCACGGCGCCGGCCATCAGGCCGGACTTCAGTCGCCGCTGAATGATTGCGAAGAAGATCAGGCTCGGGATCGTCGCCATGAGCGACGCCGCGGCCAGCGGGCCGAGCCTGGCCACCCCCTCGGGGCCGGTGAACCGCACCAGCGTGAGCGGGAGTGTCATCACGTCGGGGTCCTGGAGGATCACGAGCGCGAACAGGAACTCGTTCCACGACGAGATGAAAGAGAACAGCAACGTGGCCACCACGCCGGGCGCGAGCAGCGGCGCCACCACGCTGGCGATCGAGCGCAGCCGGGTCGCGCCGTCGACGGCCGCGGCCTCCTCCAGCTCGCGCGGGACGGCCCGCACGTAGCCCTGGAGCATCCACAGCGCGAACGGCAGCGTGAACGTCACGTGCACGACGACGAGCCCCGGCAGGGTGTTCACCAGCTCCAGATCCCGAAGGATCATGAAGAGCGGGATGATGATCAGGATGAACGGGAAGACCTGGCTGACCAGCACCCACCCGATCGCGACCTTGTTGAGCAGGCTGCGGTAGCGGGCCATGGCGTACGAGGCCGGCAGCGAGATCAGCACCGTGATCACGCTGCTGAACAGCGCCACGACCAGGCTGCGGCCGGCCGCGCCGATCAGGTCCTGCTCGCCGAAGGCGTCGGAGAAGTTGGACAGGGTCGGCTCGCGCGGGATCCACGTCGGGTCGGCGAGGGCCATCTCCTGGGGCGTCTTCAGCGCCGTGGACAGCAGCCAGAACAGCGGGAAGGCCAGGAAGACGATGTACGCGACCAGCGCGACGTACTGCGGGGCGCGTCTCATCGGGTCTCCCTCATCTGGCGCCACAGGTACAGGCCGAGCACCGCGAGCACGACGATCGCCATGGCCAGGCCGAGCATCGAGGCGTATCCGGCCATCCGGTAGCGGAAGGCCTCCTCGTAGGCGAACAGCATGGGCAGCCGGGTCCGGCCGCCGGGCCCGCCCTGGGTGAGCACGTAGACCAGGCCGAACTGGTTGATGTTCCACACGAAGTCGAGCGAGGTGATCGACACGATCACCGGCCTGAGCTGCGGGAGCGTGATGCTCCAGAACCGCCGCCAGCGGCCGGCGCCGTCGACCTCGCCGGCCTCGTAGAGCTCCTTGGGGATGCCCTGGAGGCCCGCGAGCAGCACGACGGTGGTCTGCGGCATGCCGGTCCAGACGCCGACCACGATGATCGCGGGCAGCGCGAGCGAGAAGTCGGCCAGCCAGTTGACGTGCGTGCCGAGCAGGCTGTTCAGGATGCCCGCGTCAGGGTGGTAGACGAGCTTCCACATCAGGCCGATGACCACCGGCGGCATCGCCCACGGCACCACCGCGAGCACCCGGGCCAGGGTCCTGAAGCGCAGGTTCTGGTTGAGCAGCACGGCCAGGCCGAGCGCGGCCAGGAACTGCAGCACGGTCACCGAGACCGACCAGATCGCGCCGATCCGGAACGAGGCCCAGAAGTCGTCGTCGGTGAGCAGCCGGCCGAAGTTCTCCAGGCCGACGAAGCTGGTCTCGTGGACGCGCGTGTTGCGGGCGTCGGTGAAGGCCAGGCCGATGCCGTACAGGAGCGGGCCGATGCTGAACAGCGCGACGGGAACCAGCGCGGGCAGCATGAGCAGCCACATCTCGCGGTTCCTGCGCGACTTGGGGCGCCGCCGGGAAGGCGGGCGCCGGGGCGGTGCCGCCGTGGTCACGGTCGCGGTCACGTCCTGCCTCCCTCATGTCCGTAGGTCTCGCCCGCCGTCGAGGCCCGCACCACCAGGCGCGGCGGCACGGTGATCACGCGCGGCGCGGCGTCGTCGCCGTTCAGCCGGTCGAGCAGCAGCTCGGCGGCGGCCTTGCCGCGCTCGGCCGAGCCGAGCGAGACGCTCGACAGCGACGGCCAGGACGCGGCGGCCAGGTCGGTGTCGTCCATGCCGACCACCGCCACGTCGTCGGGCACCCGGCGGCCGGCCGCGCGCAGCACGTCCAGGGCGCCGAGCGCGATCAGGTCGTTGGCGCACATCAGCGCGTCGACGTCGGGCGCCCGGTCCAGCAGCTCGGCCACCGCGCGGCCCCCTTGCGCGCGGTAGAAGTCGCCGATCTGGACGAGGTCGTCGTCGTAGGGCAGTCCGAGCTGCTCCAGCGCCTCGCGGTAGGCCGCGCCTCGCGAGGCGCCGGGCCAGGTGTCGGGCGGGCCGTTGACCAGCGCGATGCGCCGGCGGCCGAGCGCGTGCAGGTGGTCGACGGCGAGCCTGACGCCGGTACGCGAGTCGGCCCGCACGTTGTCCACCGGCGTGCCCTCCGGCACCGTGCCGATGATCACGACGGGCGCCCTGGCCGCGGCCAGCATCTGCAGGTGGGCGTCGGTGACCCGGAGCGGGCTCATGATCAGCCCGTCCACGTACCGCTCGCCCAGGCTGTGCAGCACGTCGATCTCGTCGGCCACGACCGCGTCGGTCGAGTGCAGCACGAGCCGGTAGCCGGCCGCCTTGAGCACCGGCTGGATCTGGCGCAGCATCGCCAGGTAGGCGGGGTTGCCGACGTCGGCCATGGCGAAGGCCACCTGGTGGGTGCGCCGGGACTTGAGCGACCTGGCCACGGCGTTGCGCACGTAGCCCAGCTCGTCGGCGGCGGCCATCACCTTGCGCACGGTCTCCTGCCTGGTCGGCAGGCCGTTGAGGACCCGCGAGACGGAGGCGATCGAGACACCGGCGCGCTCGGCGATCGTGGTGATCGTGGGTCCGTCGGCCAAGGCTGTCCTTCCAAGAAGGTAAACGTTTACGGGAAAGTGTCTGTAAACGTTTACCGTGTTTCGCACATGAAACCGGCCCGTAACTTCGGGGTCAAGTCACGATCCCATAACGCCAGGTCAGCAGGCATATCGGCAAAAGGAGAGCGCCCACTCCCCCGGGCTCGGGGAAGCGGGCGCACAGGGCCCGCGACGGCGGGCGCGCGAAGGTCGGCGGGCAGCGGGCGCCGCCGGGGTTACGCGGGACGTTCGGCGGGGACGGGCGCGGGGGCCGTCCGCCCGGTGAGCGAGCGGATCGCCGGGGCGCCGCTGAGCGCGACGACGGCGGCCAGGACGGCCGGGATGATCAGCGCCACGGGCAGCGACTTCGTCGCCTCGGCCACGTACCCGAGCACCGCCGGTCCGAGCAGCAGCCCGCTGTAGCCGAAGGCCGTCACCATGGCCAGCGCGCGGCCCACCGGACCGCCCGCCGCGCCGACCGCGCTGAACAGCACCGGCACGACCGTGGCCAGCCCCACGCCCGCCAGCGCCCAGCCGGTCCACGCGCACACCACGCGCAGCGCCCCGCCGAACACCGGCGCGCCGAGCACCAGGACGTACCCCAGGGTGGCGAAGCCGCCGGCGAGCTGGATCGTGCGCACCGAGCCGAGCCGGGCCCTGATCGGGTCGCCGAGCAGGCGGATCGTCGTCATGGCGACCGAGAAGATCGTGTAGGCGAGCGGCGCGGCGGCCGGGTCGGTGTTCAGCACCCAGCGGGCGTGCAGCGCGGCCCAGTCGATGGCGGCGCCCTCGCTCAGGTGCCCGGCGAAGGCCGCGACCCCGAGCAGCGCGATGAGCGCCCACTTCAGCGTGCCGCCGCTCTCACCGCCGTCCGCCTCCTCGCCGGCCTGCCGGGCGGCGTCGGGCAGGAGCAGGCGGCAGGCCAGCAGGTACAGGAACGGCACCACGATCGCCGCCGTCACCAGCAGTGCCTGCGG
Organism: Nonomuraea sp. NPDC001699; assembly: GCF_053596455.1. NCBI lineage: Bacteria > Bacillati > Actinomycetota > Actinomycetes > Streptosporangiales > Streptosporangiaceae > Nonomuraea > Nonomuraea sp. NPDC001699. The sequence goes on along the minus strand of NZ_JBSFGF010000002.1, from coordinate 935,104 downwards.
GTCGATCGCCATCCGCAGCACGAGGGACGTCAGCAGGCCCCCGGCCGCCCCACCCAGGCTCCACGTGCCGTGGAAGGCCGAGATGATCGGCCGGCCGTAGACCCGCTCGACCTCGACGGAGTGGGCGTTGATGGCGACCTCGACCACCCCCAGCCCGATCCCGAACAGCAGCGCCAGCGCCATCAGCGCCCCGTACGAGGGCGCCAGCGCGGGCCCGAGGAGCAGCACGGCCGACAGCGGCCCGCCGACCCAGCTCACCCGCCGGCTCGACCACCTGTCCACCAGCCGCCCGGCCACCAGCATCGACACCAGCGCGCCACCGGAGATCAACAGCAGGACGGTGCCCAGTCTGGCGGCGCCGAGGCCGAGGCGGTCGTTCAACGAGGGCAGCCCGGCCGCCCACAGACCCATCACGAATCCGCTGAGAGTGAAGAGACCGAAGACTCCGACACGAGCCCGTTTGGCATCAATGAGGCTTTTGTTCACGCCAAGAGCATAAGCTGTGATGTGTGAGAAGTGCTACGACGAGCGGCGAACTTCGCGCGCACAACCGGGTCCGGCTGCTGCGCGCCGTGCACGACTGCGGGGCGACCCGTACCAGGTCGCAGCTCACCCGCGACCTGAACCTGGCCAGGGGCACGGCGTCGGTGCTCGTCGCCGGCCTGGCCGAGGACGCCCTGCTGCACGAGGAGCCCGCCGCCGGGCACACCAGGGGACGGCCCACGCAGGTGCCCGGCCCCCACCCGCGGGGCCCGCTGGCCCTGGCCGCCGACGTGCGCGAGGACGCCTGGGAGCTGGCGGCGTGCGAGCTGGGCGGACGGGTGAGCGTCCTGGAGGTCCAGCCGCACGACGGCACCCCGGAAGGCGCCCTGGCCTCGCTGGGCCAGGCGGTGTCGGACCACCTGTCGCGGCGGGTGGTGGGCCTCGGGGTGGCGCTCGCGGGCCCGGTCCGGCACGACGGGCTGGTCGACATCGCCCACCTGGGCTGGCGGTCGGTGGACGTGCCCCGGCTGCTGGCCCTCGGCCGGCGGGCGCCCGGCCCGGACCCGGTCGTGGTGGGCAACGACGCGGGCCTGGCCGCCCTGGCCGAGGCCCGCCGGGGACGGCTGCGCGGCGTACGGCTGGGCCTGCACCTGCACGTGGACTTCGACCTCGGCGGCGTCCTCGTCGTGGACGGCCGGCCGCTGGACGGCGCGAGCGGCCCCGGCGCCGAGTTCGGCCACATGCCGCTGGGCGGCGGCGACCGGCCGTGCGCGTGCGGCGCGACCGGCTGCTGGGGTCAGGAGGTGGGCGCGAACGCGCTGCTGCGCCACGTGGGCCTGGCCTACGGCGGCGGCCGGGGCCGCGCGCAGGCGGAGGAGGTGCTGGCCGGCAGCCGGGAGGCGGTCGAGGCGGGGGCCCGCGCGCTCGGCCTGGGCATCGCCGCCCTGGTCAACGCCCACGATCCCGAGGTCGTCACGCTCTCCGGGCACGGCCCCGCGCTGCTGGAGCGCGCGGGCGAGGCCCTGACCGGCTCCTGCGCTCCCGCACTGATGGCCATCCGGCGGGAGCGCCCGCCCCGGATCGAGGCCGCCGCGCTCGGCTGGCGCGGCACGCTGCTGGGGGCCATGGAGTCGGTCTTCGACGCCTTCCTGACCCCCGAAGGGCTGGAGAGATGGCGTGAAACAGGCCCCGACCAGGGCGCCGACACGCCCGGATCACGAAATGTGACGCATTCCACCCCGAAGCAGAAAATCCTGCAATAGCGCTCGGCCGTACGACCCCCGACCAGGCGATCTTGCGGGCCCCGGCCCCGCCGCTGTACGGATGGAAGAGCCCGGCGCGCTCACGACCATCGACGGGGGTGGGAACGCATGGATCTGGAACTCGCGCTCCGCATGACCGAGGCCGCTCTGAAGCAGGCCGTCCGGGAGGGCGCGCTGGTCTCCGTGGCGGTCGTGGACGGGGGCGGACATCTGGTGTCTTTCCAGCGTATGGCGGGTGCGGAGATCGCCGGGCCGGTGCTCGCGCCGGGCAAGGCGTACACGTCGGTGGCCCTTCGCACGGCCACCGCCGACCTCGCTCCGCTGGTGGCGCCGGGAGGGGAGCTCTTCGGCCTGACGGGTGACCGATTTGTCTGTTTTGGAGGTGGTGTCCCCCTCTGGGCGGACAACGGCGAAGGGGAACGCGTGGTCGGCGGCGTAGGGGTCAGCGGCGGCACGATCGCCCAGGACGTGGCGTGCGCCGAAGCGGCCGCCCTGGTGTGGCGGACTCGTTGAGCGGGCGCTTTCCGCAACACGAACCGCTGGTATCCGCCATGATTAGCCACTGCACCACGGGAAACACTTTCCCGAACCCAACTCCCCGAGGAGAGAAACGAGATGGCACTTCCCACTCTCACCCCCGAGCAGCGTCAGGCGGCTCTGGCGAAGGCGGCCGAGGCCCGCGCGGCCCGCACGGCCCTGCTCGCCAAGGTCAAGGCGGGCGAGCTGACCTTCGCCCAGCTCCTGGAGCGCGACGACGACATCGCGAAGAAGATCAAGGTGTCCCAGGCCCTGCGCGCGGTCAAGGGCGTCGGCCCGGCCAAGGCCACCGCGCTCATGGAGGAGGCCGGCGTCGACGAGAAGCGCCGTCTCGGCGGCCTGGGCGCCCAGCAGCGCAAGAAGCTGGTCGACGCGCTCGGCTAGAACCGGGCGGCCGGGTCCGCGCGCCACGGCGCGCGGACCGGCCGGCGACCCCTCGTAGGGCCAGGAGGGGCCGGAGAGCGGCGAGCGCTCCACGGCGGGCCCGGCCGAGGGGTCAACCTCAGGCGAAGGTCAGGACCTGAGGTAGGCCAGCACGGCGAGCACGCGGCGATGCTGGTCGCTGTCGTCGGCGTAGAGGCCGAGCTTGTTGAAGATGCTCCTGATGTGCTTCTCCACGGCGCCGTCGCTGATGACGAGCTGCCGCCCGATGGCCGGGTTGGACTTGCCCTCGGCCATCAGCCCGAGCACCTCGCGCTCGCGCGGCGTGAGCTGCGCCAGCGGGTCGTCCTTGCGTCTGCGGACCATCAACTGGGACACCACCTGCGGATCGAACACGGTGCCCCCCGCCGCCACCCGCCGCAGCCCCTCCAGGAACTCGTCGACGTCGACGACCCGGTCCTTCAACAGGTAGCCCACCGCGCCACGGGCGTCGGCGAGCAGGTCGTCGGCGTAGGAGACCTCGACGTACTGCGACAGGATGAGCACCGGGGCGCCGGACACCCTGCGCCGGGCCTCGACCGCCGCCCGCAGCCCCTCGTCGGTGAACGACGGCGGCATGCGCACGTCGACCACCGACACGTCGGGCCTGTGCTCGACGATCGCCTCCACGAGGGCGTCGCCGTCCCCCACGGTGGCGACCACCTCGAAGCCGAACTCCTCCAGCAGCCTGACCAGGCCCTCCCTGATCAGAACCGCGTCATCGGCCACGACTACCCGCACGGCACCTCCGCCACGATCACCGTCGGCCCGCCGTCCGGCGACCGAACGGTGAGCTCCCCGTCAACGGCGCGGAGCCGGTCGGCCAGACCGGCCAGGCCGTGTCCCTTGGCGACGTGTGCGCCGCCCACCCCATCATCCCCGATCGTGAGCATGAGGACGTCACCGATGCGGGCGAGCTGGACCGTGCAGATGGTCGCGCGACTGTGTTTGGCCACGTTGGTGAGGGTTTCCGCGCAGACGAAGTAGATCGCGTTCTCGGTCGCCGCCTGGAAGCGGCCCACGGTCTGCACGTCGAGGTCGACCGGCACCGTGCAGCGGCCGGCCAGGGCCGCCAGGGCGGGCGCGAGGCCGCGGTCGGACAGGATGGGCGGCGCGATGCCGCGCGAGAGGGCGCGCAGCTCGTCGAGCGTCTCGCGGGTGGCGCTGATCGCCTCGCCGATCGTGGCCGAGGCGGCCTGCGGGTCCTTGGCGAGCTGCCGCTGGGCCCTGGACAGCTCCATGGCCAGCGAGACCAGGCGCTGCTGCGGGCCGTCGTGGATGTCGCGCTCCAGCTTGCGCAGCGCGTTGGCCTCGGCGGAGACGGCCGCCGCCCGGCCCTCGGCCAGGTCGTCGATGCGCTCCTGCAGCTCGGCGACGCCGGTCAGCAGCGCCCGGCCGAGCCCGGCCCTGACCAGCGCGGCCCCGCGCACCATGAACGGCATGATGAAGGCGAACACCAGGCCGAGCGAGACGTAGAAGATCGTGTTCACGGCGTAGCCGGTGCCGATCCCGAGCAGCTGGGGCAGCTCCATGTTGCCGGGGATGCGCGAGGTGATCAGGCCGTAGAGCGGGTAGGTCAGCCCGAGGATCGGGATCGCCCAGAACACCACGGTCAGCACGAACGCCAGGACGGCGAACGGGAAGTTCAGGACGCCGTGCAGCAGGTCCAGCCACGACTGGCCGTTGGTCAGCGGGTTGACGATCCGGCGGAAGCGCCCCGCCCCCTCCGGCGCCGGACGGTAGCGCGGCCGTACGGGCGGCCGCTTGAGCACGTCGGACAGCCAGCCGCGCTCGGCGTCGGCGAAGCCCCTCGCCACCAGGAGCGTGCCGGCCAGCAGCGGCACGCCGATCCACACGACCGCGGTGCCGACGCCCGCGGCGAAACCGGCAATCATGATCACGAAGCCGATGACGGCCGTCGGGAATCCGACCAGCGTGTAGCGGGTGTCGAGAAGGACACGCCTCATCAGGGAGCGCATGCATTGAAGGCTAAGTCCCCCGGCGGGGCGGTACGAGCCGGTACGCAGGCGTCCGGTGGTAGGGCTGGCCCTACCACCGGGGGTGGTGTGATCTTGACCTGAAGAGTGCGGCCTGCGGCAATGTGCGCGAGCCCCCGGGACGGAAGCCTTGAGTCATCCGCTCCCCCGCTCGAAACGAGGCTCCCCATGACCGTCCTGCTCGATCGTCCGGCGCCGGTACAGGCGCCGGTCCGGGCGCCGCGCGCGACGGCGCGGGACCCGTTCATCGACCTGCTGCGCGTGCTCGGCATGGCGCTCATCGTGCTCCAGCACTGGACGATCCCCGTCCTGTCCTACGAGGGCGGCCGGCTGACCACGGGCAACGCGCTGTCCACGCCGGGGGTGTGGGTGGTGACGTGGCTCAGCCAGGTCATGCCGCTGGTGTTCTTCGCCGGCGGCGCGGCCAACGCGATCAGCCGCGGCCGGTCGGCCAAGAGCGACCAGGAGTGGCTGGCCGGACGCCTGCGCAGGCTCGCCTGGCCGTTGCTGCCGCTGGCGGCGGTGTGGATCCCGCTGCCCCACGTGCTGCTCACGCTGGGGGTGCCGGAGCAGCCGCTGGAGGTGGGCGCCAAGCTGACCGGGCAGTTGCTGTGGTTCCTGGCCGTGTACCTGATCGCGGTCACGGTCACGCCGTACGCGCTGCGTCTGCACCGCAGGTTCGGCGTGCTCGTCCCCGTCGCGCTGGCGGCCGGGGCGGCGCTGACGGACGTGGTGCGCTTCTCCACCGGCCTGGAGGCGGCCGGTTACCTGAACATCGTCTTCGTGTGGCTGGCCGTGCACCAGATCGGCTTCTTCTACGCCGAGGGCCGGGTGCGGATGGCCGGGCTGCTGGCGGCCGGCGGGTTCGGCGTGGCGGCGCTGCTGGTCGGGTTCGGTCCCTACCCCGGCAGCATGATCGGCCTGCCCGGCGCCGAGGTGTCCAACATGGCCCCGCCCACGCTGGCCATCCTGGCCGTCGGCGTCGGCCAGATCGGCCTGGCCGTGCTGCTGCGCCCCTGGCTGGTCCGGCTGCCCCTGCGCCGCGTCCTGGACTGGGCCGGCCCGCGGATCATGACCGTCTACCTGTGGCACATGCCCGCGCTGTTCGCCGTGACCGGCGTCGTCGTGGTCCTGCTGGGCGTGGAGACGCCGGAGCCGGGCAGCCTGTCCTGGTTCGCCGGCTGGCCGGTGTGGTTCGGGATGTTGTGCCTGGTCATGTGGGGGCTGGTACGGGCGTTCGCCAGGTTCGAGACCCCGCCGTCGCTGCCGTACGGGAACGCCGGCCGGGGGGCCATGCTGGTGGCCGCCGGGCTGGTCGGAGCCGGGCTCCTGACGCTGACCGTGGGCGGCTTCGCGCCGGGCGGCGGCCCGTTCCTGGCGGTGCTGGCGGTGCTCGGCGGCCTGCTGATGACGGCGCCCAAGGCCCGCGCGTAACACCGACGAAATCCGTGCCCGGCCACAATCGGGGACCATGACGACGATTCGCGACCTGAACGAGGACGACGTGCCCGCGGTGGCCGCCATCTACGCCCATTACGTGACCGGCGGCGTGGCCACGTTCGACGAGGTCCCGCCGGAGGCCGGCGAGTGGCGGGCCAGGGCGGCGGCGCTCACGGCGGCGGGGCTGCCGTTCCTGGTGGCCGAGGACGACGGCGTGGTCACCGGTTACGCCTACCTCGGCCAGTACCGGCCCAAGCCCGCCTACCGCCACAGCCTGGAGGTCTCGATCTACCTCGCGCCCGGGTCCACCGGCCGCGGGCTCGGCCGCCTGCTGCTGGGCGAGCTGATCCGGCGGGCGCCGGCGACCGGCGCGCGCTGCCTGATCGCGGTGATCGCCGACGGCGGCGACCCGGCCTCGCTGCGGTTGCACGCCGCCTTCGGCTTCGAGGACGTGGGACGGCTGAGGAACGTGGGGTTCAAGCACGGCCGCTGGATCGACACCGTGCTGCTGCAACTCGACCTCCCCCAGGGGGCGGCGGGTTCGACCATGCGGCAATCTTCGGCAGGATAGATACCGTGAGCCTTCTCGTTGACCGCCTGCCGGAAGAGATCGACGCCGATCCCGACGCCATATTCGACGCGTTCGTCGCCTGGAACGCCGAACGGGGGCTCACGCTCTATCCCGCCCAGGAGGAGGCCCTCATCGAGGTCGTCTCCGGCAACAACCTGATCCTCGCGACGCCGACCGGCTCGGGCAAGTCCCTGGTGGCCGCCGGAGCCCACTTCGCCGCGCTGACCCGTGACCTGCGCACGTTCTACACCGCGCCGATCAAGGCGCTGGTGTCGGAGAAGTTCTTCGACCTGTGCGCCGTCTTCGGCACCGACAACGTCGGCATGATGACCGGCGACGCCAGCGTCAACCCGGGCGCGCCCATCATCTGCTGCACGGCCGAGATCCTGGCCAACGTGGCCCTGCGCGACGGCGCGGCGGCCGACATCGGCCAGGTCGTCATGGACGAGTTCCACTTCTACGCCGAGCCCGACCGCGGCTGGGCCTGGCAGGTGCCGCTGCTGGAGCTGCCCGACGTGCAGTTCGTCCTGATGTCGGCCACGCTCGGCGACGTGTCGATGTTCGAGCGCGACCTGACCAGGCGCACCGGGCGGCCCACGTCGGTGGTCAAGCACGCCGAGCGGCCGGTGCCGCTGGTGTACTCGTACCGGATGACGCCGCTGCACGAGACGCTGGAGGAGATGCTCACCACCGGGCAGGCCCCCGTCTACGTCGTGCACTTCACGCAGGCCGCCGCCATGGAGCGGGCCCAGGCGCTCATGTCGATCAACATGGCGACCAAGGCCGAGAAGGAGGCCATCGCCGCGATGATCGGCGGCTTCCGGTTCACCACCCGGTTCGGCCGGGCGCTGTCGCGGCTGGTCAAGCACGGCATCGGCGTCCACCACGCCGGGATGTTGCCCAAATACCGGCGGCTGGTGGAGCGGCTGGCCCAGGCCGGGTTGCTGAAGGTCATCTGCGGCACCGACACGCTCGGCGTCGGCGTCAACGTGCCCATCCGCACGGTCCTGTTCACCGCCCTGTCCAAGTACGACGGCAACAAGGTGCGCCGGCTGCGCGCCCGCGAGTTCCACCAGATCGCCGGCCGGGCCGGCCGCGCGGGCTTCGACACCATCGGCTACGTCGCCTGCCAGGCCCCCGAGCACGACATCGAGAACGCCAAGGCGCTGGCCAAGATCGGCGACGACCCCAAGCGGCGGCGCGGCTACGCCCGCAAGAAGCCGCCGGAGGGTTTCGTCGGCTGGAGCGAGGAGACGTTCGAGAAGCTGCAGCAGGCCGAGCCCGAGCCGCTCAACTCCCGCTTCAAGGTGAGCAACGCGATGCTGCTGGCCGTGATCAACCGGCCGGGCGACTGCTTCCAGGCGATGAAACACCTGCTCACCGACAACCACGAAGACCGCAAGTGGCAGCGGCGGCACATCAGCCAGGCCATCGCCATCTACCGGTCGCTGCTGGCCGGCGGCATCGTCGAGCAGTTCGCCGAGCCCGACGAGCAGGGCCGCCGGGCCCGGCTGACGATCGAGCTGCAGGAGGACTTCGCGCTCAACCAGGCGCTGTCCACGTTCGCGCTGGCCGCCTTCGACCTGCTCGACCGCGAGTCGCCCTCGTACGCGCTCGACATGGTCTCGATCGTCGAGTCCATCCTCGACGACCCCCGCCAGATCCTGTCGGCCCAGCTGAAGAAGGCGCGCGGCGAGGCGGTAGCCCAGATGAAGGCCGACGGCATGGAGTACGAGGAGCGCATGGAGGCGCTCGCCGAGGTCATGTACCCGATGCCGCTCGACACCCTGCTGCTCGGGGCGTACGAGACCTACCGGCGCGGCCACCCGTGGGTCGGCGACTACACCGTCAGCCCGAAGTCGGTGGTGCGCGACATGTTCGAGCGGGCCATGACGTTCGGCGAGTACATCCAGTTCTACGAGCTGGCCCGCTCCGAGGGCACGGTGCTGCGCTACCTGGCCGACGCCTACCGCACGCTGTCGCGCACGGTCCCGGAGCACCTGAAGACCGAGGACCTGGTCGACCTGATCGAGTGGCTGGGCGAGCTGGTCCGGCAGGTCGACTCCTCGCTGATCGACGAGTGGGAGAAGCTCACCAACCCCGAGGAGGCGCTGGAGCGCCAGGCGCAGCTGGAGACCAAGGTGCGGCCGGTCACGGCCAACCCGCGGGCCTTCCGCGTGCTGGTGCGCAACGCCATGTTCCGGCTGGTCGAGCTGTGCGCCATCGAGAAGGAGGACGAGCTGGAGGAGCTGGCCCCCGACGTCGACTGGGGCGCGGCGCTCGACGCGTACTACGCCGAGCACGAGGAGATCTTCACCGACGCCGACGCGCGCGGGCCCGCGCTGCTGCGGATCGAGGAGGAGAGCGGCCTGTGGCGGGTGCGCCAGACGGTCAAGGACCCGGCCGGCGACGGCGACTGGGGCATCGACGCCCAGGTCGACCTGACCGCCTCCGACGAGGAGGGCCGGGCCGTGCTGCACGTGCTGGGGCTCAACCGGCTCTAGAGGCTCCGCGAAAGAGAACAAGCCGTGTGCCGGAACGGACTGGCAAGGGCGTTCCGGCACCGGCTTGTCGCTTCATTGTCAGGCGGCGAAGTTAGGCGTCCGGTCATGACGATGTCTCAAGATCGAGACATTCAGCACTCCGCCAGGTCGCAGATCTTGGCGAGCATCGTGCCCGCGTCCTTGCGCTGCTGCCTGAAGTCGGACTTGGCGGGCTTGCCCCACTCACCGCCGGCCGTGTAGAGGATCAGGGCGTTCGCGCGGCGGGTCACGACGGCCCGCTCGCCGCCGACGGCGGGCTTGCCGTGGGAGTAGGCCTGGCCGACGACCTGCAGGCCCTCGTCGCCGAGTGCCAGCTTGGCGACGCTGTACCGGTAGCCCGCGGTGCCGCAGGTCCGTACGGCCGTCCTGAGGTCGCCGACCGCCTTGCCGGCGGCCTCCGGCGAGGAGTAGAGGATCACCTGCTCGGACTTGGAGTAGTCGGGCACCGACGTGTACACGATCGTCCTGGCCGCCGTGCGACCGGCCAGGCCCAGCCCGGCCTTCTGGCACGGGTTCACGACGAGCTGCGCGTTCTTCTTGCCCGACACCGTCCAGCTGTGCTCGGGGTTGGGGTCCTTCTTGGCGGCGGCCTTCTCGTACAGCAGGAAGTTGCCCGGGATGGCCAGGCCGGCCGCGACGAACAGTGCTGTGATCATGGGACAAAATGGTAGGGGTGAGCGACGAAAACCTCAGACGCGTGCTCGGGCTGCTCTGTCAGGACGACACCCTGCGCGCACTCGCGTCCCTGGTGCTCGGTGACACCGGCGATCTACCCCCGAAGGCCCTCGACCGCCTGGCCAGCGGCGGCCTGGCCGAGCGCGGCGACGACGGCAAGTGGCGGGCGCGGCCGGAGCGGTTCCGCGAGCTGCTGCGGGAGCAGGCCGAGCCCCCCGCCGAGCTGAGCGCCGAGGAGCGGGTGCTGCGCACGTTCCTGGTCGACGGCCGGCTGACCACCATGGGCATGCGCCGCGACAAGCGGCTGGTCGTGCTGCGCTACATCTCGCGGGTGTTCGAGCCGGGCGTGCGCTACCCGGAGAAGGACGTCAACGTTGCTCTGCGGGCCTTCCACGACGACTTCGCGGCGCTGCGCCGCTACCTGGTGGACGAGGGGATGCTGTCCAGGGAGGGCAACGTCTACTGGCGCAGCGGCGGGCCGGTCGAGGTGTGATGCCGGAATGAGCGCGGTCAGGGGCGGCGCAGGCGGGCGCGGTAGTCGCGGGGCGGGAGGCCGTACTCGCGCCTGAAGGCGCGGCTGAAGTGGAACGGGCTGACGAAGCCCGAGGCGGCCGCCACCTGGCCGACGTCCAGGTCGGTCACCTCCAGCAGGCTCGCGGCGTGCCGCACCCGCGCCTTCCGTACGGCGCCCATCGGGGTCTGGCCGGTCCGGGCCGCGAACACGTGCGCGAACCTCGACGGCGACAGCGCCACGGCCCGGGCCAGCGAGGCGACCGAGTGCCGGGCGCCGGGCTCGGCGGCGATGAGGTCGAGCGCGCGGCGCACCCGTTCGTCGCCGTCCTCGGACCCGGGCGCGGGCACGGCTCCGGCCGAGGCCGTGGCCAGCACCAGCACCTCCTCCACCGCGCCGAGCACCAGCTCACGCGCGGGGCCCGACCTGACGACCGCCGGCGGCGGCGCGGTCGCGACGGGCGGACCGGTGGGCGGACCGGTGGGCGTGGCGTCGCCCGGGATCCAGCGGGCGTCCTGGAGTGCGCGGCCGAAGGCCCGGTCGACGCGCTCACGCACCCCCGCGGGCACGCCCTCGACCAGGTGACAGCCGCTGGCCACGGCGTACGGCGCGAGCCAGCCCGTCCAGGAGGGACGCGGCTGGAAGTGCACCCACCAGAACCGCCACTGTTCCGCCCCCGGCGCGACCCGGTAGCGCTGCGGCGAGTCCGGCCCGAGCACCGCCAGATCCCCCTCCCGCACGGTGAACGCCGCCCCCGCCTGCTCGACGCGCCCCTCCCCCGCCTGGGTCCACAGCAGCAGCCAGCTCGGCGAACCGTGGGGGCGGCGGGTGCCGTAGCCGGCCGGCTGGTCGAAGTGGCCCACGATCGTCAGCTCGGCAGCAGGAACAGACAGGTTCTCAGCGGTCACGGTCATACCGTCCCACGAGCCGGGTCCCTACCGTGAAGGGCATGAGGCTGAACGACTTCCACGACCGGGGGTACGTGCTCGTCCCCGCGCTGCTGGCTCCGGAGGAGGTGGCCGAGCTGCGCGAGGAGTTCATGGCCCTGCACGCCGGCGGCCCGATCCCCGGACATTTCACCCCTCGCCCCCAGGATCCGGGCGCCCCCTACGACGTCCTGCGCGACTACCCCCGGATCATGCACCCCCACCAGGTGAACGACGTCGCCCTGCGCTACCTGCTCGACGCCCGCTTCGCCGAGATCCTGCGCGAGCTGCTCGGCGAAGAGCCGATAGCAGCCCAGAGCATGTTCTACTTCAAGCCGCCGGGGGCCCGGGGGCAGGCGCTGCACCAGGACAACTTCTACCTGCGCGTCGAGCCGGGCACGTGCGTGGCCGTCTGGGTGGCGCTCGACCAGGTCGACCGCGCCAACGGCGGGCTGGAGGTGGTCCCCGGCACCCATCTGATGGACCTGTTCTGTCCCGAGGAGGCCGACCAGGATCTCTCCTTCACCCGCGAGTACGTCCCGCCGCCCCCGGGCCTGGAACGGGCGCCTGTGGACATGCGGCCCGGCGACGTGCTGTTCTTCAACGGCAGCCTGGTGCACGGGTCGGAGCCCAACACCACGGCCGACCGGTTCAGGCGCAGCTTCATCTGCCACTACACCGGCCGCTCGGCCGAGCGCATCTCGGCGTACTACGAGACGCTGACCATGGACGGGGAGCGCGTGCTCCTGGAGCCGTCCACCGGCGGCGGCCCCTGCGGCACCGAAGCCACCGGCCCCCACTGACCGCACTCACCTCACCGGACGGGACACCGGCCGGGACGCCCGCCGGTGTGCCGCCGTCAGCCGCCGGATATGTCGGACTCCGCCTCGTCCGGGACCACGCAGTCCCACGGATCGTCGAGCCACCCGTCAGGCAGTTGCACCTTCTGACGCTCGCCCGACTTCCCCCGGGGCGTGTCGGTGTTCGGCGGCCACGGCTGGTCGTGGTCCAGCTTGGCCAGCCCCTCCCGGAGCCCTTCGAGCGACTCGGCCGTGGCCAGCTCCCGCCGCAGCGCGCTCCCGACCTCGAACCCCTTCAGATACCAGCCGACGTGCTTGCGGAAGTCGGCGATCGCGTACCGCTCGATGTCGAAGCACTCGGTGAGGCCGGCCGCGTGGCGCTCCATCATCCCGGCCACCTCGCCGAGCGTCGGCCTGACCCTCTCGGGGCTGCCGTTGAAGGCGTTCTCCAGATCCTTGAACAGCCACGGACGCCCGAGGCACCCACGCCCGACCACCACGCCGTCGCACCCGGTGCGCGCCACCATGCGCAACGCGTCGTCGGCGGACCAGATGTCGCCGTTGCCCAGCACCGGGATCTCGGGCACGGCCTCCTTCAGGCGCGCGATCGCCTCCCAGTCGGCCACGCCGCCGTAGTGCTGCCTGGCGGTCCGCGCGTGCAGCGCGATCGCCGCCACGCCCTCCTCGACCGCGATGCGGCCCGCGTCGAGGTAGGTCAGGTGGTCGTCGTCGATGCCCTTGCGCATCTTCATCGTCACCGGCAGCGGGCCCGCGTTCGTCACGGCCGCCCGCAGGATCCGCCGCAGCAGGTTCCTCTTGTACGGCAGCGCCGACCCGCCCCCGCGCCTGGTCACCTTGGGCACCGGGCAGCCGAAGTTGAGGTCGACGTGGTCGGCGAGGTCCTCCTCGGCGATCATCCTGACCGCCCGCCCGACCACGTCGGGATCGACCCCGTAGAGCTGGAGGCTCCTGGGCCGCTCGGACTCGGCGAACCTGATCATCCTGAACGTCTTGGGATTGCGCTCGACCAGCGCCCGCGTCGTGATCATCTCGCACACGAACAGTCCGGCGCCCTGCTCCCGGCACAACACCCGGAACGCCGCGTTCGTGATGCCCGCCATGGGTGCGAGCACCACGGGCGGCCATACCCCAATCGGCCCAATCTTCACTCCGTCAGTTGTAGCGCAGCTCAGGCCGGAAGCGGTATTCGCCGGATAGGCTGTGGACCGGTATCCCAGGGAGGGATCGATGCTTCTTCGCGTGCGCGTGGCGCTGCCCGACCGTCCAGGGTCTCTGGCCCAGGTCACCAAGGCCCTGGGCACGGCGGGGGCCGACATCACCCAGGTCACCGTCCTCGACCGGGGCGCCGGCACGGCGGTCGACGACATCACCGTCTTCTGCCCCGAGAGCACCCCGCGGGAGGTGCTGGTCAAGAGCCTGGAGAGCGTCGAGGACGTCCATGTGGAGGGCATCTGGCCCACCCGCGAGACCGCCGGCACCTATCCCGAGCTGGAGATCCTCAAGTACATCACCCTGGCCGGCGACCGCGCGCTGACCACGCTCGTCGACTCGCTGCCCGTGCTGTTCAGCGCCGACTGGGCCGCCACGGCCGCCGACCACGGCGTGGTCTACGCGAGCTGGCGCGCCCCGCAGGGCCTGGCCGTCCCCAGCCCGGCCCCGCCACGCCCGGCGGCCCTCACGCTGGACGGCGGCGCGCACGCCATCCACGCCCCGCTGCCGCCGCTCGCCCTCACCCTCCTGCTGGCCCGCTCCGAGGGCCCGGCCTTCCACCGCATCGAGGTCCACCGGCTCACCCGGATCCTGGAGATCTTCCTGAGCCTGCCGGCCACCGAACGCAGCGTCGCCCGCCAGCTCCGCAAATAGCGGGAGGCATCTGGTCTGAAAAGGCGCTAGAGTTAGGCACGCAACAGCGCGGAAGTGGCTCAGTGGTAGAGCATCACCTTGCCAAGGTGAGGGTCGCGGGTTCGAATCCCGTCTTCCGCTCGGAGTGGTTCGACTCGGTGGAGTGGCCGAGAGGCGAGGCAGCGGCCTGCAAAGCCGTCCACACGGGTTCAAATCCCGTCTCCACCTCCAAGGACGATTAGCTCAGCGGGAGAGCGCTTCCCTGACACGGAAGAGGTCACTGGTTCAATCCCAGTATCGTCCACCACGCTCCAAGGCCAGACCCGGAAGATCGGGTTCTGGCCTTTTCGCTGTCCGCTCCCCGATTCGCGCTTCAGGTGGACACCTGACGCCCGCGGAGTGGCGGGCGGGCTTCCCGGGGCGCCCGTGCCAGCGGGGCCGCCCGTCCGGGCGTAAGGGGTGGGCCGGGGGAAGGGACGTCCCCATGGACATCGAACGTGCCCGCACGGCCTTCGCCGCCGCCTACCGCGAGCTCACGGTCACGGTGAACGAGTCGGACCTGCTCAGGCCCACCCGGTGCGCCGGATGGGCCGGGGTCGACCTGCTCTTCCATGTGCTGTGCGACGCCCAGCGGGCCCTCGTCGCGTTCGCCACCCCCGCGGACGGGCCACCCGACGTGGACCACGTCACCTATTGGAGCTCCTTCCAGCCCGCCGCCGAGGGCGCGGACGCCCACGCCTGGTGGGTACGCAGATCCGCCTCCGCCTTCGCGCGGCCCTCCGGGGTGCTGCGAGTGTGGGCGGACACCGCCCCCGCCGCGGTGCGGGCCGCGCTCGCGGCCGACCCCGCCGGGCACGTCGCCACGCAGGGGCACGTGATCGCCGTGCCCGACTTCCTGGCGACCCTGGCCACCGAGGCCGCCGTCCACCACCTGGACCTCCAGGCCGGACGGCCGCCGGCTCGGGAGGCGCTGGAGCTGGCGGGCGAGACCCTCGACGGGCTGCTGGGCGCGGATCGCCCGTCCCATCTGGACCTGCCCGCGTACGTGCTGGAGGCCACCGGACGGGTGCCGTCCGCCGACGACCGGTTCCCGCTGCTGGGGTGAGCGACGTCCGGGGGGCGTGGTCTCGGCCCTTGTGTGAGGCGGCCGTGCTCCGGCCGTGACCGGCGCGCGGCATGATCGCTGCTCGTGAAGAAGACGATGATCGCCGCCCTGGCGGCCTGCGCCTGTGTGCTGACGGCGACCGTGCCCGCCCAGGCCGCCCCCAAGGACCCCGTACGCGCTCTCAAGGCCAAGCTCGCCACCGGGCACGGCGTGCGGTTCACCGAGACGACCATGCTCTCGGGCGAGAAGAAGGCCAAGATCCAGAGCCGCAAGGGGACCTTCCAGTTCAACGCCAAGGGCGTGGCGGCCTCCGACATCTCCGCCGTCCCCGTGGGCCGTCCCCGCGAGCGGACGATCAGCATCGGCAAGGTCAGCTACACCTCGGGCGGCATGTACGCCGAGCGCCTGCCCGAGGGCAAGTCCTGGCTCAAGGGCAACGGCCTGCTCGGCGGCGGCAGCGGCTTCTTCGGGCAGGTGATCAACCCCGTCGAGCCCACGACGCTGGCGGCGCTGGTCAAGAAGGGCGCCCTGCGCGGGAGCACGCTCACCGGGAAGATCACCTTCAAGGAGCTGGCGAAGGTGTCGCGCTGGTTCGACGCCTCGATCCCGCTGCGCATGCACGACGACACGAAGGTCTCCTACACGCTCACGCTGACCTCCGCCGGGCTGGTGAGCAGGGTGAAGTCGTCGTACGCGGCCACGGGGATCTTCGACACCAACCAGTTCGAGGGCGGGACGATCACGATCGACAGCCGCTTCACCGGGTGGGGCGCCAAGGTGTCCATCAAGGCGCCGGACTCCGAGAAGGTGACCTCCGACAGCGGCGAGTGACCGCCCTGCTGGGGCTCTGGCGCACGGGTACGGGGTTCCGGCGTCCGTACCCGTGCGGGTCTTCGTGAGGGACGGCTCAGAGGTCGTCCGGGTGCATGCGGAAGTCGTAGCGCTCGGGCAGCGGGCCGGTGGTCAGGCGTGACCAGGTGTCGTGCAGGGCGGGCTCTCCTTCGCGCAGGTCGTCGACGTCGAAGCCGGCGTCGAACAGCGCGCGGGCGCCGTCCCGGTCCCCGGCGGCGAGCAGGGCCCGGGCGCGCAGCAGGACGATCCGGCCGGTCGGGGGCAGGGTGTCCAGGACGGCCAGGCACTCCGCGTGCCTGCCGGCGTCCAGCAGGGCGACGGCGGCCTCCACCGCCAGGGCCCGCCTCAGAACGGCGACCTCCGGCACGGGCGGCCGGGCGTCGGCGTCCACACTCTCCGGCACGGGCGGCCGGGCTGCGGCGTCCACACTCTCCGGGGCGGGCGGCCGGGTGTCGTCGTCCGGAGCCTCCGGGGCGGGGTGTGCCTGGTGGAGGGCGGTGAGGTGGAAGGTGGCGCGGTCGTCCGGGTCCGGGGTGGCGTGGGCCAGGCAGCGGGTCGCCCAGGGGTTGGGGCGCAGCTCGGCGGAGCGCCGCCACGCTCGTACGGCCTCCTCGCGGTCCCGCGCGTGCCAGGCGGCCACGCCCAGGTGGTAGGCCGTCACCCAGGTCTCCGGCGCCTGCTCCAGCAGCCGCCGCCACGGCCCGGACACCAGGCTGTGCCCGGGGTCCGCCACCACGTCCGTGCGAGGAGGTTCGGGAAAGGCGCCGGTGGTGAGGAGGGTCTGCCAGGGGGACTGCGAGGGGCCGAGGGCGGATTCGGGGAAGGGGGTGCCGGGCGTGCGCACGCCGGTGCGCAGCGTTTCCAGGGCGCCCCAGCCGGAGCCCTCCGCCAGGATCCGGGTGGGCTCCTGGTCGACGTGCGGCCGCCACTTGTGCCAGGCGGCGGTCACCTCGGCGGCCGGCAGCCGGGCCGCCAGCTCCGCCTCCGCCGCGCGCACCGCCGCCGCCCAGTCCGGGCCGTGCACGGCCTCGGGGTCGGCGCGCAGCGGCCCGTACGCCTCCAGCCACGAGAACTCGCCCCCGCCCGGCAGCGGCACGTGTTCGAGCTGGGTACGGGCCAGCCCCGCCTGGATCTCCAGGTAACCGCCCGTGCCGGGCTCGGTGAGCCATTCCTGCCAGCGACGCCCGCCCCGCCCGCGTCCCCACAGGAAGAGCTTGCGCCCGCGCAGCAGCCCGGTGGACGTCTGCACCAGGCCCGCGCCGGAGCCGTCGAGCGCGGCGATCCAGGGACGACGATCGCCGAGCTCGAAGAAGTAGTCGGCGGCGTGGCCGGCGCGGGCCGGGTAGCTGCGGTCCAGGCCGTCCCAGGCCGGGAAGGGCACCTGTTCGAGCCGCTCGGTGTAGCCGAAGTGCCAGGCCGTGGCGGCCGGGGCGAGCACGCGGGTCCGCCCGGTCTCGGGGACGGCGATGTTCGACCACCAGTACGCCGGCACCTCGTGCCCGTGCGGGTTGCGCATGCGGACGCCCACGTAGAGGAAGTCCGACCCGCGCGGCAGCCAGAAGTCGACCTGGTACGGCAGGTCCCGGGTGCGCTCCCACTCCCACACGCGCAGCATCGGCGTGCCGTCGGGCCCCTCGGCCTCCCCGGCGAAGACCGGACGGCAGGTCAGGGTGGTGTGGCCGGTCGAGCCGGAGTTCCACTCGACGCCGCCGGAGAACCAGGCGCCGGTCAGCCCGAAGTTGGCCGGTTGCAGCACCGGGTTCCGGTAGAGCAGCTCGCCGTGGTCGCGATGGACCAGCGAGTACAGCCGCCCGCCCCAGCCGGGCAGCACGGTCGCGGTCAGCCGGTCGTTGGCGAGCTGGATCGCCTCGACCCGGCGGGGCCGGCGTGCCCGGTCGTAGCCGTCCTGCGTACGGCAGGGCAGCACGGAGGCGAGCCTGCCGTAGGAGAGCTGGAAGGCCATGTCGGGCGGCGCGCCGGCGACCGTGACGGCGTGCCCGGCGGCGTCGCCGAGGGGCGGCAGCGGGTTGTCCGGGCCGGGCGGCGCGACCGGCAGGGTGATCGTGGTCCGGCGGACGGTTGTCGTCATTTCCCCATTCCCAAGGTCATGCCTTCGGTGACGCGGCGTCCGACCCAGGCGAAGAGCACCACCATGGGCAGCACGACCACGCAGACGCCGGCGAACATGCCGCCCCAGTTGGTGCCGGTGTACTGCTGCTGCTGGGCGAAGCCGATCAAGGCCACCGGCAGGGTCTCCTTCTCGTCATCCTGCATCAGCACCAGGGCGAGCATCGTCTCGTTCCAGGACACGATGAGCTGCAGCACGAAGACGGTGACCAGCCCCGGCCGGGCGACCGGGACCACGATGCGCAGGAAGGTCCGCCACACCCCGGCGCCGTCCAGCGCGGCGGCCTCCTCCAGCTCGCCGGGCAGCGACCGGAAGAAGCCGGTCAGCAGGAAGACGGTGAACGGCATGGCGGTGCCGACGTAGGCCAGGGTGAGGCCGGTCAGGGTGGAGGTGAGCTCCAGGCTGCTCAGCATGAGGAAGATCGGCAGCAGGATGACCTGCGTGGGCACGCCGGTCCCCAGCGCGAACAGCAGCGTGAGCGGCCTTCCGGCGCGGGTCGTCGTCCGGGTCAGCGCGTAGGCGGCCGGCGCCGCGACCGCCACGGCCAGCAGCGAGGACAGCACGTCCACGACCGCGCTGTTGACCGCGGCCCGGCCGAAGTTCCCGACCTCCAGCGCGGTCAGGTAGTTGTCCGGCGTCGGCGGCATCGGCAGCCGCCACGGATGGTCGAACACCTCGCGGGTGCTCTTCAGCGAGGTGATCAGCACCCAGGCCAGCAGCGCCACGTCGGCGGCGACGACCGCCCACACGGCCATGCGCACGGGCGCGAGCCCCGTCAGTCTCAGGGTCGGTCTCATGGTCTGCCCTCTCAGAACCGGACGGCTTCACGGTCGAGCGCCCGCCGCAGCAGCAGTACCACGGCCGCCGCGATCAGCAGGCTGAACAGCGCGCTGGCGGCGGTCATCCCCAGCTCGGGCGGCGAGCCCGAGCCGCCGTACGTGGCCGCGTAGCTGTAGAGGGCGACGGTCCAGGTGCTGCTCGGCGGGGTGCCCGCGGTGCCGCCACCGAACACCAGCACCAGCTCGAACACCTTGATCGAGCTGATGGTCCACAGCAGCGCGCAGACGCTGAAGACGTCCCAGCTCAGCGGGATCGTGACGTGCCGCAGCCGCTGCCAGGACGTGGCCCCGAGAAGCGCGCAGTCCTCGTAGAAGTAGGCGGGGATGCGGTCGACGGCGGCCATGATGATCGTGGTGTAGTACCCGACCGCGGCCCAGATCGCCACGATCAGGATGAGCGTGAACGTGTTGTCCACGGCCAGCCACTTGGGCGGGTCGCTCACCCCGAACACGCCCCTCAGGACGGTGTTGACCAGCCCGTCGGGGTTGAACAGGAAGCCCGCCACGATCGCCGGGACCAGCGCGCTGACGATGTTGGGGAAGAACAGGATGTTGCGCGCGACCAGCCGCCCGCGCATCTCCCTGAGCACCATCGTGAGCGCGAAGCCGGTCACGAACGTCACGCCGCCGCCGATGACCAGCAGCTTCAGGGTGTTGAGCAGCGCGGTGTGGAAGACCGGGTCGCCCAGCAGGCGGGCGTAGTTGCGCAGCCCGACGAAGCGCGACTCGCCGTACCCGGCGGTCTGCTGGAGGCTGATCCACACCGCGTAGCAGGCCGGGCCCAGGACGAAGACGGCCAGCAGCGCGAGTGCCGGGGCGACCATGGGGACGAAGGCCCGCTGCCGGGCCCGTCCGGCGGGGCCGGGCCGCGGCTCGGGTGCGAGCGCCATCAGTCGCCCTGGTTCTTCCAGAAGGCGGCCTGGACAGCGGTGATCTTGTCCACGAACCCCTGTGCGGTGAGCTTGCCGTTGAACAGCTCGCCCACCGTCGGGTAGTAGACCTTGTCGGTCCAGCCCGGCACGCTCAGCCCGGCCGCGAACGGATACGTGGCGGGCACGCCGTCGAGCTGCTTCTTCACCCCGGCCAGGGCCTCGGGTACGTACGCGTCCTCGCGCGGCGAGAGCACCGAGGCGGTCCTGGCCAGCTCGTCGGCGAAGGTCTTGGTCGTCATGTAGGCGATGAACCGCTCGCCGGCCTCGACGTTCTTCGCCTTGACGGGCATCGCGAAGCCGAACTGCACGACCTCCTCGCCCTCGGCCGGGCCGCCGACCTCGGGGAAGGGCATGGAGGCGGGCCTGAACCCGGCCTTGGCGTACGAGCCGACCTCGCTGGGCAGCCAGGAACCCATGATCATGAAGGCGGCCCGGCCCTGGGCCCAGTTCTTCTGCTGCTCGGGGTACTTGCCGGCGTCGTACCCCTTGAGCAGGTAGCCCTCCTTGGCGAACTTCTCGATCTGCCGAGCGGCCGCCAGCACCTCGGGCTTCTTCCACGACTGCCCGGTCCGGTCCTCGGCGATGGCCTTGAGGCCGTCGGCGCCGATCGTCCGGTACAGGTAGTAGTTCATCCAGTAGGAGTCGGACCAGTACTGCTCGCCGTCGGCCGTGAGCGGGGCCGTCCCGGCGGCCTTGAGCCTGCCGAGCAGCGCCAGGAACGCGTTCCAGTCCTTCGGCAGCGGCTCGGTGAGGGTGGCGGCGTCGTAGAACAGGCCGATGCCGGCGACGCTGTAGGGCACCATGTACGGCTCCCCGCCCGGCAGCCGCAGCGCCGGGCTCTGGAGGTACTTGGCCGGGATGACGTCCTTGACCTTCTTGCCCGCCTCGCCGGGCACGTCGGCCTCGTACACCTTGGCCAGGCCCCGGGCCACGCCCGGAGTGACCATGAACGGCCGGATCGTGTCGTCGGACTGGTCGACCACGTCCGGCACCTTGGACGTGGTGAGCGCGGCGGGCAGCTTCTGCTTGACCACGTCGCGGCCGGCCCACTCCACGCTGACCTTGATGCCGGTGGCCCGGGTGAAGCGGGTGATCGCCGCCTGCAGGGCCACCTGCTGGGGCTCGCCCTGCTTCCACATCGACCAGTAGACGAGCTCCTTGCCCGGCTCGTCCGGGGAGCCGCCGCCGCAGGCGGTGAGCAGGCCGAGGGCCAGCGCGCCGGCGGCGAGGCCGGCGAGCGTCCTGCGGGAGGGGAGATGTCGGGATGAGCTCATCGAGCCGCACCGCCTGTCCTGTGAGTTCCGGGGGGTGGTCGGTCCGGCGGGCCCCGGACGGAGGCCCGCCGGAGAAGGGTCAGCCGACGGTCCAGCGCTGCAGCGCCGAGCCGGTGTCGGCCTGCTGGGTGACGGGGGAGCCGTCGGCGGTGGAGGCCGTGGTGAGCGACAGCCCGCTCTTCTGCGAGGCGATCCGGTAGCCGCCCGCGGAGGCGGGGGTGACCTGCCAGCGCTGGTTCGCCGCGCCGGTGCACGTCCACTGGATGACCTTGGCGCCAGCGGCGGTCGAGCCGCCGCTGACGTCCGCGCAGAGCTTCGACAGGTCGTTGGCGATCTGGTAGGAGCCGTCGGACTGGCGGGTGAGGATCCAGCGCTGGTTGGCGCCGGAGTTGGGGGCCCAGGTGATGAGCGGGGTGCCCGGGGTGGTGGAGTGGTCGGGGTCGTCCAGGGCCTTGCCGGCGGCGGTCAGGGTGTGGACGCCGCTCAGGTCGCCGCCCGCCGCGCCGGTGTCGGTCAGCGTCAGGGTCTGCTCGGCCGCGGTGCGCCGCCCGCCGACCGTCCCGCCCGAGGTGTCGCTCCAGTGGCGTACGGGCGTGGTCTCGGCCGGCCGGGCCGCCTCCGCCGACAGGCCGAGCGCGAGGCCGCTGTAGCGGTTGACCAGCCGGTGGCCGCTCCCGCTCGGCACGGCGAACCACTGCTGGCCCGCGGTGGGCCCGCCGGCGCCGGGCGCGGTGACGACCGGCTTCGCTCCCCAGGCCCGGCCGGCGGCGGTGGCCGCGTCCACGCCGAGCAGGCCGCCGGTCGAGGCGTTGGCGATCCGGTAGGAGCCGTCGCCGTTGGAGGTGAACGTCCAGCTCTCCAGGGCCGAGCCGGTCGGGGCGGCGGTGGAGGTGGTCGCCGCGCCGCCGGAGACCTGGGCCAGCACGCGGCCGGCGCCGTTGCCGATCCGGTAGGTCCGGCCCGGGTTCGCCGGGGCGGGAGCGGGCGCGGTGGAGGAGATGGTGAGGGTCGCGTACTCGCCGCTGGAGGTCGCGCACTCGATCGAGCAGTACGAGCGGAACGTCCTGCCGACGACGGTCGAGCCGGTCTTGCTGACCTGGTCGAGGAACCAGCGGTACCAGGAGCCGGAGACGTAGCCGCCGGAGTCGCCGATCAGGCGCCATTTCTGCGTCGAGAGGTCGTCGGTGACGTAGAAGCGCTGGGGCTGACGTCCGGAGACGACCTCGGGCTCGCCGACGTACAGGCCGAGGTGGGCGTCGTAGGCGATGTTCATGATGAACAGGTCGGACTTCGGCGGCAGTTTCCCGGCGGCGATCTGCTGGTCGACCGTGCCGGTGTTGGCCGGGTCGTAGTCGCCGCCCACGGGTGTGTAGCCCTGGGGGTTGGCGGCGGTGACCGGCACCATGTTGCTCTCCTTGCCGCCCACGCCGGGCTGCGACCAGGAGCCGTCGTACCACTTGGTCCACGAGCCGGTCGCCATCTTGGCCGACATCGGCGCCCGCGCCACGTGGGCCAGGCCGCCGTTGCCGCCGCCCACGCCGCCCTTGGGGATGATCCGCGAGCCGTAGTAGACGTAGAAGTAGCCCGAGACCGGGTCGGCGAACAGGCGCGGGTCGCCGTCGCCGTAGTCGTAGGTCTGGTTGGGGAAGGCCGTGCCGTCGTTGCGCCTGGTGCTGTACGGCGAGGTGATCGCGTGGCCGAGGATCGTCCACACGCGACCCTGGTTCCGGGAGACGGCGTAGTCGAGGGAGTCGTAGTGCAGCCCGTCGCCGAAGGGTTGCGGGGTGAACTCGTTGTGGACCAGGCCGTACCAGTCGCCGGTGTCGGGATCCACCCAGACGCCGACCAGGTCGCAGTAGTTCTTGTGGGCATACCCCGAGCCGGCCCCGGCGGAGGTCGCCTCGACGCCGGTCGGGCTGTTGTTGCAGCGCCAGGTCGTGTCGTTGTTGCGGTCGGCGGAGTTGGCCGGGTTGACCGCGTCGCTGATCGCGGCCGAGCGGGTGGCGGTCTCGAAGTTCGTGCCGGTGAAGAAGTCCCAGTAGCGGGGGTCGGAGCTGCCGTAGAGGGCGGCCGACTGCTGGAAGTAGAAGGTGCCGTCCTTGTCGATGTAGGTGGCCGCCGGGGTGTCGGTGGGGTGGGCGTAGCGGCCGGTGGAGTCGACGGTGATGGTGTAGGAGGCGTCGGGCGGTGCGGCCGACGCGGCCGGGGCGGGCAGTGCGCCGCCCAGGACGAGCGTCAGGGCCGCGGCGGTGGCGGTGAGCACGTTGCGATGGGGGGACACGGGTGCTCCTTTCTGTCGGGCACGCCACGCCGGCGTGCCCCCGGTGAACCACGAGCCAGAACCGCGTGGCCGGACCATACGCCAGATTTGACCGCTCAAACAAGGCCCGATTTCGCGTTTTTGCTCTCTTGCCCGGTCAAACAGCACGTAATGAGCACGCTGGTTGACTCTGTCGGAGCTCGGCGGCTACGTTTCGGGGCGACGTGTTGGACCGGTCAAACCCTCTGGAGGCAGCGGTGGTCACGATGCAGGACGTGGCCGAACGGGCCGGGGTCACCAAGCAGACCGTGTCCAACGTCGTCACCGGCCGCGTACGCGTCCGCCCCGAGACCGAGGCCAAGGTGCGCGCGGCCATCGCCGAGCTCGGCTACACCCCCAACCTGGTGGCCCGCTCCCTGGCCACCGGCACCACCATGACCGTCGGCCTGTTCGTGCCGACGGTGGCCAGCTCGTTCTACTCGGCCGTGGTCGAGGAGGCCGAGAACGTCCTGGAGGAGCACGGCTACCACCTGCTGCTGTGCACCACCCGCCTGGACGGCGAGCGGGCCCGCCGGCACATCACCGGCCTGACCAGCCGGTCGGTCGACGCCCTGCTGATCGCCGGCGACAACGGCCTCACCGAGCACCTGCCGCTGCTGGCCGGCGCGCGCTTCCCCGTGGCGCTGTGCGCGTGGGAGAGCGAGGTGCCCGACACCCTGCCCGTGGTCACGATCGACTACGAGCAGGCCGGCTACCTGGCCGGGCGGCATCTGCGCGAGCTGGGCCACGAGCGCGTCGCGGTGCTGAGCAGCGCGCCGCAC
Source organism: Nonomuraea sp. NPDC001699 (assembly GCF_053596455.1). Lineage (NCBI taxonomy): Bacteria > Bacillati > Actinomycetota > Actinomycetes > Streptosporangiales > Streptosporangiaceae > Nonomuraea > Nonomuraea sp. NPDC001699. The sequence goes on along the minus strand of NZ_JBSFGF010000002.1, from coordinate 910,865 downwards.
GCCCTGCGCGTGCAGGGGTTCCGGCGCGCGTTCGCCCGCGACGGCCTCGACGTCCCCGCCTCGGCCGTCTTCACCGCGCCGGAGCCTACGGCGATGGGCGGCTTCACCGCCGCCACCGCCGCCCTGACCGCCGTCCCGGAGGTGACCGCGGTCTTCTGCACCCACGACATCCTCGCGCTGGGCGCGCTGGAGGCGGCCCGGCTCGGCGGCCGCTCGGTCCCGGGCGACCTGTCGGTGGTCGGCCACGACGACATCGACGAGGTACGCGTGACGCACCCCGCCCTCACCACGGTCGCCATCCCGAGCCGGGAGATGACCAGGCAGGCCATCGAGCTGCTGCTGCGCGCGCTGGACGAGGGCCGCCCGCCGGTCAACTCCCTGCAACTGCTGCGCTCGACCCTGATCGTCAGGGCCAGCAGCGGCCCCGCCTGACCTGCTCCGGCACCTGCTACGGCGCGGCCTGCCCGGCGAGCGCGCGGCGGACCCACCGGCCGGCCCCGCGCCCGCAGCCCCGGACGCTCCAGCCCGCCGCCGCCCCGACGGCGACCCCGGCGAGGACGTCGCCCGGGTAGTGGGCGCCCACGTACACGCGGGAGGCGGCCACCGCGGCGGCCAGCAGCATGACCGGGGCGGCGACCGGAAGCGGCGCGTCCCTGGCCACCGCCACCGCGAAGGCGACCGCGGACGCGCTGTGCCCCGAGGGCAGCGAGGACGACGACGGCACCCGGCGGCGGCGGATCACCGGGATGAGGTCCGTCAGCGGGCGCGGCCTGCGGATCGCCTGCTTGACGACCATGCTGGTCAGCGGGCTGGCCAGCGAGATCGCAAGCAGCCCCCGTACGCCGGCCCGCTGCAACCGTGGCCGGCCCGTCAGCATCAGCACGCCCGCGACCAGCCCCCACAGGACCGAGTTGTCGGCGGCCGACGACAGGTGCGGGAGCAGGGCGTCGAGCACGGGCAGGTCGGCGCGCGCGACCCGGTCGAAGGCCCGCTTGTCCCAGGCGTCGAGACGTTCGAGCAGCATCATCCAGCCGATCACCTCCGCGACGGCCCTACACCTGCCCGCCGATCACGCCGATCATGCCCGGGACGGCCTGGCTCCCGTGCTCTCCCTGACCACGAGCTCGGGCTCGACCAGCCGCCGGGCCTCGGGCTCGTGCCCGGCCATGAAGTCGAGCAGCAGGTGGAAGGCGTGCCTGCCGACCTCGCCGAAGTCCTGTCGCACGGTGGTCAGCGGGGGCCAGAAGTAGGCCGACTCGGGGATGTCGTCGAACCCGGCCACGCTCACGTCCTCGGGCACCCGGCGGCCGGCCTCGCGCAGCGCGCGCAGCACGCCGAGCGCCATCTGGTCGTTGGCCACGAACACGGCGGTGACGTCGGGGTTCTCGGCGAGGCGGCGGCCGAGCTGGTAGCCCGAGCGGGCGCTCCAGTCGCCGCGCAGCACGTCGGGCGCCTGGCGACCGGCGGCCTCCAGCACGCCGCGCCAGCCCTCGATGCGGCCGTTGGCGTCGAGCCAGTCGGCCGGGCCCGCGACGTGCCAGACCGTCTCGTGGCCGAGGCTGAGCAGGTGGCGGGTGACCCGCCTGGCGCCCGCCTGCTGGTCGACCTTGGCCACCGGCACGGGGATGTCGTCGCCCGCGTCGACGGCCACCACCGGCATCTCCGGCGGCAGGTGACGCAGGCCGTCGGCGGCCGACTCGTGCGGCGCCACGATGATCACACCGTCGACCGCCTGGGCGCGTAACCGCTGCACGCCCTCCTCCATCGACCTGCGGCTGAGCGAGGGCAGGCTGGCGATGCTGACGTTGTAGCCGGCCCGCCTGGCGGCCTGCTCGATGCAGTAGAGCGTGGAGGCCGGGCCGTAGAGGGTGGTGTCGATGCTGACCACGCCGAGCACGCCGGACCTGCCGGTGACGAGCTGGCGGGCGGCCTGGTTGGGCCGGTAGTCGAGCTCGCGCACCGCGGCCATCACGCGGGCCCTGGTCTCCGCGCGGACCCGGTCGGGCGCGTTGAGCACGCGCGAGACGGTCATGGCAGAGACCCCGGCGAGGACGGCCACGTCCATGAGCACCGCGGGCCTGTCGCCCTTCGCTTTCACCGCCGCTCCCTCCTGTCAGCGGTAACGCTAACAGGCCAGGGACGAGATCGTGCGCCCGCGCCGATGCCCTGAGCGGGCCCGGCATGTGGTCCGGTGAGCCCCGGCGTGCCTGGTCGGCGGCTTGACACTGCCAGCTAACTGCCAGGAACGGTATGTAGTCTGCCTCGCCATGAACTGGCAGCGGCACGTCAACAATGCGCTGGTCAGGTTCACCGGATTCCAGATCGAGCGAGTGGGGAACACCCCTTCTCCCCCGCCCGCTCCCGAGATCAGACCGCCCGCGGATCCGCTAACCGACCGGCTGCTCGAATCCCCCGTCTTCGTCCTGTCCCCCGTACGTTCCGGCTCCACCCTCCTGCGCGCGATCCTCAACGCCCACCCCGACCTGCACGCCCCGCACGAGCTGCACGTACGCCGGCTGCGGGTGCAGTTCGACACCTCGCTGGCCGCCAAGGCGATGGGCGCGCTCGGGCACAACCAGGCCGACCTGGAACACCTGCTCTGGGACCGGGTGCTCCACCGCGAGCTGGTCCGCAGCGGCAAGCGGTACGTCGTGGACAAGACCCCCGCCAACGCCTTCGCCCACCAGCGCATCGCCGCCTGCTGGCCGGACGCCCGGTTCGTCTTCCTGCTGCGCCACCCGGCCTCGATCGCCACGTCCTGGCACGAGGCCGGCCCGGACCGGCGCACCCCGGAGGAGGCCGCGCTCGACGCCCTGCGGTACATGAAGGCCGTGCAGAAGGCCAGGGCCGCGCTGCCGGGGCTGACCGTCAGGTACGAGGAGCTGAGCGCCGAGCCCGAGCGCGTCACCCGCGAGATCTGCGCGTTCCTCGGCCTGGAGTGGGAGCCGCGGATGCTCTCCTACGGCGAGCAGCGGGTGCTGGAGAAGGGACTCGGCGACTGGCGGGACAAGATCAGGACCGGGACCGTCCAGCCCGCCCGCGAGCTGCCCTCCCCCGACCTGATCCCCGAACCCCTCAAGCCCATCTCCCGGACCTGGGGGTACCTCACGTGAAGATCCGCTACCTGATGCTGCACGCCTACGGCATGGGCGGCACGATCCGCACCGTGGTCAACCAGGCGAACGCGATGGCCGCGGCCGGGCACGACGTCGAGCTGGTCAGCCTGGTACGGCGGCGCGAAACCCCGCAGTTCGCGATCGACCCCCGGATCACCGTCACCACGCTGGTGGACCAGCGCGACGGCAGGCTGCCCGACTCCGTCGGCCGCAAGGCGTGGCGGCGGATCCGTGGCAAGATCGTGCCGCGCGGCGAGTTCGCGGCCGACTACTTCACCGAGCGGGTGGAGCGCGCCGCGATGGACTACGTCTCCGGCCTGTCGGGCGGCGTCCTGGTGACGACCAGGCCCGCGCTGAACCTGATCTCCGCCCGCCGCACCCCCGCCGACGTCGTCGGGATCGCGCAGGAGCACATGAACCTGTCCGCCTATCCCGACACGATCCGCAGGGAGATCGCCCGCCATTACGGCAGGTTCGCCGCGGTGACCGTGCTGACCATGACCAACAAGCTCGAATACCAGCGGCTGCTGCCGGACACGCCGGTGGTCGTGATCCCGAACGCCGTCCACCGCGTGGAGCAGGAGCGGTCCCGGCAGGTCAACCCGGTCGTGGTGGCCGCCGGGCGGCTGGTGCCGCAGAAGGGGTTCGACCTGCTCATCGAGGCGTTCGCGCAGGTCGTACGGGTGCATCCGGAGTGGCGGCTGCGCGTGTTCGGCACCGGGCCGCGCCGCAGCCAGCTCAGCGGGCTGATCGCGCAGCACGGGCTGGCCGATCACGTGACGCTGCCCGGACGTACCGAGCGGCTGGAGAAGGAGCTGGCCGAGGCGTCGGTGTACGCCCTCAGCTCCCGCTTCGAGGGCCTGCCCATGGTCATGATCGAGGCGATGACGCACGCGCTGCCCGTGGTCGCCTTCGACTGCCCGACGGGGCCGCGGGACGTGCTGACCGACGGCGTGGACGGCGTCCTGGTGCCGCCCAGGGACGTGGACGGGCTGGCCGCGGCGCTGATCCAAGTGATCGGCGACCGGGAGCGGCGGGTGCGGATGGGCGAGGCGGCGGCGGCGACGTCGCGGGCGTACGCGCCCGGGGTGGTGATGCCGATGTGGGAGGAGTTGTTCTCGGGGCTGGTGCAGGGGAACCGGACGGCGGGAAACTTCTGGGCGGGCCGCTGATCTACCTGGATCCGCGAAGATCTACCCGACGGATCCTGCGGCCAGGGCGGCGTTTCTAACGATTAGGTCACAGATTTAGCGGCAAATCGTTAAGAGCATGCCAAACCGGGCGGCAGCCTGGGGTACATGCGTAACCGGAAAGCTCGACTCACCGCGTTCGCAGGCGCCTTCGCCCTGGTCACGGGGTTCGGCGTGCCTGCGTACGCCCAGACCGCCGCTCCCGTCACCGGCCCTGTCGCCGCGGCCTCCGTGGTCGACGGCGCCCAAGCGCCCGCCGTCTACGGCCGGGCCGCCTACCTGATGGACGCCAGGTCCGGCGCCGCCCTGTTCGGCAAGGCCGCCGACACCCGCATGCCGATCGCCAGCCTCACCAAGACGATGACGGCGTACGTGGTGCTGCAGGCCGCCAAGCCCACGGACATGGTGGAGATCACCGCCCAGGACGCGCAGTACGCCGAGGACGGCGGCGGCACCACCGCCGACCTGCGGCCGGGCGACCGGCTCCCGGTCGGCGAACTGCTGTACGCGCTCATGCTGCCCTCGGGCGCCGACGCCGCCCACGCGCTGGCCCGTACGTACGGGCCCGGCGTGCCGGGGTTCGTCGACAGGATGAACGACACCGCCCGCTCGCTCGGCATGAACGACACCCGGTACGTCAACGCCGACGGCCTGCCCACCTCGGCCGGCGACGGCTGGTCCACGGCCCGCGACCAGTCCGTACTGGCCGCCAAGGCGCTCTCGGTGCCGCTGATCGAGGGGGTCGCCGGGACCCGCTACCACGAGGTGGCCGCGACGGACGAGCACGGCGCGTACGGCTGGCGCAACACCAACCGCCTGCTCGCCGAGCCCGGCGCGATCGGGCTGAAGACCGGGTTCACCCGGGCGGCGGGGTACAGCCTGGCGTTCGCCGGTGAGCGGGACGGGCGACGACTGGTGGGCGTGATCCTGGGCGAGTCGGTCTCCAGCCGCCGCTTCGACACCGCCCAGGCCCTCCTCACCTGGGCCCCCACCCGCGCCGCCGCCTGAGGCATCGCCGCCGGCTCCCGGCCGCGCGCTCGGTGTCCGCATGATGGACGCTCGTGATCTGTTGGGTTAGTTTGCCCGACATGAACGTTCGCATCGCGATGAGCGTGATGTCCGCGGCGCTCGTGCTCGCCGCCCCCCTCCCCGCCCACGCGGCCACCCCCGGACTCGGCTGGGAGCTGAAGGAGACCGGCGTGACCGCCCGCTTCCGCGGCCTGGCGCCCGTGAGCAGGGACGTGGTGTGGGCCGCCGGCACCGGCGGAACCGTCCTGCGCACCGTGGACGGCGGCCGCACCTGGCAGAACGTCTCCCCACCCGGCACCGAGGCCCTCCAGTTCCGCGACGTGGAGGCGTTCGACGCCCGCCGCGCCCTGGTCCTGTCGATCGGCACCGGCACGGACGGCCGCGTCTACCGCACCGAGGACGGCGGCCGCACCTGGACCGAGTCCTTCAGGAACGACGAACCGAACGCCTTCTACGACTGCATGGCCTTCTTCGACCGCCGCCACGGCCTGGCCATGAGCGACCCGGTGGACGGCAGGTTCCGCGTCCTGGCCACCGAGGACGGCGGACGGAGCTGGCAGGTGCTGCCCTCGACCGGCATGCCGGACGCGCTGCCCGGCGAGGCCGGGTTCGCGGCGAGCGGGCAGTGCCTGGTGACCGCGGGCGGGCGCGACGCGTGGATCGCCACCGGCGGCGGCGAGCGGTCGCGCGTGTTCCGTTCGGCCGACCGCGGACGTACGTGGACCGTCGCCGACACCCCCGTCCCGGCCGCCGACGCCGCCAAGGGCGTCTTCGCGCTGGCCTTCCGCGACCGGCACCGCGGGATCGCGGTCGGCGGCGACTACCAGCCCGGCCGCCCCTCCCCGAACGCCGCCGCGGTCACCAGGGACGGCGGCGCCACCTGGCAGACCGCCACGACCCCGCCGCCCGCGTACCGGTCGGGGGTGACATGGCTGCCGCACCTGCCGTTCGCGGCCATCGCCGTCGGGCCGACGGGGAGCGACGTGACGTACTCGGGCGGGGCCCGCTGGGACACCTTCGACGGCGGCTCGTTCGACACGGTCTCGTGCACCCCGGACCTGTCCTGCTGGGCCTCCGGCGAACAGGGCCGCATAGCCCGCCTCCGGCTCCGCTAGAGCGCGTCCGGACACGAGGAGGAGCAGAACTCAGGACGGGACAGGCGGGCACTCCAGGACCTCGATCGAGTTCCCCGGCATCAGAGCGATATGGGGATGGTCGCTGAAGAGCCGCGCCGCGTCTTCATGCGTCTCGGCCTCCACGATCGCGTATCCGGTCTTCGAGTCGGTGAAGTCCTCGACGCCTCGGGCCGTCACCAGCTTCTTGCGGAAGAGCGGCGCCCCGGGATCGATCAGGGCGTGCTCGTTCTTCTGAGCCCACACCGCCCACGCGTTCATGAACTCACTCTGCTGCTGCTCGGTGAACTTCGCCTTGTCGGCGTCGTCGGCCGCGCCGTTCAGGACAGCGAGAAACTTACCCATGGCCGGAGGGTAGCCCACGAACCAAGCGGAGGGAGGCCGTACCGAGGGGCGGGGTCAGCGGACGCCGCGGGGCCTGAACTGGATGCTGATGCGCGGCCCCGCGGGCCGGGCCGTCTTGGGGATCGCGTGTTCCCACGTGCGCTGGCAGCTTCCGCCCATGACGATCAGGTCGCCGTGCCCGAGGTCGTGCCGGATCGACGGGCCGCCGCCGCGCGGACGCAGCAGGAGCGGACGCGGGCTGCCCACCGAGACGATCGCGACCATGGTGTCCTCGCTGCTGCCCCGGCCGATGGTGTCGCCGTGCCAGGCCACGCTGTCGCGGCCGTCGCGGTAGAAGCACAGGCCCGCCGTGCGGAAGGGCTCGCCCAGTTCCTCGCCGTAGTGGTCGTCGAGCGCCGCCCTGGCCTCGTCGAGGACGGGGTCGGGCAGCGCCTCCCCCTCGTCGTAGAACTTCAGCAGGCGCGGGACGTCGAGGACCCGGTCGTACATGCGGCGGCGCTCCGCGCGCCAGGGCACCGTCTCGGCCAGCCGCCCGAACAGCGTGTCGGCCCCGGCCAGCCAGCCCGGCCGCAGGTCGATCCAGGCCCCGTGGTCGAGGTACGTCCTGCGGACCGTGGCGCCCAGCCGCCCGACGCCGAGCTCCTCGTCGAGACCCAGCAGAGATGCTTGGAACGCGGCTTTCATGAGGCCGAGTCTACGTCATCTCTCAAACACATTTTCGACTGGGAGCGTGAGGGTGCCCGGCCTGTGCGGTACGCAGTCCGTACAGGCCGGGCAGGCCGCCGCCGGCGGGCGCGAGACCCGCGCGGGACGGTCGCCCAAGGTCCTTCCCGCCCGAACCAGCACCTAACGCTCATCCTGTAACGTCTTGCCAGTGTTATCCCGTTACATTGCCGGCGTGGTGGCGGCACGGACCGGCGACGAGATGTCCGGGCCCGCCCTCCTGGTCGCCGGGCTCGCCGCCACCGGCTCGCCGCTGCTCGGAGCGTCGCTGCTGGCCGGGCTGACCATCTCGGCGGCCGTCGGCGGGCCTCTGCTCGGCGTGCTGCTGGACCGCGCCCGCCGTCCGGGCCGGTTGCTCGCGTGGTGCCTGCTCGGGTACGCGACCGGCCTGCTGCTGGTGGCGGCCGGTGTCGGCCGGGTTCCCGGGACGGCCCTGGTCGCGCTGGCCATGGTGACCGGGCTGGCGGGCCCCGCGCTGACAGGCGGCTGGACGGGACAGCTCCCCCTGGTCTCCGGCCCCGACCGGCAACGGCTGGCCCGGGCCACCGCGCTCGACGCCATGACGTACAACGTGGCCGGCCTGGCCGGTCCGGCGGCGGTGGGCGTGGTGGCGGCCATGGCCGGCGGGACGACGGCGGTGCTCGTCTCCGTCGCCCTCCTCCTGTCCGCCCTCCCCACGGCCTGGGCCCTCCCCACCCGCGACGACCGCGCCCACGACCGCCCCGCCCACGACGGGCCCGTCTGTGAGGGTCCCACCCGCGAGCGGCGGCGCGCCGGGCTCCTCGCCTCCACGGCGCGGGCCGGCAGGGAGGTCGTGGGTGAGGTGGTGGCCGGGGTCAGGGTGGTTCTCGGGAACCGGGTGTTGTGGCGGGCCACCGCCGGGTCGATGATCTCCTGCGCCGGGACGGGCATGTTCGTGGTGTCGGCGCCGGTGCTGGGCCTGGAGCTCTCGGGTGACAGTGGCCGCGGGACGCTGCTGCTGGCCGTCACGGCGGCGGCCGGCCTGGCCGCGAACGGCCTCCTGGCCTGGCGAGGCGGCTCCCGGAGGCGGAAGGCGACCCCGCCGTGGGACGCGACCCTGGTGTGGGCCACTGCCCTGGTCGGCGCGGGCATGGCAGTCGCGGCCGTCGCGGGACTGGTGGGGATGTCCGTCGTGGAGCCCTCCGTGGAGGGGCCGTCGGGGATCGGGGCGGCCGTGGCGGGGTGTACTGGGTGGCGGTGGCCGGGGCGGGGTTGGTGGGGGTGGGCGAGGGGCCGCAGTTGACGGCGCTGTTCGCGGTGCGGCAGCGGGAGGCGCCCGCCGGGCTGCGGAGTCAGGTGTTCACGACCGGCGCCAGCCTCAAGATCACGTCGTTCGCCGTCGGCTCGGCGCTGGCCGGGCCGTTGAGCGCCCACTCGGCCGCCGCGGCCCTGCTGGCCGGCGCGGTGACGCAGCTCGTGGCCGTCTGCGTCCTCGCCCACCGCCGCGCACGGCGGGCGTCAGCGGAAAGCCGCTGACGGAGGCACGCGGGAACGCCATCAGGCGGCATCGGGAGCCAGGGACGTCAGGGGGTGGTGGGGAGGCGGGAGCGGTGGGCGGCGACGCGGGCGCGGGTGGCGCAGCGGGTGCCGCAGTAGCGGCGTGGACTGCCGCCGCCCAGGTCCAGGTACGGCCGCCCGCACCCCGCCGCCGCGCACAACCCGCCCGGGACGCGCTGATGATCGGCGAGCAGCACCGCCAGGGCCATCGCCGAGGAGGCCAGGAACCACTCGGCCCACGGCGCGTCGTCGCCGCTGTCGACGTGGACATGCCACGACGTCGTGCCCGCGTGGCTGGTCAGCCGGGGCGGCCGGGCCGACTCCGACAGCAGCCGGTTGAGCAGGTCCGCCGCCTCCCCGGCGTCGCGGGCCCCGAGCACGTCGCGCAGCCGGGCCGCCACCGCGCGCATCGCGGCCACGTCGGAGTCGCCGAGGCGCAGGTCGCCGTGCTCGCCGTGGCGGCGCAGGACGTGGGTCACCGAGGCGGCCGTCGGCTGTCCGTGCAGCAGCTCCGTGCACAGCTCGACGGCTCTGACGGCCATCGCCCTGGTCGAGTGAACCTCCACGCGGCAAGCGTATCCACGGCGGGGCTCCCCCTGCCCGCGCCGTGGACCGCGATCCCGGGTCAGCCGCCGCAGGCGGCGAAGACGAAGGTGTCCTTGAGCACGGTGTACCGGTCCCTGACCCGTACGGCGCCCGTCCCGGTGTCGATCTGCACGATCGTCATCCTGGACGACCCGGACACCAGGTGCAGCGTGACCTGCGTGTCGCCGGTCCAGTCGATCATGCTGAGGTCGCCGGCCGGCAGCTTGATCTTCTTGCGTCCGGTGACCTCGTCGGTGGCCAGGTCGTAGGTGAGCAGTTCGGTCTTCTTCCCGCGGATCACGACGGCCGCCGTGTGCCCGTCGCCGGCCAGCGCCTGCGGGCCGTTGGCGGCCACGACCTGCGGCGGCGTGGCGCGGACGAGCTGCTCGCCCGTCTCGTCGCGGACGACCAGGTCGGTGACGGAGTCGTCGGAGTCGATCGTGGACAGCACCTCGTCGCCGTCACCGCTGAAGCCCAGGACGGTCTCGTCCGCGGGCACGGTGCCGAGCAGGGCGCCGGTGGCCGTGTCGAAGATCCTGGCGTCGGCGGGCTTCTCGCTCCCGATCACGACGGCCAGCCGCGCGCCGTCGTCGGACAGCTGCAGCGTCACCTCGTTCTGGGCGACCCGCGGCAGCGCGTCCTTGGGCAGCAGGGTGACGCCGCCGCCGAGGACGCGTACGGCCAGCCGCCCGGCCTTGGTGAAGTACGCCACGCGCTGCCCGTCGCCGCTGACCGCGATCGGCGCCGGCGAGTCGACGACGGACCGTCGCCGGGCGTCGAGCGCGACGACCTGGGCGTCGGGCAGCGTCATGCGCCCGCCGTCGTGCATGACGAGCCGCCACTGCCCGCAGGGCCTGGAGGCGCCGTCCTTGCCGGGGCAGCCCTTGACGGAGGCGTACCGGATGCTGTCGTGACCGTGGTGCGGCGCCGCCTGGGCGGCGGCCGGCACGGCGGCGAGGGTGAGCAGGGCCGCGGTCAGCAATGGGACGATTCTCATGGTGATCATTCCCCTGGGAACACGATGGTGTGGGAGTCGGGGCCCACCTTGTAGGTGTCCGTACGGCGGGCCTGGCCGGAAGCGGGGTCGACGGTGAGCACCCGTACCACCGTCGACTTCGTGGTGCTGCTGTCGTAGGAGTAGACGACGAGCGTGCCGTCAGGCGCCCAGCGGGCGTGGTCGGGCGGGGTGTCGCTGGTCAGGGGGAGGTTCACGCCGTCGGAGAGCCGCGCGGTCTCCAGGTCGTAGGTGCGCGTCCTGGGCGGGGTCCCGCGGCCGGGGTCGCCGGAGCTGAACGCGGCGACGGTATGCCCGTCGGAGGACAGCGCGAGGGCGACGGCGTTGGCGACGAACTGCGGGGCCGCGCTCCTGAGCGTGCGGCCGTCGAGCCCGTGGGAGTAGAGCCATTTGGTGCCGTCGCTCAGGTCGCGGGTGGCCAGCACCTCGTCCCCGTCGCCGCTGAAGCCGGCCGGGTCGCCCTTGACGGTCAGGCGGGTGATCCGGCCGGTGGCCAGGGTGAGCACCTTGACGTGTCCCTTGCCGCCGGCGAGGACCCGGTCGCCCGCCGGGGACAGGAACAGCGCGCCGTCCTCGCCGCCGGGCCGGAAGGAGCTGGGCAGCTCCCTGACCGGGCCGCCGGCCGCCGCCCGTACGACGAGGCGGTGGTCGCGGGCCCGCTGGTAGACGATCGTCCGGCCGTCGCCGCTGAGGGCGAACAGCGAGGTCGCGCGGCCCTTGGCGCGGGCGGCGGAGTCGCTCACGGTGACCTTGCGGCCGTCCCGTAAGAGCAGGTGCCAGGGGCCGCACGGGGACGTCCCCTCGACGGGGAGTTCGCAGGTGGTGACCCAGGCCGCGCGAGCCTGCGGCGGCCCGGTGTGCGCGGATGCGGCGGCCGGAAGCCCGAGCCCGCCGACGACCGCCGGCGCGAGGAGCGCGACGGCCGCTGAGGATTGCCTCATGAGTGGTGATCCTTTCGCTCACCTGGTTAGACCCATGGGCACGGTGGCGAGTTGGTCACATGTAGGCCACGCTTCAGGGCAGCGGACGGCGCCCCGCGAAGCCCAGATCCGTACGGTGGTACCAGGCGAGCTCGGGCTCCCCCTCGATCCAGCACAGCCGCACCGACGCCCCGCCGAGCACCGAGGGGAAGGCGATCAGCAGCGGCGCGATGCCCTTGACCTCGATCCCCTGTTCGCTCCAGCCGGTCAGCGTCTCCTGGATGCGCGCCTCGATGGCCTTGATCTCGGGCAGCCCGCCGAGCTGCGACCCGCCGGCGGCCTCCCGGTCGAAGGCGATCTCGGCCAGGTCGGCGCGGCCCGCGACGATCTCCCGCGCCTCGGCGATGATGCCGGGCAGCAGGGCACGCGCCTCGTCCAGGGTGAAGATCCGGTCCATGCGGAAAACGCTACCCGTTCGGCTGGTAGGCGTGGATGAGAAGCCGCTCGGCCTCGTCGAAGTAGTCATCGAGGCAGGCCGCCGCCTCCTCGGTGCGGCCGGCCTCCAGCAGGGCGAGCAGCTCGCGGTTGCGGCCGATGAACGGCTCGTGGAAGGCGCGCGGGTTGTCCATCACGTGGAAGACCAGGCGCAGCTCGGCCAGGAGCTGCCGCATGGCCTCGTCGAGGCGCGGGCTGCCGTGCAGGCCGACGAGGGCCTGGTGGAAGCGGATGTTGGCGGTGCCGACGCCCTGCCAGTCGCCCTGGGCGGCGGCCCGTTCGGCGTCGCGCACGGCCTCCCCGATGAGCGTGAGCGCCTGCCGTGACGCCGCGCGCCGGACGGCGGCCCCTTCGAGCACCCGCCGCATCGTGTAGAGGTCGGAGACGTCCTCCACGGACGGGAGCCGGACGAAGACGCCCCTGTTGAGCCGGTGGTCGAGCAGGCGTTCGTGGCCGAGCAGGCGGAACGCCTCGCGCAGCGTGTTGCGGGAGACGCCGAGCCCTTCGGAGATGGCCTCCTCCGACAGCCGCTCACCCGGTGGGAAGGCGCCTTCGATGATGTTGTCGCGGAGGATGTCGGCCACGCGCTCGGCCGTGCTGCTGCGGCTCAGTCTCGACCGGTGCCGGGCGAGGTCCGCGACCACGTCTTCCACGTTCGCCAGGGAATCATGGAGCAAACCTCTTGTCGAATTGTTCAACAATCCTTACGTTGAAACTATCCCCTCGACCATCTGGGAGCCTTCGATGTCAAGCTCCGCGCACCAGACCCGCCGGGTGATCCTCGCCGCTCTCATCGGCACGTCCCTGGAGTGGTACGACTTCTTCCTCTACACCACCGCCGCGACGCTGGTCTTCGGCAAGCTGTTCTTCCCGACGCTCGACCCGCTCAACGCGACGCTGGCGGCCCTGACGACCAACGCCGTCGCGTTCGTCGCCCGGCCGCTCGGCGGCGTGGTGTTCGGCCACTTCGGCGACCGGGCGGGCCGCAAGACCGTGCTGGTGGTGACGCTGCTGCTGATGGGCCTCTCGACGTTCCTCATCGGCGTGCTTCCCGGCTACGCGAGCGTGGGGGTGGCCGCGCCGGTCCTGCTGGCCGTGCTCCGCTTCGTCCAGGGCTTCGGGCTCGGCGGCGAGTGGGGCGGCGCGGTGATCATGTCGCTGGAGCACGGCGACAGCAGGCGGCGCGGCTTCAACGCGAGCTGGCCGCAGGTCGGCGTCCCGGCCGGGTACGTGCTGGCCACCGGCCTGCTCGCGATCCTGTCCTTCAGCCTGTCGGACGCGGCCTTCCAGGCGTGGGGATGGCGGGTGCCGTTCCTGCTGTCGGGCGTGCTGGTGTTCGTCGGGCTGTGGGTGCGGACGCGGATCACCGAGTCGCCGCTGTTCTCCCGCGTCGAGAGGCACGGCGGCACGGCCAGGATGCCGCTGGTGGAGGTGGTGCGCACGCATCCGCGGGCCCTGCTGTCGGCCTTCACCGCGCGCATCGGCGTGGACGTGGCGTTCTACACCTTCACCGCGTACATCATCGTCTACCTCACCGGGCAGCTGAAGGTGGAGCGGTCGGTGGCGCTGTACGCGGTGCTGATCGGCTCGGCGCTGCAGCTCGGGCTGATCCCGCTGTTCGGCGCGCTGTCGGACCGGCTGGGCCGGCGGCCGGTCTACTTCGCGGGCGTGCTGGCGGCGGCCGTGTGGGTGTTCGCGTTCTTCCCGCTGCTGGACACGAAGTCGTTCCCGCTGATCGTGCTGGCGGCGGTGGTCGCGCTGGTCGCCCACGCCGCCATGTACGGCCCGCAGGCCGCCTTCATCGCCGAGCTGTTCAGCACCCGGCTGCGCTACAGCGGCGCCTCCATGGGCTACCAGGTGGCCGGGATCGTCGGCGGCGCGCTGGCCCCGCTCATCGCGCTCAAGCTCTTCGACGTGTACGGCACCACCCTCGCCGTGTCCCTGTACGTGGTTGTCGCGCTGGCCGTCACCGCCGTAGGTTTGGCCATCGCCCCGGAAACCCGCGACCTGGACCTCGCCGCCGGCGAGAGCGGCACCGCCAGGAGGCTGCCCGGCCAGGTGGGCCCCTTCGCCTGAGGCGGAGGGAGGCGGGAACGCCGCGAAGGCGTGGGCGGCGGCTGCCACCGCCGCCCACGCGGGCCGTTCAGACGAGCTGCTCAGACGAGCTGCTCAGACGGCGGTCTCGGGCTCGGTCACCCGGCGGCGCCTGCGCCAGTCGCCCTTGAACGCCGCCATCGAGGCCAGGAACACGACCTGCCCGGCCAGCGCCACGGTGAGCCAGGTGCCCCAGCCGCCCGCGGCCACCACCATGGGCGAGACGACCAGCAGCACCACGATCATGACGCGGACGACCATGCCCCAGATGCCCAGCGCCGAGCCCTGCAGGCGCGACTCGACGTCCTCGGCGTTCTCGGAGAAGTTGGCCATCCACGGGACGTACGCGACGCCCATGAACAGGAAGAGCAGCGCGAAGACGGCGGTGACGTGTCCCGGGGAGACGCCGGGGCCGACCAGGCCGATGAAGTAGGCCAGGGTGAGCACGGTCAGCGCGGTGCCGGCGGCCGTGAACGGCTTGCGCAGCCGCAGCCGGTCGGAGACCCGTCCGACGACCACGACGGCGACCGCGTTGAGCACGATGCCGAGCGCCACGACCCGGTTGGCCCCCGCCGGCTCCAGGCCGAACGCCTCCACCAGGATGGTCTGACCGAAGATCGCGAAGGTCCAGTAGAGCACCTGCCAGCCGGTGTTGCCCAGGACGTGGGCCCACAGGTGGGGATGCCTGAACAGCTCGCGCACCCGTCCCGCGTCGACCTTCTCCTCGACGGCGACGGCCTCCTCGGCGTCGAGCACCTGGGCCCGCAGCGCCGCCGACGGCTCGGCGATCTTCCAGACGATGACCACGCACATGGCCAGCGACACGACGCCCATGATGATCGCCTGCGACTGCCAGGCGTTGTCGAACAGCGGCAGCGTGAACCCGGCGATGAACGAGGCCAGGAAGGAGGCCCCCACCGGCCCCCACGTCCAGAACGCGAACGCCTGGGCCCGGCCGAGACGCGGGGAGAAGTCGCGGACGAGGGAGGCGGTGATGGTGATGCCCGCGCCCTCGATGAACAACATCAGGCAGCGCACCCAGAACAGGCCCGCCACGGTGTCCACGGTGGCCAGCAGGAAGTTGCAGGCGGCCGTGACGGTGAGGGTGGGCACCAGGAGCGTGACGCGTCCCCACCGGTCGGACAGGATGCCTCCGACGCCGGCCGACAGGCCGCCGATCAGGACCGATCCCGCGGCGAGCAGGCCATAGACCGTGAGCGACATGCCCAGGTCCTTCATCAGCAGCGGCAGGATCGTGGCGAGCGTGGTCTCGAAGTTGGCCACCAGGCTCGCCAGCACGGCTATCGCCAGCAGGAAGATCCGCCGGCGACCGACCGGGTACACGCTCAGCTCGCGGACATAGAACGGCTTCATTCCCATCCTCCGGGGACGGTGTGTGACGGTCGCTCTAGAACGCGTTTCTAGTTGCCTCAGAGTTTCCCCTTTTCAAGGTGTTCGTCAACGGCGACGGCGGTCACGATGTGATCTCGATCACACCCCTTCCCCGTTGTGCCGGATTCGCTGCCGATTCGCAGAACAACCTCCCCCGAATAGGCATAAAATGCGCGCCTGTGAGCCTGCCTGTACGTGAACGTTCCCCCCGGCCCGGCGGCGGCCGGCACCGTCGCCCCGTGCCCACGTCCCTGCCGCCGGACGCGCCCATGCTCGTGCTGGCCACCCCCGGCGGCACCGGCGGCGTGGCCGAAGAGATCGCGGCCGTGGTGCGGGTCGACAACCCGCAGATCGAGGTGCGGCTGACCGCCGTCGCCGACCTGGCAGACTCGCTGCCCTCGGGCCGTGACGCCGTCGTGGTGCCCCTGCTCACCTGGGACGACCCGGTCGTCATGGCCGAGATCGGCAAGGCCATCGCGGCCAGCGGCTCCGGCGCGGTCGCCACCGAGGCGCTCGGTCCCCACCCGCTGCTCGCCGAGGCCCTGCACATCAGGCTGGCCGAGCGCGGCCTGGCCAGGGCCGACCGCGTCCGCCTGCTCAACGTCTCCAGCCCCGTCGACGCCGTCATCCTCGGCACGGTGGGCGGCGAGCGCGCGGTGCACGCCGTCCAGGCCACGGCCGTGCTGCTGGCCTCCAGGCTCACGCTGCCGGTCGTCGCCGCCTCGCTCGACAGCGCGCCCGGCGTGGACGTCGCCGCCCAGCGCCTGCGCGCCGCCGGGGCCGAACGGCTGGCCATCGCGCCCTGCCTGATCGGCCACGAGGCCCCCGCGGAGATCGTGGAGCGCGCCGCCACCGCCGTCGAGGCCGGTCACGCCGAGCCGCTCGGCGCCCACAGCGCCGTCGCCGAACTTGTCGCGCGGGCTTACGGCAGTCAGCTCGCGACTTGACACCCTTGTAAAGATCACTACAGTCGCGTTACCTTCTGCGCATGCGGCGCGTGATGGTCATCGGCGAGCGAATCGGACTCCGTGACGTCACCGACGCCGACGTCGTCCCGCTGCACTCCGTGTACGGCGATCCGGCGGCCACGCAGTACATGCCGTTCGCGCCGCGCAGTGTGCAGGAGGTCGCCGCCCTGGTCGGCCAGGCCGTCGAGGCGGCCGCCGCCGACCCGCGCCACCTCTACGTGCTGGCCGTGGTCGACGCCGACCGCCGGCACGTGCTCGGCGTGGCCCGCCTGAAGATCGACCCCGACCTCCCCCACAGCGCCGAGATCGGCTTCGGCCTCCATCCCGACCAGTGGGGCCGCGGCATCGGCACCGACCTCGTACGGCTGTTGCTATCGTTCGGCTTCAAGCAGCTCGGGCTGCACCGCGTCTGGGGCGCCAGGTCTCCCGCCAACCTGCCCGCCCAGCTCGCCATGCTGACCGCCGGCATGGTCGAGGAGGGGCTGATCCGGCACCACGTGCACACCCCGCACGGCTGGCGCGACTCCATCGTGCACGCGGCGCTCCAGGACGAGTGGACCGAGCGGTAGACGGCGAGTGGCGAAGAGCGGAATTGTCGGTGGCACGTCCTACGATGAGCCTCCTCACGGAGGGATAGCCGCATGCCTGACTCGCTGATCGTGCCCCTGTTCGTCACCACCGACCTCCCGCCGCACGCGGACTTGGCCGAGTTCGGTGAGCTGCTGGCCCGCACGGCGCGGGTGCTCGGCCCCGACGGCTACGAGGCGTCCCTGTCCGGCAAGGTGTTCTGGCTCGACCGGCCCGTGCTGCCTGGGCAGCAGCCCGTCGCCGACGACGAGCTGCGCTTCGCCGGGATGCTCGGCCACCTCGCCGTGTCCGTCCCCGCCGGGCCCGGCCGCGACGTCCGGGAGGTCGTGCGTGACGTGCGGCGGGCGGTCGGCGCGGCGGTGACCGAGCGCTACGGCGACGTGGGCGCGGCGCCCGCCGTGTTCGCGATCCGCGACCGTGACGTGCGCGAGCGCACCCCCGACTCGGCCCTGGTGGTCGCCACCCTGCCCGCCGCCGAGCTGGTCGGCGCGGCCCGGTGAGGAGACCCCGCCGAGGGGGTAGTGCAGAGGCATGCTCTTTGGTCAAGAACACGTGCAGCGCTATCAGGCGACCGACGGCGCGGAGGGGCACGACTGGAACAACACCACCGTCCTCCTCCTCACCACCAAGGGCCGCAACTCCGGCAGGTCGTACACCACGCCGCTGATCTACCAGCGGTTCGGGGACGACTTCCTCGTGGTCGCCTCCAAGGGCGGCGATCCCGACCATCCGCAGTGGTACAAGAACCTGCTGGCCCATCCCGACGTCGAGGTGCAGGTCAAGGGCGACCGGTTCAAGGCCCGCGCCCGCACCGCGTCCGAGGAGGAGAAGCCGGAGATGTGGCGGACGATGACCCGCACCTGGCCCCAGTACGACGAATACCAGGAGAAGACCGACCGCCAGATCCCGGTGGTCGTGCTCCAGCGCGCCACGTAGGCGTCAGGCGGTCACCAGGGCCTCGTCGGCCTCGGGAAGCCAGGAGTCCGGCGGGCGGCGCAGCCAGTGGTGGGCCCGTCCCAGCTCGGCCACGGCGGCCAGGAGCGCGGCGAGGCCCGGGTGACGCAACCCCTGGGGATGCACCAGGTTCACCAGGCCGAACGGCAC
Source organism: Nonomuraea sp. NPDC001699 (assembly GCF_053596455.1). NCBI lineage: Bacteria > Bacillati > Actinomycetota > Actinomycetes > Streptosporangiales > Streptosporangiaceae > Nonomuraea > Nonomuraea sp. NPDC001699. Next base: position 892,650 of record NZ_JBSFGF010000002.1, on the reverse strand, counting down.
GGGCTCGGCCAGCGGCCTGGTCACCGCGCCCGGTATCCCGCCGATCCCCACGCTGGCCAGCACCGGCTCGCGATGCCGCCTCAGGTAGTGCCCCATCTCCGCGGCACCGACGGGCGCGGCGTGCGGCCGGGCCAGCCGCAGCCCGAACGCCTCGGCCAGCCGTTCCCCCAGGTCGCTCCACTCCCGCGTGCCGGCGTTCCCGGCCATGACATCCAGAGGGAAGCCCGCCAGCAGGCCGAGCGGCACGGCGTCCGGCACGGCCAGCGGATGGTCCTCCGGCACGAGCACGGCCAGGCGGTGCAGGCGCACCGGGACCTGCGACAACCGGCCGCGCAGGTCGGCGGGCAGCCCGGCGAACCGCCCGAACGACACGTCGAGCCGCCCGTCCAGCATCGCCGCCGCGCCCGCGGCGAGCCCGCCGTGGAAGCGGGCCAGCATCTCGACGCCGGGAGCCAGTTCTCTCGCTCTGACCAGCGGCTCGGGCAGGTCGGGGCCTTGCATGGTGACGTCCACGAGCAGGGGGCGGTCGGCGCCGAGGACGTCGGCGACCACCTCGTCGTGCAGTGCCAGCAGCCGCCGCGCCCCGGGCAGCAGCCGGACGCCCGCGGGGGTCAGCTCGACCCGGCGCGTGGACCGGACGAACAGCGGCGTCCCGAGCCGGGTCTCCAGGGTGCGCACGTCGCGGCTGAGCGCCTGCTGGGCGAGGAAGAGGCGGGCGGCGGCCCGCCCGAAGTGCAGCTCCTCGGCCACGGCGACGAAGACGCGCAGCAGCCGGGGGTGCAGATCCACGACGCCACATTAACCACAGAAACGCGTCAATCACGAAATTTCCGGTGTTGGACCGGGGGTGAGCGTCGCCACGACGCTGAGGAGCATGATCCCCCACCTGCTGACCCGCCTGACCGGCCCCACCGGCTTGACGCGTCTGCTCCGCCTGACCGGCTTGGCCCGTCTGGGCCGCCTTGGGCCGCCTCCTTCGGTGCAGGTGCGTGTTCTGTTCGGGCTGCCACGGCCGCCGGGGGCGTGCCGCTGCCTGCTCGACCTGCCGCACGACCCGTCCGCCCATCCCCGGGCGGGCATGGAACGCGGGGGCCCGTCCCGTTCGTTGGCCAGGCATGGCTGACATCCCCTACGACCGTAAAGAGCAGCTGAAGCAGATCGAGAGCGGCCTCCTCCCCGGCGAGCAGATCATCGCCGTCTACGACGCGATCGGCGCGGGCACCGGGTTCCTGGGGCTCACGGACCGGCGGGTGATCGTCCAGGACAAGTCGTTCGTGGGCAAGCGCATCGCGATCACCAGCATCCCGTACGGCAAGATCTCGGCGGTGAGCGTCGTGAGCAACAAGTCCCTGGCCGGCGGGTTCTTCTCCTCGGGCGCCATCGCCATCCACGTGGGCACGCACACCTACGAGGTGGACTTCCGGGGCGACAACAAGGCCCACCACGTGCACAACGTCATCCTCCACTACATTTCGCAGACCTGATCGGCGTCAGGCGCGGTCTCCTGGGCAGGGTGAGCGTAATCTGCCGGTGATCGCGAAGGGGGCGAGGTGGGGCGTTCCGTACGTGCCCGTGCGGCCGGCGCCGGCATGCTGGTGGCGCTCTCGGCCTGCGCCGCGCCTGCTGGGCGAGACGTCGCGTCCGCTCCGCCGGCGAGCCCCACGGTCCCGGCGCGCTGCTCCGAGCCCGGCGGCGACGACCTGCGGGCCGAGCCCGTACGGTCGCCGTGGCGGGCGATCCCGGCCGGCGAGGGGCACGGCACGCTCGACCGGCTCGCCGTCTCCGCCGACGGGGCGGTGTGGGCGGTGCGTTCCGTCCAGCGGGAGACGTCCGCCGGGATAGAGACGACGCCCGGCGGGCTCAGCCGATGGGACGGCGCCCGCTGGCGGACGTACGCGCTGCCGTCCGGGATGACGGTCGCCGCCGTCGGAGCGGTCTCCGGCGAGCGGGCGTGGGCCTTCGGGACCGGCGAGGACGAGCGTCCCGGCCTGGTCGCCGGCGTCGCGGACGGCGCCGTGAGCGCCCCCACGGCGCCCGAGGAGGCCGCCTCCGCCATCGGTCTGCACGGCACCGCCGCGAGCGGCCCGTGGGCGGTGTCCGGGCACGACGCGCTGCGCTGGGACGGCTCGGCCTGGCGCGCGTACCGGCTGCCCGCCCCGGCGCGGGCCCTCGGCGGCGAGGGCGCGGACATGTGGACGGTGGGCGAGACCGCCCGCGACCCCGCCGCCCGCTGGAACGGCGCCGCGTGGCAGGCGGTGCAGCTGCCCGCGTTGACCGCGCCCCGGGGCGCGGCGTCCGCCCGGACGGGGCTCGGCGACGTCGCGGTGCTCGGCCCGGACGACGTGTGGGTGGTCGGCGGGATGTCCTGGTTCCCGCCCGGCGAGTACGACGCGCAGGGCGAACCCCTGGAACGCCGGCGCCCGCTGGCGCTGCACTGGGACGGCTCGGCCTGGCGGTGCCTCTGGGGCCCGGAGGGCGCGGCCTTCACCGAGGCCGAGCCCGACGGCCGGGCGGGCCTGTGGGCGCTCGACTCGACCCGCTCCCGGCTGCACCACTACACGACCGGCCGCTGGACGACGACGAGCGTGCCTGGCACGGTCACCGCCCTGGCCCGCCGCCCCGGCACGGCCGAGGTGTACGCGGCGGGCTGGACCGGCCCCGAGGGCGCCCTGACCAGCCCCGCCCTCTGGCTCACCCGCTGACCCGGCCCCGGGGCCCGCGCTCAGGGGCGCCGCAGCGAGGCGCAGAAGTCGAGGGTGCGGGCTCAGGGGCGTCGCAGCGAAGTGTAGAGGTCGAGGGTGCGCCGGGCGATGCGCTCCCAGGAGAAGTGCTCGACGGCCCTGACCCGGCCCGCACGGCCCATCGCGGCCGCCCGCGCCGGGTCGGCCAGCAGCTCGTTGACCCGCTTCGCCAGATCGGCGGCGAACGCCTCGGGGTCGTGCGGGGTGCCGTCGGGGCCCTGGTCGATCGGCACCAGCAGGCCCGTCTCGCCGTCGGCGACGACCTCGGGGATGCCGCCGGTCGCCGTGGCCACCACCGGCGTCTCGCAGGCCATCGCCTCCAGGTTGACGATGCCCATGGGCTCGTAGACCGAGGGGCAGACGAAGACCGAGGCGTGCGTGAGGAGCTGGATGACCTCGGGCTTGGGCAGCATCTCCGAGATCCAGAAGACGCCGTCGCGGTCGAGGCCGCGCACCAGCCCGGTCACCTCGGCGGCGATCTCCGGCGTGTCCGGCGCCCCCGCGCACAGGACGAGCTGGGCGGCCGGGTCGAAGGAGCGGGCGGCGTGCAGGAGGTGCACCAGGCCCTTCTGGCGGGTGATGCGGCCGACGAAGATCACGTAGGGCCGGCCGGGGTCGACGCCGTGCTTCTTCAGCACGTCGAGGCCGGGGTCGGGGGCGTACTCGGCGGTGTCGATGCCATTGTGGATGACGGTGACCTTGCCGGGCGGGATCTCGGGGTAGGCGGCCAGCACGTCGCGCCGCATGCCCTCGGAGACCGCGATCACCGCGTCGGCCGCGGCCAGGGCGGTGCGCTCGGCCCAGGACGAGACCGTGTAGCCGCCGCCGAGCTGCTCGGCCTTCCACGGGCGCAGCGGCTCCAGGCTGTGGGTGGTGACGACGTGCGGCACGCCGTGGAGCATCTTGGCGACATGCCCGGCGAAGTTGGCGTACCAGGTATGGGAGTGGACGACGTCCGCGCCCTCGCAGGCGGCGGCCATCTCCAGGTCGACGCCGAGCACCTGGAGGGCGGCGTTGGCCCGCTCCAGGCCGCCGGGCACCCGGTAGGCCGACACGCCGGGCTCCTCGCGATCGGCCCCGAAGCAGCGCACCCGGACGTCGGCCAGCTCGCGCAGCTCCCTGGCCAGGTACTCCATGTGCACCCCGGCGCCGCCGTAGACCTCCGGCGGGTACTCCCTGCTGAGCAGATCAACACGCATGCCCACGACCTTACGACGAGCCGGGCCCGGCGCCCCCTACCGAGCCGCGAGTTTCGCGGTGACCATCAACTCCGGCGCCGCACTTGTGAACCGGCGCAAGGCATAGGGAACACATCGATACAGCCCAATGTCGGTAAGTCCGGCCCGTGCTCTAGGCGGATAAGTCAGGACACGGGAGCACAGCACAGTGTGGGCTTTCGTCGATAGATCGGCCATTTACGGGTAGCGTCCTGGACATGAGGTCCCGAAGGGTGCTTGCGGTCGTGCTGGCAGGTGGAGAGGGCAAGAGGCTCATGCCGCTCACGGCGGATCGGGCCAAACCGGCGGTGCCGTTCGGGGGGATGTATCGGCTGATCGACTTCGTGCTGTCGAACCTCGCGAACGGCGGCTTCCTGAAGATCGTGGTGTTGACCCAGTACAAGAACCACAGCCTGGACAGGCACGTCTCCCGTACCTGGCGGCTGTCGGCGATGCTGGGCAACTACGTGACCCCCGTCCCCGCCCAGCAGCGGCTCGGGCCGCGCTGGTTCTCCGGCTCCGCGGACGCGCTGTTCCAGAACCTGAACCTGATCTACGACGAGATGCCGGAGCACGTGATCGTGTTCGGCGCCGACCACATCTACCGCATGGATCCGCGGCAGATGGTCGAGCAGCACGAGGACTCGGGCGCGGACGTGACGGTGGCGGCGATCCGCCAGCCGCTGTCGCTGGCCGACCAGTTCGGCGTGATCGAGACCGATCCCGAGGGCCGCCGCATCGTGGCCTTCAGGGAGAAGCCGAAGGATGCCGTGGGCCTGGCCGACTCCCCCGACGAGGTCTACGCCTCGATGGGCAACTACGTCTTCAAGACCCAGGCCATGATCGACGCGCTGCGCGAGGACGCGCTCGACCCGACCAGCAAGCACGACCTGGGCGGCAACATCATCCCGATGCTGGTCAAGTCCGGCGGCGCGGACGTCTACGACTTCAAGAACAACATCGTCCCCGGCTCCAGCGAGCGCGACCGCGGCTACTGGCGCGACGTCGGGACTCTCGACGCCTACTACGAGGCCCACATGGACCTCATCTCCGCCCACCCGATCTTCAACCTGTACAACGACAAGTGGCCGATCTTCACCGGGCACGACCCGCTGCCCCCGGCCAAGTTCGTGCACAACGACGGCGACCGGGTGGGCCGGGCGATCGACTCGCTGGTCTCCCCCGGCGTGATCGTCTCGGGCGGCATGGCGATGCGCTCGATCCTGTCGCCGAAGGTCGTGCTCCACTCGCACTCGCTGGTGGAGGACTCCGTGCTGATGGAGAACGTCAAGGTCGGCCGGGGCGCGATCGTGCGCAAGGCGATCATCGACAAGAACGTGGTGATCCCCGACGGCGCGCGCATCGGCTTCGACCTCGACTACGACCGCACCCGCTTCGCGCTGACCCGCGGCGGGGTCGTGGTCATCGGCAAGAACGAGATCGTCGACCGTTAGGGCCGGGGCGGCCGGTCCGCGAACGCGCTCGGGGCCGGCCGGGCAGCCCGTCGGCCGGAGAACGCCGCGCGGCGGCGAGCGGGCGCGATCCCCTCATGGAAGGCGCGGCCACGACGGCGCCGCTCAGCCGGCGCCGGCGGGGGTGCGGGGCGGCCGTCACCGGCCGCCGGCAACGCGTGATCCCGGGCCACGCGCGGCGCGGCCCGGGATCGGATGACGCGATCTCAGAGGCCGACGCCCATGCCGACGCCCATGCCGTAGGCCCACCCGCCGGGCCAGTAGCCGCGGCCCGGCCAGAAGCCCCAGTTGTCGCCGTCGTGGGGACGCCCGTAGTCCCTGCGGTGCTCGCAGGCCTCGGCGTCACGGTGTCCGGCGAACACGCCCCATGGCGTGATGCGCAGCGCGGTGGAGTCGTCGTCGGTGCTCAGGTCGCACCTCTCCGAGTGGCCGTAGCCGCTGGCACTGGCCGTCCCCGCCATACCGAACAGCGCGGCGACAGCGAAGCCGCCCGCCACGATGAGCTTGGCTTTCATGAATCCCCCTGGATCACGAAGTGACATCGTTGATCACTGTACGTAATCGCCTTCGTACCGCCGTGTAACGCCACGCCAGGAAGCGACTCACCGCTTTCCGGTGCTTCCGGCCGATGTCCCGCCTTCTCCTGGCACTCCGGAAGCCCGCCGCGTCCCGGCACGCCGCAGGAGGCCGGGAGGGGGGTTCGACTAGTCTGCTCCGGACGCCCGTCCCCGCCCTTCCCTTGCCCGGCGGGGGCGCCGTGACCTGCCAGGAAAGGACCCCATGCCGCCCACACCGCCCGGCCCGTTCACCGGCCGCTCCGTCACCGACCTGGCCCGGGACCTGCGCGCCGGCCGCACCACCGCCGCCGAGCTGGCCCGGCTGGCGCTCGACGCGGCCGCCGCGCTGGGTCCGGCGCTCGGCGCCTTCGTCACCGTGGACCGGGAGGGCGCCCTGGCCGCCGCCCGGCGGGCGGACCAGGAGCTGGCCGCGGGGAGCGACCGCGGCCCGCTGCACGGCGTGCCGGTCGCCGTGAAGGACCTCATCGACGTCGCCGGCCTGCCCTGCACCATGGGGTCGCGGCACTTCGCCGGCCATGTCGCCGACGCCGACGCCGCCTGCGTGACGCTGCTGCGCCAGGCGGGGGCGGTGATCGTCGGCAAGACCACGACCCACGAGTTCGCGTACGGCCCCACCGGCGACCGCTCGGCCAACGGCCCCTCGCGCAACCCGCACGACCCCGGCCGCATGTCGGGCGGGTCGAGCGGCGGCAGCGCGGCGGCCGTGGCGGCGGGCATCGTGCCGCTCGCGCTCGGCACCGACACGGGCGGGTCGGTCCGCATCCCGGCTGCTCTGTGCGGGATCGCCGGGTTCAAGCCCGCCTACCACGCGATCCCCACCGCCGGGATGTTCCCCCTGTCGAGAAGCTTCGACCACGTCGGTGTGCTGGCCGCCGAGCCGCTGGACTGCCTGATCGCCTACCGGCAGCTGGCGGCCGGCGAGCCGCCCGCCGCCCGGGGCGGCTCCGGAGCGGCGGCGGCCGTCCGGGTCGGGTGGATCGATCCCACGGTCCTGTCGCCGTGCGACCCGCGCGTCGTGCAGGTCGCGCGGGCGGCCGCCGGGGCCGGGACGGGCGAGGCGCGGTTGTCCAGGGAGCTGGCCGAGGAGCTGCGGGAGACGTACGCGACGGTCCAGGGCGCGGAGGCCGCCGCCGTGCACGCCGACCGGATGGCCGCGGCGCCCGGACTGTTCGACCCCGAGGTGCTCGACCGGCTGGGCGCGGCCATGGACCTGCCCGCCTGGGCGTACGTCAAGGCCCTGGACGAGCGGCCCGCACTGGCCGCCGCGGCGCAGGCGTTGTTCGACGACCACGACGTGCTGGCGCTGCCCACCGTACCGCTCGTCGCGCCGCCGCTGGGCGAGCGCGGGACCGAGCTGGACGGCCGGGCCGTCGCCGTCCGGGCCGCGCTGCTGGCCCTGACCAGCCCGTGGAACGTGCTCGGCCTGCCCGCGCTGACCGTGCCGGTGGGCTCGGTGGACGGCCTGCCGGTCGGGCTGCAGCTCGTCGGCCGTCCCGGGCAGGAGGAGCTGCTGTTCCGTGTGGCCGCTCGCTGAGAGGTGAGGCTGAGGGGTGAGAAGGTGGGCCCCGGGTCGGCCCGGCGTAGGCCGCGCCCGGGGCGGGGGCCCGTGTCCGGCCGGGGGGCGCCATTCCCGTCGGCCAGGCCGAAGCCCACGGCCCTTTTCTTTCAGGGCCGTACGTCCGAGTGGCAGGATTCGAACCTGCGATGCTCCTGCACCCAAGGCAGGCGGGCTGACCAAACTGCCCCACACTCGGTCATGAAATCAAAGAAGCCGCCCCCGGCCGAGGCCCGGGACGGCTTTCCTGGTGGATTCTCCGTGGAATCACCGGGAAAGCCTTGGCCGCAGCTCAGGCCGGTCGGCAGACGGCCTGGCGCATCGGGGTCCGCGCATGGCCACCGCCTTTCTCGTCGTTCCGGAAATGTCGTTCCCGGCGTGCTCCACGGTAGACCGGCGGCAGCCTGACATGCCAGGCATTTATCGCCGGTCGCGGTCACGGTCGTTCGTCCAGGCCACGCCGGCGCGCGTTTCGGGCGCCTCGACGCGGAACCGGGGAAGGGCGTCCGGGTAATTGTCGCGGACGAAATTGACGAGGAATTCGCGGACGTCGCACTTGAGGTCCCAGGAGGAGGGCGAGTCGGCGGCGCTCATCAGGGCGCGCAGTTCGACCAGGCCGTTGGGCAGCACGTCGGTGACCTGGAGCGTCCAGTCCTTCTGGTCCCACAGCGGGTTGCCCTGGAGGAACTCGTACAGGGCCTCGCGCAGTTTGGGCACCGGCACCGCCCAGTCCACGCGCAGGAACACCACGGCGAGCACCCGGCTGCCGTGCCTGGTCCAGTTCTCGAACGGGTTCTGGGTGAAGTAGGAGACGGGCAGCACCAGCCGCCGCTCGTCCCACAGGCGCAGCACCACGTACGTGAGCGTGAGCTCCTCGATCCTGCCCCACTCCTTCTCCACGACGACCACGTCGTCCAGCCGCAGCGCGTCGCTGAAGGCGAGCTGCAGCCCGGCCAGCATGTTGCCGATGGTCGGCTGGGCCGCGATGCCGACGATGGCGCCGGCGATGCCGGCCGAGGCCAGCAGCCCGGCGCCGAGCGCCCGCACCTGCGGGAAGGAGAACAGCATGGCGCCGAGCGCGATGACGATGATGACGGCGGCGGCGATGCGGCGCACCAGCGCGATCTGCGTCCTGATCCGCCGCGCCCGCCGGTTGCGCTCGCCCTCGACGAGCACCAGCCGGTCGAGAACGACGTCCGTCAGCGCGTACGTCGCCTGGATGATCAGCCAGGTGACCGTGCCGATGGTGAGCAGGCCGATGATCCGGTCGATCGACTGGGCCGTGGGGGTGTCGCCGAAGCTGCCGGGGGCGAAGACCAGGTTGCAGGCCACCGTGGCGGCCACGAAGAACGCCGGCCAGGTGCAGTGTTCGACCAGGTGCCGGGCCAGGGCCCATTTTCGTCCGACCCTGATCAGCACCCGGCGGACCACCTCCACCAGGAGCACCGCTCCGACCACCGAGATGACGAGGATCGGCCAGGCTTCCGGCGACTGCACGTTTTGCGCCCCCTATGTTGTAGAACGTCGCTTCAAGGTCACATTGCCCTCAACCGCCACTTCATACGCGCGGACACGCCGCCGGAAGCCGAAGGAGGCGAACCGGCGACGACGCCCGGAGCGGCCGTTCGGTGACCGCTCAGTGACCACTCAGTGAGCGGTCAGTGGCCGTTCAGTGGCCGTTCCCGCAGCTGCCCCAGCAGGTCGTGGCCCGGGTGCTGGCCAGCAGGCCGAGGTCGCGCAGCACGGCCTGCGTGCGCTCGACCTCGGAGGTGAGCCAGAGCCGGAAGTCGTCCCCGCTGAGCGGGATCGAGATCCACCCCGCCTTGCGGCACGCCCGCCGCCACGAGGGCGAGGAGGTCACCTCGTCGCACATCCGGACGGCCGACTCCCGGCCGTTGTCCGGCATGTCGTCGGGCCCGACGGCCGCGGCCCAGTCCGCGAAGTCCACCCGTACGCCGCACTCCAGCAGGGTCGGGACGTCGAGCCCCGGCACCCGGCGGGCGCACGAGACGGCCAGCGCCCTGACCCCGCCGCCGTCGATGACCGCCCGCCAGTCGCCGAGCAGGCCCGCCGCGGCCGCCGCCTTGCCGCCGAGCAGGGCGGACACGGCCTCGTGGCTGCCCGGGTAACCGGTGTAGTCGATCTGCCTGGTGTCGGCGCCCAGCCCCTTGGCGATCAGGCCGAACAGCAGGTGGTCGGGTTCGCCCTGCGGCCCACCGGCCAGCATCGTCCCGCTCGGGTCGGTGCGCAGGTGGACGCCGAAGTCGTCGAAGTCCTTGAAACGGGAGTTGACGGGCACGACGACGACCTCGACGTCGCCGGTGAGCCTGGACAGCGGGGTCGAGGTGTCGAGCAGCGTCTGCCCGTTGTTCAGCTCGGAGGCGGCCAGCGCGGGCAGACCGGTCACGGTGATCGGCGTGCCGGTGGACGACGTGCCGACGCCGGAGGCGCGGGCGGCGGCGGCGAACGCCTCGCCGACGCGGGCCCAGCGGCGGCCCCCGGCCACGATGGAGAACCGGCCGCCCGCGTCGGCCGGGCCGCCGCCGACGCGTCCCGTCCCGCACCCGGCCGCGCACGCCGCCGCGCCCAGGGTCCATGCCAAGAATCGCCGACGACGCATCCGCCCTCCCCCGACCTTCGCGAGTCCGCCCTTACCTCAGGTTATTGACGCTTCACTCGCTGTTACACATCGGGATACGGTTAACCGATATTTCGGCGTATAGCGGGGTCACTCCGGCTTCGCGGCCACCCCGGCCATCAGGGACGACGGCAGCGACCAGTCGCCCACCAGCTTGGGCCGGTCCGGCCGCCAGTCCACGGCCTGCACCAGGCCCGGCGGGTCGAACGCGAAGCCGCCGAAGAAGGCGCGGATCTCGGCCGGACTGCGGTCGCCACCGCCCGAGCTCGACGAGCCGCGCCGGACGCCCCGGGCGTCCCCCTCGTCGTCGGACAGGCGTCCCATCGAGGTGGCGTGGGAGATCACGAGGCGGCTGCCGGGCGCGACCGCCTCGCGCATCGCCGCCACCGCGCCCTGCGGATCGGCCGCGTCGGGCAGGAAGTGCAGGATCGACACCAGCACGATCGCGACCGGCCGCGACAGGTCCAGGAACCGGCCGGCCCGGGCCAGCACCTCTTCGTGGTCGAGCAGGTCGGCTTCGAGGAAGGCGGCCCTGCCCGACCCGGCCAGCAGGGCCCTGGCGTGCGCGGCGACGACCGGGTCGTGGTCGACGTAGACGACCCTGGCCTCCGGCGCGACCTCGTGCACGCTGCCCTGCGTCGGCAGCCCGCTGCCCAGGTCGATGAACTGGGTGACCCCCGCGGCACTGACGTAGCGCACGGCACGCTGCAGGAAGGCCCGGTTCGCCCGGGCCAGCGGGACCGCCTCCGGGACCAGCTCGGCGAGCTGCTCGATGGCCAGGCGGTCGACCGCGAAGTTGTCCTTCCCGCCGAGCATGTAGTCGTACATGCGTGCGAGATTGGGCGTGTGTGGGTCGAACTGCCGCACAGTACTGAATTTAGGTGGTCCGCAGCCGGATAAACACTACCCCGCACGGATTGTGGCTGAATTTATTCGACAGTCACGCTCTTGGCGAGATTGCGAGGCTTGTCGACGTCCCTGCCGAGGGCGACCGCCGCGTGGTAGGCCAGCAGCTGGAGCGGGATCGTCAGCAGCATCGGGTCGAGCTCGATCTCGTTCTTCGGGATCACGATCACGTCGTCGGCCAGCTTGGCGCCGGGCTCGCGGTGGCCGACCATGAGCACCTGGCCGCCGCGGGCGCGGATCTCGCCGAGCGTGGTGAGGTTCTTGTCGAGCAGCTCGTCGTCGGGGACGACCGCCACCGTCGGCATGTCGGGACCGATCAGCGCGAGCGGCCCGTGCTTGAGCTCGCTGGCCGGGTACGCCTCGGCGTGCACGTAGGAGATCTCCTTGAGCTTCTGCGCGCCCTCGCGGGCCACCGGGTAGCCCCGGACCCGGCCGACGAACATCATGCTCGGGTGCTTGGCGTACTTCTGCGCCAGCTCGGCGATCTTGTCGCCTTGGGCGAGGATCTCCTCGATCTGGCCGGGGAGCCGGCGCAGGCCCTCCACGATGCGCCGCCCGTCGGCGGGCGAAAGGTCGCGCACCCGGCCCAGGTGCAGCGCCAGCAGCGCGAAGGCGACCGAGGTCGAGGTGAACGCCTTGGTCGAGGCGACCGACACCTCGGGCCCGGCGTGCAGGTAGATTCCGCCGTCGACCTCGCGGGCGATGGCGCTGCCCACGGCGTTGACGATGCCGATCACCCGACCGCCCTTGCGCTTGAGCTCCTGGACGGCGGCGAGGGTGTCGTAGGTCTCCCCCGACTGACTGATCGCGACGTAGAGGGTGTCGGGGTCGACGACGGGGTTGCGGTAGCGGAACTCGCTGGCCGGCTCGGCGTCGGCGGGGATGCGCGCCAGCTCCTCGATGAGCTGCGCGCCGATCTGCCCGGAGTAGTACGCCGACCCGCAGCCGATGATCTTCACCCGGCGGAACGAGCGCGTCTCGCGGGCGTCCATGTTCAGGCCGCCGAGGTGGGCCACGTGGAAACGCTCGTCCAGGCGGCCGCTCATCGTGCGGGTGATCGTCTCGGGCTGCTCGGAGATCTCCTTGAGCAGGTAGTGCTCGTAGCCGCCGGTGTCGTAGTGGCCGGCGTCCCAGTCGACGGTCAGCGGCTCCTTGGCGGTCTCGCGGGCGTCGCCGGTGAAGGTGTGGAAGCCGTCGGCCTTGAGCACGGCCAGCTCGCCGTCCTCCAGGTGCACGACCTGGCGGGTGTAGCGGACCAGGGCGGCGACGTCGGAGGCGGCGAACATCTCCTTCTCGCCGATGCCGATCACGATCGGGCTGCCGTTGCGCGCCACGACCACCTCGCCGGGCCGCTCGGCGTCGATCACCGCGATGCCGTACGTGCCGACGATGGCCTTGAGCGTCTTCCTGACCGCCTCCTCCAGCGTGTCGTTCTCGTCGGCGGCGCGGGCGATCAGGTGGGCGAGGACCTCGGTGTCGGTGTCGGACAGGAACTCGACGCCGTCGGCCACCAGCTTGGCGCGCAGCTCGCCCGCGTTCTCGATGATGCCGTTGTGCACGACCGCGATGCGCTGGTCGGACGACAGGTGCGGGTGGGCGTTCTCGTCGCTGGGCACGCCGTGGGTGGCCCATCGGGTGTGGCCGATGCCGTGGTTGCCCTTGAACCGCACCGGGACGACCTTGGCCAGGTCGGCGACCCGGCCCTTGACCTTGCGTACCTTGAGGCCCTTGTTCGACACCACGACCCCGGCGGAGTCGTAGCCCCGGTACTCAAGCCGCTGCAGCCCTTCCAGCAGGATGGGCGCCGCGTCCTTGGGGCCGACGTAGGCCACGATTCCGCACATCGAGCTCTCCTCTTATCCGTAGACGATCCTGCGGAGCTGCCGCAGCGACAGCTCTGGTGCCGCTACCCGGCGTGCGGGTAACTCGGCGGCGATCCGGGGGAAGATCTCGTCGTTGGTCAGGCCGCGGGCCTTGAGCTCGCCGTGCCGGCGCCGTACGAACTCCTCGACCGTCTCGGAGAAGTACGACAGAACGTCGGCGACCACGCGGGCCGCCTCTCCAGGGTCGAGCGCGCTCGTCCTGGTGAGGTGGGCGATGAGGTCTTCATAGGGATGCCGCGCCGTGGACACAGACGAGGACATTACGCATCTGGAGCGGGACACGCCAACATCCTGCCCGGAATCGGGCAGGATTTAACTCCAACGCGCTTCCGCTTCTCCCCATCGCTCGCCGATGAGCTGGTAGGCGGATTGGCGGCGGATCCCGCGGTTCTCATCCGTATCATCCGACCCGTCTGACACATCCCTTTCTGGGAATGGTTACGCTCAGTGATCGAGTAGTGCCGTTCCGTGGGGAGATGTCATGCAGCTCCGGCTTGCCGTCCTGGTCGCCAGCGTGATCGCCGCCGTCGGCGGTCCGGCCGCCCCCGCCGTCCCCGCCGTCACGGGCGTCCGGGAGCAGGGGCGGCAGGCCGACTTCGCGGCCGCCGCCGCGGAGTTCGGGGTGCCGGTGAGCGTGCTGCTCGGGGTGTCGTACCTGGAGTCGAGGTGGGACGCCAACCGCGGCCGTCCCAGCACGGCCGGGGGCTACGGCCCGATGCACCTGGTGGACGCGCTGGTGGACGTCGTCCCCGCCGGGCAGCCGCTCGCCGACGCCATGGGCGACGCCAGAGGCGACGACACCCGCCCGCTGCCCCGATCGGCGACGCGGCCGGCGGCCCGGCCGGCGGGCTCCTCCCGCACCGCGGCGATCCCGGACGCGACCCTCGCCCTGGCCGGCCGCCTGGCCGGGATCGCGCCGCGCACCCTGCGCACGGACCCGCGCGCCAACATCAGGGGCGGGGCCGCCCTGCTCGCCTCCTACCAGCGGCGTCCCACCTCCGACCCGGCCGGCTGGTACGAGGCGGTCGCCCGCTACTCGGGCAGCAGCGACCCGCTCGCCGCGCGGTCCTTCGCCGACGAGGTGTACGCGGTGATGGGCGAGGGCGTCGCGCGGCGCACCGACGACGGCTTCGACGTGCGCCTGGACGCCGTGCCCGGCCTGCGCCCGCCCACGACGCCGCCGAAGAGCGGGGCCGACGACGACTACGACGAGGACGACGACGACCCGTTCTTCTTCTCCGACATGGAACCCGAGGGCGACGACGACTCCGAGGCGGCCGACGAGTCCGACTGGGACGTGCCCGCGCAGGACGAGATGCCGCTGACCGCCGCCGACACGTCCGTGGAGTGCCCGAGCAGCCTCAGGTGCGAGTGGATGCCGGCCGCGTACAAGAGGTACGGCAAGAGGAAGGACCACGACTACGGCAACCACGACCGGGTCGAGGGCCGCAGGCAGGTCGACTACATCGTCATCCACGACACCGAGGGCGGCTACCAGGGCATCCCGTCGATGATCCGCAACCCGAAGTACGTGAGCTGGCACTACACGATCCGCTCCCGCGACGGACATGTCGCCCAGCACGTGCCGACGAAGGACATCGCCTGGCACGCCGGCAACTGGGACGTCAACGCCCGCTCGATCGGCATCGAGCACGAGGGCTACCTGGCCAAGGGCGCCTGGTACACCGAGGCCATGTACCGGTCGTCGGCCCGGCTGGTGCGCTACCTCGCCGGCCGGTACGGCATCCCGCTCGACCGCGCCCACATCCTCGGCCACGACAACGTGCCGGGCGCCACGGCCGACGCGGTCGCGGGCATGCACGAGGACCCCGGCCCCTACTGGGACTGGGCCCACTACTTCGAGCTGATGAACCACCCGATCAAAGGCGACGGGACGGGCTCGTCGGTGATCATCCGTCCCTCCTACGACGCCAACCGCCCGTACTTCACCGGCTGCGCCAGCACCAGGCCCGGCCGGCGGTGCCCGGAGCACGGATCGGCCAGCGTGTGGCTGCACACCGGGCCGAGCTCGACCGCCCCGCTGGTCACCGACCTCGGCAAGCACCCGGGGCCCAAGCCGAGCACGTACAGCGTCTACGACCACAGCGCCCGCGCCTCGACCGGGCAGCGGTACGCGGTGGCCGGGCGGGAGGGGGACTGGACGGCGATCTGGTACCTCGGGCAGCGGGCCTGGTTCCTCAACCCCGAGTCGGATCCGACTGCGGTGCCGGCGAAGGGCGCCCTGGTCACGCCGCTGGCCGCGGGCACCAAGGTGTACGGGCGCGCCTACCCGGAGCGGTCGGCGTACCGGGGCGGCGGGGCGCAGCCGTTGACGCCGCTGAAGTACCGGATCGGGCCGGGGCAGTCGTACTCGCTGGGCGGCACGGTCACCGGGTCCTTCTACTCGGCGAGCGCCTTCAACCCGGCCCGGCACGTACGGGTCACGGGGTCGGTCCGGTACCACCAGATCCAGCTCGGGCATCGTGTCGCGTTCGTCCAGGCCAAGGATGTGCGCGTCATCCGGTGAATTTCGCCCCACAGGGCTCGGGCTGCGCACGGGCACTCCGCGAAGACGATATGGTTTTCCCGTGGCCCCGCGAGTTCGCGGGGGATTCACGCGGAAGTGGCTCAGTGGTAGAGCATCACCTTGCCAAGGTGAGGGTCGCGGGTTCGAATCCCGTCTTCCGCTCGGAGTCAAACTCCTGGTGGAGTGGCCGAGAGGCGAGGCAGCGGCCTGCAAAGCCGTCTACACGGGTTCAAATCCCGTCTCCACCTCGGTGGTACAACGGACTCTTCTGGGTCCGGTAAAGTTAAGTGCGCACGCGGAAGTGGCTCAGTGGTAGAGCATCACCTTGCCAAGGTGAGGGTCGCGGGTTCGAATCCCGTCTTCCGCTCTGAGTGACAACTCAACAAGGACGATTAGCTCAGCGGGAGAGCGCTTCCCTGACACGGAAGAGGTCACTGGTTCAATCCCAGTATCGTCCACCTCTGCTCGTCGGCGGTCAGACCGGGTTTCGGCCCGGTCCGGACACCAGTCAAGCCCCAGCGACCGGCACATGCCGGACGACTGGGGCTTCTTCGTTTCGAGGGCCGGGCCCCGCCTCCCCTGGCAAGGCCCCCCGTTCCTCCGGCCTGCCCGGCGGTCAGGCCGGAGGACAGCGGACGGCACCGACCATCAGCCGCCAGACGCACCCCGCTGGTCACCCCGCCCCGCGAGCGGCCCGGCTCGGCCGCCTTCAGCCGGAACCGGTGCCGGCGTCGTTCGTTCCCATGTCGCCGGCCAGGTCGCGTTCGGCCTGTCCCCGGGCTGCGGCGTCGGCGTTCATCGCGGGCGGCAGGACCATCGCGCTGCCGGCCTGCGCCCGTTCCTTGATGCCGGGGATCTCGGTGTATCGCGGGCGTATCGAAAAGCGCATACGCCACCGCAACAGTCCTCCGTCTTCAGTTGAGGCACCGGCCGCGTGGTGGGTGATCGGTTGCCGACGGCGGTCGCCGTCAGACCTGCAACGGTCGGTTCGTCGTCAGGAAAGGACCGTGATCATGGACTCGGATTCTGTAGGTGGCATCGGCCGTCGGCGGCTGCTCGGGTGGAGCGGGGTGGCGGCTGCCGGCGTGGTGGCGGCCGGTGCGCCGCTGGTGGGCAGGCGGCCCGGCCCGCGAGGGCACCGTCCGGCCGCGACCGGCCCCGGCATCCCGCCGGACACCCGTCCCGGCGGAGCCTACGACCGGTACGTGGCGAAGCTGGCCGCAGAGGGCAGGTTCTCCGGCGTGGTGCTGTTGTCGCACCGGGGCAGGACGGTGCTGTCCCGCAGCTACGGCATGGCGGACAAGGAGAAGGGGATCCGCAACCACGAGGGCATCGCGTTCAGCCTCAGTTCGGCGGGCAAGCCGTTCGGCGCGGTGGCCATCTTGCAGCTGGTGCAGCAGGGCAAGGTGAAGCTGTCGGACACGGTGGGCACCCACCTCAAGGGCTATGCCAGGGACATCGCCGAACGGGTGACCGTCCACCACCTGCTCTCCGGCACCTCCGGGCTGAACACCCCGGAGGAGGATCTGCGGCGCATCTTCCGGAGCCGGGAGGAGGTGCACGAGTTCTACGAGCAGTGGGCCCGGAAGGCGAAGCTGGTGGCCGCCCCCGGCACTCCCACCGAACACGCCGGTGCCGAGGTCGTCATCCCGGCGCTGATCGTGGAGGCGGTGACCGGCAGGACGTACTGGGACTACGTCGAGGAGAACATCTTCAAGCGCTGCGGCATGACCGGCTCGGCGTTCCGCACGAGGCCGCAGTGGCTCACCGATGCGCATATCGCGCACCCTTACATGAGGTTGGCTGACGGCAGCGTGGTGGACGCCGTCCGCCACCTGGACAAGAGCAGCTCCAACCAGTCCACGCCGGGCAAGAACCCGGGCCGCAGCTTCATCGACGTCCCAGGGGACGGTGGCTTCGCCACCGCACCGGACCTGGTCCGGTTCGCGCACGCCCTGAGCGAAGGCACGGTGCTGGAACGGCCCTACGCCGAGGTGCTCACCGCGCCCAGGTCCCCCCACGGACCGCAGTCGTTCGGGGCTTACCAGATGCCGGTCCGCATCGTCAGCGGTCAGTGGGTGCACGGGCGGGCCGGTGCCAACCCTGGTGTCGGCGCCAGCTGGAACATCTACCCGTACACCGGCTGGGTCGGTGTCATCCTCAGCAACACCGACGGCGGGACGCTGCAGGAGCTGAACGAGCGGGAGGTACAGGCTGTCACCGGAGGCTCGCCGGGCGGCGGCGGGGGTGGCTGAGGTGGTCCGGCGGTCGACACGAAGAGAACGGATCTCCTGACGTCTCCCGTGGCCACCGCAGCCCGATGTCAGCCGGTCGCAGTCCTTCCGCGTGCGTCCCGGCTTGGCGCGGCGGACGTCGCCGCCAGGTCATCGGCTCCGCGGCCACACCTTTGAGAGGCCTTCGAGCGAGCGAGGAGTTGGTCATGGATCGCATGGTGGAGATCGCCATTCCGGTCTACAACGAGCAGCATGTGCTGGCGTGCAGCGTGCGCAGACTGCACGCCTATCTGGAAGAGACATTCCCCTACCGGTTTCGGATCACGATCGCCGACAACGCCAGCGTCGACGGAACGTGGCAGGTTGCGCGGGAGTTGGAGACCGAACTGCAAGGGGTCCGGGCAGTGCGGCTGGAGCAGAAGGGCCGGGGACGGGCGCTGCGGCATGTGTGGAGCCACAGCGACGCCGACGTGGTCGCCTACATGGACGTGGATCTGTCCACCGATCTGGACGCGTTCTTTCCGCTGGTGGCGCCGCTGATCTCCGGGCACAGCGATCTGGCCATCGGGACTCGGCTGACTCGCGGGTCGGCGGTGGTGCGCGGCCCGAAAAGGGAGCTGATCTCCCGGGGTTACAACGTGTTGTTGCGCACGACGCTGTCGGCCCGCTTCACCGACGCCCAGTGTGGTTTCAAGGCCGCGCGGACCGTGATCGCGAGGGCGTTGCTGCCGTCGGTGCAGGACGACAAGTGGTTCTTCGACACCGAGTTGTTGCTGCTGGCCGAGTGCAACGGGCTGCGCATCCACGAGGTGCCGGTGGACTGGGTCGACGACCCCGACAGCCGCGTGGACGTGCTGCGAACCGCGCTGGATGATGTGAAGGGCATGGCCCGGGTGGCGCGGCGCATGCTGACGGGCGCGTTCGACGCCCCGGTGGAGAGCCGGCCGAGGCCGCGGCTGCCGGCGGGGATGGCCCGGCAACTGCCGACTTTCGCGATCATCGGGGTGTTCAGCACGATCGCTCAGCTGCTGCTGTTCGTGCTGCTGCGCATGGTGATGGGGCCACTGTGGGCGAACGCGGTCTCGCTGTTGATCACCACTGTCGGCAACACCGCCGCCAACCGCCGTTTCACCTTTGGGGTGACGGGCCGTGAACGGGCGTTCAGGCAGCAGTTGGAAGGCGGTCTGGCGTTCCTGCTCGGACTGGTCCTGAGCACCGGCTGCTTGGCCCTGCTCCACGCACTGGCGCCCGAGCCGCCACGGGCCGTCGAGGTCGCCGCGTTGGTGACCGCCAACGGGGTCGCGACGCTGGTGCGGTTCCTTCTGATGCGCACCTGGATCTTCCATCCACGGCGCCTTGGGCACCGGTCGCCCCCGGCCGATCCGACCATCGACACGGCCCGGAAGGACGAGGTCGCATGACCATCCGCGTACGTCGTTCACAGACGCCCTCCGATCCGCCGGGCCTGCCTGACAGGCCCGGCGGGAGTCGCCGCTCGGATGCCGGATCGGGGTGGCTGCGCCGACTGGCCTTGGGCGGGCCTGAAGATCCGCGCTGGTCGCGTCCCGGGCTCTGGTGCGTGCTGTCGGCGGCTCTCGTGCTGTACGCGTGGAACCTGTGGTCGGCCGGCTACGCCAACTCCTACTACTCGGCGGCGGTCAAGAGCGGCACCGAGAGCTGGAAGGCGTTCTTCTTCGGGGCCCTGGACTCCGAGTCGTTCATCACCGTGGACAAGCCTCCGATGGCACTGTGGGCGATGGGGCTGCTCGCCCGCGTCCTGGGGTTCGGGACGTGGAGCCTGATGTTGCCGCAGGTGCTGGCCGGGGTGGCCGCCGTCGCGGTGCTGCACGCCACGGTACGGCGCGCGGCCGGGTTTCCGGCGGCGCTGATCGCTGCCGGGGTGCTGGCGCTGACCCCGATCACGGTGGCCATCAACCGCGACAACAATCCTGACACGCTGCTGGTGCTGTGGCTGGTGCTGGCTGCGTGGTCGTGTCAGCGCGCGATCGAGTCGGGACGCCTGCGCTGGCTGCTGGCCTCGGCCGCGTTCGTGGGGTGCGGGTTCGACACCAAGATGCTGCAGGCGTTCGTGGTCGTCCCGGCGCTGGCGCTGGCCTACCTGGTGGCGGCCAGGCCGGGCGCGCTGCGCCGGGTGTGGCATCTGCTGGCGGCGGGTGCGGCGCTGGTGGTGTCGAGTTTCTGGTGGATGGTGGTGGTCGACTTGACCCCATCCGGGAATCGCCCGTTCATCGGAGGCAGCACCGACGGCACCGTGCGTGACCTCGTCATCGGCTTCAACGGCCTGGGCCGGATCTTCGGCCTGGAGACGCACGGCGGCGGCCGTGGCGGCGGGGGGTTCGGTGGCGCCGCGGGCGTGGGACGGATGTTCAACGACATGGTCGGCGGTCAGATCTCCTGGCTGCTGCCGTTCGCGGTGCTCGCGCTGATTGCGGGGATGGTGCTGCTGTGGAAGCGGCCGCGCACCGACCTGGCACGGGCTGGGCTGGTGCTGTGGGGCGGCTGGCTGGCGACGTACTACGTGGCGTTCAGCTTCGCCAAGGGCGTGTTCCACCCGTACTACACCACATCACTGGCCCCCGCGATCGCCGTACTGGTCGGAGTGGGCGGGGTACTGCTGTACAGCGCTCACCAGGGGTCGGTCCGGTGGTCGTGGGTGCTGCCCGTGGGCGTCGCGGTCACAGGTGCGTGGTCGTTCGCGCTGCTGAACCGGACGCCCGACTGGAATCCATGGCTGCGCTGGGTGATCGTGGCGGCGACCGTGCTGGCGGTGCTCGCGCTGGTGGCCGCGCGGCCGCGGTGGGCGCCGGGCCCCGGCATCGTCGTCGCGTCGATGACGTTCACGCTGGTCGCAGCCCTGGCAGGGCCGGGCGCGTACGCGGCGGTGACCGCGTTCGGCGGCGGCAACACCAGCGGCAACGCGCTGGCGGGGCCGTACGCGGCGCAGGCCCAGAACGGTCAGGCCCAGAACGGTCAGGCGCCGCCCCAGGGGCGGGGCGGCATGCTGGTGGTCGGCGGACCGGCCGGTGAGTTGAGCGACGACATGGTCGACTACCTGCTCAGGAACCGGGGCGGTGCGCGCTGGCTGGTCGCCGTGGTCAGTGCCCAGCAGGCGTCGTCGATCATCCTGTCGACCGGCGAGCCGGTGATCGCGATGGGCGGCTTCACCGGGCAGGACCCGGCGATGACGGTGGCCGGGCTGCAGGAGTACGTCCGCAGGGGCGAGCTGCGTCACATCGTGATCAACGGGTCGGGTGAGAGCGGCCCGATGAGCGGCGACCCCGCCGTCGCCCAATGGGTGCGGAAGAACGGTACGAGGGTTCCCGCGAGCACGTACGGCGGCACGTCCGACACGGGCGGCGGTGAACTGTACCGGCTCGGCTGAGGGAGCACGATGACGGCGCCCGATGAGGCGATGTCGGCAGCAGCGGGGTCCTGAGCTGCACGCCCCCGCCGTTACAGGTATTCGTGGAGGCCTGTGGGGACGGGCTCGGTCCGGGGCGGGGTGGGGTGGTCGTCGTCGGACAGGCCGGTGAGGATGACGGCGAGTTCGGCGCGGGTGTGGATGCCGAGTTTGCGGTAGATGCGGGCCAGATGGGTGTCCACGGTGCGCTTGCTGATGGACAGCGTCGTGGCCACCTCCAGGTTGCTCATCCCGCGCAGCACCAGGTCGGTGACCCGGCGTTCGCCGACGGTCAGCACATGGTCGTCCTGGCCGGGAACGAGCGTGGCGGCGCGCGCCGGGGCGGTGGCGGCGCGGTGCTTGTCGGCCAGGGCGGCCAGGCGGGCCGCGCCGCAGTCGGCGGCCAGCCGCAGCGCCAGGGCCAGGGTCTCGTGGGCCTTGCCGTCGTCGCCCGCCTGCCGTTGGGCGATGCCCAGGCGCAGCAGGGCCCTGGCGTGTTCGAGCCGGGCGCCCCGGTTGCCCAGCAGGGCGACGGCCTCGTGCAGCATGTCGAGCCGGACCTGACCCTCGTGGGCGATGCTGGCCGCGCTCAGCGCGCGGGCGACGACGGTGGGCGCGCCCCACGCGCGGGCCAGCTCCAGCTCCCGTTCGGCCACGATGCGGGCCGCCGAACGCTCACCGGACAGGACGTACGCCAGGATCGAGTTCGTCCCCCAGGGCACGCAGGCCGGGTTCATGATGCCGGCGGCGGTCAGGCGGCGGCCGCATTCCAGCAGGGTGAGCAGGCCGTCGCGCGGACGGCCCTGCGCGAGCCGGAGGCGGCCCAGCGCGTCGAGGGCCTGCCCGGAGATCATCGGGTGCCAGTCGCCGTACGGGGCCACGGACTTCAGCGCCGCCTCCGCGGCCTCCAGGTCGCCGTACTCCACCAGCACCCGGGCGGCGCAGGCCGCGGCGGCCACGTGGAAGCCCTCGGCCTGGCACTCGCGCGAGCTGACGACGGCGGCCTCGGCGTCGGCCAGCCCCGCCTCCAGGCTGCCGAGCTGGTAGCGCACCTCGGCCCTGGTCAGCAGCGCCAGCGCCAGGCCGGTGCCGGAGCCGGCGTCCTGGGTCTCGGTGACCAGCCGTTCGGCCCAGTAGGAGGCCTCGTCGAGGCGGTCGCCCCACACCAGCGGCAGGACGGCGGCCACCGGCACAGGGCCCTGGCCGTCGAGGCAGCGGCGGGTCTGGGCGAGCATGCGCGGCAGGCTGCGGCCGCGCGCGCCGGTGGCCAGGGCGAGCACGCTGACGAACTCCCTGGCCGCCGGGCTGACCAGCGTGCCGAGGGAGCGTCCCAGGCGGCGCAGGCCGAGCCGGCCGGCCGAGCGGCCCCACAGCAGCGCCTGGGCGGCGAACACCAGCAACAGGTCCGTTCCGCCGAACTGCGGCGTGGCGGCGGCGGCCTCGGCCGCGCCGGCGAAGACCTCGGCGGCCTCGGCGGAGTTCGCGGTGACCAGGATGTCGGCGAACGGTGCCAGCGACATCAGGGCGTGCGGGGCCGTCCTGACCCGGCCGTAGACGGTGCGCAGGTGGCGCAGGCAGGCGGGCAGGTCGCGGTGCTTCTCCACGGCGCCCAGCTCGGCGGTGACCTCCAGGACGGTGTCCCGGTCGTCGGTCTCGGCCAGCGCGCGGTGCAGGTAGCCGGTCGCGTCCGCCCACGAGTGCTTGGCGGCGGCCTCGCCCGCGGCCTCGCGCAGCACGGTGACCGTGAGCGGGTCGCCGGTCGGGCCGGCCGACATCAGGTGGCGGGCCGAGCGTCTCAGCGGCGCGCCGAGCCGGTACAGCAGCGACGCGGTACGGCGGTGCAGCCGGTCGCGCTCGCCCGGGTCCATGCCGGCCAGCACGGCCTGCTGGATGCGCGGATGGGCGAAGCGGTCGGGCGGCGTGCCGGTGACCAGCCCGGCGCGGCGCAGCGTCTCCCCCGCCGCCCTGGCGGTGTCCTGGCCGTGCCCGGCGATCATGGAGGCGACCTCCATGCCGTCCTCGGGTGCGACGATGGCCAGGCTGCGCAGCAGGTCGACGCCCGCGGCGTCCACGCCCGACCCGCTGCCGGACAGCCAGCCGAGCGCGGTCTCGGTCAGCGCCAGCGCGCCGATCTCCAGCACCCGGGACAGCTCGGCGCCCACCGGGCGCACGCCGGACCTGGCCAGCCGCACGGCCAGCTCCCGCAGCAGCAGCGGGTTGCCCTGGGTGAGCCGGTGGCAGGCGGCGGCGACCTCCTCGCCGATCTCCTCCTCCACGCCGAGCACGGACTCCATGAGCCGTCCCGCGCATTGGGCGCACAGGGGGGCGGGCCGCAGCAGCCGCGTGTACGGCAGCGTGGCCAGGTCTCTGGCCAGGTCGTCGGGGCCGCCGGTGTCGGCGGTGGTGAGGATCATCGCGATGGGCAGGCCGTCGAGCCGCCGGGCGATGTAGGAGCACCACTGGGAGGACTGCGGATCGGTGTGGTGCACGTCGTCGACGGCGATGATCAGCGGCCGGTCGCCGGTGAAGGAGCGGGTGGCCCGGTAGAGGCCGTGCAGCAGGTCGGGCGTGACGGGATGGCTCCGGTCGAGCCCGCCGCCCAGGTCGGGACCGACGACGGCACCCTCGCCGGGTGGCGGCGCGCGGCCGGCGGTCATGAGCGGCTCGAAGAGCTGGCGGACCACGCCGAACGGGTGGTCGCGCTCGGTGGGGTGCCCCCGCGCCATCAGCAGCAGCGCCCCCGCCTCACCTCTGGCCGCCAGCGCGGCGTTCAGCAAGGTGGTCTTGCCCATGCCCCGGGACCCCTGGATCAGGAGGACGGAGGGCCCGCCGGCACGGACCCTCGACAGCGCCTCCCGCATCGCCGCGGTCTCGATGTCACGGTGTAGCAGCGGCTGTCCCGAAGACATCGCCACTCCCCACAGTTCGGCCCCCCTGAAACTGTCCACCAGGATCATGCCGCCTCGGGCGGGCGGGCTGTCAATACCTGGGCACGCAAATCCGACTAATCCGGACTATTGGCACCCGGTTCAACAGCGCGCCCACACCGGGGCGCATGCGCATTCCCGCCGGACCAATACGTATTTTCGCCCACCGTACCGGTGAAATGCGTACGCCGGAATTACGTCTTTACACCGGATCCGGCCCGGTGCGACTCTGCGATCAACCAATATGGACCCGATACGGGGAGGGTCATGGACCGCCCACGTCTCAAGGCGCACTTCACACCGCAGGTGATCGACGGGTCGAAGGTGTTTCTCCTGGCCGAGGGTCAGCACTACCTCGTCCAGTCGGCGGGGGCCGGGAAACTCCTTCCCTACCTGGACGGACGGCGTACCGTAGCCGAGATCGCGAGCGCGCTGATCGACGAACTGCCGCTCCCGCAGACACTCATCGCCATTCGTAAATTCGCCGCATTCGGCCATCTCGCCAATGGCCGCCCCGATTGGCCGGACAGCACGCTGGCATTCTGGGACGCGCAGGGAATTGACCCGGTGCACGCGCACGACGCGCTCTCCCGCGCCGAATTCACCGTCGTGGCCTGCGAGGGGGCCGACGCCGCCGCGGTGGTCCCGGTGCTGGCCGAGCACGGGTTGCGTATACGTACGAGGAGCGTGGCGGAGGAGGCCGCCGGGCCCGAGGGGACGATGGCGGTCGTGGTGGCCGGCGACTACCTCGATCCGGCGCTCGACCGGCTCAACGCCGCCTATCTGGCCGCCGGGCACCCGTGGGCGCTGGTGAAACCGGGCGGGATCACGCTCTGGGTCGGCCCGGTGCTCCAGCCTGGACGCACCGGCTGCTGGGCCTGCCTGGCACAGCGGCTGGCCGGGAACCGGCAGGTCGAGCGGTACCTGGCGGGCAAGCGCGGCGGCGGCGTGCCGTACCACCCGGCGCGGGAGTCGGCGCCCGCCGGTCCGGCCGTGGCGGGCGGGCTGCTGGCCGTGGAGCTGGCGCGGATCGCCGCGGGGGCGGCCTCCTCGCGGCTGGAGGGCCGCATGACCACCGTCGACCTGCGCACCCTCGGGGTCATGGAGCACACCCTGGTCCGGCTGCCGCAGTGCCCGGCCTGCGGCGATCCCACGCTGATCAGCGAGCGCAGCCCCAAGGTCGCGCTGTCGGCGCGCAGCGCCCGGCACGTCACCGACGGCGGATACCGCATCGAGCCGCCCGCGCGTACGTACGCCAGGCTGGAGAAGCACATCAGCCCCCTGATCGGGGCGGTCACCCGGCTGCACACCTTCGCCGACGAGGACAACGGCGTCACCTACAGCTTCACCGCGGGCCACAACTTCGCCATGATCGGCGACAACATGGACCTGCTGCGGCGCAACCTGCGCGGGCAGAGCGGCGGCAAGGGCCGTACCGAGGTGCAGGCCAGGGTGAGCGCGCTGTGCGAGGCCATCGAACGCTACTCGGGCGTGTGGCGCGGCGACGAGCCGGTCACCGAGGCCGCCTACGCCGACCTCGACCCGGCGGTGGCCGTCCATCCTGAGTCGCTGCTGCACTTCTCCGACGCCCAGTACGCCGGCCGCGAGGAGTGGAACAAGGACCCCGCGCACCGGCTGCACCTGGTGCCCGAGCGGTTCCGTACGGACCTGCCGGTCGACTGGTCGCCCGCCTGGTCGCTGACCGAGGAGCGGGAACGGCTGGTGCCCTCGGGTTACGCCTGGTACGGCCATCCCGACCTGGAACGCCACTTCTACTGCGTGGGCGACTCCAACGGCAACGCCTCGGGCAACTCGATCGAGGAGGCCGTCCTGCAGGGCTTCTGCGAGCTGGTCGAACGGGATGCGGTGGCCCTGTGGTGGTACAACCGGGCCCGGCGGCCGGCCTTCGACCTGGACTCGCTGCGCGACCCGTACGTCGACACCGTGCGCGAGTTCTACCGCGGCATGGACCGCGACCTGTGGCTGCTCGACCTCACGACCGACCTCGGCATCCCGGCGTTCGTGGGGGTCTCGCACCGCACCGGGCACCCGGTGGAGGACGTCATCGTCGGGTTCGGCGCGCACCTCGACCCGCGGATCGCCGCCATCAGGACGCTCACCGAGGTCAACCAGTTCCTGCCCTCGGTGGAGCGGCGCGACGAGCACGGCGAGACGCTCTACCTGGACGACGACGTCGCCACGCTGGCCTGGTGGAAGGAGACCAGGCTGGCCGAGCAGCCGTGGCTGGTGCCCGACCCCGCCGTACGCGCCCGCACCCTGTCCGACTACGCCCGCTCGGACGGCGGCGACCTGGCCGGTGACGTGCAGACGTGCGTGGCCAGGGCCGCCGCGGCCGGGATCGAGGTCATCGCGCTCGACCAGAGCCGTCCCGACCTGGAGCTCAGCGTGGTCCGGGTGATCGCGCCCGGCATGCGGCACTTCTGGCGGCGGCTCGGCCCCGGCCGGCTGTACGACGTGCCGGTCTCGCTCGGCTGGGTCACCGAGCCCGTGGCCGAGGACGAGCTCAACCCGACCAGCGTTTTCTTCTGACCGGTTCGCGGGCCCCTGGGTGACGGAGAGGAGCGGGCCATGGACGAGACCAAGCTGCGGCTGCGGCGGGACGCGGAGCTGACCGAGGCGGACGGCCAGGCGGACGGCGAGGCGCGCATCTCCACGCCCGCCGGCTCGCTCGGCCTGCGCGGGCTCGACGCCGGGACCGCGGCCGCCCTGCGGATCCTGGCCGGCGGCGACGCGGGCGAGACCGCCCTGGCGGCGACCGTGGGCGAGGCCGGACTGCTGCGCTGGAACCTGCTGGTCCGCCGCCTGGCCAGGGCCGGCCTGCTGGAGTTCACCGCGGCCGGGGCCCGGCTGCGCCCGGTCGGCGCCGGCGGCGTGGAGCCCGCCCCCACGCCGCCGGCGGACACGCCGATCAGGCTGTCGCGCTTCGCCGTCGTGACCGCCGGGGACGGTGTGCTGACCGTGCGCTCGCCGCGCAGCCCGGCGGTGGTGGAGCTGTCGCCGGCCGCCTGCGGGCTGCTCGGCGCGCTGGCGTCCTGGACCACCCCGGCGAACCTGGCGGACGGCGGCCGGGCGCGGGACCAGGAGTGGGGGCCGGCGCTGCGGTTCCTCGCGGCGGCGGGCGTGCTCGCCACCGGCCCCGAGGACGACGACCTGGCGACGGCCCAGTGGCACCCGCGCGACCTGTGGCTGCACGCCCACAGCCGCGGCCCCCGCTACACCGGCCGCTACGGCGGCACGTACGCCTTCACCTCCCGCTTCGACCCGGTGCCCGCCGATCCGCCGCCGTTCACCGGCGAGCGGATCGAGCTGCCCCGGCCCGACCTGGAGCTGCTGGCCAAGACCGACCCGAGCCTGACCGACACGCTGGAACGCCGCCGCTCCCTGCGCGAGCACGACCCGGACGCGCCCATCACGCTGGCCCAGCTCGGCGAGCTGCTCTACCGGTCGATGCGGCGGCGGGCGACGTTCACCTCGCCCGACGGGCAGGAGCTGACCGACCGGCCCTACCCCTCCGGCGGCTCGGTCCACGAGCTGGAGATCTATCCGCTGATCGTGTCCTGCCAGGGGGCCGAACCGGGACTGTGGCACTACGACACCGCCGGCCACGCCCTGGAGCTGGTCTCGCCGCCCACGCCCGCCGTGCGGGCGCTGGTCGAGCGGGCCAAGTCGGCGGCCCAGCTCACCGCCGACCCCCAGGTGGTGCTGACCGTCACCGCGCGCTTCGGCCGGGTGATGTGGAAGTACGAGACGATCGGCTACTCGCTGGTCCTCAAGCACGTGGGCGTGCTGTACCAGACGCTCTACCTGGCCGGCACGGCCATGGACCTGGCCGTGTGCGCGCTGGGCGGCGGGGACGCCGCCGACTTCGCGCTCGCCAGCGGCCTCGACTACCTGACCGAGGGCAGCGTCGGCGAGCTGATCGTCGGCAGCCGGCGGTGATGGGCACATGACGGCACGACGGCGGGCCGAGGGCCGCGTTCGGGGGACGGCGCGATGAAGTTCCGGTTCAAGGCGTTGCAGCGGATGCGGGAGCCCGACGAGCTCGACTCGCCGACGCTGCTGGCCTCGCCGCGCGGGTGGATCGCCACGTTCGTGGTGCTGATCATCGTGGTGGCCGCGGGAGTGTGGTTCTTCGCCGGGCGGCTGCCGGTCACGGTGCCCGCCGTGGGGCTGCTGACCCATCCGGGCGGCACGGCTCGGCTGCAGAGCCCGTACGGGGGGACGGTGCGCTCGATGCTCGTCCAGCCGGCCGAAGCGGTGCGCGAGGGCCAGGCGGTGGCGGTCATCGCCGCCGACGACGGGGCGGAGCAGGTGGTGCGCAGCCCGTTCAGCGGGCGGGTGGTCGCCGGTTCCGCCGTGCCCGGCCACGTGGTCAGGGAGGGCGAGGAACTGCTGCTCATCGAGCGTACGGACGCGCCGCGCGACCGGCTGGTGGCGATGTTGTTCGTGCCGGTCGACCGGGCGATGGGCGTGGTGCCGGGCAAGCCGGTCGATCTGTCGGTCTCCTCGGCGCCGCCCGGCGCGTACGGGCTGCTGCGCGGCCGGGTCGAGTCGGTCAGCGACTACCCCGTGATGACCGAGCAGGCCGCCGACCTGGTGGGCGGCGAGGACCCGGCGCGCGGCTACCTGCGGAACACGCCGTCCAGGCTGGTGATCGTGGACCTGGTGCGCGATCCCGCCACGCCGTCCGGCTACGCCTGGTCGACCGTGAAGGGGCCGCCGGTGGGCCTGCAGTCGCAGGTCTCCGTCAGCGGCGCGATCGGGCTGGGCAGCCAGACGCTGTTCGACCTGCTGCTCGGGCGCTGAGGTGAGCCGCGTGACCGCCCCCGCTCCCACGCCGAAGGAGGGATGCGTGACCACGACCAGCGCCCCCGGGAGGGACGTGTGACCACCACCGGCGTCCCCGACCAGGGGCATGTGGACCAGGCACCCGCGAAGGACACCGGGAAGGGCGCCGCGCCCGCTCCCCCGGCGACCCCGGCGGCCCCGGCGCGGCGGCGGCGGTGGAGATGGCGGCGGCGCACGCCGACGGTGATCCAGATGGAGGCCGTGGAGTGCGGGGCGGCCTCGCTGGCGATGATCCTGGGCTACCACGGCAAGTTCGTGCCGCTGGAGGAGCTGCGTTCGGCCTGCGGAGTCTCCCGCGACGGCGCGAAGGCCTCCAGCGTGGTGGCCGCGGCCCGCCGCTACGGGCTGATCGCCAGGGGCTTCCAGATGGAGGCCGACGACCTGCGCTCGCTGACCGGGCCGGCCATCGTGTTCTGGGCGTTCCAGCACTTCATGGTCCTGGAGGGGGTGCGCAGCCGGTTCGGCAGGAAGGCCGTCGCGGTCAACGACCCGGCGGGCGGTCCCCGGATGATCGACTGGGACGACTTCGACTCCGGCTTCACCGGCGTGGTGCTGACGTTCGAGCGGGGACCGGACTTCCGGCCCGGCGGGCGGCCCACCCGCGTCGGGCAGGCCCTGCTGGCGCGGCGGATGCCGTCGGGCCGCGCCCTGCCGCTGGTGCTGCTGGCCAGCCTGCTGCTGGTGGTGCCGGGCATCATCGGGCCCGCGTTCAGCCGGGTGTTCATCGACCGGATCCTGACCGGGCGCGACCCCGGCTACCTGGTGCCGCTGCTGTTCGCGATGGGGGTCACCGCGGTCGTGGTGTTCGTGCTGACCTCGGTGCAGCGGCACTACCTGCTGCGGCTGGAGATCCGGCTCAGCCTGGTCAGCTCGGCCCGCTTCTTCCGCCATCTGCTGCGGCTGCCGGTGGAGTTCTTCCTCCAGCGGCGTCCGGCCGAGGTGGCCAAGCGGGTGCAGGCCAACGACGGCGTGGCCGAGATCCTGTCCCGCGACCTGGCCGTCACGCTGGTGAACCTGGTCCTGGTGCTGTTCTACGCGGCCGTGCTCATCCGCTACGACCTGCTGCTCGGGCTCGTCGGGGTGTCGATGGCGCTGCTGAACATCCTGGTGCTGCGCCAGGTGTCGCGGGCGCGTACGGACGCGGTGGCGGCGCTGCGGGCCGACCTGGGCAACCTGACCTCCACCACGTTCAACACGCTGCAACTCGTGGAGACCGTCAAGGCGACGGGGGCCGAGCCGACGGCGTTCCAGCGCTGGGCCGGGTTCCTGGCCAAGGCGGTCACCGCCAAGCAGCGGCTGGGCGTGGCCACGGCGACGCTGACCGTCGTGCCGCCGCTGCTGGCCGCGGTCAACAGCGGCCTGATCCTGCTGATCGGCGGGCTGCGGGTGGTGGACGGGGCGATCAGCGTCGGCATGCTGGTGGCCTTCCAGACGTTGCTGAACGCGCTGTCCAGGCCGGTCACCCAGCTCACCAACCTGGGCGGCCAGTTGCAGGACATCTCGGCCGACATCTGCCGCCTGTACGACGTCGAGAAGTACCCGATGGCCCGGACGTTCGAGCGGTCCGCGCGAGCCGAGGAGGAGGCCGGACCGAGCGGGCGCCTGGACGGGCGGCTGGAGTTCGCCGACGTGACCTTCGGCTACAACGCGCTCGCCACGCCCGTCGTCAGGAACCTGTCGTTCACCGTGGTGCCGGGCCGCCGGGTGGCGATCGTCGGCAACTCCGGCAGCGGCAAGTCGACCGCGGGCAAGCTGGCCGCCGGCCTGTACGCGCCGACCTCCGGCCGGGTGCTGCTGGACGGCCGGCCGCGGGACGACCTGCCGCGGGCCGTCGTGGCCGCCTCGGTCGCGTACGTGGACCAGGACATCACCCTGTTCGAGGGCACCGTGCGCGACAACCTGACGTTGTGGAGCGACGACGTGCCCGACGAGGTGGCGGTCTCGGCGCTGCGGGACGCGGCGCTGTTCGACCTGATCGCGGCCCGGCCCGGCGGCCTCAACAGCCGGGTGCTGGAGGGCGGCAGGAACCTCAGCGGCGGCCAGCGGCAGCGCCTGGAGCTGGCGCGGGCCCTGTCGATCCAGCCGACGCTGCTGATCCTGGACGAGGCGACCAGCGCCCTGGACCCGGAGACGGAACGGATCATCGCCGACAACCTGCGCAGGCGCGGCTGCGGCTGCCTGATCATCGCGCACCGGCTGTCCACGGTGCGCGACGCGGACGAGATCATCGTGCTCGACCGCGGCGAGGTGGTCGAGCGCGGCAGGCACGCCGAGTTGCTGGCGCTCGACGGTCACTACGCCGCGCTGCTCAGGAGCTCACGCAAGAACGGCGACGGAGGATGACGCAGTGCTGAAAGTGGCTGGTTTCTCCCCGTTCTTCACCGACGCCGCCACGCCGGTGGACTACTCGGCGGAGAACCTGTTCGTGCTGTCGGGCGTGCGCGAGGTGCTGCTGGTGGAGGAGGGCGCGGTCGACCTGTTCGCGGTGCGCCTGGAGGGCGGCCGTCCGGTCGGCCGGTGGCACTACCTGTGCCGGGTCCGGCAGGGCACGTTGCTGCCGGGCTCGCCCAAGGGGCCCAGGCATGGCATCGTGGGCCGTCCGGTGCTCGGCACGCGGGTCTCGCGCCTGCCGCTGGCCAGGCTGGGCGAGCTGTCGGGCACCAACCGGTCGGCCACGATGTCCACCGCCGAGTACGGGCTGGCCGTGCGGCAGTTCGTCCGCGGGCTGGAGGGCGGGATGATCGCGCTGGCCACCGCGCTGCGCGACGCGTTGCCGCCGCGCGAGTTCGTCCCGCTGCTGCCCGACGCGGTGACCGAGCTGCCGGCCGGCCGCGCCGCCCGGTCGGTGGACGGCGTGCGGTGGATGACCGTCGAGGAGGGCGCGGTCGAGATGCCCGACGGCGTGGCCGGCGTGCTAACCGCGGGCGCCGAGCTGGCCGTGACCGAGCGGGACTGGATGGTCGCCGACGCCCCCGCCCGGCTGCGCGCCCGTTCGACGTGGCAGTTGCTGGCCGACGAGACGATCTGGGCCCGCTGGGTCGAGCACGCCATCCGCTTCCTCTACACGGTGGACCGCCGGGTCGAGCGGCGGCGGGCGCAGGAGCTGGAGGCGCTGCGGCGGCGCAGGGAGCGCGAGGCCGGCACGACGCGGGCGGCCCGCCGCGGCTTCGACACGCTGGTCAGCGACACCGAGGCCAAGGTGCGCGTGGCCGACGTCACCGCCGACCCGCCGGCGCTGGCCGCGGCCAGGCTGGTGGCCTCGCACGGCGGGTTCACCGTGACCGCGCCGCCGCCGGGCCAGGCCCGCGGGGCCGACCCGCTCCAGGCCGTCGCGCTGGCCTCCGGGGTGCGCACCCGGTCGGTCCGGCTGGACGACGGCTGGTGGAAACACGACATCGGGCCCATGGTGGGCTACCGGGCCGACGACGGGACGCCGGTGGCCCTGCTGCCGATCGGCTCGCGGTACGTGGTCGCCCAGCCCGGCCACAGCCGGGTCACGCCCGTCACCAAGGCGGTGGCCGCCACGCTGACCGGCAAGGCCGAGGTGCTGTACCAGCCGCTGCCGCGCGAGGTGCGGACCGTGGCCGGGCTGCTGCGCTTCGGCCTGGCCCGCAACGGCCGCGACCTCTGGGTGCTGGCCTCCCTGGGCACGCTGGTGGCGGTCATCGGCCTGCTGGTGCCCGCGATGACCGGGCTGGTGCTGGGGACGTTCGTGCAGCGGGCCGAGCGCGACCTCATCGTGCAGGGCGCGGCGCTGGTGATCGGCGGCGCGCTGGTGGCGGGGGCGCTGTCGATCGTGCAGAACGTCGCGGCCCTGCGCATCGAGGGCCGCTCGTCGGCCCGGGTGCAGGCGGGCGCGTGGACGCGGCTGCTGTCGCTGCCCGTCACGTTCTTCGGCCGCTACTCCACCGGCGAGCTGGGCACGACCGTGCTGGGCGTGAGCGCGGCGCAGGAGACGTTGTCGGGCGTGATGGCGACCGCGACGCTCGGGCTGTTCGGCGGGCTGGCCAACCTGGCGCTGGTGTACGTCTACGACGTCGGCCTGGCGCTGCTGGCGACCCTGCTGGTGCTGGCCGGCGTGCTGGTGTGCGCGGTCGCCGGCTTCTTCGAGGTACGCCTGCAACGCCGCCTGTACGAGCAGGAGCAGCGGCTGTCGTCGCGGGTGTTCCAGCTCCTGTCGGCGGTGCCCAAGCTGCGCGTGGCGGCCGCGGAGGACCAGGCGTTCGGCGTGTGGACGCGCGACTTCATGGCGACCAGGACCACCTCGGCCGCCGCCCGGCGGCTGCAGAACGTGGTCACCACCTTCAACGCCGGGTTCCCGCTGGTCTGCTCGGTGGTGATCTTCGCCGTGGCGGCCGGGCCGCTGCGCGGGCAGTTGCCGATCAGCGCGTTCCTGGCCTTCTTCGCCGCGTTCAACCTGCTCATCGCCTCGGTGCTGCAGTTCACCGGCGCGGCCATCACCGCCATGGGCGTGGTGCCGATGCTGGAGAAGCTGGCCCCGGTGCTGGAGGCCGAGCCGGAGGACCACGCGGGCAAGGCCGACCCGGGCGACCTGTCGGGCCGCGTCAGCCTGTCCCGGGTCTCCTTCCGCTACGGCGGGGACGGCCCCGCGGTGCTCACCGACATCGACCTGTCGATCGAGCCCGGCGAGTTCGTCGCGATCGTGGGCCCGACCGGCAGCGGCAAGTCCACGATCCTGCGCCTGCTGCTCGGCTTCGAGCAGCCCGACGTCGGCTCGGTCCTGTACGACGGCCAGGACCTGGGCGAGCTGGACCTCGGCGCGGTGCGCCGGCAGTGCGGCGTGGTACTGCAGAACGGCGCCCTGCTGGCCGGCGACATCCGGCAGAACATCGTCGGCAGCACGAACCACACCGTCGACGACGCCTGGGAGGCGGCGGCGATGGCCGGCATCTCCGACGACATCACGGCCATGCCGATGGGCATGAACACCGTCCTGTCGGAGGGCACGAACACGCTCTCCGGCGGCCAGCGGCAGCGCATCATGATCGCCAGGGCGCTGGTCTCGCGGCCCCGCATCGTCTTCTTCGACGAGGCGACCAGCGCCCTGGACAACCCCGCCCAGAACGTCATCGCCGAGAGCACCCGCCGGCTCAACGCCACCCGGGTGGTCATCGCCCACCGGCTGTCCACCGTCCGGGACGCCGACAAGATCCTGGTGCTCGACGGCGGCCGCATCGTCCAGCAGGGCACCTACGACGAGTTGCTCACCGAGGAGCAGGGGCTGTTCGCGCGGCTGGCGCGGCGGCAGATGTGAGCGCACGGAAGGAGCCGTCATGGAGTTCGCGCTGCTGATCCACGGGCCGGAACGGGCCTGGGCGGAGCTGTCGGAGCAGGACCGCTCCGCGCTGTTCTCCGCCTACCTCGCCTTCGGGCGGGAGCTGCGGGAGGCGGGCGTCACGGTGGTGTTCGGCGCCCGGCTGGCCCGCCCGGACGCGGCCGAGGGGGAGCCGCGCGAGGACGGCCGTCCGGAGCTGGGCGGCATGTGGATCCTCGACCTGCCGTCGGAGGAGGCGGCCCTGGAGTGGGCCGGGCGCCTGCCGTCCGGGCCGGGCGACCGGGTCGAGTTACGGCGCTGCGACCGTGGAAGGATGTCACGATAGTGCCAACCGGGGCTCTGCCCGCGCCCCACCACGCCTTTGGGGCAGAACCCACAGGGAGGTAGACGACTCATGGACTTCGTGCTGCTGATCCACGGCGACGAGATGCTCTGGGACGCCTTCAGCGAGAGCGAGCGGGAGCGGATGGCCGAGGCCCACCGCCAGTTCGGCCGGGCGATGGCGATGGCGGGGGTCAAGGTCAAGTACGGCGCGGGGCTGACCAGGTCCGGGGAGGGCAAACTGGTCAGACCCGACGGGCCCGCCGTCGACGGCCCGTACGCGGTCGGGCGGGAGCAGATCGGCGGCATCTGGGTCATCGAGGTCCAGTCGGCCGAGGAGGCCGAGTCGTGGGCGCGCAAGATGCCCTACGCGCCCGGTGACATCGTCGAGGTGCGCCCCTGCGACCCGGCCTCCTGACGGCCGGGCCCCGGGAGCGCCCTCAGTAGCGGGCTCTGCGGCTGAGCAGCACGCCCACGGCCAGGAACAGCAGGCCGGCGGCGCCGTACACGATGGCCAGCGAGGTCGCGGGTGGCTTCTCGCTGGCGTTCACGACGGCCAGCCCGAGGCCGACGATCGCGCTGATGTAGCTGAAGATCGCGATGAAGATCTTCCAGAACGGACTCATGACGTGCTTCCTTCCGATGAGTGCTGAGCCGGTCCGTACGGTGCGGTCCCGGCGACGACGAAGCCGAGCAGCATGACCCAGGCGTCCGGGTCGGCCAGGAAACGCCGCCAGCGGTCGGCGGCCAGGGCGAGCCCCGCCATCGGCAGCGCGCCCGAGGCGACGAGCGGCGCCAGGCGTTCGGGCCCCAGGTGCGGGGCGAAGGCCGCGGTGGGATGGGTGTCGTTGGTGGTGGCGAACGGGCGCAGCACCACGTCGGCGAACCCGCCGCCGCGCAGCAGCCGGGTGAGCTTCCTGCCGATCTGCCGGTCCCCTCCGGCGCCGCGCTGGGCCTGGGCCATCGTGGCGTGGACGGAGGCCAGCTCGGGGTACATCGGGTCGGCCAGCCCCCACAACATGCTGTCCACCTCGACGACCACGATCCGGCCGCCGGGACGCAGCACGCGCAGCGCCTCGGCCAGCATCGGCGCCGGATCGCCCACGTGCTGCAGTACGTACCGCAGCAGTACGCCGCCCACGCTGCCGGTACGCAACGGCAGCCGGGCGCCGTCGGCGGTGACCAGCGGGGCGCCGCAGCCGCCCGCGTTGCGCAGCAGGGAGGCGTCCACGTCGAGCGCGATGACGGGCAGCCCCGGCTCGGCGGCGCGCAGCCGGCGGGTGACCGCGCCCGAGCCGGCGCCCAGCTCCAGCAGCGGGCCCTCGCGGGTCAGCCCGAGGTCGCGCATGATGCGCAGCTCCTCCTCGAAGGAGAGCGCCGCCTGGGCCTCCAGCCGGGCCAGCTCGCCGGTCACGCCGCCCCACGTGGTGGTGGCGGCGTCGTAGGAGCCGCCACCACCACGTGGGGCCGCCGGCGCCGCGCTCATCGGGGCCTCGGGGTCATCATCAGACCGTGCCTGGGCCGCAGCGTGACCAGCGCCTCGGGCTCGACGGGGAAGCCCTCCACCAGTTCCATGCGCAGCCCGCGCAGGATCACCGCGAGCACGAGCGTGGCCTCCGCCAGCGCGAAGTGCCGTCCGACGCAGATGCGCGGGCCGCCGCCGAAGGGCAGGTACTGGTGGCTGAGCAGCCGGGCGGCCCGGTCGGGGTCGAACCTCTCCGGCCGGTACGCATCCGGCTCCTCCCAGTACCTCGGGTCGCGGTGCAGCACCCACGGGCTGACGCACACCAGCGACCCGGCCGGTACGTCGTAGCCGTCCAGCACGTCGTCGGCCGTGCCGCGGCGGGAGATCAGCCAGACCGGCGGGTAGAGCCGCATGGCCTCCTGGACGGCCTGCCGGCAGCGGCGCAGCCTGGGCAGGTCGGCGGCGGTGGGCGACCGGCCGGCCAGCACCTCGTCGATTTCGGCGTGCACGGCCTCGGCCGCCTCCGGGTGCCGGTCGAGCAGGTAGAGCGTCCAGGTCAGCGACTTGGCGGTGGTCTCGTGCCCGGCCATGACGATGGTCAGCACCTGGTCGCGCAGGTCGGCGTCGGACATCGCGTGCCCTTCGGCCAGCATCGCGCCGAGCAGGTCGTCGCCCGCGCCGCCGGCCCGGCGGGCGGCGATGATGAGCCTGGTGACCCGGTCCAGGAAGGCCCGCGCCCGCAGGAAGCCGGCGTGCCGCGCGGCGGTGTCGGCCGGGTCGGGGTCGTCGCTGGGTACGTAGTGGCCGATGAAGCGGTTGACGGCGTCCACGGCGCGGCCGAAGCCCTCGCCGGCGACGCCGATGTCGGTGCCCAGCATGGCCTTGACGATCACGCCGAGGGTGAGCGAGGTCAGGTCGTGGTCGACGCGTACGGGCCGGTCGCCGGCCCAGTGCGTCACCAGGTGCTCGGCGGCCTCGACGATGACCTGGTCGAACCGGCCCACCTCGGCGGGCCTGAACGCGGGCGCGCACATCCTGCGCTGGGCCGCCCACTCGGCGCCGTCGCTGGTCAGCAGGCCGTTGCCGAGCAGGGGGCGGAGCATGTCGTCGTCCGGCGTGCGTTCCTTGGTGTAGGCGGCGCCGTTCTCCTTCAGCACGTGCCTGGCCAGGTCGGGGCGGTTGAGCATGTAGACCGGCTCGCCGTCCGCGTCGTGGCGGGTGACGTCGCCGAGGGCCGCCATGGCGGTGACGAACTCCAGCGGCGCGTCGCGCATGGCCCTCAGGCTCTGGGTTCCGGCCGGTCCCGGCGGCACCCGGGGGGATACGTACGTCCCGGACATGGGTTCTCCCGATGGCTTACGCAAACGAATATTCCGATACGCATTTCCGGCCACCGAATACGTATATCGCTTCGTATTGTTCCGGTCGGCGTATTTGCAGAGTACCTTTTAAGCAGAGGGCTCTCAATACTTAATCCGGAGCCCCGGAAATTAAGTCTAGGCACCTCGAATTCGGCTGTGTAAGACTCCGTTCCGAGACGGCGCACCGCGCCGAAGGGGAAAAGCTCCAGGAGGACGCAATGGCCCTGAACCCCAGAGAGCGGACCGAATTCGTCAACGCCTACACCCGAGTCCTGATCACCGCGTGGTCGAGCGAGGAATTCTCGGCGAAGCTGGACAGCAACCCGCGCGAGGCGCTGGCCGAGGCCGGCCTCGAGGTTCCCGCGGGCGCCCAGATCACCCTCGTGCGCAACGTGCCCGACGGCCACCACGACACGAACCTCGACGTGCAGGTCTCGCTGTGGGAGCGCGGTCTGGAGACGGGGACGTTCGAGTTCCACATCCCCGAGACGCCGCAGATCGACATGGCCGAGCTGAGCGAGGGCGACCTCGACTCGATCGCGGCCGGCGTCGACGTCAACTGCTGCTGCTGCCCCTGCTGCTGCTGCACCTGACGCCGGGAGCCACGCACGCCAAGAGGAGGAAGAGGAGATCATGTCCGACGACCAGGCGAACCCCATCCACGTACGGGGGCTGCGCAAGCAGTACGGTCCCGCTCTCATCCTGCAGGGTGTGGACCTGGATGTTCGTCCCGGAGAGGTGTTCGCCTTACTCGGCCCCAACGGCGCGGGCAAGACGACCACGGTCGAGATCCTCGAAGGCGTGCGCCGGCGTTCGGG
The DNA here is from genome assembly GCF_053596455.1 of Nonomuraea sp. NPDC001699. Taxonomy (NCBI): domain Bacteria; kingdom Bacillati; phylum Actinomycetota; class Actinomycetes; order Streptosporangiales; family Streptosporangiaceae; genus Nonomuraea; species Nonomuraea sp. NPDC001699. The sequence goes on along the minus strand of NZ_JBSFGF010000002.1, from coordinate 854,421 downwards.
CGGCGACGTGCGTGTCCTCGGCCGCGACCCGGCCGAGGACGCCCCGCAGTGGCGGGCGCGGCTCGGCATCGTGCCGCAGACGACGGGCGCCTACGCGGACCTGACCGTCCGCGAGGTCGTCGAGCACTTCGCCGCCTTCTACCCCGCGCCGCTGCCCGCGGCGCAGGTCATCGACATGGTGGGCCTCGGCGCGAAGGAGCGCAAGCAGGCCCAGACGCTCTCGGGCGGCCAGCTGCGCCGCCTGGACGTGGCCGTCGGCGTCGTCGGCGACCCCGACCTGATCTTCCTGGACGAGCCGACCACCGGGCTGGACCCGGAGGCCCGGATGGAGGCGTGGGACCTGGTCCGCTTCTTCGCCGACCAGGGCAAGACGACCGTGCTGACCACCCACTACCTCGACGAGGTGGAGGCGCTGGCGCAACGCGCGGCGGTGATCGTGGCCGGCCGGATCGTCGAGACCGGGCCGGTGAGCGAGCTGGGCGGCCGGCGTGACACGCCCGCCGCGGTGAGCTTCACCCTCACGCCCGAGCTGAGCGCGGCCGAACTGCCGGACCTGCCTCCGGGCACCGCGCTCGACCCGTCCTGCGCGCCCGGCGTGCCCGGCGGCACGCTCACGCTGCTCACCCACACGCCCACGCGGGCCCTGGCCGCGCTGCTGCCCTGGGCCGCGCGCGCGGGCGCCGACGAGCTGCCCGACCTGCGCGTCCACCGGCCGACGCTGGAGGACGTCTACCTCAAGCTGATCCGCGAGAACCAGGGGGCCCAGTCATGACCAGCTCGAACGCGATCGTGGCCGAGCAGGGCCGTCCCGTGCGCGCGCGGGGCGGCGGGTCGGGGCTCTGGCGGGCGTCGGCGGCCCGTTCGTCGGTGGAGCTGAAGTCGTTCTTCCGCAACCGCCAGTCGCTGTTCTTCACGCTGCTGCTGCCGATCGTGCTGCTGCTGGTGCTCGGCTCGATCTTCTCCGGCACGGTCCCCGGCACGCACACCGACTTCAAGCAGATGTTCGTGGCCGGGATCATCGCCTGCGGCATCATGAGCGTCAGCTTCAACGGCCTGGCGATCAACATCGCGATCGAGCGGGACAACGGCATGATCCGCCGCCTGGCCTCCTCGCCGATGCCGAAGACGGCGTACTTCGTCGGCAAGATCGTCCGGGTGGTGGTGACCGGCTTGCTGGAGGCGGCGATCCTGCTGGCCGTCGGCGTCGCGCTGTTCCGCCTGCCGATGCCGCCGGACGCCGCCCACTGGCTCACGTTCGCCTGGGTGCTGCTGCTCGGGGCGACGTCCTGCTCGCTGCTGGCGGTGGCCTTCAGCGCGATCATCCCGAACGCCCGCTCGGCCGCGGCGATCGTCACGCTGCCGTTCCTGGTGCTGCAGTTCATCTCCGGGGTGTTCTTCCCCTACAGCGAGCTGCCCGCCTGGATGCAGAGCCTGGCGGCGTTCTTCCCGCTGAAGTGGATGACACAGGGCCTGCGCTCGGTGTTCCTGCCGGCCGACTTCGCGGTGGTGGAGCCCGCCGGCACGTGGGAGCTGGGCAGGACGGCCGCGGTGCTGGGCGCCTGGTGCGTGGCGGCGCTGCTGCTGAGCCTGCTGACCTTCCGCTGGCGCGGCGCCAACGTCCGCTAGCCGGGGAGGGGCTCAGATGGCGAGGGTGAAGCCGGTCAGCCTCCTGGGCACCAGGCCCGGGGCCCACGCGGGCGGCTTCCCCGTCCGGCGCAGCCCGGGATACCGCTCCAGCAGCCCGCTCAGCAGCAGCCCGCCGGCCTGCCTGACCAGCGGCGCGCCCAGGCAGAGGTGGGTGCCCGCGCCGAAGGCCAGATGGGGGTTGGGCGAGCGGGTGACCAGCAGCTCGTCGGGCCGGTCGAACACGGCCGGATCGCGATTGGCCGCCCCGACCAGGGCCAGCACCCTCGCCCCCGCCGGGATCACGCCGCCGTCCAGCGGGACCGCCTCGGTGGTCACCCTGGCGGTGAACGGGATCGGCGATTCCAGCCGCAGCAGCTCGTCCACGGCCGACTCGGCCACCTCCCGGCCGCCGTTCCTGATCCGGTCGGCGGCCTCGTGGCGCGGCAGCAGCCAGTGGAGCGCGTTGCCCACCATCTCGGCCAGCGGCTTCCATCCGCCGACGACCGTGAGCGCGGCGATGCCGAGCATCTCGGCCCTGGTCAGCCGGTCGTCGGCGGCCAGCCGGCCGAAGGGCGAGCCGCCCGGCCCGTTCCCGGCGGCGGCGGTGGCGGCGTCGGCGCGCTCGCCGAGGAAGCGGGTGAGCTCGCCCATCGCGGCCCGCCCGGCCGCGGCGGCCTGGGGCCCGGCCAGCGGGTCGAGGTTGACCGACACGCGGGCGGCCAGCCCGGCGAAGACCGGCACGGCGGCGGCCGGCAGCCCGAACAGCCTGGCCAGCACGCCGGTGGCCAGCGGCTCGCCGATGTCGGCGGTGGCCTCGATCTCGTCGCGGCCGGCCAGCGCGTCGAGCACCGCGCCGATCCCGGCCTCGATGTCGCCCGCGACGCCGCGGATGGCGGCCGGGCCCATCAGCAGCGCGCCGGGCGAGCGCAGGCGCTGGTGCTCGGGGGGATCGGTGGTCAGCATCGACGGCGGCAGCTCGTCGTCCCTGACCCGTTCCCGCTGCCCGAGCGCGGCCGAGAAGCGCGGGTCGCGCAGCGCGAGCGCGCAGTCGGCGTGCGTGGTCAGCAGCCACATGCGCGAGGTGACGTCGAAGTGCACGGGGTCGTTCTCGCGCAGCCAGCGGTACGCCGGATACGGGTCGAGCCGCCCGCGAGGAGAGAACGGGTGCGCTAAGTGGCCGGGCAGCGTGCGGGGTGCCGTCATCGCGTCTCCTCGTGATCAGGCCGAGGACAAACTACTACAGAGGATGTGCCGGTGGCAGAGCTTGACGTCGTCGTGATCGGCGCCGGGGTGAGCGGGCTGGCGGCGGCCGCGCGCCTGGCCGGCGCGGGCCTGGCGGTCGCGGTGCTGGAGGCCGGGGAGCGGGTGGGCGGCCGGATCCGCACCCACCGGCCGTCCCTGCTGGAGCTGGGCGCGCAGGTGATCCACGGTGACCGCAACCCGATCGCGGCGCTGCCCGGTCTGGAGGCGCCGGTGCCGGTGCCGCGGCGCGCGGCGCGGGTGCTGCTGCCCGGCGGGCCGCGTCCACTGATCGCGCTGCGGCCCACGCCGCCGCTGCTGGAGGATCGGCTGACGTCGGGCGCGGCCCGGGAGCCGCTGCGCCGCCTGGCGGGGGCGAGCCCCTGGGACGTACCGGTCGCGGCGTGGCTCAAGGAGGAGACCGCCGACAGCCCGCAGGCGCTGGAGCCGGCCGCGGAGTGGTTCAGGCAGAACTGGGCGGCCGAGCCCGAGGCGCTGAGCGCGCCCGCGCTGGCCGCGCTGCGGCGCGCCGACCCGGCGGGACGGGGCGAGTTCGCGCTGCCCGGCGGCTTCGACCGGCTGCCCGCGCGGCTGGCCGAGGGGCTGCGGGTGCGGCTCGGCGACGCGGTCGTCCGCCTGTCCTGGACGCGCGGCCAGGTGCGGGTGCTGACCGCCGCCGGGCACGTGGAGAGCGCCGCCGCCGCCGTGGTCACCGTGCCGCCGCCGGTGGTCGCCGAGGGGCGGCTCGTGGTGGACGACCTGCCCGTGCGCAAGCAGGCGGCGGCGTACGAGCTGCGGCCCGGGGACGCCTGGTGCGGGCTGGTCGCCTATCCCGAACAGGCGCCCGAGTCCGTCGTGGTCTTCGACGCCGGGGGCCGTCTGGGGTTCGTCAGCACGACGGCCGGGCGGCCCGAGGTGCTGGTGATGGCCAAGGCCCGCGCCGCCGCGGCGGCCAGGAGCGCCTGGGCCGAGCCGGGCGGGCTGGTCGCGCTGCTGGCCGGGGCCCTGCCGTGGACGCGAGGGCTGAACCCGGCGGAGGTGGTGGTGTGCGACTGGGGCGCCGACCCGTGGACGGGCGGGGCCTACACGTACCCGGGCGTGGGGGCGCTGTGGGCGTCCCCGGCCTGGGCCGAGCCGCTGGGCGGGACGGTCTTCTTCGCCGGGGAGGCCACCGTCGGCCTGTCCGGCCCGCCCATGGCGCACATGGCGATGGCCAGCGGGGAGCGCGCGGCCACAGAGGTGATTGGGGCGCTGGAGAGATGACGGCTGGCAACGGGGAGCTCCACGGCGGGTGGTTCCTGCTCGCCCTCGACGACGAGATCGGCCCGGGGATCACGCCGCTGCGGCTGGGCGGTACGCGCCTGATGGCCGTGCGCGACGGCGAGCGGATCCGGGTGTTCGAGGCCACCTGCCCGCACCGGGGCGCCCACCTGGCCTACGGCGGCAAGCTGGACGGCGACTGCGTGATCTGCCCCTTCCACGGCAAACGCATCTCGCTGGGCGGGTCCGGCCGCCGCTGGGCGGTGGACGAGCTGCGCACGCTGCGCGCCGGGGCGGCGCTGTTCGCCCGGCTGGCCGGCGACCCCGGCGACGACCGGGGCTTCGAGCAGGCGATCAAGCAGGCGGCCGAGGACCTGGTGATCGTGGCGGCGGTGAACCGGCCGGTGACGGTCCCGGCCGAGTACGTCGTCGAGAACGCCTTCGACGCCCAGCACTTCAGCACCGTCCACCTGGTGCCCTCGGTGCGCGGCATGCGGGTCAGGATGGGCGAGCACGACGAGCTGGTGATCGAGGGCGAGTTCCGTACCAAGGCGCCGCCGTGGGAGAAGGAGCGGCGGCTCGACTTCGCCTCCCGCTTCGTGGCCCGCGCCTACAGCCCGCATCTCGTGGTGACCGAGCTGGGCACGCCGGAGGCGCCGTACACGATCGTCACCGGCGCGGTGCCGGACGGGACGGGCTGCGTGGGACGGGTGGCCATCGGTGTGCGGCCGGACCGGACGGACTCGCTGCCCGCCCTCGTGCACGGCGCCCGCTACGCCTTCGACCAGGACCGCGTCGTCTGGGACCACCTCGACACGGACGCCCCGCAGCGGCTGGACGCCGGCGACACCCCGGTCATCGCCTTCCGCCGCTTCTGTCAGGGTTTCGCCGCCGTCCCCGGAGCGTCCTCATGAGCCTGTACGTGCGCTCGACCGGCCAGGGCCGGGCCGTGTTGTGGATCCACGGCTACACGATGGACGCCTCGGTGTGGGAACCGCTGTGGAACCTGCTGCCCGGCTGGCGGCACGTCGGCGTGGACCTGCCGGGCCACGGGCGTTCCGGGCCGCTGCGGCCGGGCACGTCGCTGCCCGCGCTGGCGGCCGAGCTGGCCGGGCTGGCCGGGGCCGAGTCGGCCGCGCTGGTGGTGGCCGAGTCGATCGGCTCGATGATCGCCCTGCAACTGGCCATCGACCATCCGCGTGACGTGCGCGGGCTGATCGTCGGCTCCCCGACCATCGCGGGCGCGCCCCCCGAGCCGGGCACCGCCGGGCGGTACCGGGCGCTGGCCGGGCTGGCTCGGATGGGCGCGGGGGGCGAGCAGCTCGCCGACCTGTGGATGTCCTCGCCGCCGGACATCTTCCGCGGCACCGAGGACCACCCCGAGCTGCGCGCCAGGCTGCGCGCGATCGTGGCCGGGCATTCGTGGCGGGAGCTGCGCGACGGCGCGATGCACGGGCTGAGCAGGCACGTCCACACGGTCGAGGACCTCCGCGGCATCCGGGCGCGCACGCTGGTCGTCGTGGGCGACCGGGACATGCCGACGTTCCGGGCCGGCGCCGCGCTGCTGGGCGGCTCGGTCCCGCTGTGCCGTACGGTCACCGTACCCGGCGCCGGGCACCTGTGCATGATCGAACGGCCCGAGGTCGTGGCGCCGCTCATCGCCGGGCACCTGCGGCTGTCGGCCCTCGAAGCGGACGAGGAGGCCGGGCGTGCCGATTCACGAGCACTATGAGCCGGGCGAGCCGTGCTGGGTGGACTACGGGGCGCTCGACCCAGCCGGCGCGCGGGCCTTCTACGGAGAGCTGTTCGGCTGGACCTTCCGCGAGGAGGGCGGCTACTCCTTCGTCGAGCTCGGCGGCCAGGTCGTGGCCGGTTTCGGCCGGGTGCCGCCGGGCCTGCCCGCCTCCTGGAACACCTACCTGGCGGCTCCGGACGTGGACGCGGTGGCCGTGGGGGTGAAGGAGCTGGGCGGCGGCGTCGTCTTCGGCCCGATGGCGGCCGGCCAGGACGGGCGCGTGCTGTTCGCGACCGACCCGGCGGGGGCGGCGGTCGGCTTCTGGGAGGGACACCGTCCGGCCGGGATCGTGCTGGCCGGCGAGCCGGGGACGTGGTGCGGGCACGAGCTGTGGTCGGCCGGGACCGCGTTCTACCGGGACCTGCTCGGCGCCGCGCCCGTGGCCCGCGAGGGGACGGGGGCTCGCCCGCAGTGGATGACGTTCTTCGCGACCGCGGACCGCGCCGCGGCGGCGGCGACGGCGGCCCGGCTGGGCGCCACGACCGCCCCCGGGCATCCCCGGGCGACGATCGTGCGCGACCCGTGGGGGGCCCTATTCGCGCTGACGTGACCGGCCGGACAGGACGAAGAACAGGGCCACGAGGACGGCGCCGGCGATGACGACCACCGAGCCGACCGTCTTGCCGATCAGAAAGGCCACGACCACCGCGACGGCGTAGACCAGGGGAACGACCAGCCGGAGGTTCAATCCCATGCGCGCTCCTTGAAGAAAGACGGAACGGAACTCAGACGCATCATCGACCAGGCCGGGCCGGCGGTCCAGAATAACGCCGGAATATACGTATCGGCCTACGTATTGGGCCCCGCTTGCCGGGCCCGCGACTGCGTAATACGCATCGATTATCGGAAGGGCTCGCGATGACCAAGGTATTAGTGATCGGCGGCGGCCCGGCGGGCTCGATCGCCGCCACGCTGCTGGCCCGCAACGGAATGGACGTGAGGCTGCTGGAACGCGAACGTTTCCCGCGTTACCACATCGGCGAGTCGGTGTCCCCGTCGTGCCGGACGATCATCGACTACGCCGGGGCGCACGACAAGGTCGAGGAACGCGGCTACCCGGTCAAGGAGGGCCTGCTGCTGCGCTGGGGCGCCGAACGCGACTGGACGGTGAACTGGGCGGCCACGTTCGGCCCCGACGTGCGCTCCTGGCAGGTCGACCGGGACGACTTCGACCAGGTGCTGCTGGACCACGCCGCCTCCCAGGGCGTCGAGGTGATCCAGCAGGCCAGGGTCCGGCGCGTGCTGTTCGAGGACGGCCGCGCGTGCGCCGCCGAGTGGGACCGCGGCGTCGAGCGCTTCGATCACCTGGTCGACGCCTCCGGACGCGCCGGGGTACTGTCGGCGCGGCACTTCCGTGACCGACGACCGCACGACGTCTTCAGGAACGTCGCGATCTGGGGCTACTACCAGGGCGGCGACCTGCTTCCGGACACGCCGGGCGGCGGCATCAACGTCATCTCCTCGCCGGAAGGGTGGTACTGGGTGATCCCGTTGCGCGGCGAGGTGTTCAGCGTCGGCTTCGTCACCCACCAGACGCGCTTCCTGGAGCGGCGTCCCCACTACGGGTCGCCGGAGGAGATGTTCCACGCGGTGGTGGCCGACTCGCCGACCGTGGCGGGGCTGGTCGGCAGGTTCACCGGTCCGGTCCGGATCGAACAGGACTTCTCGTACGTGGCCGACTCCTTCTGCGGCCCCGGCTACCACATCGCCGGGGACGCCGCCTGCTTCCTCGACCCGCTGCTGTCGACCGGCGTGCACCTGGCCATGTACAGCGCCCTGCTGGCCGCGGCCTCGATCACCGCCACCGACCGCGGCGAGGTGAGCGAGCAGGAGGCCCAGGGGTTCTACGAGTCGCTCTACCGCAACGCCTACCAGCGGCTGCTGACCATGGTCTCCTCGGTCTACCGGCAGTACCGCGGCCGGGCCAGCTACTTCTGGCTGGCCCAGCACCTGGTCAGGGGCGAGAGGTCCGACCACGCGTTCGCCGCGATCACGGCCGGGCTGTCGGACCTGACCGACGCCACCACCGCCGGCGGCACCGCGCCGATGAGCGAGCTGGTGACCGCCGCCCACGACGCGGGGCTGCGCGCCCTGCGCAACGTCACGCCCGCCGGCAGCACCATGGCCCCCATGCGCATGGACGCCAACGACCTGTACGACGCCGCCACCGGCCTCTACCTGACCGCTCACCCCCGGCTCGGCATCAGCCGCTCACTGACGAGGACGCCTTGATGAAGTCACTGGTCCGCCTGCTCCTGCCGCTCGCCCTGCTCGCGGCCCTGCTCTCCCCCGGCCCGGCGACGGCCGCCCGGACGCCCTCCCCGGCGCTCAGCGGGCAGGCATCCGTCGGGCAGGCACTCGTCGGGCAGGCGGAGGCCATGCGGCGGCTCTCGTTCATGATCGGGACCTGGGCGGGGCCGGGCTGGACCGTCACCCCGTCCGGGACGCGGCAGGAGTTCCTGCAGACCGAGCGGGTGCGTTGGCAGGCGGGCGACCTGGTGATCTCGGTCGAAGGGCAGGGCCGCGACAAGGCCGACCCGCGTACGATCGCGGACAGCGCCCTGGCCGTGATCAACTACAACGAGGCGACCGGCCAGTACCGGTGGGAGGCGTTCTCCCGCGGCTACGTCACCACGGTCGTGCCGGAGGTCGGCGACAACACCTTCCGGTGGAGCCTCCAGACACCCGCCTACACCAGCCGCTACACGCTGACGTTCACCGCCACGACCTGGCACGAGATCGGCGAGACCACCGTGGACGGCGGGCAGACCTGGCACCAGAACTTCCAGATGGACCTGCGCCGGCTCCGCTGACGCCCGCGCACACTTGTACAAATGTAACAGTCTGCAAAATTCGGTTGCTTTGAGTGCATAGTCCCAGTTCAGGCGGGTAGCGCGACTCCATTGGCTCCTCGTCCTGGAGGAAACCGTGGACATCAATATTGGCCAAGGCCTGACGGACGCCTGGCGACAGGTGGCGACGTTCGTGCCCAGGCTGGTCGCGTTCCTGGTGATTCTGATCATCGGGTGGATCGTGGCGAAGGCGCTGCAGAAGCTCGTGGACAAGCTCCTCGACCGCGTGGGGTTCGAGCGGGCCGTGCAGCGCAGCGGCGTGCAGCGCTGGCTCGAAAGCAGCCGGTACGACGCCAGCGGCCTGCTCGCCAAGCTCGTCTACTACGCGATCCTGCTGATCACCCTGCAGATCGCCTTCAGCGTCTTCGGGCCCAACCCGATCTCGGCGCTGCTCAACGGGGTGGTCGGCTGGCTGCCCAAGGCCGTGGTCGCCATCGTGATCATCGTGATCGCGGGCGCGATCGCCAGGGCCGTCAAGGATCTCGTCGACGGCGCGCTCGGCGGCCTGTCCTACGGGCGCTGGCTCGGCATCGCGGCAGCCGTCTTCATCTGGGCGCTGGGCATCATCGCCGCGCTCAACCAGATCGGCGTCGCCACGACCGTCACGACGCCGGTGCTCATCACCGTGCTCGCCACCATCGGCGCGATCCTGGCCATCGGGCTGGGCGGCGGGCTCGTCCGTCCGATGCAGCAGCGCTGGGAGCGCTGGATCGGCCGGATCGAGGCGGAGGCGCCGCAGGCCAGGGCGCACGCCGAGGCGTACCAGCGGGGACGTGAGGACGCCCGCACGATGGCCCGGCCCGCCGAGCCGGCCCAGACCACGCCCGGCGCACCCGGCACGACAGGCACCACCGGCACCACCGGCGGGGCGACCCGCGCGGACATCCCGCCCGGAACCTGAGCTCCGTGTGGCCGGGACGAGCGCCCGGTCACGCGGACCCACCAGGGCCGGCCCGCACCACCCGACCCCGCGGACCGGCCCCGCCCCCGTCTTGGGGGCGGTCAGGCGGGTTCGGCGAGGAAGCCCTGTTCGCGGGCGAGCCAGCAGACGGCCGTCAGCCGCAGCGCGGGCGCGTCGTGGTCGCCGCTGAAGATCCAGCCCAGGTGGCGCAGCTCGTCGAGGAAGCCCAGCAGGTAGTCGCCGAGGGTCTCGCGGTCGAGCGGGATCGCGTCACGCAGCAGGGCCGCGTGCTGATCCACGGCCGCGACCAGCGCCGGCTCGCTCTCCATCCTGGCGAGCTGGGCGTGGCCCAGCGTGTCCATCAACCACCGCAGGGGCGAACGCGCCCAGCCCTCCTCGAAAACCACGCGCCAACCTTAAGGCATCACCCGAGGTCAGACCGCCCGGGGGTGGTCGCACGGGCCGGACGGGTCAGTCGAAGGGCAGCCCGACGTAGTTCTCCGCCAGCGTGGTCGCCGCCGCCTCCGAGGAGGTGACGTAGTCCAGGTAGGAGGTCTGGAGCCGCCGCCCGTACGCGTCGTCCTCCTCGAAGGTGTGCAGCAGCGTCGTCATCCACCACGAGAAGTGCTGCGCCCGCCAGACCCGCTTCAGGCACGCCCGCGAGTAGCCGTCCAGCAGCTCCGGCGAGCCGTGCTCGAAGAAGGCCGTCAACGCCTCGGTCAGCACCCGGACGTCGGCCACGGCCAGGTTCAGGCCCTTGGCGCCGGTCGGCGGCACGATGTGCGCGGCGTCCCCGGCCAGGTAGAGCCGCCCGTACTGCATGGGCTCGGTGACGAAGGAGCGCATCGGCGTGACGCCCTTCTCGATGATCTCGCCCGTGGTCAGCTCGAAGCCCGGGACGGTCTCCAGCCGGGCCTTCAGCTCGGCCCAGACGCGCTCGTCCGGCCACTGCGCCACGTCGGCGTCGGCCGGGATCTGCAGGTAGAAGCGGCTGACGGTGGGCGAGCGCATGCTGTGCAGGGCGAAGCCGCGCTCGGTCCTGGCGTAGATCAGCTCCTCCGACGAGGGCGCCACCTCGGCCAGGACGCCGAGCCACGCGAAGGGGTACTCCCGCTCGAACACCTCCAGGACCCCGTCCGGGACGCTGGGGCGGGAGACGCCGTGGAACCCGTCGCACCCGGCGATCACGTCGCAGTCGAGCCGCTCGCCGCCGAAGGTGAGGTACGGCTGCGACTCCGGCGAGTGCACCGCGACGTCCTCGACCTCGAACCGGACGTCGCCGCCCGCCGCCAGCCGGGCCGCGATCAGGTCCTTGACGACCTCCTGCTGGCCGTAGACGGTGATGGCCCGGCCGGGGACGAGCCTGTCGAAGGCGATGCGGTGGCCGGCGCCGCCGTACCGCAGCTCGATGCCGTGGTGGGGCAGGCCCTCGCGCAGCAGGCGCCCGCCCACGCCCGCCTCGACGAGCGTGTCCACGGTGCCCTGCTCCAGGACACCCGCGCGCACCCGTCGCTCGACGTAGGCGCGGCTGCGCTTCTCCAGCACCACCGAGGAGATGCCGCGCAGGTGGAGCAGATGAGACAGCAGCAGGCCCGCGGGGCCCGCGCCGATGATCCCGACCTGAGTTCGCATGAGGGAAGTCTGCTGCCTTCAGGCCCCGGGAGCCGAGTAGCCTCTTCCACTGAGTGGAAGAACTGTGCAGGAGTGTGGTCATGTCCGGAGGAGCCAGGCAGCCGGGGCAGACGGTGACGTCCAAGGTGCTGGCGATCCTGGGGGCGTTCGACGCGGCCCATCCGCAGCTCACGCTGACCGACCTGGCCAGGCGGAGCGGGGTGCCGCTGAGCACGGCCCACCGGCTGGTGGCCGAGCTGGAGCGGTGGCAGGCGCTCAGCCGCTCCCCCGACGGGCGGCTGCGGGTGGGGCTGCGGCTGTGGGAGCTCGGCCAGCTCGCCCCCGGCAGCCTCCAGGGCCGCGCGCACCCCTGGCTCCAGGAGCTGTTCGCCACCACCGGCGAGAACGTGCACCTCGCCGTCCGCGACGGCCTGGAGGTCCTGTACGTCGACAAGGTGTACGGCAGGCGGGCCGTGCCCATCGTCTCGCGCACCGGCGGGCGGCTGCCGATGCACCCGACGGGCGTGGGCAAGGCGCTGTTGGCCTTCGAGCCGGAGTGGTTCGTGCAGGCGTACCTGGCCCGTGCCCTCGAACGGCCCACGCCGCACACCGTCACCGAGCCCGGCCGGCTGGCCAGGGAGCTGGCGGCGGTGCGGGCGCAGGGCTACGCGCTGACGCACGAGGAGATGACGCTCGGCTCGTGCTCGGCGGCGGCGCCGGTCGTGGTGGACGGGCGGGCGGTGGCCGCCGTGGGGATCGTGCTCGCCTCGCGGCGCTCCCGCGAGCTGCCCCGGCTGGTGGACCCCCTCCTGGAGACCGCCGCCCGGATCGCCCACGCCCACCAGACCCCCTGACCGGCCGGCCCGCCCGGGTCGCCCCACCCCTGACCGGCCGGATCCGAACGCGAGCGGCCTCTCAAGGCAGGGGTCCCAGGTGTCCCGAGGTGGGGCGGTGTCCGGAGGTGGAGGATCAGTCGGTGAATCTCTGGATGCGGTCCTTGAACAGGGTGGTCGCGATGGCCGCCTTGTGCGGCTGGCCCTTCAGGAACGCCTGCGCGAAGCTCTTGGCCTGGTCGTAGGAGACCTTGCCGGGCATGGGCGGCTCGTTCGGGTTGACGTCCACGTCCACCAGGGCCGGGCCGTCGTGGGCGAGCGCCTGCCTGATCGCCGCGGCCACGTCCCCGGACTTGGTGACCTTGGCGCCGAACCCGCCGCACGCCCTGGCCCACACCGAGTAGTCGGCCTCGGGCTGGGCGAAGCGCACGCCGTGCTCGGGGTAGCCGAGGACCATCTGCTCCCACAGGATCTGGCCGAGGGAGTTGTTGTTGTTGATGACGACCTTGACCGGCAGCCGATGCTGGGCGGCGGTCAGGAACTCGGCCATCAGCATCGCGAACCCGCCGTCGCCGACGTAGGCGATGACCTGGCGGCCGGGGAAGGCGTGCTGCATGGCGATGGCGTACGGCAGGCCCGGGGCCATCGTGGCCAGCGTGCCCGACAGGTAGAACTCGCGCCCGCCGCGGATCGTCCAGTGGCGGGCGGCCCAGGTGGCGATCGTGCCGCTGTCGCAGGTGAGGATGGCGTCGTCGGAGGCCAGGTCGTCCAGGACGGCCATGGCGTACTGGGGGGCGATCGGGTCCCTGTCAGGGTTCTCCAGGGCGTCCATGTCGGAGCGCCACTTGGCCATGAGCTTCTGGTACTTCGCCAGGTGGCCGTTGCCGTTCCCCCGGTTGAGCAGCGGCAGCAGCTCCCGCAGTCCCTCCTTGGCGTCGCACACCACGGGCACGTCGGTCGGCACCCGCGCCCCCGCCCTGGTCGGCTCGGCCTCGAACTGCACCACCCGCGCCTTGCCCGGCTCGGGCAGGAACTTCGAGTACGGGAAGTTCGTGCCGATCATGAACAGCACGTCGGCCTCGTCCATCAGCTCCTCGCTCGGCCTCGTGCCGAGCAGCCCGATCCCGCCCGTCGTGTACGGCGAGTCGTCCGGGACGACCGCCTTGCCGGGCAGCGTCTTGACCACCGGCGCGCCCAGCGCCTCGGCCACGGCCAGCACCTCGTCCCGGGCGTGCAGCGCGCCCTGCCCGGCCAGGATGGCGGGCCGTTCGGCGGCGTTGAGCACCTCGGCGGCCCGAGCCAGGTCCTCCTGGCGCGGCAGCCCCGGGGGCCGCAGGTAGATCGGCGCGGTCTCCGGCGCCCGCACCGGCGCGACCGTCCGGTACGGGTCCTCCCCCGCGTCGGCCACCTGGATGTCGTTGGGCAGCGTGAGATGGGCGACGCCGCGCCGCGCGTAGGCCGTCCGGACGGCCAGGTCCACCAGCGAGGGCAGCTGGGCCGGGTTGGTGATCATCATGTTGTACTCGGCCACGTCGGCGAACAGCTTGTCGAGGTGGACCTCCTGCTGGTAGCCGGTGCCGAGCACGGCGGTCTCCTGCATGCCGGTGATGGCCAGCACCGGGACGTGGTCGAGCTTGGCGTCGTAGAGACCGTTGAGCAGGTGGATGCCGCCGGGGCCGGAGGTGGCCAGGCACACGCCGATCCGTCCCGTGGCCTTGGCGTAGCCGGTGGCCATGAAGGCGGCGGCCTCCTCGTGGTGCACCAGCACGAACCGCACCCGGTCACGATGACGGCGCAGCCCCTCCATGATGCCGTTGATACCGTCGCCCGGCAGGCCGAAGACGGTGTCCACGCCCCACTCGGCGAGCCGTTCGATCAGGGATTCGGATGCGATACGAGCCATATTGGCGGCTCTACCCCGCACCGCCGTCCACAGACCTCGTCACGAAAATCATTGTCATCTCTGGGGATTCGCGGGTATGGACCCGGCATGCGCATTCTGGTCACAGGAGCCACCGGCACCCTCGGCAGGGCACTGGTGCCCGTCCTGCTCAAGGCGGGTCATCGGGTACGGGCGCTCAGCCGTACCCGGCACGAGAGCCGCGGGGGCGTGGAGTGGGCTTGGGGCGATCTGGCCTCGGGCAAGGGCGTCGCGGAGGCCGTACGGCAGATCGAGGCCGTCGCGCACCTGGCCACCGGCGGCCGGCAGGGAGGCGCCCAGGTGGACCTGGCCGGCACCCGCACGCTGACCGCGGCGGCCCGCTCGGCCGGAGCCTCGCACCTGCTGCTGCCCTCGGTCGCCGGCGCGGACCGCGCGCCCGGCCACCGGCACAAGCTGGAGGCCGAACGGCTGGTCAAGGAGAGCGGCATGGCCTGGACGGTCGTCCGCGCCACCCCGTTCCACCAGTCGGTCGACCGGCTGCTGCGCGACCTGTCCACGCTGCCCGTGCTGCCCATGGACCGCTCGCTGCTCTGGCAGCCGGTGCACGTGAACGACGTCGCCGCCCGCCTGGCCGCGCTGCTGGCCGGCGGCCCCGCCTGCGCGGTCCTGGAGTACGGCGGCCCGCAGGTCCTCGGCACCGAGGAGCTGGCCAGGACCTGGCTCGACGCCCGTCACCTGCGCCGCCTGTGCCTGCCGGTGCGCATCCCGGGCAAGCTGGCCGCCGCGCAGCGCGCGGGCGCGTTCACCACCGAGGCCGATCCCAAGGGCCGGATCACCTGGCACGACTACCTGTTCCCGCCGCCGCCCACGCCCTCGGACGACTTCGCCGAGGAGCACACCGCCTCGCCGACCAGCCCGGCCACCCAGCCCGAACACGACCCGTCCCGGCACGTCTACGGCGGCGACGAGGGCTACCAGCGGCCGACCCGCGGCTGAGACCGGTTACCGATTCGTTAGGCACCCCCCTCTTGCTGGGCTTTCTCCGCCGTCGGTACGGTCACTGAACAACTTGTTCAGCCTGACCGATCGAGGGGTTCGATGACGGACCTGGGCACCCGCATCCGGGCCTACCGCGGCATGCGCGGCATGACCGTGCGCGCGCTGGCCGGCGAGGCCAAGGCGAGCCCGAGCTTCATCAGCCAGCTCGAACGCGGCCAGACCAGCGCGAGCATCGGCATGCTGCGCAGGATCGCCTCGGCGCTCGGCATCACCGTGGCCGACCTGTTCAACGAGGACGACGAGCCCGCCCACCGCGTGGTGCGCCGCGCCGAGCGTCCCGAGCTGGCCACCGGGCCGGGCACCCGCAAGTTCCTGATCTCCCAGCGCCCGCTGCGCACCCTGGAGATGTACGCCGGGGAGTTCGAGCCGGGCGCCTCCACCGGCGACGAGCCGTACACGCACGGCGACTCGCAGGAGATCTTCCTCGTGCTGCGCGGCAACCTCACGCTCTGGCTGGGCCCCGCCGGGTCCGCCGCCGCGCACCCGATGGGGCCCGGCGACAGCGTGGAGTACCGCACGTCGGTCCCGCACCGGGTGGTCAACGACGGCGACGAGACCGCCGAGGTGCTCTGGGTGATCAGCCCGCCCACCCCGTCCGCCGGGGACAAAGCGGACGGGGAAACAGCGGAGGGGCAAGCAGCAGCCGTGGAGGCAGAACAGTCATGACAGGCATCCCGCTCACCGACGACTTCGCCAACGGGGGCGTCTCGTTCTGGTACCGGCAGATCGGCCTGCCCGCCAGGCGGCCGTCGCTGCCCGGCTCCCGCGAGTACGACGTGGCGATCGTCGGCGGCGGCTACACCGGTCTGTGGACGGCGTACTACCTGAAGAAGGCCCAGCCCGACCTGCGGATCGCGATCCTGGAGAAGGAGTTCGCCGGGTTCGGGGCGTCCGGGCGCAACGGCGGCTGGCTGTCGGCCGAGTTCGCCGGCTCGCGCGAGCGGCACGCCGAGGCGCGCGGCCGGCAGGCCATGATCGACCTCCAGCACGCCATGTTCCGCGCGGTGGACGAGGTCATCGACGTCACCCGCGCCGAGGGCATCGACGCCGACGTGCACAAGGGCGGTCTCGTGCACGTGGCCACCAACCCGGCCCAGCGGCGGCGGCTCCGCGAGGAGGTCGCCGACCTGCGCTCCTGGGGGTACGGCGAGGACGACATGCGCCTGATGGACCGCGACGAGCAGCGCGAACGCCTCCAGGTGGCGGGCACGCTGGAGGCCGCCTACTCGCCGCACTGCGCCCGCGTGCAGCCGGCCAAGCTCGCCGTCGGGCTGGCCACGGCCGTCGCGGCGCTGGGCGTGGACGTCTTCGAGGGCACGACGGTGACCGAGATCCGGCCGCGCGTGGGCGGCGGCAAGGCGACCGCGCACACGCCGCTCGGCATCGTCTCGGCCGACTACGTCATCCGCGCCACCGAGGGCTTCACCGCGTCCCTGGCCGGGCAGCACCGGCAGTGGCTGCCGATGAACAGCTCCATGATCGTCACTGAGCCGCTGCCCGCCGAGGTGTGGAAGCACATCGGCTGGGCGGGGCACGAGCTGCTCGGCGACCAGGCCCACGCCTACGTCTACGCCCAGCGCACGGCCGACGACCGGATCGCGATCGGCGGGCGGGGGGTGCCGTACCGGTTCGGGTCGCGTACCGACCGCCGGGGGGCCACCCAGGCGCGGACGGTGGCGCTGCTGTGGCGGATGCTGGTGAAGCTCTTCCCCGCGGCGGCCGACGCGCGGGTGCAGCACTCGTGGTGCGGGGTGCTCGGCGTGCCGCGCGACTGGTGCTCGACCGTGCACCTCGACCACGCGAGCGGGCTCGGCTGGGCCGGCGGGTACGTCGGCAGCGGCGTGACCACCACGAACCTGGCCGGGCGCACGCTGCGCGACCTGGTGCTGCGGCGGGACACCGAGCTGACGGCGCTGCCATGGGTGGGCCGGCAGGTGCGGCAGTGGGAGCCGGAGCCGCTGCGGTGGGCGGGCGTGCAGCTCATCTACACGCTGTTCCGGGCCGCCGACCGCCACGAGAACGACCGCGGCACCGGCACGTCGCTGTACGCCCGCCTCGGCAACCTCGTCTCCGGCCGCTGACCCGCCCCCCTCGGCCCTCCGGGGCGCTACCTCCCTCAGCGCCCTGGTTCCCGGCCGCCGATCCGCCCCCTGATCGGCGGCCCTGGCCGGCGGCCCCTGACCGGGCGCCCTGCCGCGCCCGGTCAGGGGCCGCCGGCGCCCTGCCAGGGGTCGTAGTCGACCTCCAGCGGCTCCTGCGCCGGCCGCTCCTCCTCCGGCACATGCTGGAGGTTGACCCGGATCCGGTACCAGACGCTGCTGCGCCCGCGCATGCCGTCGACCAGCACGTCGGCGGCCTCCAGCAGGGCCGCGACCTCGGGGTGGCGGGCCTTCCAGCGGTCGAGCCCCGCCAGCGCCTCCTCCTTGTGCTGGGCCCTGGCGATCTCGATGACCGGCATGGTCTGCTGCCTGCGCCCGCTGCCCTTGGGCGGCTTGGGCGCGGGCCCGAGCTCCTCGGCCAGCTCCAGCAGCCCGTCGAGCGACCCGGCGTGCAGATCCATGTCCTCCCACGGGTCGCCCAGCTCGGCCAGCCGCTTGGGCACGCTGTCGACCGTGAACGTCTCGGGCCGGCAACCGGGCACCTCGTCCCAGGTCAGCGGCGTGGACACGCGGGCGTCGGGCACCGCGCGCACCGAGTACGCCGAGGCGACCGTGCGGTCGTAGGCGTTCTGGTTGAAGTCGACGAACACGCCGTGGCGCTCCTCCTTCCACCACCTGCTGGTCGCCAGGTCGGGGGCCCGCCGCTCGACCTCGCGGGCCACGGTCTCGGCCGCCTTGCGCACCTTCGCGAACGGCCACCGCCGCTCGATCCGGGCGTAGACATGGAACCCGCGCGACCCGGACGTCTTGGGCCAGGCGACCAGCCCGTGGTCGGCCAGCACCTCCCGCGCCACCTGCGCGGTGGCCAGCACGTCGGCCCAGGCGACGCCGGGCACGGGATCGAGGTCGATGCGCAGCTCGTCGGGCCTGGCCAGGTCGTCGGCGCGCACCGGGTGGGGGTTGAGGTCGACGCACCCCAGGTTGATCACCCAGAGCAACTGCGCCAGATCGGTGCAGACCACCTCTTCCGCGCTCAGCCCGGACCGGTAGCGCAGCTCGGCCACCTCGATCCAGTCGGGCCGCTTGGCGGGAGCCCGTTTCTGGAAGAACGCCTCCTGCTCGATGCCGTGGACGAACCGCTTGAGCACCATCGGCCGCCCGTGCACGCCGCGCAGCGCCGCCTCGCCCACCGCCTGGTAGAACCGGATCAGGTCGAGCTTGGTGTGGCCCGACTGCGGGAAGACCACCTTGTCGGGGCTGGTGATGTGGACGGAACGCCCCGCGACCTCGATGTCAGGCATGAGATCACAGTACGCGGCGGGTCCGACAGTCAGCCGGGACGCCACCCCCGGCTGCGCGCCTCCCAGTACGTCAGCCCGAGCCGCCGGTGCAGCGCGACCGCCGCCTCGTTGTGCTCGCGCGCCTCCCGGTCGCGGCCGAGCCGCCCGGCCAGCTCGGCCAGCACGTCGTGCACCGAGCCCCAGGCGGCGCTGCCCATCCCCATGACGATGAGCTGGCCGGAAATGGGCAGCAGCCGTTCGTACAGGTCGGCCGGGTCGGGCGTGCCGAGCCGGGCGGCCACCAGCCCCCAGACCGGGTGGAGGAAGTCCGCCGACCAGTCCTCGCGCAGTTCCACGCCCCACCGGCCGATCAGCTCCCTGGCGAGCTCGGGCCGCCCGGCCTCCAGCGCCGCGAGGACGGCGAGCGGGCGCACCGGGCTCATCAGCGGGCGCTCCCCCGCCGCCACCAGCTCCTCCAGCAGCTCCGCGCCCCGGTCCTGGCCGCGCCGGCAGGTGTAGAGGGCGGCCAGGCGGCGCGCCTCGATCCCCCACAGGCTGCCGCCGTACGTGAGGCCGGGGAAGCGGCCGAGCAGGGCTTCGGCCTCGTCCCAGCGGGCGTGCAGGGTGTGCGCAGCGGTCTGCGAGACGCGGACCATCGCCTCCAGCTCGGGCCTGGCCACCTCGTGCAGGAGCTGCTCGCAGCGGTCCAGGTCCCTGGCCCACTCGGCCAGGTCGCCCGCGCGCAGCAGGCACGACATGCGCAGGACGCGTCCCACCAGCCGGGCCTCCCTGGGCAGGCCGGGAATGGCGAGCATCTCCTCGGCCGCCTTGAGCCGCACGTCGTTGCGGCCCGGGACGAACCCGGCGATCAGGTAGTTGTTCAGCGCCGTGGCCAGCAGCATCGGGTCGTCCAGGCCGCGGGCCAGCTCGACGGCCTCCAGCGCCAGCCGTTCGCCCTCGGCGCGGCGCGGGCCGTAGTGCAGCTCGATGCCGAGCGTGCCCAGCAGCGCCGCCCTGGACGCCGGGTCGAGGCCGCCGGCCAGCAGGTCCTCCAGCACCGTGACCATCGCCTCGTCCACGACGCCGTACGGCCGCCAGTTCCACACCGACAGGCCGCCGAACACCGAGACGGCGGCCACCAGCGCGTCCTTGTCGCCGAGCCGCTGGGCCTGGGCGACGGCCTCGTCCAGGTCGCGGCGGGCGCCGGCGGCGTCGCCCAGGGTGCGGCGGGCCCGGCCCAGCTCGACGAGCAGCCGGCAGCGCCGCGGCGAGTCGCCGGGCGGGAGGTGGGCCAGCGCCAGCTCCCACAGCTCGACGGCCTCCTGGTAGCCGTGCCGGGCGGCGGCCTGGGCCGCGGCCTCGGTGGCGTGCTCGACGGCCTTGGCCGCCCCGCCCAGCCTGGCCGCCGCGGCGAAGTGGCCGGCCAGCAGCGCCGGGTCGGCGCCGGGCACGCCCTCCAGGGAGCGGCCGGCGCGCAGGTGCAGCCGGGCGCGGGCCAGGGTGGTCAGGCCGGCGTCGAGGGCCTGGCGGACGAGGGCGTGCGAGAAGCGGTAGTCGGCGGCCTCGGTCAGCAGCCCGGCGGCCAGGGCGGGCTCCAGGCCCGTCATGACGTCCTCGACCGGCTGCTCCACGAGCGCGGCCAGCAGGTCGACCGAGACCTCGCGGCCCGCGACGGCGGCGGCCCTGAGCAGGTCCCGCGTCGGCCCGGGCAGCCTGGCCAGCCTGCGGTCGATCACGTCGGCCGCGCCGGGCGGGACGAGGTGGCGTTCGCGTTCGGGCAGGCGCAGCAGCTCGGCGAGGTAGAACGGGTTGCCGCCGGAGCGGTCGAGCAGCTCCCCGGGGTCGGCGCTCACCTCGCGCAGGCGCAGGAAGGCGCGCACCCCCTCGGCGTCGAACGGCGCGAGCGGCAGCCTGCGGCCCTCCCTGGACAGCGTGCCCATCGTCTCGCGGAGCTGGGCCGGCTGGTCGGCGGGCTCGGGCCGGAGCGTGGCGATGATCAGGGCGGACGTGCCCGCCAGCTCGCCCGCGACGTGGCCGAGCAGCTTCAGCGACGAGGCGTCGGCCCAGTGCAGGTCCTCCAGCACCAGCAGGAGCGGGCCGCCGCGCAGCGAGGCGAGCACGGCGTCGTAGAGGTCGAACAGCTCGGCGTGCGGGGACGGCGGGATCATGCCCGCCCGCGCCCACGGCCAGAACGCCGGGGCCCTGGGGTCGTCCAGGCATCTGCCCCACTCCACCCGGAACCCGCGGGCGGCGGCCAGGTCGGCGGCGGCCCTGACCAGGCTGGTCTTGCCGATGCCCGCCTCGCCGGTGACCAGCGCCAGGCCGCCGTGCCCGGCCCTGGCGCCGCCCAGCAGCTCTTCCAGCGTCCGCAGCTCCGCCTCCCGTCCGACCAGGCGCTCTCCCGCCGCCCGTCCGCCCGCCGCGGCACTCGGCGCCGGTGGGGCCTTCGCGTCGTCCGCGTCCGGTCGCCGGGGCGGTTCGGCGGCGGTCGTCCCGCCGGGGGCGTCCAGGGCCGGGGACTGGTCGAAGACGGCCTGCTCCAGGCGTTTCAGCTCCGGGCCCGGCTCGATGCCCAGCTGTCCGGCCAGCAGCCCGCGCACCCGGCGCAGCGCGGCCAGCGCGTCGGCCTGCCGGCCCGCCCGGTAGAGCCCGAGCACCAGCAGCCGCCAGGCCCGCTCCCGGTACGGATACGCCTCGGTCAGCGCCTCCAGGTCGGGCACGGTGGCCTCCCCCAGCTCCAGCCGGGCTTCGAGCAGGTCCTCCTCGGCCGCCAGCCGCAGTTGCCCCAGCCGGGCCGGCACGTCGGGCGCCAGCCCGGGGAACTCGGCCAGCGGCTCGCCGCGCCACAGCCCGAGCGCCCGGTCCAGCACCCGCGCCGCCTCGCCGTGCCGCCCCTGCCGCACCAGCCGGGCGCCGTCGGCCGCCCAGGTGGCGAAGCGGGCGACGTCCGTCTGGCCGGGCGCGATGTCGAGCAGGTAGCCGGGCTCGCGGGTGAGCAGCACTTGAGGCGGCGTGCGCGGCTTGCGTCCGGGTTCGAGCACCCGTCGCAGGTGCGACACGTACGCCTGGAGCGTGGCGGTGGCCCTGGCCGGGGCCTCCCCCGCCCACAGCTCCTCGATCAGCCGGTCCAGTGGCACGATCCGGCCCGGCTCCAGCGCCAGCATGGCCAGCACCGCCCGCTGCTTCCTGGTGCCGAGGTCGAGGCGGGCGCCGTCGTCGTCGTCCACCTCAAGCGGACCGAACAGTCTGAACTCCACGGGGCTCAAGTCAACCCCAATTCCCACGCAAGTGGGACCAAGCATCATCGATCACATGAACGAACTGAGGAACATGACGACCGGCCCCGTTCTCCTTCCCGGCGACGACGGCTTCGACCAGGCGCGCCGTCCCTGGAACCTGGCGGTCGAGCAGCCGGTGCGCGCGGTGGTCGAGGCCGCCGACGCCGACGACGTGGCCGCCGTGATCGGCTACGCCCGCCTGCACGGCCTGGCGGTGACCGCGCAGCCGGGCGGCCACGGCGCGTCGGGCGACACCGAGGGGACGATCCTGCTGCGTACCGGCCGTCTGGGCGGGGTGGCGATCCGCGACGGGGTGGCGCGCGTCGGCGCGGGCGTGAAGTGGGGCGAGGTGCTGGACGCCGCGAGCCCGCTCGGGCTGACCGGCCTGGCGGGCAGCTCGCCGGTGGTGAGCGTGACCGGTTACACCCTGGGCGGCGGTCTGAGCTGGTTCAGCCGCAAGCACGGCTTCGCCGCCGACAGCGTGCGCGCCTTCGAGGCCGTGGACGCCGACGGCGGCCGGATCACGGTCACCGCCGAGAGCGACCCCGAGCTGTTCTGGGCCCTGCGCGGCGGCGGCGGCGACTTCGCGATCGTGACGGCCATGGAGTTCGACCTGCACCCCGCGCCCTTCCTGTACGGCGGCCGGATCATGTGGCCGGCCGACCGCGCCGAGCAGGTCATGGCGGCCTTCCGCGAGGTCACCGCCGACGCGCCCGAGGAGCTGTCGGTGTGGTTCCAGCTCCTCACGCCGCCCGGCGCCCCCGGCTTCGTCATGGTCGAGTGCACCTACCTCGGGGCCGACCCCGGGACGCTGCTGCGGCCGCTGGAGGCCGTGGGCGGGGCGATCGCCGACACCAGGCGGGTGCTGCCGGTGGCCGAACTGGCCTCGATCTGCGACGAACCGGTCGACCCGAGCCCCGGCATGGGCCACACCGAGCTGCTGACCAGGCTGGACGACGAGGTCGCCGGCGTGCTGACCGGGGAGCCGATCGAGCCGCTGCTGGCGGTTCAGGTCCGGCACCTGGGCGGGGCGGTGGCCAGGCCGGTCGAGGGCGGCGGCGCGGTGGAGCGGCTGCCGGAGCCGTACCTCGTGCACGCGCTGGGCCTGCCGTCGCCGGAGGTGTCAGAGCGCATCGAGCGGCTCGGCAAGGTGCTGGTGCCGTTCAGCAGCGGGCGGCGGCCGTTCACGATGCTGCACGGCGGGGAGCAGGCGGCGGCGGCGTTCTCGCCCGAGACGCTGGCCCGGCTGCGCGACCTCAAGCGCGCCCGCGACCCGCTCAGCGTCATCAGGTCCAACTTCCCGGTGCTCGGCTGAACCGATGGGCCCGGGAGCCGCGGGCGGCGGGCTAGGTGAGGTCGCCGTGACGGCCGGCGCCGGCGGCGAACCTGGCGGCGCCCGCCGCCGCGCCGGGCAGCGAGACCAGCCCGTGGCGCAGCTCGTTGCGCATGGCCTCCTCCTCGGTGAGGCCGTGCTGCTCCAGCAGCGACATGCGGTCGCCGCGCAGGCACGCCTGCGGGAACGCGGCGATCCGCGCGGCCAGCTCCTCGGCGTGCCGCCGGGCCGTGCCGGTGGGCACCAGGCGGTTGACCAGGCCCATGTCGAGGGCCTCCGGCGCGTGCACGGCGCGGCCGGTGAGTATCAGGTCCATGGCGCGCGAGGCACCGATGAGCCGGGGCAGCCGGACCGTGCCGCCGTCGATCAGCGGCACGCCCCAGCGGCGGCAGAAGACGCCGAACACCGCGTCCTCCTCGGCCACCCGCAGGTCGCACCAGAGGGCCAGCTCCAGCCCGCCGGCCACGGCGTGCCCGGCGACGGCGGCGATCACCGGCTTGGACAGGCGCATCCTGGTCGGCCCCATCGGGCCGTCGCCGTCCTCGCCGACGTGGTTGTCCAGCGCCTTGAGGTCGGCCCCCGAGCAGAACGTGCCGCCCTCGCCCCACAACACCGCCACGGCCGCGTCGGAGCGCTCGAAGTCGCCGAACGCGTCCGTGAGCGCGCCGGCGGTCTCCCTGTCGACCGCGTTGCGCGCCGCCGGCCTGCTCAGGACGACGGTCGTGACGGGTCCTTCGCGCTCGACGCGTACGGTCATGCGGCCCTCCTCGGGGAGACCTGGCGAGCGTACTGTCAGGCGAGCGCCCCGGCCAGCAGCTCGTCGAAGTGGTCGGCGGCCGGGGCGTCGACGCCGCGCAGCGGGCCGCGGTCGGCCAGGTGCGCCTCGGCGTACAGGCGGGCGACCAGGGCCTTGCGCCCGTCGTCGAGCCCCCAGGCGGCCTGGTCCTCCAGCAGCGCGGCGGCGTAGACGTCGGCCATGAACTGGGCCAGCGGGTAGAGGCGTTCCTCGGCGAGCGCCGGGTCGAGCCCGTGCCAGGCTTCGACGGCCTTGGACAGGTCGTCGATCCGCGCGTTCACCAGGTCGGAGGTGGCCAGGGCGCGCAGGCGGGCCAGGAAGGGCACGTGGGCCTCCTCGCGCAGCATGGCGCGGCGCACGTCCAGGCACAGGATGTTGTCGCCGCCCTCCCAGATCGGGTTGACCTGGGCGTCGCGCAGCAGCCTGGCCACCGGCCACTGCTCGATGTAGCCGTTGCCGCCGTGCACCTCGATCGCGTCGCTCGCCGCCGTCAGGCCGAGCCGGGCGGCGCGCAGCTTGATCAGCGCGGGGCCGAGCCGCAGCCGGGGGCCGACCAGGCCGTCGAACACCATCGCCTGGGCGGCCTCGACCTCGACGATCAGCTCGGCGAGCTTGCGGCGCATCAGCGGCTGGTCGATGAGCGGGCGGCCGAACGCCTCGCGGGAGCGGGCGTAGCAGATCGACTCGACCAGCGCCCGCCTGGCCACGCCGACGCCCATCATGGCGACGCCCAGCCGGGAGGCGTTGGTGAGCTTCATCATCGTCCCGAGCCCGGAGCCGGAGCCCTGGCCGGCCAGCAGGAACGCCTCGGCGCCGGTGAACTCGACCTCGGCCGAGGCGACCGAGCGGGTGCCCAGCTTGTCCTTCAGCCGCCGGATGCGCACGCCGTTGCGCGAGCCGTCGCGCCGCTCCCACAGCGCCAGGAACGGCGCCACCGCGCCGTCGGGCGTGCGGGCGAGCACCACGAACGCCGACCCGTTGGCATTGGAGGCGAACCACTTGAACCCGGTCAGCCGCCACGCCTCCCCGTCGGGCTCGGCCCACGCCTCCAGGGCGGCCAGGTCGGACCCGCCGGTGCGTTCGGTGAACATCTGAGCGGCCTCGCCGGAGTAGTAGCCGTCGGCGAAGATCTCCCGGACCCGGTCGCGTACGTCCGGGGGCGCGTGCTTCTCGGCCAGCGAGACCACCATGTCCCCGCCGGTGCCGAGCGCGCAGCCCATCCCGATGTCGGCCTGGTCGAGCAGGTACGTCCAGGCCGCCGCCAGCGCGGACGGGTCCGCCCCGTTCGCCCGTGCCTCCTCGGCGAACGACGGCGAGGTGAAGTTGTCCTCCATGAGCGCCGCGCGGGCGGCCTCGAAGGACGGCGGCATGACGACCCGGCTGACGTCCCTGCCCCACTTGTCGTACTTCTCCAGGCGGGGCGGGTTGCGGTCGGTCTCCTCGGCGCACTCGGCGACCAGGCCGCCCATCAGCGCGCCGAGCCGTTCCAGACGGGGCTCGGCCCAGGCGAAGCCGTCGCCGAGGTGGCGCCGCATGAGCAGGCGCAGCGTGGGGTCGCAGGTCCACCAGTTGCGCCCGGCCGCCCCCTGGTAGCGCTCGGTGGCGTAGCGGTCGCTGTGGTCGAAAGGTTCGATGAGATACCGGCCCATACTCGCGAGTGTTACATATAATCAACACGCGATGGAAGACCGTAACACCTCACTCAGCGCCCGGTCGGCGGTCCTGAGCGCGCTGCTGGGCAGCCACCCGCCCCGGCTGCCCGTCCGGCATCTGGTGCGCATCGGCGCGCTGTTCGGCATCGCCGAGGGCACGGTCCGGGTGGCGCTGTCGCGCATGGTGGCGGCCGGCGACCTGACGCAGCAGGGCGGCCGCTACACGCTGTCCGAACGGCTCGTCGAGCGCCAGGCCCGCCAGGACGAGAGCCGCGACCCGCACACCAAACCGTGGGACGGCACGTGGGAGGTGGCGGTGGTCACCGCCGAGCGGCGCGCCCCGGCCGACCGGGCGGCGTTCCGGCACACGATGTCCGCGCTGCGCATGGGCGAGCTGCGCGAGGGCACCTGGCTGCGTCCGGCGAACCTGGTGCGCGCCTGGCCCGAGACCGTCACCGCGCAGTGCACGCTGATCGACGGCCGCCCGCACGGCGACCCCACCCCGCTGCTGTGGGACCTCGACGGCTGGGCGGCCGAGGCACACCGGCTGGAGCGGGCGCTCGACCGGGCCGACGGGCTGGCCGAGGGCTTCCTGGTCTCGGCCGCCGTGCTGCGCCACCTGCTGGCCGACCCGCTGCTGCCCGCCGAGCTGCTGCCCGCAGGCTGGCCGGGAGCCGCGCTGCGGGCCCGCTACGACGCCTTCGACCACCGCTACCGCGAGGTCCTGCGCGCCCACATGGAGGGCTGATCCCCACCCCCACCTGGTGCCCCGCCCCGGCCCCGGCTCAGAGTGCGACGGCGAAGACGATGCGCTTGTTCCTGAACTCGGTGACGCTCCACAACTTGCCGCCGCGCACCGTCAGGTCCTCGGGCCCGATCGGGTAGGGCCTGGTCAGCAGCTTGTCACCGCTGTGGACGAGCAGCCTGCCGTTGGTGTTGCCGTCGGCCGCCTGGCTCAGGTACCACTTGCCGCCCCAGGAGACCGCCCCCTGGATCTTGGGGTGTCCCATGACGAAGGCGTCCTTGGGCGTGCCGTCCGTCAGGGGCAGGTTCCAGCGGGCGACCCACCCGCCGGGGTCGTTCTCGCGGTACTCGCCCGAGACCAGCGCGGGCGTGGCGCCGCTGCGGTCCACCGACAGGAACGAGAAGTGCGGCCCGCGCCGCGCGAGCTTCCAGCAGTCGGTCTGCGGCAGCAGGTAGCGGTAGCCGAAGGCGTGGAACTTGCCGCCGGAACGCCCGACGCGCGCGGGATCGCCCAGGTCGCTCTGGGCGGTGCGCAGGTCGAGCAGGTTTCCCAGGTCGAACACGCGCAGGCCGTTGTAGGTGTCGGCGACGTAGAGCAGGTCGCCGTGGCAGGCCAGGCCGCCCGCGTGCACGTCGATCGGCTTGTACGTCCCGTCGGGCGCGGCCTCGACCAGCAGCGCGTGCTGGTACTTCAGCGTCCGGGGGCTCAGGAACGACACCCTGATCCCCCGCTCGCCCGGCGTCGGCTTGAAGTACCAGCTCACCAGGAGCACCGGCACGCCGATGCTGCCGGACTCCTCGCCGCAGGTCACGCCCTGCGGGTACCAGTCGACGGTGTCCTGGTCCTTGCCGTCGAAGGCGTACCAGTCCGACGGCCTGGGCTGCATCGAGCCCAGCGCCGCCGTGGCGCCCTTGTGGACGGCGGTCCTGTTGGCGTGGGCCAGCAGGGCCTCGACCCCGGTCGCGCCGATCTCCCCGGCCAGCTTCGCCGCCCCCTCGGCCAGGGTCCCCGTGGCCCGCGTTAACGCGTAGGGCGCCTTGTCGGCCGGAACCATTCCCGTCGCCGCCATATCTGCCTCACTTCGTCCGTCTCTCGGAGTAGTTTGACGGACGAGCGGCGGCATTTGTTGGCGTTCAGTCCCACAGATGCACCGGCAGGCCCGACAGGGCCAGCTCCCGGTAGCGCCGCACGAGCCGTTCCCGGTCGCCGCCGAAGCGCGCCAGCGCCTCGCGCTGCCAGACCGCGCCGGTGCGCCGCAGCCGGGTGCGCTGGGCGATGACGTCCAGGGCGGTGTCGGCGTCGTGCGGGGTCACTCCGTGCGCCAGCAGCGCGGCCCGCGCCTCGGGCAGCAGCCTGAGCACCAGGTCGGCGGCCTCGAACTCGCCGTCCAGGCCCGGCCAGGCCAGCTTGGCCTCCAGCCCGTCCTGGGCGGCGCGGTAGAAGTTCTGGTACGCCTCGGCGAACCGGTAGCCGGTCAGGTCCCGCTCGGCCTGCGAGAGCGTCAGCCCCAGCAGGAACGCCGTGTTCGCGGTCATGTCCGCGCACGACGGTCCGGCGGGCAGCGCGCGCATCTCGACCCGCAGGTGCCCGCCGTCGGCCGGGTCGTAGACGGGCCGGTTCCACTGCCAGATCGTGCCCTGGTGCAGCCGCAGCTCGGGCACCTCGTGCGGCTCGGCGCCGTCGGACAGGTCGGGCACGATCGGCTCGTAGTCCTGCACGTACCGCTCGAACAGCTCGTGCGCGCCCTCCCGCACCCAGTCCGAGCCGAACGTGACCCGCCCGTCCCTGCGCCCGCGCCGCTCCACGTCGCGGTCGTCGGCCGCCTCCTCCATCAGCGCGATCCGCGTCTCCGCCCACAGGTCCCTGCCCAGGAAGAACGGCGAGTTGCCGCACGCGGCCAGCACCGGCCCGATGGCGAGCTGGGCGGCGTTGAACAGCCGGGCGAAGCGGTCGGGCGGCGTGCGGATGTGCACCTGCCAGGAGGTGTTGGCGCTCTCCAGGATCACGTCCTCCACCGACAGCTCCAGGTCCTCGATCTTGACGAGGAACGGCTCCAGCCGCAGCCGCCTGATGCCCCTGCTCATGGCCCGGTAGCGGTTCTGGTCGCTCAGCGCGCCGCGGGTGAAGTCCTTCGCGTCCAGCGTGGGCAGGATGCCGATCGGCAGCGCGCCGCCGTCCTCGACGGCGGCGTCCACCTTGGTCACCGTCTCCTGGATCTCGGCCCCCATGCGCTCGAAGGGCGCGCCCGCCAGCGGCGTCGGGGTGAGGTTGACCTCAATGTTGAAGCGGCCCAGTTCGAGCACGACGCGCGGGTCGTCGAGCTGGTCCCGGACCTCGTCGTTGCGCGGCAGCGGCCGTCCTTGCCGGTCGATCAGGAACAGCTCCAGCTCGGCCCCGATCGTGGCCGGCCCCTGCCCGAAGCCGGGGGTTTCGAGCAGCTCGCGAAGCGTGCCGAGTTGCTCCCGGATGCGTTCTCCGAAGCGCG
Source organism: Nonomuraea sp. NPDC001699 (assembly GCF_053596455.1). NCBI lineage: Bacteria > Bacillati > Actinomycetota > Actinomycetes > Streptosporangiales > Streptosporangiaceae > Nonomuraea > Nonomuraea sp. NPDC001699. Next base: position 825,695 of record NZ_JBSFGF010000002.1, on the reverse strand, counting down.
CGTACTCCGCCTCGGAGAACCGCTCCTTGTCCAGATCTCGTCCCATCGCCCCCTTCTGTCCACTACGCAGGTGTCCACACCTCACCAGGCGATCGGTCCGTCATCCTCCAGGTAGGCGCCGGTCGGGCCGTCGGCGTCCAGGGTCGCCAGCCGTACGGCGACGGCCGCCCCCTGCTCGGCGGTGCGGAAGCCGGTGTGCCCGTTGAGGTCGGTGGCGCAGTAGCCGGGGTTGGCGGCGTTCACCTTGATGGAGGTGTCCATCAGCTCCTTGGCGTAGCAGACGGTGATCATGTTGAGCGCGGTCTTGGAGGAGTTGTAGACGGCGAAGTTGAGGTCCCAGAACGGGCCGCCCGGCGTGAGTGCCAGGCTGATCGAGCCCAGCTCGCTGGACATGTTCACGATCCGGCCCGCCGGCGACCTGCGCAGCAGGGGCAGCATGGCGTTGGTCACGGTGACCACGCCGAACACGTTCGTCTCGTAGACGTCCCTGAACGCCTGCGCGCCGGCCGCGCTCGGGACGCCCCCGTCCAGGCCGCCGGCGATCCCGGCGTTGTTGACCAGGATGTCGAGCGAGCCGTACTCGGCCTCGATCCACTTGGCGGCGGCGGCCACGCTCGCCTCGTCGGTCACGTCGATCCGCACGTACGGCAGGCCCAGCCGACCGGCGGCGGCCCGCCCGCGCTCCTCGTCGCGGGCTCCCACGATCGCGGTGATCCCCCGCTCCGACAGCAGCCGCGCGATCTCGTGGCCGATTCCCTTGTTGGCGCCCGTGATGAGGGCAGTCGTCGTCATGGCCCAACGTTCTCCCAGGTCGGAAGGGGTGTGGGAGAGACCCGCGGAAGCTGGGATCAGCGGTACCACCTTCGCGAGCCCGCTCACCTGCCCTCAGGACGGAGGATGGAGGCATGAACCGCGACGAACTGGCCGCATTCCTGCGCAGCAGGCGCGCCCGCGTCACCCCGTCCGACGTGGGGCTGCCGGGCGGCGACCGCCGCCGCACGCCGGGCCTGCGCCGGCAGGAGGTGGCCCAGCTCGCCGGGATGTCGATCGACTACTACATCCGGCTGGAGCAGGGCAGGGGCCCGCACCCGTCGCGCCAGGTGCTCGGCGCGCTGTGCCGGGCGCTCATGCTGGACCAGGACGAGCGCGCCCACCTGTTCCGGCTGGCCGGCCGGCTGCTGGAGACCCCCCGGATCAGGGAGGACGTGCCCGCGGGCATCCTGCACCTGCTCGCCTTCCTGGAGGACGTCCCCGCCTACGTCCTGGACGCCCGCTACGACCTGCGCGCCTGGAACCCGCTCGCCGCCATGCTCATGGGCGACCTGGACTCCCTGCCTCCCGACCGGCGCAACGTGATCCGCTGGGTGTTCATGTCGCCCGGCATCGCCGAGCACCTGTCCGACGAGGAGAAGGGCCGCTTCGCCCGCGCCTCGGTCGCCGACCTGCGCGTGGCCGCCGGGCGCTACCCCGACGACCGGGCGCTCCAGGCGCTGGTGGCCGAGATGCTGGCGCTCAGCCCCGAGTTCGCCGAGCTGTGGGCCGGGCACGAGGTCGCAGGGAGCAGCGCAAGCAGGTCACCCATCCGCTCGTCGGCACGATCGACGCCATCTGCCAGGTGCTGCCGTGGCCCGACCGCGACGACCTCCGGCTGGTGCTCTACACCACCGAACCCGGCTCGCCCTCCCACCGGGCCTTGCGCGACCTGCGGCGACTCACTCTAAGCTCATGAGATGCGAGCGGTTGCCTTTGACGTCTTCGGCGGGGAACTCGACCTGCGCGAGCTGCCCGATCCCACCCCCGCGCCCGGCGGGGCGGTGATCAGGGTCGAGGCGACCGGTCTGTGCCGCTCCGACTGGCACGGCTGGCAGGGGCACGACCCCGACATCACGGTCTTCCCGCACGTGCCCGGCCACGAGCTGGCGGGCGTGATCGAGGCCGTGGGCCCCGACGTGCGCGGCTGGCTGCCGGGGGAGCGGGTCACCGTGCCGTTCGTCTGCGCCTGCGGCACCTGCGCGGCCTGCGCGACGGGCGAGCAGCAGGTGTGCGAGCGGCAGACCCAGCCGGGCTTCACCCACTGGGGCTCCTTCGCCGAGTACGTCGCCGTCGACCACGCCGACGTCAACCTCGTGCCGATCCCCGAGGAGATGGCCTACGCCACCGCCGCCGGGCTCGGCTGCCGCTTCGCCACCGCCTTCCGGGCGGTCGTCCAGGTGGGCGAGGTGCGTCCGGGCGAGTGGGTGTCGGTGCACGGCTGCGGCGGCGTCGGGCTGTCGGCCGTGATGATCGCGGCGGCGTCCGGGGCGCGGGTGGTGGCGGTGGACATCAGCACCGACGCGCTGCAACTGGCCGAGCTGGCCGGGGCCACGCACTTCGTCAACGGCTCGGCGGGTGACACGGCGGCCCAGGTCAGGGAGCTGACCAGGGGCGGCGCGCACGTCTCGCTCGACGCGCTGGGCAGCCCGCGCACGTGCGCGGCCTCGGTCGAGAGCCTGCGCAGGCGGGGGCGGCACGTCCAGGTCGGCCTGCTGCCGGGCGGGCCGACGCCGGTGCCGATGGACCGCGTGATCGGCCACGAGCTGCGGCTGCTGGGCAGCCACGGCATGGCCGCGCACGCCTACCCGCCCATGCTGGAACTGATCAGGGCCGGGATCCTGCACCCCGACCAGCTCGTCACCCGGACCATCGGCCTGGCCGACGCGGGCAAGGCGCTGGCCTCGATCGGCTCGGTCCCGGGCGTGACGATGATCGTGCCCGGCGGCTGACCGCCGGGCCGGGCTCACTCCTCCAGCTGCACGCCGAGCGCCCTGAGCACCAGCGCCAGCATGGAGTAGTGGGCGACGAGGACGACCAGCTCGATCCTGCGCACCTCGTCGTAGCGGTCGCACAGGGCAGCCCAGGTGGCGTCGGTGAGGTCGCCCGCGTAGTGGAGGTCGTCGGCCACCTGTAGCACCAGGCGGTCCTCGACCGGCCAGAGGGCGTCGAGCTGGCGGACCGACTCGATCTCCACGTCCGTCAGGCCCGCCTCGCGGGCGATGCGGGCGTGATGGGTCCACTCGTACGCGCTGCGGCTGTGGAAGGCGGTGCGCAGGATGGCCAGCTCGCGGTCGCGGGCGGGCAGCGTGCCGTTCAGCAGGGCGCCGCCGAAGCGCAGCCAGCCCTCGTAGACCGCGGGGTGCCGGCCCAGCGTCGTGAACACGTTCTGGGGGTTCGCCTGCTGAAAGTCGTCCCATTCCGCGGGAGGCAGGGGCTTCACTCGAGGCTTCATGGCTTGACCATTCCCCAAATGAGCGCCCTCTTGCGGGGGACGGCTTTACCCTCACTTAGGGGGACTTTCCACAGTGCGGGCAATAGGTCAGGATTAAGACGCCCGCAGGACGTTGCAAGCCTGGTCGACCGCAAGGATCCCATGGTGATTCGAACGTTGCTCGCTGAGGACATGCACCTGGTACGAGGGGCGCTTGTGGCGCTGCTGGCCTACGAGGAGGACATCGAGGTCGTCGCCGAGGTCGAGCGGGGCGACCACATCCTGGCCGCCGCCCAGTCGTGCCGTCCGGACGTGGCGGTGCTCGACATCGCCCTGCCGGGCATGGACGGGCTCGCCGCCGCCCGCGAACTGCACGACAAGCTGCCCGGCTGCGGCGTGCTGATCCTGACCGGCGTCGGCACCCCCGGGCTCCTGAAGCAGGCGCTGGAGGTGCACGTACGGGGGTTCATGGCCAAGGACGCGCCGCCGGAGCGGCTGGCCGACGCCATCCGCAGGGTCGCCGACGGCGAGCGGGTCATCGACTCGGAGCTGGCCATCGCCGCCATGCGCCCCGAGGAGCCGCCGCTCACCCCCCGCGAGCTGGACGTGATCGGCGCGGCGGCCGACGGCGCCTCCATCGGGGAGATCGCCGCCTCGCTGTTCCTGGCCGAGGGAACGGTCCGGAACTACCTGTGCCGGACGACGGCCAAGCTGGGCGCGCGCAGCCGCATCGACGCCATCCGCATCGCCCGCGAGTCCGGCTGGATCTGACCTCCTGCCGCCTCCCCTCAGCCGCCCGCCGCCCGGTCAGGGCCGGGTGTGGGCGGCCAGGAAGGCCAGGACGTCGGCGGCGAGCGCGATGGACCGGCTGACGGCGCGGGCACCGTGGCCGACGTCGCGCTCGTGGCGCAGCAGGACGGGACGGGAGCCGTCACCGGCCCACTGCATGGCCGCGCACATCTTGCGGGCGTGCATCGGGTCCACGCGGGTGTCGGCGGCCGAGACCGTGAACAGCGTCGCCGGATAATCCGCGTCCCGGCGGACGTGGTGGTAGGGCGAGTAGGCCAGCAGCCAGGCCAGATGGTCGGGGTCGCAGGGGTCGCCGTACTCGCCGGTCCAGGACGGGCCGAGGCCGCTGCGATGGTAGCGGGCCATGTCCAGCAGGCCGGCCGAGCAGACGGCGGCGGCGAACAGGTCGGGGCGCTGGGTGACGGCCGCGCCGACGAGCAGGCCGCCGTTCGACTCGCCCCAGATGCCGAGCTGTTCCGGGGTCGTCCAGCCGTCGGCGACCAGCTTCTCGGCCGCGGCGACGAAGTCGTCGAAGACGTTCTGCTTGCGTTCCAGCATGCCGTCCCGGTGCCAGGACTCGCCCTCCTCGCCGCCGCCGCGCAGGTTCGCGATGGCCAGCACGCCGCCCGACTCCACCCAGGCCAGCGAGTCGGCCGCGTAGCCGGGCATGAGGGGGATGCCGAAGCCGCCGTACCCGTTGAGTATCGCCGGGCGGGGGCCCGACCCGGAGGAGAGCGCGACCACGACCATGCGCACGCGGGTGCCGTCGGCGGAGGTGTACTCGACGTGGTGGCTCTTCACGTCGGGCAGCGCGACGCGGCCGGGCGGGGCGGCCCACAGGGTGCTGGCGCCGGTCCGGGCGTCGTAGCGCCAGATCTCGGCGGGGGTGACGGCGTCGGTGTAGGTGAACCAGGCCTCGTGGCCGCCCTCGGGGCGGGAAGTGAGCGAGGCGATCGAGCCGCTGCCGGGCAGGGGCACCTCGCCCAGCCGCTCGCCCGTCCTGGCGTCGTGCACGGCGATCTCGCCGACCGCGTGGCGGGTCCTGGAGACCAGCAGGCGGTCGCCGTCCAGCAGGGTGAACGCGCCGAGCACCGCCCGGGGGTCCTCGGGGACCAGCTCGCGCCACACCTCCGGCTCGGCCGGGTCGGCCACGCACAGCCGGCGCCGGGGGGCGTTGCGGTCGGTGAGCAGGTACAGGCGGCCGTCGGGGGCCACCGCGCCCGCCGTGCGCACGTGCGTCCCCTCCTGCACGGCCCACAGCTCCGGCCGCTCGGGGTCGCCCGCGGCCAGGTCCGCCAGCCAGAGCGAGTTGCCGACCGTGCCGCCCGCCGAGATCGTCAGCCAGCGGCCGTCCGCGCTGATCTGCACGCCGTACGAGACCGGCCCGCCGGTCAGGACGGGGACGTCGTCGGGGACGCCGAGCCGGTGCAGGTGCACGCCCTCGTGGAAGCGCACGTAGTAGAAGCCCTCGCCGCCGGGCAGCCAGGCGACCGGCGAGTACCGGCAGCCGCCGATGGGGCCGTCCACGAGCTTGCCGGTGTCGACCTCCTCGACGTACAGGTCGGCCTTCTCGTCGCCGCTGCGCGAGATCTGGTAGGCGACCAGACGGCCCGACGGGTCGGGTTGCCAGTCGTCCAGAGTGGTCAGGCCGGTGGGGTCGCGGTCGGCCGGGTTCAGGAAGGGCCGGTCGTCGCAGTAGAGGACCGGGTGCTCCTGGCAGCCGGTCTGCCGCAGGTGGAAGCACCGGCCGCCGCGCCACACGGGCGGGGTGACCAGGCCCGTGACGCTCAGCTCGGTGAGCCGGGCCAGGAAGCGCTCGCGGTCCGGCAGGCGCGCGGCCGCCTCCCGCCACAGCCGGTCCTGCCCGGCCAGCCACTCCTCGGTACGGGGGTCGAGGGGGTCCTCCAGCCAGCGGTACGGGTCGGGGACGTCGTGCCCGCCGAGGCGGTCGGTGACCGGTTGACGTTCGGCGGGCGGGTACTCGTCTGCAAATGTCATGACACGGGCTCCGGTTGCCAGTGGCCGGCCAGGTCGGCGTACAGGGGCGAGACCCGGATCAGCTCGTCGTGCGTGCCGATCGTGATCCGGGGACCGTCCATGAGCAGGACGCGGCGGGCGCGCAGCGCGGAGGTGAGGCGGTGCGCGACCACGATGAGCGTGCCGCCCCTGGCCGCGAAGGCGTTCTCGGCCAGGGCTTCGGCGGCGGGGTCCAGGTGACAGGTGGCCTCGTCCAGGATGACCAGCGGGGCCTCGGTCAGGTGGGCGCGGACGAGGGCGATGAGCTGCCGCTGCCCGGCCGACAGCGCCGCCGGGTCCAGCGTGGCGTCGTACCCGCCCAGGCTCTCGACCAGCTCTCCGGCGCCCAGGGCGGCCACGGAGCCGTCCAGGTCGCCGGACCCGGGCACGAGATAGGCGAGGTTGTCGCGCAGCGTGCCGCGGAAGACGTACGCCTCCTGCGGGATCAGCACGCGGACGGCGGGGTCGGCCCGGCCGGCGGGGACGCCGCCGATCAGCACCTCCCCCTCGCCGGGCGGCAGGATGCCGCTGAGCAGGGCGGCCAGCGTGGACTTGCCCGCGCCGCTCGGCCCGACGACGGCCAGGTGCTCGCCCTCGGGGACGGCGAGGTCGAGGCGGTCCAGGACGGGCGCGGAGTGCGGCCCGTAGGAGAAGGTGACCGACCGGAGCGCGACGTCGGCGCCGGCCGGGCGGACCCTGGGCGGGGCGGGCGGCGGGGGCGGCGCGGCGGCGGCGATGCGGCGCAGCGTGGCCACGAGCCGCACGCCGCTCACCCCGAGCCCCTGGACGAGCCCGCCGAGCGCGGGTGCCAGCGACTGGGTGACGTAGGCGAGCGCGCCGACGATCACGCCCGGCCCGGCGCCGCCGTCGAGCAGCCACGGGGTGCCGGCGAGCAGCAGGACGACGGGCAGCCAGCCGCCGACGGCCAGCGCGGCGGTGCGCACCGAGGTCACCCTGGCCAGCGCGCGGGCGGCGTCGCGCTGCGCGCCGACCTGGCGGGCCAGCCGCTCGTCCTCGCGGTCGGCCAGGCCGCACGCCTCGATGTCGCGCAGCCCGGTGGCCGTCGCGGTCATCGACCGGGCCAGCTCCTCGTCGGCCAGCAGGAACGCGCGCTGCCGCCGGGCCAGCGCGGGCAGCGAGGCCAGGAAGAACGCCAGCCCGGCCGCGAACGGCGGCAGCACCAGCACGAGCGTGCCCGGCGCCAGCGTCAGCAGCCCCAGCACCACGCTGACCAGCGTGAACGCGAACCCTCTGACCGTGGTGACGACGGCGGCGAAGGCGTCCCTGGCCAGCTCGACCTGGAGCCCGGCCCGTGCCGTGGCCGCGCTGTCGGGCCGCTCGGCGAGCGGGCGGCGCAGCGCTCCCTGCACCACCCGCGTCAGGAGGTCGTCGCGGAACGGCTCGGCCACGGCGGCCACGGCCAGCACCACCTGGCGGGCGCCGACGGCGGAGACCAGCCACGCCAGCCCGAGCGCCGCCAGCCAGGCCAGGCCGGTCAGCGGCCTGGCGCGGGCGAAGCCGTCCTCGATGGCGCGGGCGACCGCGTGCCCGACGAGGAACGCGGGCGCCGCCTCCAGCACCGACCACAGCAGGATCGCGACCAGCCGCCGCGGCTCACGGACGAGCGCCCGCCAGAACCCGGCGGGGGCTCCGGGGATCGAGGGGCCGTCAGGGGCCGCGGGAGCGTCCGGGGCCGGGGTCATGGGGGGCCCTCCTGGAAGACGGCGCGGTAGGCGGGGTCGCGCCACAGGGTGTCGTGGGAGCCGGCGGCGCGCACCCGGCCCTCGTCGAGCCAGACGACCTGGTCGGCGCGGGCGGCGGTGGCCAGGCGGTGGGCGGTGATCAGGCGGGTGCGACCCCGGGGATCACCGGTGAGCGCCCGGCTGACCTCGCGTTCGGTGACGGTGTCCAGGCTGGAGGTGGCGTCGTCGAGCACCAGCACCCGGTCCCCCCGCGCGAACGCCCTGGCCAGGCCGAGCCGCTGCCGCTCGCCGCCGGACATGGGGGTCTCGGCCAGCGGCGTGTCGTAACCGGCGGGCAGGCGGCGGACGAACCCGTCGGCGCGGGCCGCCATGGCGGCCTCCCGTCCGGCCTGGGAGCCGGGGACGGCACCGATCGCCTCGCCGACGGTGTCGCCGACCAGGACCGGGCGCTCGAAGGCGTAGCCGATGGCCGATCGCAGGCCGTCGCGGGTCAGCTCGCGCAGCGGGACGCCGTCGAGCAGCACGTCCCCGCGTTCGGGGTCGGTCAGCCGGCCGGCGAGCGCGGCCAGCAGGGACTTGCCGGAGCCCGACCGTCCCACCACGGCGGTGACCGTGCCGCCGGGGATCGTCAGGTCGCCCACGGTGAGGCCGTTCGCGGCGACGTCCCGGAACTCGACCGTGCCGGGGCCGGACGGGAGCGGGCGCGTGCCGTAGGAGACCGGCGGCAGGGCGAGGACGTCGGCCACCCGGGCGGCGGCGGCCCGCGCCCTGGCCAGGCCGCCGATGTAGCCGAGCGAGGTGCTGAGCGCGGCGCCGAGCGCGGCGTAGCGGGCGGCGGCGTACAGGTCGCCGACGGTGAGCCGCCCGGCGGCCAGCATGACCCCGCCGGCGGCCAGCACGGCGACCTCCAGCAGCGGGATCATGAGCCCCGACCGGACCCCGGCGGCGGCGTTCGCGCGCCACAGGGCCATGCCGTGCGCGCGCAGCCGGGGCAGGGGCGCGAGCACCCGCCGGGCCTCCTGGCCCGCGGTCCCGGCGGCGGCGATGGTGCGGGCGCCGTCGAGCGCGTCCACCAGGCGGGCCGCGATCTCGCCCTGGACCTCCTGGTAGCCGCCGGAGATGACGGTCGTGGCGCGCAGGAAGGCCCGCAGGACGAACACGATGAGGACGATGCCGGCCCCGAGCGTGAGGGTCAGCAGCGGATGGATGAGGGTGAGCGCGACCAGGGCGCCGGCGGTCGGCACCAGCAGGGCCAGGGCGCCGGTGACCGTCTCGGGGGCCCGTCCGGCCTCCTCGGCGTTCAGCCCGGCCCGGGTGACGAGGTCGCCCTCGGGGAAGCGTCGGGTGGCGGCCCGGCCGACGCCGAGCACGTGCCGCAGCACGCCGAGCCGCAGCCGGGCGGCCGCGTACGCGCTGCTCGCCCCTCTGGCCCAGCCGCCGAGGCTCTCGCAGAGCACCACCACGGCGACCACGCCCGCGCACAGCACCAGAGCGGTGGCGGCGCCGGAGGAACGGGCGAGGAGCAGGTCGAGCGTGCGGCCGACGAGGAACGGGACGGCCAGCTCACCGGCCGCGCCGGCGACGGCGGTGACCGCCAGCACGGCGGGCCACGGGCCGCAGCGCCGTACGGCGTCCGCCACCAGGCGGTCTCCCGGTCCCACCTGCCGGCCTCCTTCGGACTCGGGAGGTCCCCGCGCCACCACGAAACGGCGCGGGGACCCTGTCAGCTATCAGTGGCAAAGAGCGACACTGAGGTTGCTCGGGTGGCCCGAGTGACACGTGAGAGCAGTGAGCGAGCTGCCGCCGCTGGCCACGTCGCTGGCCGCGGGAGCCTCCAGACCCTGCAGGTCGAGAAGAACCATGTTCTACACCTCCTTCCACGGTTGATCATGCGCAGGCCGCTCGGGTGCGGCCTCCAGGAACGGCAGGCGTGCCGGCTGGTCTCCCAGCACCGCCCCGAGGGCGAACAGCACGCCGGCCGTTCCGGTCGCGAAATCCATGGACAGGCGCAACAGCCCGTCACCGGGGAAGGCCAGGCCGCCGCCGTACGGCATGGCGTGCCAGCTCAACCCCTTGATCAGCTCGCGGGCCACCGGATCTCCGGCGAGCGCCGCGATGATGCCCGCGCGGCCGGTGAACAGCCCCGGCTGGACGAAGAACCCGGAGCGGGCGACCAGCTTCAGCCGGTCCAGCTCCGCGGCGAGCTCCTCGTCGTCGCGATGCACGAGATGACGTCCGAGCACCAGGGCGATGCCCACGGAGCCCTCGTCCAGGTAGGGCAGCGTCCGCCAGCCCTGGTCCACCTGGAGCGAGCCGTCCTCCGAGGCCCGGCAGCGCCGCAGGTCCTGCCTGAGCGCGATCTCGGCCAGGTCGAGGAGCGCGCGGTCGCCGGTGTGCTCGTAGGCGTGCAGGAAGAGCAGGGCGGAGCCGGACGAGCCGTACATGAGGCCCGCTCTCGGGTTGTCGCCGCCGCTGATCCCGGGCACGTCCTCGGGGCCGCCGAGGCGGTCGGCGCACATGTCCACCGCGCGCATGGCGTGCTCGGCCAGGGCGGGCTCGGTCCGGCCGAGGCGCAGGAGGTTCAGGCCGATGCCGGGCAGGCCGGAGAACAGGGCCGTCTCCAGGCGGTCCCACTGCTCCCGCAGGGCGATGTCGACGACGTCGAGCGCGTCCTGGCGGTGTCCGAGCCGGTCGAGGACGTGGGCGATGCCGTGCAGGCCGTCGTACAGGCCGATCCCGGAGCCGGCGGCGGGGCGCAGGGCGCGTTCGCGCAGCCATTTCTCGTACTCGGGGAAGGGGCCGAGGCCGGTGGCCGACAGGGCGAGCAGGACGCCGGCCGCGCCGGTCGCGATGTTGAGGCCTCCGCCGGGCCTGAACTGGGCGACGTCGCCGGGGAAGAGGCGGTCGTCGCGGCCGGGGGTCGCGGCCGCCCGGATGGCCCGGCACATCGCGTCCCGCAGCTCGGCCCAGGTGGCCGTCCCCGGCATCGGCACGGGGGTCTCGACGGCCTGGTCACCCGCGATGGTCGCGGCGGCGGTGTCCATGAAGGCGGCGGGGACGGGGAAGGTCTCCTTGACGATCCGCGCCAGCTGGACGATCTTCGGCCGGTGTATCGGCAGCATGATCGTGCACTGCGGGGCGAACAGGGCGAACCGCAGGCAGGCCAGCGCGTACCGGTCGACCTCGACGCCGTGGCGGTCGCGCGGCGCGGCGAAGGCGGGGTGGGCCAGCGCGGCCCTGGCCTGGTCCGCGGCGAGGGTGGCGACCTCGTAGTCGATGAGCACGACCCGGTCGTCCTGGGTGATCAGGATGTTGTCGGGGTGCAGGTCGCCGAAGACCACGCCGCGTCCGTGCAGCGACGCGACGGCCTCCTCGACGCTCTCCAGGGTCGTGGTGGCCCAGGCGGTGTACTCGGCGAGGTCCTGGTCGGTGCAGGTGGCGCGGGTCAGCGGGAAGCGGCGCACCAGCCGCCGCTGGAGCGGGGTGCCGTCCACGAACTCCTGCACGAGGAAGTGGTGGCCGCCGATGCTGAAGTAGTCGCGCAGCCCGGGGGCGGCGGGCAGGCCGGCCAGGCGGCGCAGCATGTCGCGCTCGTGCTGGAGCCTGGCGACCGCGTCCCGGCCGGCCACGTCCAGCCCCGCGTGCGGCCTGGCCTCCTTGAGCACCACCCGTTCGTCCGTTCGGGTGTCGCGGGCCAGGTAGACGCCGCCGCCGTTGGAGAAGTGCAGCACGCTCTCGATCCGGTACGGCAGCTCCTCCATGGTCACGGCGTTGCGCGCGGCCAGGTGGGGTTCCAGGAACTCGGGCAGCGTCGTCCAGGGCGGCACCGAGAACGTCGCGCCGCGCACGTCGGGGATCAACCTGCCGTCGCCGTCCTCGACGGCCAGCACCCGCTCCCCGGACGGGGACAGGCAGTGCCGCTCGGCGAACCCGCCGTACCGGACGAACATCGGCCCCTCGCCGTAGCGCAGGTCGCTCAGGATGTACGGCCCCTCGACGCCGCGCAGCAGCTCGTCGAGCTCCTTGAGCACGAGTTCGAGCTGGCCCTCGTCCCGGGGGTAGATGGTGATCAGCTTGCCGCTCGACGCCCGGGAGGCGGCCTTGGAGTTGACCATGACGAGCACGGCCGGGCCGCGCAGGAACTTGAAGGCGACCCCGCGGGGCACGCAGTAGTCCCACACGGTCTGGACGACCTTCTCGGCGTCCTCGACCCGGGCCGACACGTGGATCTTCCAGCCCTGGGTCGGCAGGGGCGCCTCCTGGGTCGGCATGTAGTAGGCCCAGGTGTCACTGAGGTCGTGGGCCCAGCCTTCCGGGACGGGCCGGCGCAGCTGGGGGAAGTCGGCGTCCGCCGCCGTGCTGTGGTCGGGAGTGTCGTAGAAACACTGGTCCACAAGGCAGTAGAGCTCGTACTTGTCCATTTGGCGCGGCCCTCCGAGGCGGTGTGCTTAGAGCCTGCCGCAGCCGCGCCGGGGCGCACTAGTAACACGCAACATAAGTCATATATGGCTATGGAATGCGCTTTGATGTGTTTTTCACAAAAGGTAATTATCTGCGCGGGGCATAAACACTGAAAGAGAACTGCCCGCCGCGCGACGTGGACGCCTCCAGCCAGCCGCCCAGCTCCGAGACGCGTTCGGCCAGGTTGAGCAGGCCCTGACCGGCGTCGCCCGGCCGGCGCGGGGGACGTACGCCATCGTTCCTGATCGACAGGCGGACCACGTTGTCGCGTTCCATGAGCTGGATCCAGCACTGCCCGGCCTCGGCGTGCCGCAGCACGTTCGTCACGCCCTCGCGCAACGCGTGCGTGAGGGCCTCCTCCACGTCAGGGTGCAGATCGCGGCAGGCCACCCTGATCTGGCAGCGCACCCGCGCCGACTCCAGCAGCGCCCGCGCCGAGCTCATCTCGGCCGCCAGCGAGGAGCTGCGCAGGCGTCCGTGCGCGACGGCCCGGACGTCGGCCGACAGCTCCCGCAGCAGGTCGAGCGTCTCGGTCAGCTCCTGCCGGGCCTTCTCGTCACCCTCCGCCACCAGCCGCTGGATGAGCCGCGCCTTGAGCGTCAGGACGGTCAGCCGGTGCCCGACCAGGTCGTGCAGGTCGCGGGTGAAGCGGCGGCGCTCCAGCGTCACGGCCTGGCGCATGACGTCGGTCCGGGCCCCGGCCAACCGGCGCACCTGGGCCAGCAGGCTCAGCAGCGCGAACTCCACGACGCCGACCAGCGGGCAGGCCAGCGCCCACGCCGGCTCGACCTGCCAGGAGGGCGCGGCCAGCAGCACCGGCCCGCACGACAGCGCCAGCACCACCAGCACGACCGACCTGATCCGGGACGCGACCACCAGCAGGGCGCCCGCCAGCAGCCCGCACACCGGCGTCCAGGCCGGCCCGAACACCGCCAGCGGCACGTACGTGAGCCACGCCTGGACGGCCACCAGCCACCACGCACCGGCCCGGCGCGAGGGCTCCTCCAGGACGAACCTGCCGTGCACCGTGAGCAGGACGGCCAGCGCGACCGACCCCTCGACCACCAGCCCGGACCCGGCCAGCCCGGCCTGCACCGGGATCGCCAGCCCGACGCCCCCGGCCACCAGGCCGAGCCCCCCGGCCCAGGACGGCGACGAGAGACTGTGCATCCTGGACCGTAATCGAGGCGTCAGGCCACGGTGTGTCGAGTCCACCTCACCCCCGGTACACGGTTGATGCGTCGGGACAGTACGCGTGGCGAGTGCGCTCACCGCTGCCTCGTTCCTCTAATCGACCTGATCGCGAAGCCCCGTGTAAAGGCCGAGGCCGCTTCCGGACACGCTGACTTCCCACCCCACAACAGGTTAGACAGTTCATATCAGCCATAGGGTGGCGGTATGGAATACATGCGACTTGGCGCGACTGGTATGAAAGTTTCTCGCATCTGTTTGGGGATGATGAGCTACGGCGACCCGGCGCGGCAGGAATGGGCGCTGCCCGAGGAAGAGGCCGAGCCGATCATCCGCCGGGCCGCCGACGCGGGCGTGACGTTCTTCGACACCGCCGACATCTACAGCCGGGGCCAGAGCGAGGTCGTCACCGGCAGCGTGCTGCGCCGGATCTTCCCCCGGCGCGAGGACTACGTGCTGGCCACCAAGGTCTACTTCCCGATGGGCCGGGGCGCCAACGACCGCGGCCTGTCGCGCAAGCACATCCTGTCCGCCGTCGACGCCTCGCTCGACCGGCTCGGCACCGACTACGTGGACCTGTACCAGATCCACCGATGGGACGACGAGACCCCCATCGAGGAGACCATGGAGGCGCTGCACGAGGTCGTCAGGTCGGGCCGGGCCCGCTACATCGGCGCGTCCACGATGTGGGCCTGGCAGTTCGCCAAGGCCCAGCACGTGGCCGAGGCCAACGGCTGGACCAGGTTCGTCTCGATGCAGAACCACCTCAACCTGCTCTACCGGGAGGAGGAGCGCGAGATGCTGCCCCTCTGCGCCGACCAGGGCGTGGGCGTGATCCCGTGGAGCCCGCTCGCGCGCGGCGTGCTGGCCCGGGCGGGCTCGGCGGCCTCCGCGACCGCCAGGACCGGCTCCGACCAGCGCATCGACTTCCTGTACGACCCCGACAACGACCGGCAGATCCTCGACCGGGTCGCCCAGGTCGCCGCCCAGCGGGAGCTGCCGCCGGCCCAGATCGCCCTGGCCTGGCTGCTCAACCGGCCGGGGATCACCGCGCCGATCGTCGGGGCCACCAAGGACCGGCACGTGGACGACGCCGTCGCCGCCGTCGGCCTCACGCTGTCGGACAGGGAGATGGAGTTCCTGGCCGAGCCGTACCGGCCGCGGGAGGTCAAGTTCTGATCACCGGGATTGTCGGTCGGAGATCCTAAGGTAGGGGCATGCGGGCTAATGAGGAGGCGGCGGCGGCGCTGCAGGAATACGCGGAGCTGTTCGCGCTGAGCGGCGGCGACGCCTTCCGGGTGCGGAGCTACCAGAAGGCGGCCAAGGCGATCGCCGGGTTCCCCGAGGACATCTCGGAGGTCGACGTGCGCGGCGTCCCCGGCGTCGGGGAGGCCATCGCCAAGAAGATGGAGGAGTTCCTCCAGCGCGGCAGCTTCCGGCAGCTCGACGACCTGCGGGGCCGGGTGCCCGAGGGCGTGCGGCGGCTCACTCAGGTGCCCACGCTCGGCCCCAAGACGGCCATCATGCTCTTCGAGGACTACGGCATCGACTCCACGGTGGCGCTGGGCGAGGCCATCACCTCCGGCCGGCTCGACGGCGTCAAGGGCCTGGGCCCCAAGACGCTGGCCAACCTGCTCAAGGGCATCGAGCAGCTTGAGCAGGCGGGCCGGCGGGTCCACATCGGCGTCGCCATGGCGCTGGCCGAGCAGGTCATCGGCTCGCTCAAGGCCGAGCGCATCGCGTACGCGGGGTCGCTGCGGCGGATGAAGGACACGATCGGCGACATCGACATCCTGGCGGTGGCGCCCGAGTCGATCATGGCCGACTTCCGCGCGCAGCCCTACGTGGCCGACGTCATCGCCGCCGGCGACAAGAAGACCTCGATCCGCACGACCTCCGGCGTCCAGGTCGACCTGCGCCTGATCCCGGCCGGGTCGTGGGGCGCGGCGATGCAGTACTTCACCGGCTCCAAGGAGCACAACGTGACCATCAGGGAGATGGCGGTGAAGAAGGGCTGGAAGCTGTCCGAGTACGGGCTGTTCGAGGGCGAGCGGGTGATCGCCGCGGAGTCCGAGGAGGACATCTACGAGGCGCTCGGCATGCAGTTCGTGCCGCCGCCGATGCGCGAGGACGGCGGCGAGGTCAAGGCGGCGCTGCGCGGCGAGCTGCCCGTGCTGGTGGAGCTGGCCGACCTCAAGGGCGACCTGCACACCCACACCGACCTCACCGACGGCATCGCCTCGCTGGAGGACATGGTGGCCGCCGGGGCCGCGCGCGGCTACTCCTACTACGCGGTCACCGACCACGCGCCCGACCTGGCCATGCAGCGCATGACGCTGGACAAGGCGCTGGAGCAGCGCGGGCGGGTGGCCGAGCTGCAGAAGAAGTATCCGCACATGCGCATCCTGCACGGGTCGGAGCTCAACATCGCGCCCGACGGCTCGGTCGACTGGCCCGGCGAGGTCCTGCGCGAGTTCGACGTGTGTGTGGCGTCGGTCCACTCGCACTTCGGCATGTCGCGGGAGGAGATGACCCGCCGCTTCATCGCCGCCTGCGAGAACCCGTACGTCGACATCATCGGCCATCCCACCACCCGGAAGATCGGCAAGCGGCCGCCGGTCGAGGCCGACTGGGACGCCGTCTTCCGGGCGGCCGCCCGTACGGGCACCGCGATGGAGATCGACTCCTATCCCGACCGGTCCGACCTGCCGGCCGACCTGGTGCGGCTGGCCAAGCACCACGGGGTGAAGTTCTCCGTCGACAGCGACTCGCACGCGATCCCGCACCTGGCCCACCAGCGGTTCGGGGTCGGGATCGCGCAGCGGGCCTGGCTGACCGGCGACGACGTCATCAACACCTGGCCGCTCGACCGGCTTCTCGCCTTCCTCGGGCGCTAGTCCCGTCCCCGTCCCGCGTCGGAGGGCGGGTCGGGTGCGGCCCGCACCCAGCGCGGGCCGCACCCGAGCCTGGAGGCGGGGGTCCGCCGCGGGCGGTCGCCGCCTTCGTCCTGGAACGGGCGTCCACCCAGATTTCTGCTCTCAAATTCGGACTTAACACCACAAATTAGAACATTTGCCGCATTCTTGCCGCGCCGCGCGCAGATCATCCCGCTTCGCTAGCTTGGACGGCGATGAAGGACAACCATCCCCCGGCCCGGCCCACCGAACGGGCATCCGGGACGAAGAGCAGGCGGCGCTGGTGGCGCATTCTCGTCGCCGTACCGGCCTCGTTGCTGCTGGCCGCCGTCGGCGGGGTCGCGCTGGCCTACCCCTCGCTCGCCGCCACCACCTGCCCCGGCTGCTACGGCCTGACCGAGCTGCACCCGCGCGTCTACACCGAGGACGGCCTGACCCCCGCCCAGCGCACCCGCGTCGGCGAGGTGGCCGAGCAGGCCGCCCGCCGGGTCACCGGCTTCTACGGCACTCGCCTCAGCTCCCCCGGCCTGCTCGTCTGCCTGACCGACACCTGCTACCGGCGCATCGGCGGCGGCCAGGAGCGCGGCGTCGCGGTGCTCAACCGGTCGGTCATGCTCTCGCCGCGCGGCCTCGACCCGGTGATCGCCTCGCACGAGCTGTCCCATGTCGAGCTGCACGCCAGGCTCGCCTCCTCCGCCGCCGTCCCGCAGTGGTTCGACGAGGGGCTGGCGGTGGTGGTCTCGGGCGACCCGCGCTACCTGGCCCCGGAGTCCGCGCCGGACCGCTGCCTGGTGGCGCCGTCCGGGCCGCTGCCGGTGACGCTGGAGGAGTGGCTGCGGACCGCGAGCGCGGACCCCGCCACGTACGCCAGGTCGGCCTGCCAGGTGAGCCGCTGGCTGCGGGAGAACGACGGCCGCACCGGACTGCTCGGCCTGGTGGCCCGGCTCAACGCCGGCGAGCCCTTCTCCACCCTCGTCCGGACGCCCTGACGAACCACCCCGAAAGGCACGGTTGCCGCACCCACGCCGTTGGGTAGGTCTCGTCACGGCTGGAACGGTCCCAGATCCGGGACAGGATTCGGCAAGCACTCGCACGCGGAGACAGCGCGAGGAGATTAAATGGTTTCCAGGTAGGAAATACGTCTTGCGAGAGGTGGCTCCCATGAGGCAAGTCGCGGCGACGATCGTCAAGCCGCTCCCCGACCACCTGTTCCTGGTCCACGACGGGAACGCGGAGATGCGATGGGAGGCGATGTCCGGGGTCGGCTACCACACGCCGAACGACCGCTTCTTCGTCAGGAACCACACCTCCACGCCGCTGATCGACGCCGCCGCCTGGCAGCTCCACCTGCACGGCGCCGGGCTTCGCGCGCCGCGCGCCTTCACCTACGACGAGCTGCTGTCGATGCCCTCGCGCACCCACGACGTCGCCATCGAGTGCGCCGGCAACGGCCGCGCGTTCTACGGCACCCAGCAGGGCGACCCCGCGCCCGGCGCCCAGTGGGGGCTGGGCGCGGTCGGCGTGGCGAGGTGGCGGGGCGTGCCGCTGCGCCACCTGCTCGCCGAGGCCGGGCTGCGTCCCGAGGCCGTGGACGTGCTCCCCACCGGCCTCGACGCGCCCTTCGAGCACCACGGCCACGTCCGCCGTCCGCTGCCCGTGGCCAAGGCCGTGGACGACGTGCTGGTGGCGTACGAGATGAACGGCCGGCCACTGCCTCCCGACCACGGGTTCCCGGCGCGGCTGGTGGTGCCGGGGTGGGTGGGCATCGCCTCCATCAAGTGGCTGGGGGACATCGAAGTCTCCACGAGCAAGCTGTTCACGCCGTGGAACACGGTCTTCTACCGGGACGTGGCGGCGCAGCCCGTGAAGAGCGCCTTCGAGCTGCCCTGGGACGCCCGGCTGCCGATCCGCGGCCCGCACGCCTGGCGTGGCCGTCCGGGGCCGCACGTGCTGCGCGGCCGGTCGTGGTCGGGGCGCGGCCGGATCGTCAAGGTCGAGGTCAGCTTCGACGGCGGCCGGACCTGGCACCTGGCCGAGCACCACGGTCCGCACCTGGTCGGGGCGTGGTTGCCGTGGCACGTCCAGTGGGCGCCGAAGCACCTCGGGCCCGCCGTGCTGATGGCCAGGGCCACCGACGAGACCGGCGCCACCCAGCCCCTGCGCACGCCCAAGCACCCCTTCGGCTACTCCTTCGACGCGGTCGTGCGTCATCCCGTGCAGGTGGTCAACGGATAGGTAAGTGTCACGAACGCGGCTGAGCTGGCCCTTCACGAAAAGGTGGTCCGGAGGTGTGCATTTCATCTGAAAGACTCTCGCGGAAACGTTACGGAAATGACACCGTGCGAGGCTTTCGCACACGACGAAGAAGGGAGAGCAGATGCGCCAGCTGACCCCGTTGGACGCCCAGTTCCTCCATGTCGAGTCCGAGACCACCGCGGCGCACGTCGCCGGGCTGGCGGTCCTCGACCCGGCCGGCGGCGCGGTGGACCGGGACGCGCTGGCCCAGCTGCTGCTGGACCGCGTCCACCTCTCCCCCGCGCTCAGCCTGCGCCTGGTCGAGGTGCCGTTCGGGCTCGACCGTCCCTACTGGTGCGCCGATCCGGCCTTCGACCTGGGCAACCACCTGTTCGAGACGACGCTGCCCGCGCCCGGCGACGACGCCGCGCTGGCCGAGGCGGTGGCCGCGATCCACGAGCGCAGGCTCGACCGGTCGCGTCCGCTGTGGGAGATGCACCTGATCAAGGGTCTGGCGGGCGGCCGGGTCGCGGTCTACACGAAGGTGCACCACGCCGCCATCGACGGTGTGTCGGGCGCGGAGACCCTGGCGACCCTGCTCGACCTGACCCCGGAGGGGACCCGGGAACGACGGCCGCGTCCGGCGGCGCCGCGGCAGGACGCGCCGGGCCTGATGGAGATGCTGGCCGGCGCCGCCGTGCGATCGGTCACCCATCCGGTGCGGGCGGCCCGCTCGGCGGTCAGGGCCGCGGGCGACCTCGACGCGATCCCGCTGGCCGGCGCGCTGCCCGGCGCGAGGGCGATCGCCAGGGCCGCCCGGCTGGTTGCCGGCGACCAGAAGGAGCGGCCCGAGCTGCCGGGCCTGACCGCGCCGCGCACGCCGTTCAACGGGCCGATCAGCGGGCGGCGGGAGCTGTCGTTCGGGTCGGTGCCGCTGAAGGAGGTCAAGAAGGTCGCCAAGGCCAACGGCATCAGCGTCAACGACGTGGTGATGGCGCTGTGCGCCTCGGCGCTGCGCTCGTGGCTGGACGAGCGGGACGCGCTGCCGGAGGAGCCGCTGGTGGTGGCCGTGCCCGTGGCGGTGCGCACGGGCGGCGCCAAGGACGTGGTCGGGAACCAGATCGCGGCCATGGTGGCGCCGATGCCGACGAACGTCCCCGACGCCGGGGAGCGGCTGCGGGCGGTCGGCGAGACCATGAACAGGGCCAAGCGGCGCTTCGCGCTCGCGCCGCCGAGCTGGCTCGGCGAGCTGTGCTCGCTGCTGCCCGCGCCGGTCACCAGCCTGGCCACCCCGGCGATCTTCCGGCTGGCCGGCTCGGCGTTCCCGCCGATCAACCTGATCATCAGCAACGTGCCGGGCCCGCAGTTCCCGCTCTACATGTGCGGCGGCCGGGTGCTGGCCTACTACCCGCTGTCGGTGCTGACCGACCTGTCCGGCGGCGTGAACATCACCTGCTTCTCCTACGACGGCATGCTCGACTTCGGCATCGTGGCCTGCCCCGATCGGGCGGACGACGTGTGGGGCCTGCTCGGCCACCTGCGCGACGCCCTCGACGAGCTGCTAGCCGAGTGCGTGGGCGATGAGTTCGGCGACGGCGTCGGGGTCGATCTGGTGACCGGTTAGCTGGCAGAGGTTCTCCTGGTAGAGCAGCACGGCGGCGAACGTCGCCGCGGCCACCTCCAGCCGCGCCGCGTCGCCGCGCGTGCCGGGCAGCGCGAGCTCCAGCGCGAACCTGGCCCTGCTGATCAGCTCGCCGTTGAGCCTGCCGAGCCGCTCCTTGACCGAGCCGTGCGTGTCGGCCTCGCGGAACAGGATGCGCCGCATCGCCGGTGAGGCCCGCAGCGGCAGCCCGCGCGCCAGCCGGGCGAGCGTGCCGGCCGGGTCGCCGGGCACGGCGTCGACCTCGCGGCCCTCCTCGACCAGGGTGCGCTCGTCGACCAGGGCGACGAGTACGTCGATCTTCCGCGGGAAGTAGTGGAAGATCAGGCCTTTGGGGACTCTCGCGAGCCTGGCTATCACCGCGGTCGGAGTGGCCTCGTAGCCGCCGCCCGCGAACAGTTCCTCGGCCGCGTCCAGGATGCGCGTGCGCGCGTCACCGATCGACACAGCTCGCACCCTAACGCCACCTGCGACTTCGTCGCCATCCCGCCGGGGCGAGAGCCTGCTGCCCTTGGACCGTCATGTAGCATATGAGACGTAAATGTCTCATATTCGACGGAGTTGTCTCATGGTGGTGAGCCGGGAGCAGATCATGACCGCGGCGATCCAGCACCTCAACGAACATCCGGCCGCCTCGATGGCCCAGCTCGCCGAGGCGGTGGGGATCAGCAGGGCCACGCTCCACCGGCAGTTCAGCAGCCGCGAGGAGCTGATGACGGCGCTCGGCCACCGCGCGCACGACCGGTGGCACGACCTCCAGGTGCGCGCGGACGTCAGGTCCGCCGCCGCCTCCGACGACCCCCACCTGATCCGGCAGGCCCTGGAGGCCCTGCTGGAGGGCTGGATCGACGTGGCCGACGACTACGGCTTCGGCCTGACCGACTACGCGATGGCCGTGCACCCGGAGCTGCTGCGCCGCGCGGACGAGCTGGAGGAGCACGAGATCGCGCTCTTCGCCGCCGCCCAGCGGGCCGGCCTGCTGCGCGCGGACCTGCCCGCCCGCTGGATCAGCAACACGGTCTACGGCCTGCTCGTGGCCGTCCGGGAGAGCCTGCGCCGCGGCGACGTCGCCCGCAGGGACGTGCCCAGGCTGCTGCGCGAGACGTTCCTGGCCGGCGCGGGCGCCGGGGGGTGGTCGTGATGACGGCCACCGGCGTCCCGGCGCGCAGGCGGTGGGCGGGCCTGGCCGTGTTGTCGGCCAGCGTGCTGCTCGTGGTCATGGACATGACCGTGCTCAACGTCGCCCTGCCCGCGATCACCGAGGACCTGCGGCCGACCTCGGTCGAGCTGCTGTGGATGGTGGACGCGTACTCACTGGTGCTGGCCGGCCTGCTGGTCACGGCGAGCGCGCTGGGCGACCGGTGGGGGCGCAAGCGCATGCTGCTGGCCGGGTTCGCCGTGTTCGGGCTGGCCTCGACGGCGGTCCTGGCGGCCGACTCGGCCGCCGAGGTGATCGCCGTACGGGCGCTGCTCGGCGTGGGCGGCGCGATGATCATGCCGTCCACGCTGTCCATGATCCGGAACCTGTTCACCGACCCGGGCGAGCGGGCCAGGGCGCTCGGCGTCTGGTCGGCGATGGCGGCGATGGGCGCGGCGCTCGGCCCGATCCTGGGCGGGTTCCTGCTGGAGCACTTCGCCTGGCAGTCGGCGTTCCTGGTGAACGTGCCCGTCATGGCGGTGGCCGTGGTCGCCGGGCTGCTCCTGCTGCCGGAGACGCGCAACCCCCGGCCGGGCCGGTGGGACGCGCTGGGCACCGTCCTGTCGATGGCGGGCATGGCCGCGCTGCTGTACGCGGTCAAGACGTTCGGCAAGGACGGCCTGACCTCGCCCGCCGCCCTGGCCGCCACCGCGGTCGCGGCGGTCGCGCTGGGCTGGTTCGTGGTGCGGTGCCTGCACAGGCCCGATCCGCTGCTGGAGATCAGGCTGTTCCGCAGCGGGCCGTTCTCGGCGGGCGTGGTGACGGCGCTGACCACGTCGATCGCGATGGCCGCCGTGCTGCTGCTGCTCGCGCAGTGGATGCAGCTCGTCCAGGGGTACGCGCCGCTGGAGACGGGCGTGCGGCTGCTGCCCGCCGCGCTGGCCGCGCTGATCGCCTCGCCGCTCGCGCCGGTCCTGGCCGAGCGCGTCGGCGCCCGCCCGGTGCTGACGGGCGGGCTCGCGGTGACGGGGCTGGGGTTCCTGCTGCTGGCCCTGGCGCCGCACCCGCTGGGCTACTGGCCGGTCGCCGTCGCGCTGGCGCTGATCGGCGCGGGCAACGGCGCGCTGGCCATCGCCTCCGCGGTGATCATGGCCGGTTCGCCGCCGGAGAAGTCGGGCAGCGCGGCGGCCATCGAGGAGACCAGCTACGAGGTGGGCGCCGCGCTCGGCGTGGCCGTGCTGGGCAGCGTGGCCGCCGTGGTCTACCGGGACGGGCTGAACTACGGCGGCCCGGCCGCGGGCGCGGCGCGCGAGTCGCTGGGCGGCGCGCTCGACGTGGCCGCCGAGCTGGGGGCTCAGGGGGCGCGGCTGGTGGAGACGGCCAGGACGGCCTTCACCGACTCGCTGGCCCTGACCTCCGGGGCGGGGGCGGCGCTGATGCTGATCGGCGCGCTGGTGGTCTGGCTGCTCACCCCGCGCGCCCTCGACCTGGCCTCCGTGGAGCACTGACGTCAGGTCCGCGACCAGGCACGGACGTGACCGGGGCGCCGTCCGTGCCTCTTCGCCGGGGGCGCGGATAATGGCCGCATGAGATCAATAGGCACGACGGACCTGTCCGTTTTCCCGATATCGCTCGGCACCAACGTCTTCGGCTGGACCGCGGACAAGGAGACCTCGTTCGCGATACTCGACGCCTATGTCGAGGGCGGGGGCAACTTCATCGACACGGCCGACGTCTACCCCCACTGGGTGACCGGCGAGTCCACGTCCGAGCTGATCATCGGCGAGTGGATGGCCGACCGCGGCAACCGCGACTCCGTGGTCGTGTCCACCAAGGTCGGCATGCTGGAGGGGCTCGAAGGGCTGGCCCCGGCCACAATCCGGACGGCCGTCGAGGACTCGCTGCGCCGCCTGCGCACCGACTACATCGACCTGTACTGGGCGCACGTGGACGACCACGACACGCCTCTGGTGGAGTCGCTGGCCGCCTTCGACGCGCTGGTCAGGGAGGGCAAGGTGCGTCAGGTCGGCGCGTCGAACTACGGGCCGGAGCGGCTGGCCGAGGCCCTCCGGATCTCCCGGGACGAGGGGCTGGCC
Source organism: Nonomuraea sp. NPDC001699 (assembly GCF_053596455.1). Taxonomy (NCBI): domain Bacteria; kingdom Bacillati; phylum Actinomycetota; class Actinomycetes; order Streptosporangiales; family Streptosporangiaceae; genus Nonomuraea; species Nonomuraea sp. NPDC001699. Next base: position 802,247 of record NZ_JBSFGF010000002.1, on the reverse strand, counting down.
TCGTACGTGGCGTTGCAGCAGCCGTACAACCTGGTCGACCGGGGGTATGAGGGCGAGCTGCGGGACGTGGTGGCGGCGGCCGGCCTGTCGAGCACGCCGTACTTCGGGCTGGCCCGCGGGTTCCTGACCGGCAAGTACCAGCCCGGCGTCACCGTCGACAGCCCGCGGGCCGGGAAGGCGGCCGAGTACCTCGACACCGAGCACGGGCGCAGGGCGCTCGAAGGGCTGCTGAAGGTGGCGGCCGAGCGCGGCGCGGAGCCCGCCTCGGTGGCGCTGGCCTGGCTGGCCGCCCAGCCCACGGTCACCGCGCCGATCGCCAGCGCGCGCGACCCGCGCCAGCTCAAGCCGCTGCTGGCGGCGGCCGAGCTGGAGCTGAGCGAAGAGGAGCTGACCCTCCTCGACGAGGCCTCCCGCCCCTGACCCTCTCCGCGGTCCGCCTGACGGCCCCGCGCCCGACGTCGCCTGTCGGCCCGCGCCTGACGACCCGCGCCGGGCGTCGCCGAACCCCTCCGGGAGCCGCGGCGGCGCGGGTCGTGGGCGTCAGTGGGTGCGGTTGGTCACCGAGGCGCACAGGGCACGCAGGGCGGCGGCGCCGGGCAGGTGCTCGTCCATGACGGCCAGCGCCGCCGACAGGTGGCGGTCGGCGACCTCCTCGGCCAGGGCCCGGCCGCCCGCCTCCTCGACCAGGCGGGCGGCCCGCCGCGCGCTCTCCTCGTCCCCGGCGCCCTTCGCCAGCACCTCGGACAGCTCCTCGGCGGCGGGCCCGCCGACGGCGAGCGCCGCGAGCACGGGCAACGTCTTCTTGTCGCGCCGCAGGTCGCTGTGCACGGGCTTGCCGGTGACCCGCGGGTCCCCCCAGATGCCGAGCACGTCGTCGGCGATCTGGAAGGCGATCCCGAGGTCCAGTCCCATCCCCCACATGCGGCCGGACAGCGCGGGCGCCCCGCCGAGCGCCGTCCCCGCCGCCGCGGCCGCGGCCAGCAGGCTGCCCGTCTTGCCCGCGGCCATCCGCGTGTACTCCTCGACGGTGACCTCCTCGGGCCCCGTCCACGGGCGGGTCTCGAACGTCATGTCGGCCGTCTGCCCCTGCACCAGCTCCGTCAGGGCCGCCGACAGGTGGCGCATCGCCTCGGCGTGGCCGCTCAGGCGGCTGACGGCCAGCGCCAGCAGCGAGTCGCCGGCCAGCACCGCCGGGCCCACGCCGTACGCCTTCCACAGCGCGTCCCGGTGCCTGCGTTGCTCGTCGCGGTCGATGATGTCGTCGTGCACGAGGGAGAAGGCGTGCACGAGCTCGACCGCGACCGCGCCGGGCAGCGCCTGCTCGGCGGTGCCGCCGACGGCCTCGGCGCTGAGCATGGCGATGGCGGGCCGGAGGATCTTGCCGCCGCCACCAGCACCGCCACCAGCACCGCCGCCACCGCCGCTGACGTGGCCCTCGGCGTCGGGCCAGCCGAGGGCGAAGGCGGCCATGCGCGCGCCCCAGGGATGCAGCTCGGAGACGGCCTGGCGGAGCGCGGGTTCGAGCAGGGCGCGGCAGCGCGCGATCACGTCGTCGTCGCGTCGTGGCGTCGTCCGGCCGGGATCCATCGCCGCTCTACCCCCAAGTACGATCTTGAATCTACACGGAAGACCGCAGCATCCAGCGACGAAGCGCCAGGTCGGATGAGGGACAGGCCGTCAGCGCAGTGTACGGCCCAGGCCGCGCGCCCCCACGACGCGGCTCGCATGATCCCACAAGAAGCGTAACTGTACCATCACGCCCCAACCTTGATCACGGGCGGATGATCATGCCATAATCACGCAAAAAGTAACATATGGCGATATAGCCACTCTTGCCTTCAGCGTCATCCTCAGGATCGGGGTTCCCCCCAATGCCGCACGCCCCCGCGAGTAGCCCCAAGACCCTTCCCCTTTATCGAGTGGTGCCGCGTCTGGTCAAGGATCCTGTCAGTGAACTCGCGAAAATGGGGACGGAGGCGGACGGGCGGATCGTCCGGCTCGATCTCGGCCCGTTCCGCCCGTACCTGATCTCGCACCCCGACCACGTGCAGCAGATCCTCAAGACCGACGCGGCGAACTTCGTCCGCGAGGGCACCCTCTGGCAGGCCGTACGCCGGGTGACCGGCCACGGCATCCTCAGCGAGGGCGACACGTGGTCGACCACCAGGAAGATCCTCCAGCCGCTGTTCACCGTGAAGCACACGGCCTCGCTGGCCGAGGACATGACCGAGCTCATCGACGACTACCTGCGCGCCTTCGACGGCCACGCCCGTACGGGCCGGCCGGTGGACGCCGGGCGTGAGATGACCACGATCATCAACCAGGCCGTCGCCCAGGTCCTGTTCGGCGGACGGATCTCGCGGGAGACGGCCGCGGTGCTGGCGCCCGAGTTCGCCACGTGTGCCACGTCCATCGCCTTCCGGCTGCTGCTGCCGTTCGTGCCGGACTCCGTGCCGCTGCCCGGCGACCGCGCGTTCATGGCCGCCAAGAAGAAGATCGACGAGATCGTCTACCCGCTGATCGAGCAGGCGGTCGCCGAGACCTCGCACGGCAAGGACACCGACGTGCTGGCCGCCCTGGTCAGGGGCAGACGCGGGCCGGACGGCGAGGTCGACGTCCACCAGGTCCGGCACGACCTGGTGAGCGTCTACGGCACGGCCACCGAGACCACGGCGATGTCGCTCACCTGGCTCTGGGGCCTGCTGCACGAGCACCCCGAGGTGGACGCCCGGCTGCGCGAGGAGATCGCCCGCCTCGACGTCGACGGCCCGGTGCGCCCGGCCCAGGTCGCCGAGCTGCCCTATCTCCGCATGGTCCTGCAGGAGCTGCTGCGCATCTACCCGACGGCGTGGATCGTGCCCCGCCAGACACTGGCCGACACGGAGGTCGGCGGCGTCCGGATCAAGGCGGGGACACACGTGCTGATCAGTCCGTTCAGCACCCATCGGCTGCCGGAGTTCTGGGACCGGCCGCTGGAGTTCGACCCGGACCGCTGGGCCGACGGAAAGGGCGAGCGGCGTCACCGTTACGCCTTCATCCCGTTCGGTGCCGGCCCGCACATCTGCCTCGGCCAGCACCTGTTCTACGTCGAGGCGCCGCTCGTCGTCGCCAACCTGCTGAGCCGGTACCGGCCGGAGCTGACCAACCCCCAGCCGTTGACGGCCCTGCCCGGCGCCTCGACCCGGCCGAAGGAGAAGCTGATGCTGAGGCTGCACCCGATCGAGCGGACCGCACGCGCGTGAGCCGGACGAGCACCGCCGCCGGCACGGCGGCGGACATCAGCGCGCGCGCGGACGACCTCGTCTCCAGCCTCATGCTCCGGCCGTGGGGGCAGGTCTCGCCGTCGGTCTACGAGACCGGGCGGCTGGTCTCGCTCGCCCCCTGGCTGATCGGGCACCGCGAGCGCCTCGACCACCTCACCGCCGTCCAGCACGCGGACGGCTCCTGGGGCGCTCCCGACGGTTACGGGCTCGTGCCGACGCTGAGCGCGACCGAGGCGCTGCTGACCGCGGCGCGCCGGGGCGACCCGGGCATGGACCTCGACGCGGCGGCCCCGGCGGCGGAACGCGGACTCCGCGCGCTCTCCGCCTTGTTGTCCGCGCCGCTCAGCCTGCCCGACATGCCGGCCATCGAGCACATCGTCCCCTCGCTCGTGTCGCTCATCAACGGGCACAGCGGGCACCCGCCGCTGCCGCTGCCCGCGGGCATGGGCTACGGAACCCTGGACACGATCAGGTCCTGGGTCGCCGCCGGGCAGGACATCCCGGACAAGCTGCTGCACGCCCTGGAGATCGCGGGCCCGGACGCCCGCGGCGCGTTGGGGGCGCGGCCGTCGGCCATCGGCACCGTCGGCGCCTCGCCCGCCGCGGCCGCCGCCTGGCTCGGCGGCCGGGTCGCGGGCCCGGTCCTCGACCACCTGGAGGCGGTCGTGCGCATCCACGGCGGCCCGGTCCCGGTCGGGCTGCCGATCACCGTGTTCGAGCGCGGCTGGGTGCTGAGCTGGCTGGCCCGCGCCGGGGTGCCCGTCGAGGTGCCGCCGGAGATGATCGCGGACCTGCGGGCGGCGATCGGGCCCCAGGGCACCCCGGCGGGCCCGGGGCTGCCGGCCGACGCCGACACCACCTCCGTCGCGCTGTACGCGCTGGCGCTGCTGGGCTCGCCGTACGAGCCGGACTGCCTGTGGCACTTCCACAACGGCTCCCACTTCACCACCTGGCCCGGCGAGCAGGGCGTGTCGATCAGCGTCAACGCGCACGTGCTCGACGCCTTCGGCCAGTACGCCGCCCGCCGGCCGGACGCCGCGCCGCGCTACGGCGAGGCGATCACCGGCCTGTCCGCCTGGCTGCGCGAGCGGCAGGACCCCGGCGGGTTCTGGGCCGACAGGTGGCACGCCTCGCCGTACTATGCGACCGTGAGCTGCGCGCTCGCGCTGGCCGACTTCGGCGGCCCGGCCTCGGACGAGGCCGTGGCGGCGGCCGCCCGCTGGGTGCTGGACACGCAGCGGGCGGACGGCTCGTGGGGCCGCTGGACGGGCACCCGGGAGGAGACGTCGTACGCGATGCAGACCCTGCTGCTGACCCCCGGACGGGCCGAACCACGGCGTGAGGCGGCCGTGGAACGGGGGCTGGAGTACCTGACCCGCGCGGCGGACGAGCGGCACGTTCCCCTCTGGCATGACAAGGACCTGTACGTGCCGGTCGCGGTGGTCAGGTCGGCCGAGCTCGCCGCCGCCCACCTCGCGCGTCCCTCCTAGCCGCCGTGTGCTCCGACGTCCCCGGCCAGTTCGCGAACCGTGTAGGCGTGCGTGTCCCTGGCCAGGTACCACGCGCCGTTGAAGGCCACGCTCCTGCGCTGCCCCTCGGCGATCGCGGCCAGTTCGGGGGGCAGCCCGGCGAGCGCGTTCAGGAAGCGCCCGTTGAGCTCGGCGATGTGAGCGGCGACCCCGTCGACCGCGGCCCGCGTGTCCGTGCCCGCCCGCTCCAGGATGAGGACGGAGTTCGGCTTGCCCTCGCTGCGCTCCCGCTCGAACGTCCTGATGTCGTTGGCCAGCCGCATGCAGGCCGCGCCGAGATGGGTGGCGGACACGACGGCCCGCCAGTGCCGGTCGTGCGCCGGACGGGGACCGCGCACCCCGAGACCGGCCACCCACCACGTCCTGTACAGGATCGTCTGGGTGCCGTTGTCCACGTAGGTGTCGTAGTCGGGCCAGGGTTCCCCGCCTTCCGACCACGCCCGCTCGCGGGCCATGGCCGCGCCCGCGAGGTCGAGCTGCTCGGCCAGGGCGGGCGCGTACACCGCCACCTCCGGGTCGGCGCCGAACCGCGTCCACCAGTCGCGCCAGGCGCGCAGGGCCTCGCCCACCGGCCCCTCGTCGCCGGGGTCGGTTCCCTGGCCGCGCAGGACCGAGGAGAGGCGGCCGAAGATCGCCAGGACGTCGTCCGGGGACCAGGAGCCGGCGATGTTGTCGGCTATGTCGTCCAGACCGAAAAGGATCGCGGTGAGTGTGCCGAGTTCGGCTACTTCGTCACGCGCTGCGTCCGGAAACGTGGCCGCGGCGGACAGGCAACTGAAGGCCAGCCTGCTCGCCGAGCTGTCGCCCTCGGCGAACAACGTGGAGTACGGCCGCAGGAATCCGGCCGCCACCGGGACGGCCTCCAACGCGGTTGCGAGTACCGCGGCCCGGTCGGGTTCGGGCACGCCGGCGAGCTGGTCGGACTGCTTGAGCAGGGTATTTCTGATGCTGAAGTAAGCAGGGGGAGACGAGTCGGGCATTAATAAAGGCTACCCATTTTGCCCATTTTTGACTACTGGTGTCAAAAATGGGATATAAGTACAGATAGTGCCTAGTGTTGCTTGAGAGACGCTTTGGAACTGCGCTAAGGTTTCGTGATCGACAGCGTCGATATGCCATGACCTGTCCGGATGATGAGCACGCGAAATGACTTTCACAGGGTGGGTATAAATGGGCTTCCGCAATACGAGCCTGCGGACCAAAGTCACAGCTCTACTGCTCTCCCTCACGGCACTGTGGGCGTTCGCTGCCTGGGTCACCCTTCGTGAGGGTGTCAACCTGCTCTGGGTCTCTCAAGTCGACTCCAGCGTAGTGGGCCCCAGCGAGCCCTTGCTCATCGAGCTCCAGAGGGAGCGCCGGATCTCCGTCGTGAAACTCAGCGACGCCACCGGCGGCCCCCGCCGTGACCTGGACAACCAGCGCAAGAAGACCGACGGCCTGCTCGCCGCGTTCCAGGAGGCGGCGACCGGCGGCCTGGTGAGCTGGGCCATCGACGACGAGGGCGCCGGTCGCCTGAACGACGTGCTCAAGGCCCTCGGCACGCTCAAGGAGACCCGCAAGGCCATCGACGCCGGCCGCCTGGACAAACTGGAGGCCACGGCCGCCTACAGCGATCTGATCGACTCCGTCTTCACCCTCTACGGCTCGCTGGCGACCGTCGACGACAAGACCGTCGCCAAGGACATCCGCACGCTCCTGGCCCTGAACAGGTCCCGCGAGGTGCTGGCGCGCGAGGACGCCCTGCTGGCCGGCGCGCTCGTCCAGGGGCGGATCTCGGCCGAGGAGCAGGCGCAGTTCACCCAGACCGTCGGCGCCTGGCACGTCCTCGCCGAGCAGGCCGGCGACGAGCTGCCCGACTCCGAGCAGGCGGCCTTCGACAAGCTGCTGAAGGGCGAGTCGCTGAGCAGGCTCCAGACCATGGAGAACCTGATCTCCGGGCAGGGCCCGCAGGCCGGGGCGCTGCCGTTCGGCGCGGCGCAGTGGAAGAGCGCGGCCGACCGCGCGCTGGCCGACTTCAGCGCCCTGGTGCTGGCCGCCGGCGACCGCCTGGTGGACCGGGTCGTGCCCGTCGCGGCCGGCGTCATCGTCCGGCTGGTGCTGGCCGCCGGTCTCGGGCTGGTGGCCGTCGTCGCCTCGATCATCCTGTCCATCACCACCGCCCGCGCCCTGTTCGCCCAGCTGCAGAAGCTGCGCGACGCCGCGCACGAGCTGTCCGACGAGCGCCTGCCCGGCATCGTCGAGCGCATCGGCCACGGCGAGGAGGTGGACGTCGCCAAGGAGGCGCCCGCGCTGGAGTTCGGCGACGACGAGATCGGCCAGGTGGGCCAGGCGTTCAACACCATGCAGCACACGGCCATCACCGTCGCGGCCGAGCAGGCCGAGCTGCGCCGCAGCATCCGCGACATCCTGCTCAGCCTGGCCCGCCGCACCCAGGGCCTGGTGCACCGGCAGCTCACCGTCCTGGACGTGATGGAGCGCCGGGAGACCGACCCGGAGGAGCTGAAGGAGCTCTTCCGCCTCGACCACCTGGCCATCCGGATGCGGCGCAACGCCGAGAACCTGATCGTCCTGTCCGGTTCGTCGCCCGCCCGTACGTGGCGGCGGTCCGTCCCCATGGTGGACGTGGTGCGCGGTGCGCTGGCCGAGGTCGAGGACTACACCCGGGTCACGCTCATGCCGATGGGCGAGGTCGTGCTCGTCGGCCGGGCCGTCGGCGACGTCATCCACCTGCTGGCCGAGCTGATCGAGAACGCCGTGTCGTTCTCGCCGCCGTACACGAACGTGCAGGTCAGCGGGCAGCTCGTGGCCAACGGGTACGTCATCGAGATCGAGGACCGCGGGCTCGGCATGAAGCCCGAGGACCTCGACGCCGCCAACGAGCGCATCGCTGACCCGCCCGAGTTCCGCATCTCCGGCACCGCCCGGCTGGGCCTCTACGTGGTCAGCCAGCTCGCCCGGCGGCACGACATCCAGGTCGTGCTGAAGTCCTCCCCGTACGGGGGGACCACGGTCGTGGTGCTGCTGCCGCAGGAGCTGGTCGAGCTCGACCCGGCGCCGCGGCACCCGGAGGGCGACGACCGGCCGAGCCTGCCCCGCCGTACGAGCACCGGGACCACGCTGGCGACGGTCGCGCGGCCCGCCGAGAACGTCCGCACCCTGACCCCGCCGCGTCCCGCCCCCGCCCCCATCGCCTTCCCCACCCAGATCCATGCAGTGGCAGATCCCTTCCCAGCACCAGTACCAGCACCCTCGCCTTCACCTGAACCAGAACCGCCCGCGGAACCGGAGCAGCAGCCTGTGGCCGAGTTCACGCCGTCCGGCCTGCCCTTCCGAGTCCCCCAGGCCAACCTGGCGCCAGCGCTGCGTGACGACACGCCGACGCAGCCCGATTTCGAGGAGGACGATGACGAGCGCTCGCCCGAGGAGATCCGCGCCATGATGGGATCCCTGCAGTCAGGCACCCGTCTTGGCCGCACCGAGGCGGCCAGGCTGATGGAAGAGCAGCCGGGGGGCGAGGCATGACCGCCGCGGCCCGGCTCCCGACGGGAGGCCCGACATGACCCCCACCGCGGGCACCGACCTCAACTGGCTGCTCGACGACCTGATCGGCCGGATCAAGGAGGCCGAGCACGCCATCGTGCTGTCCTCCGACGGCCTGCTCATGGCCTCGTCCGCCGGTCTGCAACGCACCGACGGCGAGCACCTGTCGGCCGTCGCCTCCGGCCTGCAGAGCCTGGCCAAGGGCGTCGCGGACCACATCTCCGCCGGTCCGGTGCGGCAGACGGTCGTGGAGTGGAAGTCGCAGTTCCTGATCGTGACCACCGCCGGCGAGCGCGCCTGCCTGGCCGTGCTCTGCGCCCAGAACGCCGACATCGGGCTGGTGGCGTACGAGATGGCGATGCTGGTGGCGCGGGTCGGCCAGTACCTGACCTCCGGCGCGCGCAACGCCGAGGCCGTGGCCAGGAGCGACCGGTGAGCACCACGGAGGAGTCCACGGACGAACACTGGATAGATCCGGAGATCATCCGGCCCTACGTCGTCACGCGCGGGCGGACCCAGCCCGCGCACGGCAAGTTCGACCTCATCTCCATGGCGCTGGCGGTGGGTCCGCCGCCGGGCCCCGACGCCGGGCTGGACCCCGAGCATCTGCGCATCCTCCAGCTCTGTCGCGAACCCAAGTCGGTCGCCGAGATAGCCGCGCACCTGAACCTCCCGGCCGGCACGATCCGCGTGCTGCTAGGCGACCTGTTCGACCGTGAACTCGTCTCTGCCCAGGAACCGCAATCCGAGGTGGACATGCATGACATGAAGATGTACAGGGCGGTGCTCGATGGTCTTCGCTCGCTCTGAGCGCCCGCGCCTCCCGACGGCGATCAAGATCCTGATCGCCGGAGGATTCGGCGCGGGCAAGACGACGATGGTCGGCGCCGTGTCCGAGACCAGGCCGTTGCGCACCGAGGAGGTGCTGACCGACCGCAGCGTGGGCGTCGACGACCTCACCTCCGTGGAGGCCAAGCGCACCACCACGGTGGCCATGGACTTCGGACGCATCACCCTGGGCACCGACTACGTCCTGTACCTGTTCGGCACCCCGGGGCAGGAACGCTTCTGGTTCGTGTGGGACGAGCTGGCCGAGGGCTCCCTGGGGGCCGTCATCCTGGCCGACACCCGCCGCCTGGCCGACTGCTTCCCCTCGGTCGACTACTTCGAGCGGCGCGGGACGCCGTTCGTGGTGGCGGTGAACTGCTTCGAGGGGGCGCCGACATTCGAGCTGGACGAGGTGCGGCTGGCGCTGCAGCTCAACCCGTCGATCCCGATCGTGATGTGCGACGCGCGGAAGCGGGACTCCAGCCGGGAGGTGCTGATCACCCTGGTCAAGCACTCGGCGCGGCTGCGCGCGGAGCCCGTCGGGAGCTGAGCCGCCCAGAACCCGAGCCGACCGGTGGCCGCGCCGGTCGGCTCACCTGGCGGGCCTGGGACGATGGGCCCATGAGAGCCTCCTGGCGCAACACGACGCACGACTGGACGGGCACGGTCGACGTCGAGCATCTCGCCCACGTCCGCGCCCGTCCCGACGTGTTCGCCGCCGGCGGCGTCCGGCACCTGGTGCTGGAGGTCCTCGCGTACGCGGCCGACGAGGCGGAGTCCCGTGGCGGCGGGCGCTGCGTCGTCGTCCTGCGCCCGGACGGGTCCGTCGAGGTCGCCGACGACGGCCGGGGCACCGACACCCGCCTCGACGAGCACGGACGTCCGGTGCGCAAGCCGGTCATGGCGACGAAGGACCTGCGCTTCTTCGACCACCCCGAGGCCCCGGCGCTGCCCGACGGCCGCCCGCGCCGGGGCATGTCCGTCGTCGCGGCGCTCAGCACGTGGCTGGTCCACACCAACCGCCGCCTCGACGGCTCCTGGAGCGGCCGCTACGAGCACGGCGTGCCGGTGACCGGCCTCGAACCCGTCGCCGACGACGGCACGACCGGGACCGTCGTCCGGTTCCTCCCGCAGGAGGGCCTGCCTCCGCTCGGCGCGCTGACCGCCGCCGACCTGGCCTGGCCCCACCTGGCCGTCGAGGTGGACGACCGGCGGGGCTGAGGCCCGGGTCAGGGGATCTGCAGGGCGAGCAGGGCGACGTCGTCGCGGGCGCCGTGCTCGGTCATCACCCGCAGGGCGCGGTCGCAGACCGACTCGGCGTCGCCGGGTCCGGCGGCCAGGGCGGCGCGCAGGTCGTCCAGCCGCCGGGTCAGCGGCTCGTCGCGGGTCTCGACCAGGCCGTCGGTGTACAGCAGCAGGGTCGAGCCCCTGGGCAGGACGAACGTCTGCCCGCCGTAGGCGAACCCGGGGTCCACGCCGAGCGCCTGGCCGTGGTGCGCCTCCAGCAGGCGTACCGCCCCCGTGGACGGCACCAGCATCGGCGGGACGTGACCGGCGTTCGCGATCTCCAGGCGGCGCTCGGCCGGGTCGTAGACGGCGAAGAGCATGGTGGTGAAGTAGCGGAGGCCGCCCTGGGTGACGAACACGTTGAGGCGTTCGAGCAGGTGGGCGGGGCGCACGCCTTCGAGGGCGTAGGCGTGGACGGCGGCGCGCAGCCTGCCCATGAGCGCGGCGGCCTCCACGCCCTTGCCGACTACGTCGCCGATCACCAGGGCCACGCGGCCGCCGGGCATGGCGATGACGTCGTACCAGTCGCCGCCGACGAGCCGTCCTGAGGTGCCGGGCTCGTAGCGGGCGGCCAGGCGCAGGCCGTCGAGGTCGGGCAGCCGGGCCGGGAGCAGCGAGCGCTGGAGGCTGAGGGCGGTGCGGTGCTCGCGGGCGTAGGCGGCGGCGTTGTCGAAGGCGAGGGCGGCGCGGTCGGCCAGCGCGGTCAGGAAGGCGCGGGCCTGCGGGTCGGCGGTCGCGGCGGCGGGCTGGGCGAGGGTGACCACGCCGACGCTCCCACGCCGTCCCCGCAGGGGTAACGCGAGCAGCCCGGCGGGGTCGGGCGGGGGTGGACCGTGCAGCAGGGCGCGGGCCGGGCCGGATGCGGGCGGGGTGCGGAGGAGGGTGCGGGCGGGGGCGGGGAGGTCGGGGGTGGTGCGGACGGCCTGGCGGCGCGGGGGCGCCGGCGGGCCGCCGGGAGCGTCCGCGTCGTCCGGGACGAGCCAGACCGCGCAGCCGGCCGCGTACTCGGGCACCAGGTGCTCGCACAGCACGCCGGCGATCTCGTCCGGGTCGAGACTGGCGTGCAGGCGTTCGCCCAGCTCGGCCAGGGCCCGGATGCGCCGGGTCGCGTCGGCGCGCCGACGCAGGGCACGCAGGTGGGTGCCCACCCTGGCGACCAGCTCGGCGGCCGTGAACGGCTTGATCAGGTAGTCGTCCGCGCCCGACTCCAGGCCCTCGACGGTGGCCTCCTGGCCGGCCCGCGCGGAGACCATGATCACGGGGATGGTGCGGGTGCGTTCGTCCGCGCGCAGGGCGCGCAGCAGGCCGTACCCGTCGAGGCCGGGCATCATGACGTCGGTGAGCACCAGCTCGGGCGGCGCCTGCGCGACGGCCCGCAGGGCGGCCTCGCCGTCGGCGACGGCGGCGACCCGCCAGTGCGGGGACAGCAGGCGGACGAGATGCGCCCGCATGTCGGCGTTGTCGTCGACGACCAGCACCTCGGGCGCCCGTTCCGCGGCGGCGGGGTCGTTCGGGACCCAGCCGAGCGCCTCCTGCACGAAGGCGGCCGCGTGGACGCCGCTCCCGGCGGCCGTCCCGGACGCCTGCCCGTCGGGTGCGAACGGCAGCAGCACCGTGAACGTGCTCCCCTCCCCCAGCACGCTCTCCACCTCGATGACGCCTCCGTGCCGCTCCACCAGCTCCCGCGTCAGCGCCAGCCCGATGCCGCTGCCCTCGCCGCTCCTGGCCCGCGTGCCGGCGACGCGGCGGAACCGTTCGAACAGCCGGGGCAGCTCGGCGGCCGGGATTCCGACGCCGGTGTCGCCGACGGTGACCCTGGCCCGGTCGCCCGCCACGTCCACGCGGACCCTGATCTCCCCGCGCAGGGTGAACTTGAACGCGTTGGACAGCAGGTTGAGCACGACCTTCTCCCACAGGTCGGGATCGACGAGGACCGGCCTGGGCAGCGGCGGGCAGTCCAGGACGAGGCTCAGCCCGCCGCGCTCGACCGCCGCCTGGAACAGGCTGGCCACCTCGGCGGTGAGCGCGCCGAGCTCCACCGGCCGGGGCTCGGCGGGCAGCGCGCCCTCCTCGCCCCTGGAGAACTCCAGCAGCGTGTTGACCAGCTTGAGCAGCCGCAGCGCGTTGGCGTGCACGGTACGGACCCGCTCCCGGTCGGCCTCGCGCAGCACCGAGCCGAGCAGGTCCTCGGCCGGGCCGAGCATGAGCGTGAGCGGCGTGCGGAACTCGTGGCTGAGGTTGGCGAAGAACATGGTCTTGGCCCGGTCCAGCTCGGCCAGTTGCTCGGCGCGGCGGTGCTCGGCCTCGAACGCGGTGGCGTTGGCCAGGGCCGCCGAGATGTGGTTGGCGGCCAGGCCCAGGAAGGTGTGGCAGTCGGCGTCGAGCGGGCGGGCGCTGTTGACGCCGGCCACCAGGAACCCGGCCGGGTGATCGGCTCCCGCCTGCTCCAGCGGCAGGACCAGGGCGGTGTCCGGCGGGTCGAACCCGGGCCTGGCCAGCCGGGCGAGCGCCTGGTCGGGCGGGCAGGACGTCACGACGCGGCCCTTCTCGGCGGCCTCGCGCAGCGGCCAGCGGGTGCTCTCCTCCTCGTCCAGGAGGAGGGTGGCCGGGCTCAGCGCGCCGCCGGGTTCCAGGCCCGCGGCGGCGGCCAGGCGGGCGGTGCGGCCGTCGGCGTCCAGCAGGTAGAGCAGCGCGAACGGCACGTCGTCGCGGTGCCGGGCGAAGACGGCGGCCGCCTGCGCGCAGGCCTCGGCGGCGGAGGTGGCGGTCATGGTCCGCTCGCCGAGGTCGCTCAGCACGGCCAGCCTGCGTTCGCCCACCACCCGGCCGGTGGTCTCGGTGACGGCGCAGAACACGCCGCCCACGCCGCCGGACTCGTCGCGGATCGGGCTGAAGGAGAAGGTGAAGCAGCACTCCTCGGTGTACCCGCTGCGCCGCAGCACGAGGTGCAGGTCGTCGGAGTACGTCGCCTGTCCCCGGTCGAGCACCTGGTGGAGCATCGGGCCGACGACGTCCCAGATCTCCCGCCAGCACTCGTCGGCGGGCTGGCCGAGCGAGCCGGGATGCTTGCCGCCGAGGATCGGGACGTAGGCGTCGTTGTAGAGCTGCGCCAGCTTGGGGCCCCAGAAGATGATCATGGGGAAGCGGGAGGACAGGCAGATGCCGACCGGGCCGGTCAGGCTCTGCGGCCAGCTCTCCGGCGGGCCCAGCGGGGTGCGCTCCCAGGGATGGCTGCGCATGAGCGCCCCCATGGCCCCGCCCGCGCCGAGCACGGCGTCCATGGCGGACCGGTCCTCGCACAGCCGGTCGGGTGGCTGGTCGGACGCGCCGCCGGAGGGCTTGCCTGAAGGCCGAATGGCGTCCATCTCAACCTCCATACGCTCGGAGGCGTCCAGATTATGCTTGTTCGCTCGCCGCGCGCCTCCCCCTGCCGTACGCACGTGAACGGGGCCCGGCCGGTGACAGGCCGGGCCCCGTTCACGCGGGGGGTGGGTCAGTGCTCGGTGGCCTTCTCGGCGCCCACGCCGGTCAGCGAGCGCACCTCGATCTCGGCGTACTTGGCGGCGTTGTACTCCTTGCTGAGGATCGTCCCCAGCCAGCCGAACAGGAAGCCGAGCGGGATCGAGACGATGCCCGGGTTGCTCAGCGGGAACCAGTGGAAGTCCACGCCGTGGATCAGCGCGGTCACCGCGCCGCCCGCGGGCGGCGGCGGGGCCGAGACCACCGGCGAGAAGATCACCAGGATCAGCGCCGAGCCGAGGCCGCCGTAGATGGCCGCGACCGCGCCCGCCGTGTTGAACCGCTTCCAGAACAGGCTGTAGAGGATCGCCGGCAGGTTGCCCGAGGCCGCGATGGCGAAGGCCAGGGCGACCAGGAACGCCACGTTCTGGCCCTGGGCCAGGATGCCGAGGCCGATCGCGATGGCGCCGATGACCAGGGCCGAGACGCGGGCCACGACGACCTCCTGCCGCTCGCTGGCGCCGCCGCGCTTGAAGACGTGCGCGTACAGGTCGTGGGCGAAGCTGGAGGAGGAGGCCAGGGTCAGGCCCGCGACGACGGCCAGGATCGTGGCGAAGGCGACGGCGCCGATGAGCGCGAGCAGGATCGTGCCGCCGACGTCGCCGAACATCTGCGCGCCGATCCGTTCAGCGAGCAGCGGGGCGGCGGTGTTGGCCGCCTTGTCGGCCTTGAGGATGTCGGTCTTGCCGACGATCGCCGCCGCGCCGAAGCCGAGCACCAGCGTCAGCAGGTAGAACACGCCGATGATGCCGATGCCCCACAGGACGGACTTGCGGGCGTCCTTGGCGGTCGGGACGGTGTAGAAGCGGATGAGGATGTGCGGCAGACCAGCCGTGCCGAGCACCAGCGCGAGGCCGAGGCTGATCAGGTCGATCTTGCCCGCCAGGCCCTGGGCTTCGGTGCCGTACTTCAGGCCCGGGATGAGGAAGTTGCCCGGGTTGGCCTTCGGGCCGCTGGTGGCGGCGGCCTCGCCGAGCAGGGACGAGAGGTTGAAGCCGTACTTGCCCAGCACCATCAGCGTCACCAGCGCGGCGCCGGTCATCAACAGCACGGCCTTGACGATCTGGACCCAGGTCGTGCCCTTCATGCCGCCGAAGACCACGTAGACGATCATCAGGGCGCCCACGCCGATGATCGTCCAGACCTTGCCGGCCTCGCTGGTGATGCCGAGCAGCAGGCCGACCAGCGCGCCCGCGCCGACCATCTGGGCCAGCAGGTAGAAGATGCTGACCACGATCGTGGACACGCCCGCCGCCGTGCGCACCGGACGCGGGCTCATCCGGAAGGCCAGCACGTCGGCCATGGTGAACTTGCCGGAGTTCCGCATCAGCTCGGCCACCAGCAGCAGCGCCACCAGCCAGGCGACCAGGAAGCCGATGGAGTAGAGGAACCCGTCGTAGCCGGAGACGGCGATGATGCCGGCGATGCCGAGGAAGGAGGCGGCCGACATGTAGTCGCCGCCGATCGCCAGGCCGTTCTGGACGCCACTGAAGGACCGGCCGCCGGCGTAGTAGTCGGCGGCCGTCTTGGTCTGGCGGCTGGCCCAGAACGTGATGGCCAGGGTGCCGGCGACGAAGGTGAGGAAGAGGATCATCCCCAGCGTCGTAGAGCTCACTGCGTCTTCTCCTCGACCTCGTGGCGGAGCTTGTCGGCGATCGGGTCGAGCTTCCTCTCGGCGTGCCGCGCGTACGCCCACGCGATGAGGAACGTCGAGACGAACTGCAACAACCCGAAGACCAGCCCGACGTTGATGTCGCCGAGCAACTTGATGCCCATGAAGTCACGGGCCCAGCCGGACAGCACCACGTACAGCAGGTACCACAGCAGGAAGGCCACCGTCATGGGGAAGGTCCAGCGGCGGAAACGCCGTTTCAACTCCTGGAACTCAGTGCTCTCCTGTACCTGTTCATAGACAGACGCGTCATGTTCTCTGGTCGTCACGAGACCTCCACTGTGATGCGGATCACGCCCAACGTAAGAGCGCAACCTACCCGTCGTGGAGAGCCGCGGGGGCGCTGTTCGGCGAGCCGCTCGCGTACCGCGATTAGTTGGGGATGGCCTGCGGTGAAAGGTCTGTTCAGCGCGATGAGCGGTCGGGTATTCCGTTCACCCCGATATCGGGCCGGCGTTGCCGGGCAGGGCGTCCAGAGCCTGGGCCAGGTCCTCGATCAGGGTCTGGGCGGGCTCCAGGCCGATCGACAGGCGGGCCAGGCCGACGGGGATGCCCATGGTGGCCCGTACGCTCTCCTCGATGGTGAGGGCGGGCGCGTTGACCAGGCTCTCGAAGCCACCCCAGGAAACACCAATCCTGAAATGTCGCAATTTATCGAGGAAAAGTGCGGCCTGTTGGCGATCGTCGGTGGCGAGTTCGATGCTGAACAGGCTGGAGAAGCCGGACATCTGGCGCAACGCGATCGCGTGGCCGGGATGGGAGGGCAGCCCCGGATGGTTCACCGCGCGTACGGCCGGATGCCCCTCCAGGAACGCCGCCACCGCGAGCCCCCGCTCCTGGTGGGCGGCCATCCGGACGGGCAGCGTGCGCAGCCCCTTGATCACCTTGGCCGCGTCGTGCGGCGACATGGCCGCGCCGTAGAGCTGGTACTCCGTCAGCGCCAGCGGCCGGATCAGCCGGGACGGCCCGACCACCACGCCGCCGACCAGGTCGCTGTGCCCGCCGACGTACTTCGACAGCGAGTGCACGACCAGGTCCACGCCGAGCGTCAGCGGCTTCTGGAACAGGGGGGTGGACCAGGTGTTGTCCATGACGGTGACGAGCCCGCGCCCGCGCGCCCAGTCGGTCACCCCCGCGATGTCCACGATCTCGTACGCCATGTAGGAGGGCGACTCGAAGTAGAGTAGGCGCGTGCTCGCCCTGATAGCGCTGTCACATCCCGCGAGGTCGTCGACGTGCGTATGCGTGACACCGAACTTCTCCAGGTAGCGCAGGAACTGCGTGGTCGGCCCGTACACCGCGCCGAGCACCAGCACGTGGTCACCGGCGGAGACCAGCGAGGAGATCGTCGCCGAGATGGCGCCCATCCCCGAGCCGAAGCACTTGGCCCGCTCACCGCGTTCCAGCGCGGCCAGCTTGCGCTGCGCCACGTCGACGGTCGGGTTGGTGCCGCGGCCGTAGACGTACCGCTCGTCCTCGTCGCGGATCGCGGCTCCCAGTTCGGCCGCCGTGGCGAAGGTGAACAACGAGTTCTCGAACACCGGCGGGTTCACCGCGCCCAGCGTCCACGGCTCGTCCTCGCCCATCCGGCCGCAGATCCATTCATCCTCCATGGGGGGAGACTATGACAAACCGGAAACCCACCATGGCGGACGTCGCCCGGCACGCGGGCGTCAGCCTGAAGACCGTGTCCCGCGTGGTCAACCAGGAGCCGCACGTCCGGGCGTCGCTCCAGCAGCGCGTGCACGACGCGATCAGCACGCTCGGCTTCCGCCGCAACGAGGCCGCCGCCCGGCTGGCCCGCGGCGCGACCATGCTGACGCTCGGCCTGGTCATGGAGAACATCTCCAACGAGTTCTACGCCCGTCTCGCCGCCGCGGTGGAGGCCGCGGCGGCCGAGCAGGAGGCGCTGGTGGTGTTCGGTTCGTACGAGGAGCGGCCGGACAAGGAGCGCATGCTGATCGAGTCGATGCACGCGCGGGGCGTGGACGCGCTGATCGTCGTGCCGTCGCCGGCCGACCACGCGTGGCTGGCCGAGCACGGCGGCCCGCGCACGGTCTTCGTCGACCGCGTCCCGCGCGGCCTCGACCACGCCGACGTCGTCATGCTGGACGACGAGCGCGGCGGCCGGACCGCGACCGCGCACCTGCTCGCCCACGGGCACCGCCGCATCGCGCTGATCTCCGACGACGACGGGCTGAGCTCGGTGCACGACCGGGCCCGCGGCTACCGGGCGGCGCTCGGCGCGGCGGGGGTGGCGGCCGACGAGGCGCTGGTGGTGCGGGGGGTGTTCGATCCGGGGCGGGTGTCGTACGAGGTGGGGCGGCTGCTCGGCCTGCCCGACCCGCCGACGGCGTTCTTCGCGACGAACAACCGGGCGGCGATCGGCGTCCTGCAGGCGTTGCGGGGGCGTCCCGAGCGGCCGGCGTACGTGGGGTTCGACGACTTCGCGCTGGCGGACCTGTTCAGCCCCGGCGTGACGGTGGTGCGTTACGACATCGGCCGCCTGGCGCGCGGGGCGGTGGAGCTGCTGCTGGATCCCGTACGCGAGCCGCGCCGGATCAGGGTGCCCGTCGAGCTGGTCGCCCGGGGGTCCGGGGAGCTCCCGCCTCCCTGACCTTCTGGTCAAACCTCCCCCAAGTCCCCACATGTCGGGGCCTGAGGGGATACGCGAGGGGTAATCGCAGGTCATGTCCGAGAGCAGCCCGCACCGCGATGACCGTACGCCCGAGGAGCGGGCGCTCGGCTCCGACGCCTCCGCGCCCGCCTGCCCGAGCCCCGACGGGCGGCTGCCGCGGGCGCGCGACACCTCGACGGGGCCGGGCGCTCCCGACGTCCGCCTGGAGATCTCCGAGGTACGGGTGGAGGAGCTCGACGTCGAGGGCGAGGACCTGCACGCGCGGCTCGGCGGCACCCGGGCGCGAGCGACGCTCCGGATACGGCTGGACGACGTGGCCCACCTCATCGACCGCCTCCTGGACGCCGACCCCCACCTCCTGGACCACCTCCCCGCTTCCCCGCCCCGCCACGCCCTGCGCACCGCGGGCACGTCCGCCCCGGGAACGCCCGCGTCGGCGGCCCATGAAGGCGGAGCGGCCATGGGCCGGGCACGAGAGCCCGGGACGGGCGTCGACCGGGCACGCGAGACCGGGGCACGCGAGGGCGGGACGCTGCGGGACTGGCCGAGAGGCGGAGCCCCCTCCTGGCGACCGGGCCGCAAGCACGCGGGCGACCTGGGAGCGGCCACCGGCCGGACCGTCCACCACCCGCCCCCGGTCGAGGAGCCCCTGCACACCGTCCCCGGACACGAGGTGCTCGACGTCGAAACCCACGCGGGCACGGACGCCAGACCCATGACCGAACAGGCCACCCGGCACGGCGACGTCCCCCGCCCGACGCCTCCCACGAGACCGTACTTCGCCCCCGACGAGGGAACCACCCCGGACGATCCCTCCGACACCACCCCGCACGACCCTGCCGGCACCACGCAGTACGGCACGCGCGCTCAGCGTCCCGGCCGGACCGCCCGGCCGTCTCCCACGGACGGCCTCTCCCGCCGGCCTCAGCCCTCCGCCCAGGACCCGGGCCCCGGTCGCTCCAAGACCCCGCCCACCGACGTCGGCCCGCGTCCGGGCCTGGACCCTCCACCGCCTGAGCCGCCCCACCCGAGCCTCGCCCACCGGATACCGGCCCAACCCGGCCCTCCCCCACACGCACCACCCCATCACGACCGGACACCGCAAGGTTCGGCCCAACCACGCCCCGGCCGCGCCCCGACCCCACCCGGCCCCGCCCTCTACCGCCCCGGCCTGGACCCGCCGCCACAGAGCGGCCGGCCCCACGACCAGGCCCGGCTTCCTCGGCACGCGCGAAGCACCCGCGAGGCCCCGGCCGGACACGACCGCGCAACCGAATCCGCCACCAAGGCCGGGGCCGGAAGCGGGGCTGGGACCGTGGCGGAGAACGAGGGTGCGAGTGGGGACAGGGTGGCGTCGGAGCGGTTGGGAGGCGTCGCCGCAGGCTGGTCGTGAGCCGAGGAGGCGCACCGGCTCGCGTCCCAGAGCACCGGGAAGGCTCGGAAGGCCGTCCCCCACGGGTCAGGGGGAGCGGGGGTGCCAGTCGCCGCGGTCCAGGTCCAGGTTCTCCGGGGTGTGGAGGCGGACCATCGTGCGGGCCACCCCCGGCGGTACGCGGTGCGGCGTCAGGAACGACACCGACACCATCACCGTGAACGCGATCGGCACCGTCCAGGCCGCCGGCTGGGCCAGCAGCGCCCCCGGCAGCCCCTCGTACGGCCCGCCGGTGATCGTGACGAGCACGGCCGCGCACGCCAGCCCGCCCCCCACGAACAGTCCCGCCAGCGCCCCGGTCGTGGTGAGCCGCCGCCACCAGATGCCCAGCACCAGCAGCGGGCAGAACGACGAGGCGGCCACCGCGAACGCCAGCCCCACGACGTCCGCGACCGGCAGCGCCCGCGCCCACAGCGCCAGCGCCAGCGGCACCGCGACCGCCATGAGCGTGGCGATCCTGAACGAGCGCACCCCGCCCTTCAGCAGGTCCTGCGCGATCACACCGGCGACGGACACGGTCAGCCCGGACGAGGTGGACAGGAAGGCCGCGAACGCCCCCGCCGTCACCAGCGCGGTCAGCAGGTCGCCGAGCGTGCCGCCGATCATGCGGCTGGGCAGCGTGAGCACGACGGCGTCGGTACGCACGAGGTCGGGGGCGTAGAGGCGGCCGAGCCAGCCGTACAGGGCGGGCAGCAGGTAGAACGCGCCGAGCAGGGTCAGCACGACCAGCGTCGTCCGGCGCGCGGCCCGTCCGTCGGGGTTGGTGTAGAAGCGCACGAGCACGTGCGGCAGGCCCATCGTGCCGAGGAACGTGGCCAGGATCAGCGAGTACGTCGAGTAGAGCCCGTACTCCTTGGCCCCGGCCAGCGGCATCTGCCAGGTGACCGCGTCCTGGACGCTGAGGGCGGGCGCGCCGTCGCCCTTCCAGGCCAGCAGCAGGAACACCAGCGGCACGGCCAGCGCGGTCAGCTTGAGCCAGTACTGGAACGCCTGCACGAACGTGATCGACCGCATGCCGCCGGACAGCACGTTCACCGCCACCACGCCGGCGACCAGCAGCCCGCCGGCCCACACCGGCGCGCCGGTGATCGTGCGCAGCACCAGCCCGGCGCTCTGGAACTGCGGCATCAGGTACAGCCACCCGATCAGGACGACGAGCACGCTGGCCGTCCTGCGCACGGTCATCGACTCCAGCCTGGCCTCGGCGAAGTCGGGCAGCGTGTACGCTCCCGAGCGCCGCAGCGGCGCCGACACCAGCACCAGGAGCACCAGATAGCCGCCGGTCCACCCGACGGGCAGCCACAACATGTCCACGCCGTAGGACAGGATCAGCCCGGCGACGCCGAGGAAGGAGGCCGCCGACAGGTACTCGCCGCCGATGGCCGAGGCGTTCCACAGGGGGCTGACGGTCCGGGAGGCGACGTAGAAGTCGGAGGTGGTGCGGGAGAACCTGATGCCGTACGCGCCGATGAGCACGGCCGCGGCCATCACGACGACCACCGCGGCGAGGCTCACGACGGGCCCTCAGCGCCGGTCACCGGCGTTCCACCAGCTCGGCGAAGTGGCGTTCGTTGCGCTCGGCCTGGCGGACGTACAGCCAGGCGCCGATGACGAAGGCGGGGTAGATGAGCCCGGCCAGCACCGCCCACGGCAGGGAGACGCCGAGGACGTCCACCTCGCGCAGCTCGGGGATGAGCAGGAACAGCAGCGGCAGGCCGCCGACCACGCAGGCCAGCACGGTGCAGACGAACAGGGCGAGCCGGAACTGGGTGCGCAGCAGGGAGCGCATGTAGACCTCGCCGAGGCGGGTCTGCTCGTCGATCTCCCTGGTGGCCGGGTAGCGGGGGCGGCGGGCGGCGGCGCGCGGGCTGGTGACGCTGACCCGGCGCGGCGTCTCGGACCGGCGGAAGGCGTCCATGCGGCGGGCGGCGTCGGTGCGCGGCGCCCCGGCGGGGCGCCCCGGACGGGGGTCGGAGGTCATTCCGTCCTGCCCTTCCTGGCCCGGCGGACCAGCAGGTCGCGCAGCTCGCGGGTGTGCCGCCGGCTCACCGGCAGCTCGGTGTCGCCCACCCGGACACTGCACCGGCCCGAGTCGATGTGCAGCTCCTCGATGTGCCTGACGGCGACCAGATGACTGCGGTGCACCCGGACGAACCCGGCCGGCGCCCAGCGTTCCTCCAGCGTGGCGAGCGGGATGCGGACGAGGTGGCTGCCGGTCGCGGTGTGCAGCCGCGCGTAGTCGCCCTGGGCCTCCACGTAGAGGACGTCCGCGCTGGAGACGAACCTGGTCACACCGCCCAGCTCGACGGGGATCGTGTCGGTCTCACCGGTCTCGGCGGGCACGTCGGCCGAGACCGCCACGCGCCTGATGGCCTCGGCCAGCCGTTCCGGACGTACGGGTTTGAGCAGGTAGTCCTCGGCCTTGATCTCGAAGGCGTCCACCGCGTGCTCCTCGTACGCGGTGACGAACACGACCCGCGGCGGGTTGGCGAACTGCGACAGCAGCCGTCCGAGCACGACGCCGTCCAGGCCGCGCATGCGGATGTCGAGGAAGACGGCGTCGATCGGGCGGCCCTCGGCGATGCCCCGGTCCAGCAGGCGCAGCGCGGCCGCCCCGTCGCGCGCCGTCATCACCTCGCCGATGCGGGCGTCGGCGCGGAGCAGGTAGGACAGGTCCTCAAGTGCGGGTAGCTCGTCGTCCACCGCCAGGACGCGCAGCCCGGTCACACGTGACTCCTCACACCTCGAATGCATTAGACAGTGATGAAACCGGCACCAAACGTCAAGGCCGTCACGGCAGGGTCACAGGTGGGGGCAGGTGTGTGTGAGGGGCGGGTCAGCGGGCCGAGACGCCGGGGTGGTACTTCGGCAGGCGCACGTTGACCTTCGTGCCCGCGCCCGGTCCGGTCTCGACGACCAGGCCGTACTCGTCGCCGTAGACCTGGCGCAGCCGTTCGTCCACGTTGGCCAGGCCGACGCCGCCGGTGGGGGCGATCTCGCCGGCCAGGATGCGGCGCAGCCGTTCGGGGTCCATGCCGAGCCCGTCGTCCTCGACGCTGATGCGGCACTCGGCGCCGGCGTCCTCGGCGATGATCGTGATGCGGCCGACGCCGTTGCGGCTCTCCAGGCCGTGCCGTACGGCGTTCTCGACGAGCGGCTGCAGGCACAGGAACGGCACCGCGACCGGCAGCACCTCGGGCGCGATGCGCAGGGTGACCTGCAACTGGTCGCCGAACCTGGCGTGCTCAAGGGTGAGGTAGCGCTCAATCGAGTGCAGCTCCTCGGCCAGCGTGGTGAACTCGCCGTGCCGCCGGAAGGAGTAGCGGGTGAAGTCGGCGAACTCCAGCAGCAGCTCGCGGGCGCGTTCGGGGTCCGTACGGACGAAGGAGGCGATCGTGGTGAGCGAGTTGTAGATGAAGTGCGGCGAGATCTGCGCGCGCAGGGCCCGGACCTCGGCCTCCATGAGCAGCGTGCGCGAGCGGTCGAGCTCGGCCAGTTCGAGCTGCGAGTTCACCCAGCCGGCCACCTCCTGCGCGGCCCTGACCAGCCCGGCCGAGGCGTTCTGCCCGTAGGCGGCCAGCGCGCCGACGAGCCGGTCGTCGGTGGTGAGCGGCACGACGACGGCGTGCCGGATCGGGCATTCGAGCAGCTCGCAGTCGATGGTGAGCACCTGGGTACGGCCGTCCTCCAGGGTGGCGGCGGCGTGCTCGAACGCCTGGGCGGCGTGGTGGTCGCCGGCGCCGTCGTAGACGAGCAGGCGCTCCCGGTCCGTGATCGCGAGCGCGGCCGAGCCGAGGAGCGCGCGCAGGTGGCGGGAGGCACGCTCGGCGCCCTCGGCGGTCAGCCCGGCCCGCAGCGGCGGGCCGGCCATGGAGGCGGTGTGCAGGGTCTCGAACGTGGCCCGCTCGGCCGGGCTCGTGCCCAGCTCGCGACGGCCCCGCATGACGCGCCAGAGCACGATCGCGGGCACGCCCACGAGCACGGCCACGACGGCGACGCCGACCAGGTACTCCACGCGCCCCGAGCCTAGCGCCCCCGCCTCCCGGCCCTCACTCCCCCACCGGCCCGCACTCCCCCACGGCGCTCATTCCGCCGCCGTCAGCGCCTTGGCGACGGCCGCCGCGTACGACTCGGCCTCCTGCGCGGACTCGTACGTGGTGCGCGGCCAGAAGAAGCCGCGCAGGCCGTCCTTGCGGTTGCGCGGCACGACGTGCACATGCAGGTGGGGCACGCTCTGGCTGACCCGGTTGTTCATCGCCACGAACGTGCCGGCCGCCTCCAGCCCCTCCTCCACGGCCCTGGCCACGGCCTGGACGCGCGCGAAGAACGGCCCCACGTCGGCGAGGTCGGCCAGCGTCTCGACGTGGACCCGGGGCACGACGAGCACGTGCCCCTTGAAGACCGGCCGGGTGTCGAGGAAGGAGACGGCCACCTCGTCGGCGCTCACCACGTACGCGGGACGCTCACCCGCGACGATCTCGCAGAACAGGTCGGTGCTCACCGGCCGACCTTATCGGCGAAGGCCGTCCAGCTCGTCATGTTGGGCGCCGTCCACTCGGTGGGGGCGTGCAGGAAGTGCTCGCCGACGCGGTCGCGCAGGCGCTGGGGCACGTCGGTGACCTTGGCGCCCCTGCAGTGGTAGACCAGCCCGCCCGGACGCTCTCCCATGGCCATCCAGGGCAGCCAGGGCGAGACCCGGCACCAGGAGAAGACCGCCGGCACGTCGGGCATCCCGGACTCGACGTCGGCGGCGGAGGCGAAGAACTGGAACAGCTCCAGCGCCCGGTACATGTCCCGAGCCGAGTTATCCGGATATTTCGCGACAGGCAGCGGTGAAGGGTAAGAAAGGCGGATATCGGCGTTGAAGACCACCTGCTCCCCCAACCGCGTCACCGGCACCGGATACGCCCCGAGCCGCTGGTTGACCGGGTCGTTGAAGACGTGCATCACCTCCACGGACCGCCCGGTGAGCGGGTTGTCCCACACGTCGAGCGGTTCTCTGGTCCTCGGGTCGAGGTAGAGCGCCGCCTCCCTGGTCAGCAACTCCCAGCCGCCGTCCGCCGGACGCGCCCGCGCCACGTTCAGCCCCTCGAAGCCGAACAGGTGGTGGGGGCCGTCGTCGTCCTGCCAGCCGTAGACGTCGCCGGTCCAATACGAGATCGTCTCGGCGCCGTCGGCCGAGGCACGCACCCGGATGAAGTCCATGATCCGGAGCTTACCCCTTGTTTCGCGACAGCATGTTGCTATGTTTAGGGACATGGTGTCGCTAAATGAGCGGACCCGGCAGAGCTGGCTCCCGCTGTTCGTGCTCGGCGTCGGGATGTCGATGATCATCATCGACGCGACGATCGTGAACGTCGCCGTCCCCGCGATCATGGGCGATCTGGGGCTGTCGGCCACGGACGTCGAATGGGTGAACTCGATCTACTCGCTGGCCTTCGCCGCCCTGCTCATCCCCCTCGGCCGGACCGGCGACGTGCACGGCAGGCGCCGGATGTTCGCCGCCGGGCTGGTGGTGTTCCTGGCCGCGAGCATGCTGGCCGCCTCCGCGCCGACCGGCGCGCTGCTCATCGCCGCCCGGGTCGTCCAGGGAGTCGGGGCGTCCATGGTCGTCCCGATGACGCTGGCGATCATCAACTCCCTCTACACGGGCTCGCGCCGGACGATCGCCTTCGCCGTCTGGGGCTCGATCATCGGCGGCATGGCCGCGCTCGGCCCGCTGCTCGGCGGCTGGGTGGTGACCGACTTCGGCTGGCGGTGGGCGTTCTGGGTGAACCTGCCGATCGGCCTGCTCGTGCTGCTCGGCGCGGCAAAGGTGCCCGAGTCGAAGGACCCGGCGGCGGGCGGCTCGGACGTCCCCGGCGTGCTGCTGTCGGTGATCGGCCCGGCCGCGCTGGTGTTCGGGCTGATCGAGGGCCAGCGCTACGGCTGGTTCACGCCGACCGGCGAGGCCACCCTGTTCGGGTGGACCTGGCCGCTCGGCGGCGTCTCGCCGATCCCGTTCGCCTTCGCGCTCGCGGTGCTCGCGCTGGTGGCGCTGCTGCTGGTCGAGCGCGCGCGGGCGCGGGCCGGCCGCCCGGTCGTGCTGGACCTGTCCCTGTTCTCCATCCCCTCCTTCAGGTACGGCGGCGCCGCCGCGATGATCATCACGCTCGGCGAGTTCGGCCTGATCCTGGTGCTGCCGCTGTTCCTCCAGGCGGCCATGGGGTTCACCCCGTTCACCACCGGCCTGATCATCGCCTCGCTGGCCGGGGGCACGTTCCTGGCGGGCGGCGTCGTCCCCCGGCTCAACCTGGCGCCCAGGCTGATCGTGCGGCTGGGGCTCGTGCTGGAGGCCGCCGGCGCGATCGCCATCGGCCTGGCCGTCTCCCCCTCGCTCGGCCCGTGGACGCTGGTCCCCTGGCTCGTCCTGTACGGAGTCGGCGTCGGCTTCGCCTCGGCCCAGCTCCCGAACGTGATGCTCGCCGACGTCCCCGCCCGCCGCTCGGGGGTGGCCTCCGGGCTCCAGAGCACGATCCGCCAACTGGGCGCCGCCGTCGGCATCGCGGTGCTGGGCGCCGTCCTGGTCACCGGCCTGGACGCGGCGATGGCCGAACGCCTGCCGGACAAGCCCGCCCTCGGGCACGCCGTACGGGAGAGCGGCGGCGCGGCCATCGCGGCGATCAGGGAGCCCGCCGACCACGCCGCCGCGGTCGCGGCGGGCGCGGACGCCACCCGCCGGGTCACGATCGTGACCGGCATCGTGCTGTTCGGCGGCGTCGGGGCGACGTTCCTGCTGCCCGATACTGGGAGGAGACGACGCGAGGAGGAGTGAGCCCGGTGCCGAGGATCAGCGCGGCGACGGTGGCCGACCATCGGGCCAGCCAGCACGCGGCCCTGCTGGCGGCCGCCATGGAGATCCTGGTGGCCGAGGGCCCGGCCGGGCTCACCCCCGCGGCCGTGGGCGCGCGGGTCGGGCTGGCCCGCTCCAGCGTCTACCGCTACTTCTCCTCCACCGCCGACATCCTGTCCCAGCTCGTGGAGGACGCGATCCCCCGGTGGGCCGAACGGCTCGTCACGGCCACCCGCGACGGCGGCCTGGAGGAGCGGGTGCGCGCCTTCGGCACCGTGTCGCTGGCGTTCGTGACCAGCCCCGACTACGCGCTGCTGCGCGCGGTGGCCTCGGTCGACCTGCCCGGCGAGTGCCGGCACCGGCTCGACCAGCTGCACGAGACGATGATCGAGCCGCTGCGCGGCCTGCTCGCCGAGGCCGGGCAGCCGCATCCCGACCTGGTGGCGCACCTGGGGTGGAGCATCCTGGGCGAGGGCCAGCGCCGCCTGGCCGCGGGCGCCGACACCGACGCCGACGTGGTCACGACGACCACGCTCGACGTGCTGTGCCGCGCCGTGCTCAGCGCACGGTGATCTCGAAGACCGCCTCGCCCGACTGCCGCCTGCTCTCCTCGTCGGGCGGCGTCGAGCCCTGCCCGCAGCGCCAGCAGTCGCGCAGCGTGATCCGGGCGCTGCCGGGGCTCTTGGTGTTGAAGACGAAGTAGGCGGTGCCGCCGCTGCCGGGGCCCTTGCCGGCGCTCTTGCGCTCCTCGCTGATGTAGGAGGCCACCTTGGCGTCGGGCACCGCCACCAGCCGCCAGTTGTCGCCCACCGACGGGTTGTCCGGCACTGCCAGCGAGAACCGCTGCCCGGCGCGCAGCTCGGCGCGCACGGTGGTGCCCTTGGCGCCCTTGACCACCGTGCCGAAGTCGCTGACCGCCGAGCCGTCGCCGCAGCCGGCCACCAGGCCCGATGTCGACACCGACGTCAACAGGGCGATCGCGACGACGAACCTCCCACGCTTCACTCCGGCAGGCTATCCGCCTTCGGCGGGTCCCGGGGCTCCACGTACGGCTCCCGCTCGGCGGGCTCCCCCTCGGCGATCCGGCGTTCCCTGATCAGCTCGGCGTCCAGTTCGGCGCCCAGCAGCAGGGCCATGTTCGACAACCACAGCCAGATCAGGAACACCACGACACTGGCCAGCGTGCCGTAGGTCTTGCCGTAGGAGCCGAAGTTGGCCACGTACAGGGCGAAGCCGCCGGAGACGACGACCCAGAGCACCACGGCGAGCAGCCCGCCGGGGCTGATCCAGCGCACGCCCGGCTGGCGCACGTTCGGCGCGGCCCAGTAGAGGACCATGATCAGCCCGGCCGCGACGAGCGCGAGCACCGGCCATTTCACGATGTCCCAGGCGGTCACCAGCGCGCTGCCCAGGCCGAGCGCCCTGCCCAGGCCGAGCGCCCTGCCGACGGTCCTGGCCAGATCGCCGGTCAGCGCGACGGAGATCGCGCCGAGCGCCAGCAGCACGGTGGCCAGTACGGTGAGCCCGATCCGGAGCGGGGTCACCTTCCAGAACGGGCGTCCTTCGTCGATGTCGTAGATGGTGTTGCCGGCCCGGATGAAGGCGCCGATGTAGCCCGACGCCGACCAGAGCGCGACCAGCAGGCCGATGACCGCCACCAGGCCGGCCGAGGCCGCGTTCTGCTGGACCGACTGGACGCCCGACACGATCAGGGAACGCACCTCGTCGGGCGCCAGCACCACGAGGTTGCCGACCAGGCTGGCGGTGTCGCGCCGCCCGAGCAGCCCGAACACCGAAACCAGCACGATCAGCGCGGGGAAGATGGACAGGACGGCGTAGTAGGTGAGCGCTGCCGCGAGATCCTGGACCCCGTCGTTCCGGAACTCGACGACGGTCCTCCTGAGGACGCTCCACCAGGCCCTGCGCGGCAGTTCAGCGGGTCTTTCGGGGGAACGCACGCCTACTTCGTCCTGCTGCGCTTCCTGAGGCTCCGCACGATGATGGCGGTCACCGCCGCCGCCGCGGCCATCAGCAGCACAGGACGCTTCCTCGCCCCCGTGGCGGCGTCCTTGACCTGGTGGGGGGTGGCCTCGCGGACCTTGTCCGCGACCTCGCCGGCCTTGCCCTTGGCCACGCCGGTCACCTCCGCGGCCTTGCCCTTGGCCACGCCGGTCACCTCGGCGACCTTGCCCTTGGCCGTGCCCGCCGCCTCGGCGGCCCGGCCCTTGAGGTCGGCCTTGTGGGCCAGGGCACTCACCGTGTCGCCCAGTTCGTTCCTGGTTTCCTTGATGCTCTTTCGCACGTCGTCGTCCTCCTCGTCTTCGTCTTCGTCCTCCCCGCGTCCCCCGGTCAACGACTCCTCCTCGACCGCGCGGCTCTCCACCGCCTCGGTCCGGTCGTCGGGCACGGGGGTCTCGGGGATGAAGGTCTCGTGTTCCTGCCGGGCCAGCTCGGCGCGCCTGGCGTTCTCCGCCGCCCCGGGTCTCGTCGGGGGCACGTTGATCGACTCGCGCTCGGTCGGCGTGCCGACGGTCGCCCTGCGGGCGCCCACGTCACCGGCGTGCTGTTCGCTGTATCCGGGATCCGTCTCGCTCATCGGCGTGCCCTCTCCTTGACCATGTCGATATCGGCCTTGACGCTCGCGATGGTCTCCGCGGGGACCGGCGGCCCGGCCTGTTTCACCTGGTTCTTGCCGGTCAGGCCGAGCAGTGCGGCGGCGATGAGCAGGACCGCCCCCACGATCGCGGCGGCCGCCCACCCGGGCAGGACCAGGGCGAGGAGCAGGATGACGGCGGTCACCAGCGCGGCACCGCCGAAGAACGCGGCCATCCCGGCCGCGCCGAACAGCCCCGCGCCGAAGCCCGCGCGCTTGCCCTTCTCGGCCAGCTCCATCCTGGCCAGGCGCAGTTCGTCCTTGACGAGCCTGGAGACCTGGTCGGAGAGATCACTGACCAGCTTGTGGGTATCGTTCACGACGTCGCCTCCTCCGCTGCGGAAGGCGACTACCCAGCTGACCGCCGGTTATTACCTCTTGGCGGCCTTCAGCAGGAACCCCAGGACGGACACCACCGGCGACTTGGGCACGTCGCACCAGTTGTCAGGCTGCTTCGGCCTGCTCCACGGAGAGGGGAGCTCGCACGAGGGAGCCTGCGGCTCGGGCCGCTCACACCACGATCCGGGAGGATTCATACCTTCATGCTACAACTTCGGGTTCGGCTGGGCTAAGCCTCGGGATCGGCCGCCCGGCGGGCGGCGGTAATCTGCCGAGGTGCTGGTACACGGGGTTTGGGCGGGTGACGGGCTCGCCTTCTGGGGTGAGGATCCCGGTCGTGCCGGCGCCGCCGTGCCGCGTGGGGCGGGCGCGCGCCCCCATCCGTTCGCCGCGTCGCCGGGTGAGCTCGCCGGCGTGGCGGGGCTCGGGGTGGGCGGGCCGCCGTCCAGGGTGCTGGAGCTGCTGCTGCCGGGGTCGGCCAGGGGCCCGCTGCCCTCGCCGGAGACCGGGCTGCTGACGGAGGTGGTCCGGCCGCGGCTGCTGCCGTGGGAGGTGCCCGCGGTGGTCCTGCCGCCCGCCGAGGCCCTTCAGGCGCTGGAGGAGCATCCGGGCGAGGCCACCGCCACCGTGCGCCACTGGGCCGCCGTCGCCGCCCTCGCCCGCGACCTGGTACGCCGCGGCCGGGTCGTCCCCCAGCTCATTCCCGGGAGCCCCGAGGACGGCGGCGCGCTGGCCCTGTGGCGGCCCGTGCCGACCGGGGCCGACGCCGCCTACTTCCGCGACCTGGCGCTCGCCATGCCGCCCGCCTGCCGCACCTGGGCCGCCGAGCGCCCGGCCGCCGTCGTGCAGCTCCAGGCTCTGGAGGCGTTCACCGACGCGCTCGTCCGGCGGGCCGTGGCCGCTCCCCTGGTCGCCGGCCCGAGGACGCCGCGGGAGCGGTGGCTGGCCGCGCTGACCGGCGACCCGGCCTGCCCCGACGACCCCGCGCTGCGCGAGGAGCTGGACCGCTGGCGGGCGGCCGTCACGGCGGCCGAGGGCGCCACCCGCGTGTGCTTCCGCCTGCTCGAACCGGCCGAGGGCGACGACTGGCGGGTCGAGCTGGCGTTGCAGGCCGCCGACGACCCCAGTCTGTACGTCCCCGCCGCCCGCGTCTGGAGCGGCGAGAAGGGCCTGCCCGGCCGGCCGGAACGCGAGCTGCTGGCCGGGCTCGGCCGGGCCGTGCGGCTCTACCCGGAGCTGGACCGGGCCCTGCGCGTCCCGGAGCCGAGCGAGCTGGCCCTCGACACGGCGGGCGCGTTCGGCTTCCTGCGTCAGGCCGCGCCGCTGCTCCAGGCGGCCGGGTTCGGGGTGCAGCTGCCGCGCTGGGCGGGCCGTACGCGGCTCGGGCTCAAGCTCACCACCAGGACCAAACCGCAGACGGCGGCCGTCAGCCAGGGCTTCGGGCTGCGCGAGCTGGTCGACTTCCGCGTCGACCTGGCCGTGGGCGAGGAGACGATCAGCGAGGTGGAGCTGGCCGAGCTGGCCAGGCTCAAGGTGCCGCTGGTCCGGGTCCGCGGCCAATGGGTGGAGCTGGACGACCGGCAGCTCAAGGCGGCGCTGCGGGCCGTGGAGGGGGTGCGCGCGGGCGAGGCGGCGGCGGCCGACCTGCTTCGTCACATCGTCCAGGGCGACGACGAGCTGCCGCTGCTGGAGGTCGACGCCGACGGGGTGCTCGGCGACCTGCTGTCCGGCCAGGCCGAACGACGGCTCGTCCCGCTCGCGACCCCGCCGGGCCTCGACGCGGTGCTGCGGCCCTACCAGGAGCGCGGGCTGGCGTGGTTGAGCTTCCTGTCGGAGCTGGGCCTCGGCGGGGTGCTCGCCGACGACATGGGGCTGGGCAAGACGGTCACCACGCTGGCGCTGCTCGTCCACGAGCGGGCCGCCACGCCCACGCTGCTGGTCTGCCCGATGTCGCTGGTGGGCAACTGGCAGCGGGAGGCGGCCAGGTTCGCCCCCGGGCTGCGGGTCTACGTCCACCACGGCGCCGGCCGGGACGCCGCCCGGATCGCCGGGGCCGACCTGGTGATCACCACGTACGGCACCGCCCACCGTGACCTGGAGACCCTGCGCGGGCACGAGTGGCGCCGGGTGGTGTGCGACGAGGCCCAGGCGATCAAGAACAGCGGCACCCTCCAGGCCCGCGCCGTACGCTCGATCCCCACCGGCACCCGGCTGGCCCTGACCGGCACGCCGGTCGAGAACCACCTCGCCGAGCTCTGGTCGATCATGGAGTTCGCCAACCCGGGCCTGCTCGGGCCGCGTTCCCGCTTCCGCACCCGCTTCCAGGAGCCCATCGAGGCCCACCAGGACGAGCAGGCCGCCGAGGCGCTGAAGCGGGCGACCGGCCCGTTCATCCTGCGCCGTCTCAAGACCGACCGGTCCGTCATCTCCGACCTGCCGGAGAAGATGGAGGTCAAGGAGTGGTGCCCGCTCACCCCCGAGCAGGCCACGCTCTACCAGGCCGTCGTCGACGACATGCTGGCCAGGATCGACGACAGCGAGGGCATCGAGCGGCGCGGCCTGGTGCTGTCGGCCATGGCCCGGCTCAAACAGGTCTGCAACCATCCGGCCCACCTGCTCAAGGACGGCTCCCGCCTGGCCGGCCGGTCGGGCAAGCTGGCCCGGCTGGAGCAGCTGGCCGAGGAGATCCTGGCCGAGGGCGAGAAGGCGCTGCTGTTCACGCAGTACGCCGAGTTCGGCACCATGCTCCAGCCCTACCTCGCCCAGCGGCTCGGCCGCCCGGTCCTGTGGCTGCACGGCGGCCTGCCGAAGAAGACCAGGGACCGGCTGGTCGACCGGTTCCAGCACGACCCCGAGCCGATGTTGTTCCTGCTGTCGCTCAAGGCGGCCGGCGTCGGGCTCAACCTGACGGCCGCCGGCCACGTGATCCACGTCGACCGCTGGTGGAACCCGGCCGTCGAGGACCAGGCCACCGACCGCGCCTACCGCATCGGCCAGCGCAGGAACGTCCAGGTGCGCAAGCTCATCTGCGCCGGCACCCTCGAAGAGCGCGTCGACCAGATGATCGAGCGCAAGAAGGCCCTGGCCGAGCGGGTGGTCGGCACCGGCGAGGAGTGGCTGACCGACCTGTCCACCGACGAGCTGCGCGAGGCGTTCCGCCTCACGGGAGGGGCCTGACCATGCCCAACCGGCCCAACCGGCCCAACCGGCCCAACCGGCCCAACCGGCCCGACCGGCCCGACCGGCCCGACTGGCCCGACTGGTACGACGGCGGCGGGCCCGTCGAGGTCGAGGGCGGCCTGCGGGCCCGCTCGCGGCGCGGCAGCATCGGCTCGGCCTGGTGGTCCAGGCGTTTCGTGGACATCCTGGAACGCGTCTGCGACAAGGGCCGGCTCGGCCGGGGCCGCGCCTACGCCCGCAAGGGCCAGGTGCTCTCGATCGACCTGTCCGCAGGGCTGGTACGGGCCTCCGTCCAGGGGTCGCGGCCCGCGCCGTACGACGTCGTGGTGCGCATCGACGCCTACGGCGAGGACGTGTGGACGCGGCTGGAGGAGGCCGTCGCGGCGCAGGCCGTCCACCGGGCCAGGCTGCTGGCCGGGGAGATGCCGGTGGAGATCGAGGAGCTGTTCGCCGCGCAGGGCGTCGACCTGTTCCCGCGCGACCTGGACATGGAGTGCTCGTGCCCCGACTGGGGGTTCCCGTGCAAGCACCTGTCGGCCGTGCTCTACCTGCTGGCCGAGTCGTTCGACGACGACCCGTTCCTGGTGCTGGCCTGGCGTGGGCGCACCCGCGAGCAGCTGCTCGGCTCGCTGGCCGACGACCCGCCCGCGCCCGATCCGCTGGAGGTGTCCGACGTGCCGTTCGCCGACCGGCTGGCCGACTTCTACGCGCCCGGCGCCACCGCGCACCGCCCCGAACGCCGCCCGGCCGCGGACGCGCCCGACCTGCTGCCGCGGGTCTTCCCGCCGCCCGCCGGCCTGGCGGACGCGCTCATCCCCCTCTACCGGTCGCTGGGCGGCGGCTGAGTCAGTTGTCCTCGAAGGAGTCGGGCACCATCACGCGCACGCCGTTGGGCACCACGCGCAGCGTGATCGGGGTGCGCAGGCGCACCTCGCCGTCGACGTCGGCGGCCATCGGCGGGTCGGTCTCCAGCAGCATCTCCCGGCCGACCACGAACGGGCCGCCCGCCAGGCTGCGCCAGCGGCCGGTGGTCGCCCGCAGCAGCGTCTCGCCGAGCAGGCGCAGCTTCTTGCCGGAGCCGAGCTGGTAGGCCACCAGCATGCCGTTGTCGATGCTGATGTCCTTGGCCACCTGCCAGCCGCCGTGGAATCGGCCGTTGGCGATGTTGAGCTGGTGGGTGAGCAGCTCGTGCCGCCGCCCCTCGACGGTGATGTACGCCCGGAAGGGCCGGTGCCCCGGCAGGACGGTGAGGGCGGTCATCGGGTAGGCCGGACGGCCCACGATGCGCTTGAGCCACGGCTTGACCCGGCCGGCCACCTCGACCGAGACGCCGAAGCTGGCCAGGTTGGCGAAGGGCCGGTCGCCGGCCATGCCGAGGTCGATGTCGGCGACCTTGCCGGTGGAGAACACCCTGATGGCCCCGGCCAGGTCGAGCGGCAGGCCGAGGCTCCTGGCGAAGTTGTTGGTGGTGCCGAGCGGCAACACGCCGAGCGCCACGTCGCGGTGGGCGACGTGGCGCACGGCCGAGGAGAGGGTGCCGTCGCCGCCGCCCACGATCAGCAGGTCGGGGTCGGTGGCGAGGGCGGTGTCGAGCAGGTCGCGCAGCCGCTTGGGATTGTAGACCGACAGCTCGGCCAGCGGCTCGAACCCCAGGTTGTGCAGCTGCTCGATGACCTCGAAGTAGTGGCGGCGGCCGCGGCGTGAGCGAGTGTTCACCACCACCGCCACCCGGCGATCCCGCCGGATCGCCTCAGTGTGCTCGATCTTGGTGCGCAGTTCGCTCATGGTCATCAATCGTAGGCGCTGGATCCGCCGTTCCGTGCTGGAACGAGGGGCCGCCGGGATGCGGCGGCCCCTCGTCGCCCTACTTCTTCGGCGGGACGACCTGGACGATGGCGCCCAGGTTGCCCGGCAGCGGGCTGATCAGCTTGAACTGCACGCCCAGCGCCTTGCCCTCGTCGCCCGGGTTGCCGGTGCCGGCCACGTGGCCGTCGCCGAGGTCGGTCCCATACAGCTCGGTGGCGGGGGTGCCGTCCACGTGCACCACGCGGGTGCTGTACGGCTGGTCGCCCTTGCTCGGCACCACCGTGGAGGCGTCGAAGTCACGGTAGTAGAGCGAGCCGTTCTGCAGCTCGAAGCCCGGAACCCAGGTCTTCGCGTCGGTGAAGTTCGGCACGCCCTTGAGCGCGGGGATGGTGGAGCAGTACTCGCTGAACGGCTCGTCCGGCGCCTCCAGGCACTCCTTCAGCGGGTAGGTGTTGTTGAAGGAGAAGGCCGCGTTGGAGGACTGCGTACGGCCTTCCAGGTTCTTGTGCCTGCTCGGGTCCTTCTGGGCGGCGGTGCCGTTGCGGCGCAGCGGGTCGTAGTGCGAGTCCACGACCAGCAGGCTGCCCTTGGAGCCGATGCTCGGCGGCAGGGTCAGGTTGTTGACCACCGAGTTGTTGGTGAAGGTCGAGTCGCGGTACCAGACCAGCAGGCCGGGCGCGTTGTACTTGACCTTCTCCACCTTCCACGCCCCGTCGCGGGAGTAGTTGGTGTCGTAGGCGTACTGCAGGCCCTTGTCGAAGCCGTCGAAGTTGCGCCACTCGGCGAGGTAGAAGCGGGCGATCTCGCGGGAGCCGTTGTTGACGGTCCAGCCCTGGCCGCTGGTGTTGGTGAACGTGCCGCCGGTGGCCTTCCAGCCGTTGTCGCCGTTCTCGACGTCGTCGCTCCAGACGGTGGTGCCGCCGTTGGTGAGCGAGAAGTCGTCGGCGTGCCAGCCGCGCGGTTCGAAGGCGGCGTCGGTGTTGTAGGCCAGACGCAGCTTGACGGACTGGCCGGCGTACGGCGTCAGGTCGACGTAGTCGTGCCGCCACTGGCCGCCGGTGTCACCGGTGAGCCCGTACTTCTTGTTGCCGAACGTCTTGAGGTTCTTGTTCGGGTCCGGGTAGCCGTCGGGCGTGGTGACCTCGTTGCCGGCCTCGTCGCGCACCTTGAGCTGGCTCCACGTCTGGCCGCCGTCGGTCGAGACCTCCACGAAGCCGAAGTCCCAGTCCTGCTCGATCTCGTAGTTGTTCCACATCCAGAACCGCACGTCGGAGCCGGCGGGCACCGGGACCTCGCGGGTCAGGGTCTGGTTGGCCCAGTCCTGGTCCAGGTTGGACCACCAGGCCTTCGTGCCGCTGTGCGGGTCGATCATCTTCAGCGGGGTGGAGGCCAGGTTCACCCGGACGCCGTCCTCGGTGAGCTTGGGTGTGCGCGAGGACTGTCCGACCGTGACGATCCTGGAGGCGTCACCCGGGTTGAACGTCTTCGGGTTGGCCCAGCCGAGCACCCACTTGTCCCACAGGCCCATGTGCGTGGGCATGGACTGGAAGATGGGGCCGGAGTGGGAGCCGCTGGACATCAGGTCCCAGAAGTCCACCGCGGAGCTGGCCTGGCCGCTGGTGTCGTACAGGTCGGGCAGGCCGAGGTCGTGGCCGTACTCGTGGGCGAAGACGCCGACGCCGGAGTCCTCGGGCTGCACGATGTAGTTGGAGATCTTCTTGTCGCTGCCCGGGATCTTGTAGCCGCCCGCGACCGCGCTGGAGTGCGCCCAGATGGCGTAGGTGCCCTCGGCGCCGCCGTCGGAGGACTTGTCCTTGCCGGCGTGCACCATGACCAGGTGGTCGATGACGCCGTCGGGCTCGTCGAAGTTGCCGTCACCGTCGGAGTCGGCCACGTCCTCGACGTCGTAGTCGGCCCACGGGAAGTTCGGCTGCGCCTTGGCGAGGGCGTCGACCGTGTCGATGGCGAGCTGGCCCGCGCCGGTCGGGTTACTGGGGTGACCCGACATGTCCTGCGGCTGGCCGCCACAGGCCGCGGCGCCGTAGTACGCCTCGGAGTGCGGGGCCTTGATCCAGCCGACGGCCGAGCCGGTGACGGAGTAGGCGCCCTTGGACAGCTCCTCGTACATCTTCTTCATCGTGTAGCCGGAGATGTCGATGCCGGGCTTGCCGTCGCGGGGGTCCTTGAGGTCCTTGCGCACGCGCTCGGTGATGCCCTTGTCGCTGTAGAGCATCTTGTTGAAGTGGTCGGTGCTGAAGTCCTTGAGCCAGAAGGAGTTGTTGTCCTTCTGCGGCAGCGTCGCGGGGTCGGGGATGTTGTTGTGCAGCGGGCCGTTCTTGAACGTGCCCGCCGGCTCGACCACGCAGTCGTCCGGCGCGCTGTCGGTCGTGCGCAGCCGGTTGAAGCCGGAGAAGTCGTCGTTCGCCTGGTCGTTGAACTCGACCAGCACGGTCAGGAGCTTGGCGGTCTTGACCTGCTTGGAGTTCTTGAAGATCCATTCGGCCGGGTTGCGGCCGGTCCTGATCGCCTGGTTCTCCCGGGCGGCCAGAACGCGGGCCGCGGCGGGGTTGCCGGTGACGAACTTCCTGTCGAACTTCTCCGCCGGTGAGAGCGAGCGGGCCTTGCCCTTGTTCAGCCCGGGTTCCTGCGGCTCCTTCTCGACCCGCGGAGGTGCGTAGTTGATGTAGTAGTCCGCCGCCGTGGGCTGGTAGTTGGCCACTGACGTGGCCTGGGCCGCGGGGACGGTCAGCGCGGCGCCGAGGAGGGCGACCGCCGGGAACGCGACTAACAGGCGCTTTGAGCTTGGCACCAGGTACCCTCTCTGCCCGGGGTCGCCGGGCGCATGGCCATAGGGTGTGCAATGCCGGACGCTAGAGGGTGGATAAACGGGTCGTAAAGTACGTTGTTGAAACGTGATCAAACTACGACATTTCAACCAGCAGAATTGCGGCGGCGGTACCGCCCGCAATGGCCCTCGGATAAACGCGACAACGCGATCATGAAATGCCGGCCGCACGGCCCTCCGGGAAGGTCAGTCGGAGGCGAGCACCGGGGGCGGCTCGGGGCCGGCGTCCGGCTCGACCGAGGGCTCGACGGCGGGCTCGTCGTCGTGCGGGGCGTCCTTGTGCGTGGCGTCCTCGTGCGGGTAGTGCAGGTCGAACGCGGGCCGCTCCGAGCGGATCGGCGGCATGCTGGTGAAGTTGTGCCGCGGCGGCGGGCAGGAGGTCGCCCATTCCAGCGAGTTGCCGTAGCCCCAGGGGTCGTCGAGCGTGACCTTGGGCGCGTGCCTGGTCGTCTTGTAGACGTTGTAGAGGAACGGCAGCGTCGAGGCGCCGAGCAGGAACGCCCCGGCCGAGGAGATCTCGTTGAGCATGGTGAAGCCGTCGGCCGCGCTGTAGTCGGCGTAACGCCGCGGCATGCCGAGCTGGCCGAGCCAGTGCTGGACGAGGAACGTCGTGTGGAAGCCGACGAACAACGTCCAGAAGTGCACCTTGCCGAGCCGGTCGTCGAGCATCCTGCCGGTCATCTTCGGCCACCAGAAGTAGAAGCCGGCGAACATGGCGAACACGACCGTGCCGAAGACCACGTAGTGGAAGTGGGCGACGACGAAGTAGGTGTCGCTGATCTGGAAGTCGAGCGGCGGCGAAGCCAGGATGACGCCGGTCAGGCCGCCGAGCAGGAACGTGACCAGGAAGCCGACCGAGAACAACATCGGCGACTCGAACGACAGATGCCCCCGCCACATCGTGCCGACCCAGTTGAAGAACTTCACCCCGGTCGGCACCGCGATGAGGAACGTCATGAACGAGAAGAACGGCAGCAGCACCTGCCCGGTCGCGAACATGTGGTGCGCCCACACGGTCATCGACAGCCCGGCGATGGCGATCGTGGCCCCGATCAGGCTCATGTAGCCGAAGATCGGCTTGCGGCTGAACACCGGGATCACCTCGGTGATGATGCCGAAGAAGGGCAGCGCGATGATGTAGACCTCGGGATGGCCGAAGAACCAGAACAGGTGCTGCCACAGCAGCGGCCCGCCGTTGGCGCCGTCGAAGACGTGCGTGCCGAGCTTGCGGTCCGACTCCAGCACCAGCAGCGCGGCGGCCAGCACGGGGAAGGCCATCAGCACCAGCATGCTGGTCAGCAGCACGTTCCAGGTGAAGATCGGCAGGCGGAACATGGTCATGCCGGGCGCCCGCATGCCGATGATCGTGGAGATGAAGTTGACCGCGCCCAGGATCGTGCCGAGCCCGGACATCACCAGGCCCATGATCCACAGGTCGCCGCCGACCTGCGGCGAGTGGATCGCGTTCGACAGCGGCGTGTAGGCGAACCAGCCGAAGTCGGCGGCGCCGCCGGGGGTGAGGAAGCCCGCCAGGACCATGAGCCCGCCGAACAGGAACAGCCAGTACGCCACCGCGTTCAGCCGGGGGAAGGCGACGTCGGGCGCGCCGATCTGCAGCGGCATGACCACGTTGGCGAACCCGGCGAACAGCGGCGTGGCGAACAGCAGCAGCATCACCGTGCCGTGGATGGTGAACAGCTGGTTGTACTCGTGCTGGTTGACCAGTTGCATGCCGGCCTGCGCCAGCTCGGCCCTGATGATCATGGCCATGATGCCCGCGACCAGGAAGAAGCCGAAGGAGGTGATCAGGTAGAGGTACCCGATGACCTTGTGATCGGTCGTCGAGAGCCAGGAGGCGATGACGGTCCCGGTACGGCGGCGCCTGACCTGCTCGATCGAGGTGTCCCGAACAGTCGTCACGGCTGCTCCCTCCTTCGCGGAGTTGTGCCTGCCCGATGCCGTCCATTCCACGCCAACCAACGCCGGACGGGAAGCGCTTCTTTAGAACGTCTTTGAAGCGGTGTCCCACATGCCGGGCGATTACCGGTCCCCCTGTGGATTTCTTCTATCCTTTGGACCGAACCGACCCGGAGGAGAGATCTCGTGACCGCACAGAGTGACTACGCCGCCCTCGTCCAGCGGGGGCTCTCGCTCGACCTCACCAGGGGCAAGCCGTCACCGCGCCAGCTCGATCTCTCCGACGGCCTGCTCGGGCTGCCCTCCTCCGTCAAGGCCGCCGACGGCACCGACGGCCGCAACTACGGCAACCTGCAGGGCCTGCCCGAGCTGCGCGAGATCTTCGCGCCGCTGGTCCAGGTGCCCGCCGGGCAGCTCGTCGTGGGCGGCAACTCCAGCCTGACGCTGATGCACGACACGATCGTGCACGCGCTGCTGTCGAAGGTGCCGGGGGCCGAGCGCCGCTGGGTCGAGGAGCCGGAGATCACGTTCCTGTGCCCGGTGCCCGGCTACGACCGGCACTTCACCATCTGCGAGCGGCTCGGCATCAAGATGACGGCCGTCCCCATGGACGGCGACGGCCCCGACATGGACGTCGTCGAGCGCCTGGTCGCCGCCGACCCGACGGTCAAGGGCATCTGGTGCGTGCCGAAGTACAGCAACCCCTCCGGGATCACCTACGGCGACGAGACCGTGCGCAGGCTGGCCGCCATGCCGACGGCCGCCCCCGACTTCCGGATCATGTGGGACAACGCCTACGCCGTCCACCACCTCACCGACACCCCTGACGAGCTGGCCGACCTGCTCGCGCTGGCGGCCGAGCACGGCAACGCCGACCGCGTGTTCGTCTACGCCTCCACCTCGAAGGTCACGTACGCGGGCTCGGGCGTGTCGTTCTTCGGCTCCTCGCCGGCGAACGTGGAGTGGTTCCTCGCCAACACCGCCAAGCAGTCCATCGGCCCCGACAAGCTCAACCAGCTCCGGCACGTCGAGTTCCTGCGCGACGCCGCGGGCGTGGCCGCGCACATGCGGCGGCACGCCGCGCTGATCGGGCCGAAGTTCGAGCTGGTCGACAAGGTGCTGACCGAGCGGCTCGGCGACCTGGCGAGCTGGACCAGCCCGCGGGGCGGCTACTTCATCAGCCTGGAGGTGCCGCACGCCGCCGAGGTCGTGGCCAGGGCCAAGGCCGCCGGCATCGCGCTCACCCCGGCCGGCGCCACGCACCCCTACGGCCAGGACCCGGCCGACAGCACGATCCGCATCGCCCCCACCTTCCCCGAGCTGGACGAGCTGGAGCAGGCCATCGAGGGCCTGGCCGTCTGCGTCCGCCTGGTGGCGGAGGAGCGCGGCTAGATCGCCCGGCCCCTGAAGCCGAAGATGTACTCGCGCGTCTCGCCCGGATGGAACGAGACGCCGACCCCCGGCTCGAACGCGACGTTGTCGCGGGCGCAGTAGTACAGCCGTTCCCACACGGCCAGCGCCTTGTCCCGGGCCGGGGCCTCGGCGTGGTCGCGCCTGCGGGCGCCGCGCGCGCCGAGCACGAACAGCAGCCCGAGCCCCCAGAACAGCCCGGTGAGGCAGAACGGCGCCAGCAGCACCTCGGTCCACCGCGAGTCCTTGCCCATCGCGATCACCAGCGACACGACGAGATGCACCAGGGCCGCCGCGCCGAGCATGATCCACCCCTGGTTCCTAGCCCAGGGCGTGTAGTGGCGGCTGGGGAACGACATCCACACCGCGAGCTGCGTACGGCTCATGACGTGCTTCGACGCGCCCATCGACGGCGCCGTCGGCAGGTCGGCGATCTGCCGCTGCCCGGGCAGCCGGACCCTGCCGATCCGGTATGTCGTCCCCGCGGCGACCGCCCCCGGAACCGAGACGAGCTGGTCAGCCTGCGTACACACCGGGCACCTGACTTCCACCCGGGCAGTCTGGCCTTAAGGCACGTTCCGCGCAAACCGTAAGGTGCAGGTGTGAGACCGATTGATGCCCTGGTGAACTCGCTGTCCGAAGCTCGTGTGCTGACCGACCCGGACGTGATCGACTCCTACGCCCGCGACCGCACGTTCGTCGAGCCCGGCAAGCCGCTCGGCGTGGTGCTCGCCGCCTCCCGCGAGGACGTGGTGACGACCCTGCGGTGGGCCACCGAGCACCGGGTGCCGGTCGTTCCGCGCGGCGCCGGGACGGGCCTGGCGGGCGCGGCCACGGCGGGCGACGGGACGATCGTCCTGTCGCTGGCCAGGATGACGGCCATCAGGGAGCTCTCCCCCGCCGACGAGATCGCCGTGGTGGAGCCGGGCGTCATCACCGCCGACCTCGACCGCGCCGCCCGCGAGCACGGGCTCATGTACGCGCCGGACCCCTCGTCGTACGAGATCTCCACGATCGGCGGGAACCTGGCCACCAACGCCGGCGGCCTGCGCTGCGTGAAGTACGGCGTCACCAGGGACGCCACGCTCGGCCTTGAGGTCGTGCTGGCCGACGGGCGCGTCCTGAACACCGGCCGGCGCACGATGAAGGGCGTCACCGGCTACGACCTGACCGGGCTGTTCGTCGGCTCGGAGGGCACGCTGGGCGTGATCACCGCGGCCACCGTGCGGCTGAGGAGGGCACCTGCCGCGCCGCCCGCGACGTTCGCCGCCGAGTTCGGCTCGCTGCGCGAGGCGGGCGCGGCCGTGTCGGCGATCATGGCCGCGGGCTGCCAGCCCTCGCTGATGGAGCTGCTGGACCGGGCCACGCTGGAGGCCATCGACGACTGGCGCAACATCGGGCTCGAACCCGCCACGCAGGCCATGCTGATCGGCCAGTCCGACGCGACCGACAGCCAGGACATGGCCGCCCGCATGGAACGGCTCTGCCTGGACAACGGCGCCTCGTTCGTCGCCGTCTCCTCCAGCCCGCAGGAGACCGCGGAGCTGGTCGGGCTGCGCAGGATGGCCTACCAGGCCAAGGAGCGGCTGGGGGCGTGCCTGGTCGAGGACGTGTGCGTGCCGCGCTCGGCGCTGCCCGAGATGATCACGGCGATCGAGGCGGCGGCGGTCCGGCACGGCGTGCGCATCTGCACGGTCGCCCACGCCGGGGACGGCAACCTGCACCCGGTCTTCATCTTCGAGCACGGCACGGCCGAGCCGCCCGCCGAGGTGTGGGCCGCGGCCGACGAGGTGTTCCGGCACGCGCTGTCGCTCGGCGGCACCCTGACCGGCGAGCACGGCGTGGGCGTGCTCAAGCGGCGCTGGCTGG
Organism: Nonomuraea sp. NPDC001699; assembly: GCF_053596455.1. Classification (NCBI taxonomy): domain Bacteria; kingdom Bacillati; phylum Actinomycetota; class Actinomycetes; order Streptosporangiales; family Streptosporangiaceae; genus Nonomuraea; species Nonomuraea sp. NPDC001699. The sequence continues at coordinate 759,688 of NZ_JBSFGF010000002.1, read as the reverse complement.
GACTGGAGTCGGGGCCGGTGGCGACCGAGGTGCAGCAGGGCATCAAGGCGGTCTTCGACCCCCTGGGGATCATGAACCCGGGCAAGGCCATCTGAATTTGCCAAGCCGTGACCTTGGCCTCCGACACGGACACGACCTGCGACGAGACACTGACATCTTTCGTCAGAAAGTGGAAGTTACTTACACGTCCGGCAGACGCCCCACTTGTCACGCTGGTAGCGTTTTGCCCCATCTGTTGGTTGTGATGGGGGTCCGACGTGAATCAGTTCCAGCCGTTGGCAGGGGACGACCCGCGGCGGCTGGGGGCGTACGACATCGTCGCCCGGCTCGGCGAGGGTGGTCAAGGCGTCGTTTATCTGGGCAAGAGTGACTCAGGTGAACAGGTCGCCGTCAAGCTGCTGCACCACGCCCTCGTGGCCGACGCCGACGCGCGGACCAGGTTCCTGCGCGAGGTGGCGGTGGCCCAGCGGGTCGCCCGGTTCTGCACCGCGCCCGTCCTCCACGCCGACCTGGACGGGAGCCGGCCGTACATCGTGAGCGAGTACGTGCCGGGGCCCTCCCTGCGCGAGCTCGTCATCAACGAGGGCCCGCGGCGGGGCGCGGCGCTGGAACGGCTGGCGATCAGCACGGCCACCGCGCTGGCGGCCATCCACCGGGCCGGGATCCTGCACCGCGACTTCAAGCCCGCGAACGTGCTCATGGGCCCCGAGGGGCCGGTCGTGATCGACTTCGGCATCGCCCGCGCGCTGGACTCGCCGGGGGCGACGGCCACCGGGATGGCGATGGGGACGCCGTCGTACCTGGCGCCCGAGCAGCTCAGCGGGGCCGCCGTGTCGGAGGCCGCCGACGTCTTCGCGTGGGGCGTCACGATGGTGTACGCGGCCACCGGCAAGCCCGCGTTCGGGGCCGACTCCATCCCCGTGGTGATGAACCGCATCCTGAACGAGGAGCCGCAGCTCGGCGGGATGGAGGGCGAGCTCGCCGCGCTGGTGGGGCTGTGCCTGTCCAAGGACCCGGCGCAGCGGCCGAGCGCCGACGAGCTGATCGTCCGCCTCACGGGGCAGCCCGCGCCCAAGGCCGCCGTCGAACCGGTCACCGGCGCCACGGTCACTCCCGCCGTCCCGCAGCAGGCCGGTCCGTCCGGGGCCGGGCAGGACGCCTATCCGGGGCCGTGGACCCAGATGTCCGGGACCAATCCCGTCCCGCAGCAGGCCGGGCCGCACAACCGCCCCGCCCCCGGCGCCCCGCAGGGACCGGCGGGCGCCATGCCCGGCGCTCCCCAGGGCGTCCCCCACGCCGGTGCGCCCGGCGGCCAGCACGCACCGGGCGGCCCTCAGGCGGGCGCGCCCCAGGGCGGCGCGCCGAACGGCCCTCAGGGCGGCGTTCCCGGCGCACCTCAGCACGGCGCACCCCAAACCGGCGCACCCCAGCACGGCGCGCACGGCGGCCCGCAGGCCGGCGCCATGGGCGGACCGGCCGCGCAGGGCGGCCCGCCGGGTGCGGCCCCGCACGGGCACCCGCACGGCGGCATGCCCGGTGGCCCTCAGGCGGGACCCGCCGGCGGCCCTCAAGCGGGTCATCCCGGCGGACCCCAGGCGGGTCATCCCGGCGGGAACCCGGGGGCGACCCGGATCGGAACCGCCGGTGGTCCGCAGGGCGAGCCGTCCGGTGGAGCGCCGGACAAGCAGCGGCGGACGTTGACGCTCGCCCTCTCCGGCGCGGCCGCCGCCGCGCTGCTCGTGGTGGCCGGGGCCGTCGTCGTGCAGGCCAACAGCGGCGACGTCGCGATCACCGCCACCGGCAACGCCTCCCAGAACCCCAAGGGTGACGGCCAGGGCGCCGGGCAGCCCGGCGAGCCGCCGGTCGCCGAGGTGACCCCCGACCCGATCCTGACGGCGGACACCGGCGAGCCCGTCCCCACGCTGGACGTCGGCCAGGCCGATCCGCCCAAGAAGGCCAAGCACACCAAGGAACCCGTCATCGCGGTCCCGAACCCGGTGACGAACGTGCCCACGACCCACCCCACCACCACCAAGGCCCCCACGGCCAAGCCGACCCCCACCAAGACGAAGAAGCCCACCGGCCTCGTCGACGGCGAGGACGAGCCGACGGCCGACCCGACCTCCGGCCTCTCGGCCACGGCCCCGACGAAGAAGCCGGCGACGACCAAGCCCACCACCAAACCCACCACGAAGCCCACCGCCAAGCCCACGGCCAAGCCGACCGCCACGCTCAAGCCGAACACCTTCAACGTGGTGACCGTCTGCGGCTCGGGCTTCAAGGTGATCGACTCGCACGCGCTGGGCGGTTCGGCCACGATCTACCTGCTCTACAACACCAGCGCGGGCAAGAACTGCGTGGTCACGATGTCGAAGCTGGTCTATCCCGGCAAGGTCTCCATGAACGCCACCCTCCAGGTCCAGGGCGGCGCGAGCGGCAGCAACCCGGGCAAGTTCACCGCGTACGCGGGGCCGGTGCGACTGGCGGCCGTGAAGAAGTGCGTGATCTGGGGCGGTTCGTGGAACTCGCTGAGCTGGAAGTCCGGCTGGAGCCACTGCACCTGACGCGGCCGCGCGCGGCGGGACCCCTTCCTTCCGCGCGCCCCGGTCGCTACCGTGACTGACGTGATCGTCAGGTCCCTGACCCTGCGTGGCAAGCGCACGCGGGCCACGTTGCTCGCGGCCGGGCGCGAGGCGTTCGAGGAGCACGGGTACGACGCCGTGCGGATCGACGACGTGTGCGCGCGGGCGGGTGTCTCCCACGGCACCTTCTACACGTACTTCGACTCCAAGGAGGCGTTGTTCGGGGAGGTGGCGCAGGCGGTGGTCGGCGAGATGTTCGCGGCGAGCGCGGTCGGCGCGGCCGCCCCCGACGACCCCTACGCCCGCGTCGAGGCCGCCAACCGCCTCTACCTGCGGGCCTGGGCGGCGAACTCGCGCCTGGTCCGCATGGTGGAGCACGCCGCCGACGCCGACCCCCGGTTCGGGCGGCTGCTGCTGGAGCTGCGCGAGGCGTTCGTCCGGCGCGGCGCCGACGGGCTGCGCCGCCTTCAGGAACAGGGCCTGGCCGACCCCTCGCTCGACCCGCGGCTGACGGCCGTCATGCTGGGCGGCATGGTCGAGCACTTCGCCCACGTGTGGCTGGACCTCGGTGAGCAGGCCGGCGAGCAGGACGCCGTCGACCACCTGACCCGGCTGTGGGCGCGGGCCATCGGGTTGACGCCCACGTCGACTTCGTCACAGGAGGCTTCGTGATCAGGAGCCGGCTCGATCCGCGCGGCGCCGAACAGCGGGCCCGGCGCGAGGCCATGCTCGCCAAGCTGGCCGAGCTGGACGCCGAGCACGCCAAGGCGGTGGGAGGCGGCGGCGAGAAGTACGTCGAACGTCACCGCCGGCGCGGCAAGCTGCTCGCCAGGGAGCGCATCGAGCTGCTGGTGGATCCCGACTCGCCGTTCCTGGAGCTGTCGCCGCTGGCCGCGTGGGGCAGCGAGTTCCAGGTCGGCGCGGGCATCGTGACCGGCATCGGGGTGATCGAGGGCGTCGAGTGCCTGATCACCGCGAACGACCCCACGGTCAGGGGCGGCGCGTCCAACCCGTGGACGCTGCGCAAGACGCTGCGCGCGGCCGACATCGCGCTCACCAACCGGCTGCCGTACGTGAACCTGGTCGAGAGCGGCGGCGCGGACCTGCCGACGCAGAAGGAGATCTTCATCCCGGGCGGCCGCGTCTTCCGCGACCTGACGCGGCTGTCAGCGGCGGGCGTCCCGACGATCGCGCTGGTCTTCGGCAACTCCACGGCCGGCGGCGCGTACGTGCCCGGCCTGAGCGACTACGTGGTGATGGTCCGCGACCGCGCCAAGGTGTTCCTCGGCGGCCCGCCGCTGGTCAAGATGGCCACCGGCGAGGAGTCCGACGACGAGTCGCTGGGCGGCGCCGAGATGCACGCCAGGACCAGCGGCCTGGCCGACCACCTGGCCGAGGACGAGCACGACGCGCTGCGCATCGGCCGCGCCGTCGTGCGCTCGCTCAACTGGCGCAAACAGGGCGTGACGCCGCTGCCCGCCCGCGAGCCCGCCTATCCGGCCGAGGAGCTGCTGGGGATCGTCCCGGAGGACCTGAAGATCCCCTTCGACCCGCGCGAGGTGCTCGCCCGGGTGGTGGACGGCAGCGAGTTCGACGAGTTCAAGCCCCTGTACGGCCCGTCGCTGGTCACCGGCTGGGCGCGGGTCCACGGCTACCCGGTCGGGGTGCTGGCCAACGCGCGCGGGGTGCTGTTCAGCGAGGAGTCGCAGAAGGCCACCCAGTTCATCCAGCTCGCCAACCAGTCGCGCACGCCGTTGCTGTTCCTGCAGAACACCACCGGCTACATGGTGGGCAAGGACTACGAGCAGGGCGGCATCATCAAGCACGGCGCCATGATGATCAACGCCGTGTCGAACTCGACCGTGCCCCACCTGACCGTCGTCATGGGCGCCTCCTACGGCGCCGGCAACTACGGCATGTGCGGGCGCGCCTACGACCCCCGGTTCCTGTTCAGCTGGCCGAGCGCCAAGTCGGCGGTGATGGGCCCGGCCCAGCTCGCCGGGGTGCTGTCGATCGTCGGGCGGGCCGCGGCGCAGGCCAGGGGGCAGGTCTACGACGAGGAGGCCGACGCGGCGATGCGGGCCATGGTGGAGTCCCAGATCGAGGCGGAGTCGTTGCCGTTCTTCCTGTCGGGGCGGCTCTACGACGACGGGGTGATCGACCCGCGCGACACCCGTACGGTGCTGGGCATGTGCCTGTCGGCGATCAACAGCGCGCCGGTGCCGCCGGCCGCGGGGTTCGGGGTGTTCCGGCCGTGATCACCCGTCTGCTCGTCGCGAACCGGGGCGAGATCGCCCGCCGGGTCTTCCGCACCTGCCGCTCGCTCGGCGTCTCCACGGTCGCCGTCTTCTCCGACGCCGACGCCGGCGCGCCGCACGCCCGGGAGGCCGACCTCGCCGTCCGCCTGCCGGGGTCCCACCCGGCCGAGACGTACCTGGCGGTGGACCGGATCATCGAGGCGTGCCGGGCCTCCGGCGCCGACGCGGTGCACCCGGGTTACGGCTTCCTGTCGGAGAACGCCGCGTTCGCGCGGGCCGTGCTGGAGGCCGGGCTCACGTGGGTGGGTCCGCCGCCCGCGGCGATCGAGGCGATGGGCTCGAAGATCGCGGCCAAGCGGCTGATGGCGGAGGCCGGGGTTCCGGTGCTGCCCTCGCTCGACCTGGCCGCGCCGGGCGAGTTCCCGCTGCTGGTGAAGGCGTCCACGGGCGGGGGCGGGCGCGGCATGCGGATCGTCCGGGACGCCGGCGGGCTGGCCGCCGAGGTGGAGTCGGCGCGGCGGGAGGCCGCGGCGGCCTTCGGCGACGGCGCCGTGTTCGCCGAGCCGCTGCTGGAGGCCGCCCGGCACGTCGAGGTGCAGGTGCTGGCCGACGTCCACGGCACGGTGTGGGCGCTGGGCGAGCGCGAGTGCAGCGTCCAGCGCAGGCATCAGAAGGTCGTCGAGGAGTGTCCGTCGCCGGGGATCTCGGAGCGTACCCGCGAGCTGCTGTGCGCGGCGGCCGTACGGGCGGCCCGCCGGATCGGCTACGTCGGGGCCGGCACGGTCGAGTTCCTGGTCAAGGACGACCGGGTGGCGTTCCTGGAGATGAACACCCGGCTCCAGGTCGAGCACCCGGTCACCGAGCTGGTTTTCGGCGTCGACCTCGTACGGCTGCAACTTGAGGTGGCCGAGGGCGCGGCGCTGCCGCCGGAGCCGCCCGGCCCGCGCGGCCACGCGATCGAGGCGCGGCTGTACGCCGAGGACGCCGCCTACGTGCCCCAGACGGGCGTGCTGCACCGGTTCGAGGTGCCGGGTGACGTGCGGGTGGACTCGGGCGTCGAGTCCGGGTCGGAGGTGTCGCCGCACTACGACGCGATGCTGGCCAAGATCGTCGGCTACGGGGCGACGCGGGCGGAGGCGGCGCGGAAGCTGGCCGCGTCCCTGCGCCGGGCCCGGCTGCACGGCGTCACCACCAACCGCGACCTGCTGCTGGAGATCGTGACCAGCCCGGCCTTCCTCGCGGGCGAGACGAACACCGCCTTCCTCTCCCCCGGCGGCCCGCTGTCGCCACTGTCGGCGCCGTCGTCCCCGCCTTCCGGCGACGGCGGGCTGCCGGCGCTGGCCGCCGCGCTCGCCATGGCCGCCGCCAACCGTCGCGACGCCCGCGTCCTGGCCGGGCTGCCGGCCGGCTGGCGCAACGTGCGCTCGCAGCCCGCCCGCGCCCGCTTCGAGGAGGCCGACGTCGTCCACGACCCGCTGCCCCCGGGCGTCAGCGTGGTCTCGGCCCGGCCGGAGGAGGTCGTCCTGGAGAGCGACGGCCTGCGGCGGACGTTCCAGGTCGCCCGGTACGACGGCGACGACCGCGTCTACGTCGACTCCGCGGCGGGCGCGGCGGTGCTGACGCCGGTGCCGCGCCTGCCCGAGCCGGTCGAGCACGTCGCCCCCGGCTCCCTGCTCGCGCCCATGCCGGGCAGCGTGCTGCGGGTCGAGGTGGCCGAGGGCGACACGGTGGTCCAGGGCCAGCCGGTCCTGGTGCTGGAGGCGATGAAGATGGAGCATCGCATCGTGGCCCCGGCGGGCGGCGTGGTGTCGGACGTACGCGTCGAGAAGGGACAGCAGGTCGAGGCCGGGGCCGTGCTGGCGATCATCCAGGAGGAGAACCCATGACGAGCCTGGTGCACAGGGAGCTGGCGGAGGGCGTGGCCACCGTCACGCTCGACTCGCCGGCCAATCGCAACGCGCTGTCCAGGCGGCTGCTGGCCGAGCTGGCCGAGCAGCTGCGCTGGGCGCTGGCCGAGCCGGACGCCCGGGTGATCGTGCTGACCGGCACGGGCCGGGTGTTCTGCTCGGGCGCCGACCTGAAGGAGCAGCGCGGCGACTCCGACGCGCCGGTGACGGCGTCCTTCCCGGAGATCATGACGCTGCTCTGGGAGAGCCCGAAGCCGGTGATCTGCCGCCTGAACGGCACGGCCCGCGCGGGCGGCCTCGGCCTGGTCGCCGCGTGCGACTTCGCGATCGCGCCGGACACGGCGTCGTTCGCGTTCACCGAGGTGCGGCTCGGGGTGGCGCCTGCGATGATCTCGGTGCCCGTGCTGCGCCGGCTCGACCCGCGGGCGGCGGCCGAGTACTTCCTGACCGGCGAGGTGTTCGACGCCGCCACGGCGGCCCGCATCGGCCTGCTGACCAGGGCCGTGCCCGAGGACGAGCTCGACCCCACCGTGCGCCACTACGCGGGGATGCTGGTCAGGGGCGGCCCCGAGGCGCTGGCCATCACCAAGCGGCTGGTGCGGGAGGTTCCGGCGGTGTCGTTCGAGGAGGGGCTGCGGCGGATGAGCGAGCTGTCGGCCGAGCGGTTCACCTCGGCCGAGGGGCAGGAGGGCATCGCGGCGTTCATGGACAAGCGGCCGCCCAAGTGGGTGCCGTGATGGCGTTGCGCGTCGCCAATTGCAGCGGTTTCTACGGCGACCGGCTCTCGGCGGCCAGGGAGATGGTCGAGGGCGGCCCGATCGACGTGCTCACCGGCGACTGGCTGGCCGAGCTGACCATGCTGATCCTGGCCGGCAACCGGCTCAAGGGCCGTCCCGGCTACGCGCCCACGTTCCTGCGCCAGCTTGAGGACGTCCTCGGCGCCTGCCTCGACCGCGGCATCAGGATCGTGACGAACGCGGGCGGGCTCGACCCGGCCGGGTGCGCCGAGGCCGTGCACGAGCTGGCCGCCCGGCTGGGCCTGTCGCCCAAGGTCGCCCACGTCACCGGCGACGACCTCATGGGCCGCCCGCTCGACCTGATCGACACCGGCACCGACACCGGCGAGCGCGCGCCGGCCGCGCCGCTGACCGCCAACGCCTACCTCGGCGGCCGTCCCATCGCCGCCGCGTTGTCGGCGGGCGCGGACGTCGTGGTGACCGGCCGCGTGACCGACGCCGCCCTGGTCACCGGCCCCGGCATCTGGCGGTACGGGTGGGCCCCCGGCGACCTCGACCCGCTGGCCGGCTCGGTCGTGGCGGGGCATGTCATCGAGTGCGGCTGCCAGGCCACGGGCGGCAACTACGCCTTCTTCCAGGACGTGCCCGACCTGGCCCACTGCGGCTTCCCCATCGCCGAGCTGCGCGCCGACGGCTCGTCCGTGATCACCAAGCATCCGGGCACGGGCGGTCTGGTCTCGGTCGGCACGGTCACCGCGCAGCTCGTCTACGAACTGGGCGGCCCGCGCTACCTGGGCCCCGACGTGGTCGCCCGGTTCGACACGATCACGCTCTCGGACGACGGCCCCGACCGGGTGCTGATCTCCGGCGTCCGGGGCGAGCCGCCGCCGGACACGCTCAAGGTCGCCGTCAACTACCCCGCCGGCTACCGCAACACGATGACGCTGGTCCTGACCGGCCTGGACGTCGAGGCCAAGGCGCGGGTCGCCGAGGAGGCCATCTGGGCACGGGTGCCGCGCGAGACCTTCGACCAGGTGGACGTGACCCTGACGGGCGCGGGCCTGCTGCGGATCACCGTCATGGACGCCGACCGGCGCACCGCGGGCCGGGTCTTCTCCTCGGCCGTGGTGGAGACGGGCCTGTCCAGCTACCCGGGCTTCTACGGCCTCATCCCTCCGGGCGACGCCTCCCCGTACGGGGTGTACCGGCCGGCCCTGGTGCCGGCGTCCGAGGTGCGGCCCCGCGTCTTCCTGGACGGCGTGGAGCTGCTCCTCCGGGAGACGCCTCCGGTTTCCCCGGGCGAGCCGATCGAGCCGCCGGTCGAGCCGTCCGTTCCGGCGCCGACCGGCGGGCCCACCGTGCGCGTGCCCCTGGGACGGGTCGCGGGCGCGCGCTCCGGCGACAAGGGCGGCGACGCCAACCTCGGCGTGTGGGCCGCGACCGGCGAGCAGTACGCCTGGCTGGCGGCCACCCTCACCGCCGACCGGCTCAAGGTCCTGCTCCCGGAGCTGGCCGCCCACCGCGTCGACCGGCACGAGCTGCCCAACATCAGGGCGCTCAACTTCGTCGTCCACGGTCTGCTGGGCAGGGGCGTGGCGGCCAGCCCGCGCATGGACCCGCAGGCCAAGGCCCTGGGCGAGGAGCTACGCGCCCAGGTGGCCGACGTCCCCGCCGCCCTGCTCCCGCAGGGCGCGCAGGCCGAGCAGGCCGGCGCCTAGCAGGCCCGCGTCCACGCCGAGCGCCGAGACCCGTACCTCGGGCGCGGGACGGAAGGCGAGGCGGGCGGCCAGCCGGGTCCGCAGCGGGGTCAGCAGGGCGTCCCCGGCCAGGGAGAGGCCGCCGCCGACGACGATCACCGCGGGGTCCAGCACCAGCGTGTACGTGGCCAGGCCCAGCGCGAGCGCCTCCACGGCCTCCGCCCACACCCGGGCGGCCGGTTCGTCCCCGGCCGCGGCCCGGCGGACGACGTCCTCGGCGGAGGCCTCGCCGGCGCGGGCGGCGACGGAGGCGGCCGAGGCGTAGGCCGCCAGGCAGCCGCGCTGCCCGCACGGGCACGGGAGCCCGCCGGGGTGCACGGGGACGTGCCCGATCTGCCCGGCCCACCCGGCGGCGCCGCCGTACAGGGAGCCGGACAGGACCACGGCTCCGGCGATGCCGGTGCCGATGGGCACGTACAGCGCGTCGGCGGCGGCCGATCCGTAGGCCAGCTCCGCCTCGCCGGCCGAGCGCACGTCGTGGCCGAGGGCCAGCGGGAGCGTCCCGTCGGTGAAGGCGGCGGCGGGGACGTCCCGCCAGCCGAACGCGGCCGAGAAGACGGCCCGCTCGGGCGTGACCAGACCGGGCACGGCCAGGCCCACGGCCTGGGGGCGCAGGAGGGCGCCGGAGACCGTGCGCGGCGGGGTCAGGTCGGCGACGAAGGCGGAGATCGCCGCGATGACGCGTTCGGGCCCTTCGGAGCGGGGAGTGGGACGGCGTTCCCGGTAGAGGATGGTGCCGTCCTGGGCGATCAATCCGCCTTTCAGGGTGGTCCCGCCCACATCAATCGCCACAACACACTTCATCAACCCATATTCTCCCAATGCGGGATGATGTCTGACATGACGCTACGTCGCCTGACATTTGATGACCTGGAGGACTGCATCCGGCTCGCCGAGGACCGCGGCTGGGGCGCCGAGCGGCACAAGTGGCGCCTGCTGTTCGAGGTCGGGGAGCCGTACGGCATCGAGGCCCCCGACGGCGACGGCCTGGCCGCCACGAACATCCTCACTCTCTACGGCGACGACCACGCGGTGATCAGCATGGTCCTGACCGCCTCCAGGTTCGCCCGGCAGGGCCTGGGCCGCACGCTGATGCGGCACGTGCTGGAGCGCGCGGGCGGCCGCACCGTCTCGCTGCACGCCACCGAGCACGGCCGCCCGCTCTACGAGGAGTTCGGCTTCCGCGTCACGAACCGGACCGCGACCAGGACCGGCATCTTCCACGGCGAGCCGTCGGGCCGCACCCGCCCGGCCACCCCGGACGACCTGGACACCATCCTCGCCCTGGACGCCGAGGTGTTCGGCACCGACCGGTCGCCCGTGCTGCGCCGGATGTTCGGCTTCGGCGAGGGCGTCAGAATCACCGACGGCGGCTACGCCCACCGCTGGGACAACGACGGCACCGCCACCATCGGCCCGGTCGTGGCCCAGGACGAGCGGACCGCCCGCGACCTGATCGGCGACCTGGCCCTGGACTCCGGCCGCAAGGTCAGGATCGACCTCGACCTGGCCAGGGAGGACCTGACGCGCTGGGCGGACGGGCACGGCCTGACCGAGGCGTTCACGAGTTCGCAGATGGTGTGGCGCGGCGACCTGCCCGGCGACCGCTCGCGGCAGTTCCTGCCGTTCATGCTGGCCCTGGGTTGACCGGCGCTCGGAGGCTCTCATAGGTTGAAGCTCTCCAGAATATCGTTCTGTCAAAGGGCGGCCATGACCTCCACCCACATCGACGTCAGCGCCATCGACCTCGACGACCTCGGCGCGTGGATGGACGCCGAGGGGCTGCCGGGCGGGCCGATCACGGAGGTCGCCCCGATCCCGGGCGGCACGCAGAACGTCATGGTCCGCCTCGAACGCGGCGGCCGGCCGTACGTCCTGCGCAGGCCGCCCCTGCACGCCCGGCGCAGGAGCAACGAGGTGCTGCGCCGCGAGGCGCGGTTGCTGGCCGCGCTGAGCGGCACGGCGGTGCCCGCACCGCGCCTGGTGGCCGCGCAGACCGCCCGGGAGCCGGTGTTCTACCTGATGGAACCCGTGGCCGGGTTCAACCCTTCGACCGGGCTGCCCGAGCCGCACGCCTCCGACCCGGCGATCCGGCACCGGATGGGCCTGGAGGCCGCCGCCGCGCTGGCCGAGCTGGGACGGGTGGACCCGGACGTGCTGCCCGGCTTCGGCCGTCCCGAGGGCTTCCTCGAACGCCAGGTGCCGCGCTGGCTGAAGGAGCTCGACTCCTACGGCGAGCTCGACGGCTACCCCGGCCCCGACATCCCCGGCCTGGAGGCGACCGCCGGCTGGCTCACCCGCCACCGTCCGGCCACGTTCGTCCCGGGGATCATGCACGGCGACTACCACTTCGCCAACCTGATGTTCGCCCTCGACGGGCCCCGGGTGGCCGCGATCGTCGACTGGGAGATGTGCACGATCGGCGACCCGCTGCTCGACCTGGGCTGGCTGCTGGCCACCTGGCCGGTCAACAACGGGCACGTGCCTGGACTGCCGGGCGAGCGGGAGCTGGTCGCGTACTACGCGGAGCTGTCGCGGCGCGACCTGTCGGCGATCGACTGGTACGCGGTGATGGCCTGTTTCAAGCTCGGCATCGTGCTGGAGGGCACGCACGCGCGGGCGTTCGCCGGCAAGGCGCCCCGCGAGATCGGCGACGTGCTGCACGCCACCACCCTCGGTCTGTTCGCCCGTGCCCACGACATCATGGAAGGTTTGTTGCGCTGAACCCGATGCGGGAAAAGGATCACGCCGAGGCCCCAGATGCGTACAATTGCGCGCAATTGCATCTGGCATTCGGGGAAAGGATCGTCATGCGCATGCGGTTCCTCGGCTCCACCTCGGAGGCGGGCGCCTGCCCCACCCTGTACGAGACCGATCGCGGCACCATCGTCGTCCAGGGGCTTCACGTCACCGACCCGGAGGCGCTCGCGGACCTCCGCGACGTGCTCGACGGCGAGGCCGCCGTCGAGGTGCCCCGCGAGCTCCTGACCGAGATCGCCCGCCGGGTCCTGCCCGACGGGTCAGCCGGTGTCCGGCCCACCAGCGACGGGACACCGTCGGCAACCGCTTGATCACGATTGCGCGGCTGGGCCTGGCATGATCGGTGCCCGCGAGGCTAGCCTCTTGCCGCGTGACGTCCTATCAGCAGGCGCGGATCGACCTCGGCGGCCAGCTTCGACAGCTGCGCGAGGCCGCCCACCTGTCGGGCAAGGACCTGGCCGAGCGGCTGCGCTGGCAGCCGTCCAAGGTCTCGCGCCTGGAGAACGCCAGGCAGACGGCGACCGAGGACGACGTCGTCGTGTGGGCGCAGGCCGTGGGGGCCTCGCCCGACACGGCCGACGAGCTCATCAGGCAGGCCATCGCGCTGCTGGAGCGGCACGACGACTGGAAGCAGCGTCACCGCAGCGGCCTGGCCGCCATCCAGGAGGACATCCGCGACCTGGAGGCGCGCACCAAGCTGTTCCGCGTCTTCGAGCCCGGCATCGTGGTCGGCCTGCTTCAGACCTCCGAGTACGCCCGGCACGTGTTCCGCAAGGTCAAGCGCCTCTACAGCGCGGCCGACCAGATCGACGCGGCCGTCCGCGTGCGCATGCAGCGCCAGGAGATCCTCTACGACCGCACGCGCACGTTCCGGTTCGTGGTGCCGGAGTCGGCCCTGCGCAGCGCGCTGGCCCCGGCCGACGTCATGCGCGGCCAGCTCGACCGGCTGCTGGCCGTCAGCACGCTGCCCAACGTGGAGTTCGGCGTGATCCCCTTCGGCACCGAGCTGCCGTCCGCGCCGATCAACGGGTTCTGGATCTACAACGAGGCCATGGTCGGCGTCGCCACGATGACCAAGGACCTGGTGCTGCGCGACCCCGACGACATCGCCTTCTACGTCCGGGCCTTCGACGACTACGCCAAGGTGGCCGAGTTCGGGGAGCCGGGGCGAGAAGTCATCATCCGTATTCTTCGCGAATACCTGCAACAAACTCCACATTAACCTCAGCAATTGCTTGCCACCCGCAGCAAGATCGTGCAATTCTGTCGCGAGACGTTGCGGAGGTGACGCATGATGCTGGATACCGCGCTCTGCCTTGAGCGGTTCGCGTGGCACGCGGGCCGTCACGCCGATCTTTCGGTGCAGAGTGTCGCGCTGGCCAGCGACCCGGCGTACGTGTCGGTGCGCAATCGTTTCTCCGCGACGCTGGCCGAGACCGTGACCTGCTCCGACGAGGGCGCGTACATCACCTCGTGGGGCTACCGCCTCGGCACCGCCGAGGACGTCGAGTCGGCGGCGGCCCGCCTGGCCTTCCTGCTGGCCGCCCTGCCCGCCTGACCCGGGAAGCCCGCCTGACCCGGGAAGCCCGCCTGACCCGCAAGCCTGCCCGCCGGGTCAGCCGAAGCTCTCCTCCGCGATGCCCGCCTCCCTGGCGGCGGCCGTGCGCGCGTGAGCCAGCAGCCGCGCCCGGTCGAGCACGTTGGGATGCAGGGTGTAGCGGATGATCAGGCCGTCGAGCATGGCGTCGATGCGCTCGGCCGCGCCCGCCGGGTCGGCGCAGGCGAACTCCCCCGCGTCGGTGCCCGCCGACAGCACCTGGGCCAGCGCGTCGAGCCAGGCCGTCTCCAGCTCCAGCATGATCGTGTTGACGGCGGGCTCGCGCAGCGCCGTGTTCCAGGCGTCGATCCAGAGCAGCCAGCTCTGGTCGGAGCGCGACTCGGGGATGTAGTAGCGCAGCACCCGGTCGAGGCGCTCCACCGCCGTGCCGGGGCCGTCGGCCAGCTCCTTGAGCCGGGCGCTCTCGATGTCGAGCGTGGCCCGCAACATGGCGGTGATCAGCTCGTCCTTGGTCGCGAAGTGGTAGTGGATCAGGCCGCCGCTGACATTGATGGACTTGGCGATGTCGGCGATGCGCGTGTGGGCCAGGCCGCGTTCGAGCACCACCTTGCGGGTGGCCTCGAGCAGCTCTGCTCTGCGCTGGTCGGCCTGATCGGCTCGGGTCGTACTCGCCACCCGATCAGCCTATAGCGCGCCGCGGGAATGATCCCCGCGGCCGCTCTCGCTCGTTCGTCAGCCGGCGCAGTCGTACAGGCCGGTGTGGCCGTCCACGGCCGCGCAGTTGGCGGTGACCCAGGCGGTGACCCTGCCGGTGACCCTGCCGGTGACCCTGCCGGTGACCTCGGTGTCGCCGCCGCCGGGGCCGCCTCTGCCGCCGCCGGACAGCACGTACCTGAGTCGTCCCGCCGCGACGAGGCCGCGGAGGCGGGGGACGGTCATGGCGGGGTCGGAGCCGGTGAAGCCGCCCATGGCGATCACCGGGCGGCGGGTGGACAGGATCATCGAGGACGCCTGCTGGGCGCTGCTCACGGCCGCCAGCCAGGTCGCCTTCCCCTGGTTGGCGACCAGGTACTTCACCGTGGAGTCGGCCACGCCGCCCATGAAGCCGCCGCCACGAGCGCCCGGCCGCTCCTGAGCCGACTCACCGCCCGGCGCCTCGCCGCCCTGAGGCGGGCCGCCGGGGAACTCGCCGCCCGGGGGTGGGCCGCCGGGGCCACCGAAGCCGCCCATGCGGCCCGTGGACGGGCCCGCCGTGGGGTTGGTGCCGTTCACCGGCGACCCCAGAGGCGAGACGGCGTAGGCCGCCGGACCGGCGAGCCCCGCGACCAGGACGGCCGCCAGCGCCACGGCGGTCACCCCGCCCGCCGTCCGCGAGCTGCCCGCCGTCCGCGACCTGGCCACCATTCGCGACCTGGCCGGTACGAGCACCGCCACGGCGGCCGAGGTCGCCCCGAGCACGACCCAGGCCAGCCACGGCAGCCACTCCGGCGTACGGCGCAGCACCGCGAACGCCCACCCGCCCGTCACCGCGACGCCCAGCGGCAGCGCCCACGCCCACCCCCGCGACCTGCGGTACGCCTGCCACATCACGGTCACCCCCATGCCGGTCAGCGCGGCCACGGCGGGCGCCATCGCGGTCGTGTAGTAGGGGTGGAAGGTACCGCTGGAGAAGCTGAACACCGCGTAGTGCACGACCAGCCAGCCGCCCCACACCAGCCACGCGGCCCCGTCGAAGGGCATCCCGCGCAGCCGCAGCAGCACGGCGAGGACCAGGGCCACCGCGCAGAACGGCAGCAGCCAGGAGATCTGCCCGGCCATGACGTCGTTGAACAGCCGCCCGGCCCCGGCCTGCCCGCCGAAGTTCGCGCCGCCGAACCCGCCGCCGGCCCGGTCCTGGCCGAAGATCCGGCCGAGCCCGTTGTAGCCGATCACCAGGTCCCGGACGGTGTTGTCGGTCGAGCCCCCGACGTAGGGCCGCGAGCCGGCGGGCCACAGGTCGACGACCACCATCCACCAGGCGCTGGACACCGCCATCACGACCCCGGCCGCCAGCAGGTGCCCCACCCGCCGGGCCAGGCCGTGCCGCGCGCACGCCAGGTACGCCACCCCGAACGCCGGCACGACCAGGTACGCCTGCAACATCTTGGCGTTGAACCCGAGCCCCACGAACAGCGCGGCGAGGAGCAGCGGCCGCGGCCGTCCCGTGCGCAGCGACTCCAGGCAGAACCAGGCCGCCAGCACCAGCAGCAGCACGAGCACGGTGTCGGGGTTGTTGTCCCGGTTGATGGCCACGGTGATCGGGGTGAGCGTCATCACCACGGCCGCGACCAGCGCCGCGACGTGCCCCTGACGGCCCTGCCCGAAGGACCGCCGGACCGCCGACCAGACCGTGCCGACGGCCGCGACGCCGGCGAGGACCTGCGGCAACAGCATGCTGTACGTGCTGTAGCCGAAGATCCGCGCCGACAGCCCCATCACCCACAGCGCGAGCGGCGGCTTGTCCACCGTGATGAAGGACCCGGCGTCGATCGCGCCGAAGAAGAACGCCTTCCAGCTCTGCGTGCCCGACAGGACGGCGGCGGCGTAGTACTCGTTGGCGTCCCCGCTGAGCGCCCAGGCGTACAGGACGAAGGCGGCGGCGAGCACCGTCCACATCGCGGGCCGCGACCAGCGGGGGTCGCCCTCGGCCCCGGCGAGCAGGCGGACGCGGGCGGGCGCGGCGACGGCGGTCATCGCGCGCTCCTGCGCCTGGGGTTGAACACCCACACGCGCAGCAGCAGGAACCGTACGAGGGTGGCCGCGGCGTTGGCGGCGATGACCGCCATCAGCTCCACCTCGTGCGCGACCCCGTCGGGCAGCAGCGCGAGGCTCCCGGACGTCAGCGCCAGCCCCACCAGGAACGCGATCAGGCCCTCGAACTGGTGGCGCAGCGCCCCGCCCGAGCCCCTGACGCCGAACGTGAAGCGGCGGTTGGCCGCCGTGTTGGCCACGGCCGTGACGAGCAGCGCGACCGCGTTGGCGAACTGCGCGGGGACGACCTGCCGCGACATCGAGAACAGCGCCAGGTAGGCCAGCGTGCTCACCACGCCCACGATCGCAAACCTGGGGAGCTGCCTGGCCATCCCCTTCGGCAGCTCGGCCCGCCGCACCCGGGCGGGCATCGGCAGGCCCGCCGCGCCCGACAGGGTCCTGCGGGCCACCCTGGCCAGCCCGCGCAGGTCGTCCAGGGCGGTCCGGAGGAGGTCCACGCGGCTGTCGGGGTCGTCCACCCAGTCGACGGGGACCTCGTGGATGCGCAGGCCGTGCCGTTCGGCCAGCAGCAGCAGCTCGGTGTCGAAGAACCACTGCTCGTCCTCGACGGCGGGCAGCAGCGCCTGCGCGATCTCCGTGCGCGCGGCCTTGAACCCGCACTGCGCGTCGGAGAACCCGGCGCCCATCACCGAGCGCAGCAGCAGGTTGTACGAGCGCGAGATGAACTCCCGCCTGGGCCCGCGCTCCACCCGCGAGGCCCTGGCCAGGCGGGTGCCGATGGCCAGGTCGCTGTGCCCCGACAGCAGGGGTGCCACCAGCGGGAGGAAGGCGTCCAGGTCGGTGGACAGGTCGACGTCCATGTAGCTGACGACGTCGGCCTCGCTGGTGGACCAGACCTGGCGCAGGGCCCGGCCGCGGCCCTTCTCCTCCAGGTGCACGGCCTGGACCTGCGGCAGTTCACGGGCCAGCTCGGTGGCCAGCCGCCAGGTGTCGTCGGTGCTGGCGTTGTCGGCGATGGTGATGCGGAAGCCGTACGGGAACGTCGTGGCGAGGTAGTCGTGCAGCCGGGCGATGCTCTCGCGCAACGCCCGCTGCTCGTTGTGGACCGGGACGACCACCTCGACCAGGCGCGTCCTTACTGCTGTTGTCTCCATGCAGCCAGCTCACGATTCGGGTCTTTAAGAGGACTTATCCGATTCTGAGTGACGAATGAGAGTTCCGGGAAGCTCGATCGTCGCGATCGCGCCGCCGCCGGGCGCGTTGGACAGCCGTACCTTGCCCCCGATCTCGGACACCGCCTGCGCCACGATCGCCAGGCCCAGCCCCGAGCCGGGCAGGCCGCGGGCCGAGGGCGAGCGCCAGAAGCGCTCGAAGACGTGCGGCAGCTCCTCCTCGGGGATGCCGGGGCCGTGGTCGCGGACCGTCAGGCGGCCGTCCTTGAGCGAGACCTCGACCTGGCCCTCGGGGCTGAACTTGCGGGCGTTGTCGATGAGGTTGAGCACGGCGCGTTCGAGCGAGGCGGGGCTGCCGACGACGTACCAGGGGTGCAGGTCGGTGGCCACGTCGGCGCCGCGCAGCCGGGCGCGTTCGGCGGCGGCCGTGACGACGTCGTGCAGGGCCAGCTCGACGTGCGGCTCGTGGTCGGTGTCGCCGCGCGCGAGCTGGAGCAGGTCGCCGACCAGCGTGGACAGCTCGGCGAACTGGGCCTTGACGTTGACCAGCAGGCGTTCCTTGGCGCCCGGGTCGAGCTGCCTGCCGGTCTGCTCGCTGCGCAGCAGCAGGTCGATGTTGGTGCGCAGGGTGGTGAGCGGGGTGCGCAGCTCGTGACCGGCGTCGGCGACGAGCTGCTGCTGCCGTTCGCGGGAGCCGGCCAGGGCGGCGGTCATGGCGTTGAAGGAGGAGCCGAGCCGGGCGATCTCGTCGTTGCCCTGGACGGGGATACGCGTGTTGAGATCCTCGGTCTCCGCGATGTGCTCGGCCGCCTTGGTCAGCCGGACGACGGGACGCAGCGCGGCGCGCGCGATGAGCAGCCCGACCCAGGCCGCCAGCAGGACGCCGAACAGCGCCACGCCGCCCAGCAGCAGCGCCACCACCTTCAGCGTGTTGCGCAGCTCGCGCAGGGGGGCGGCGTCCATCACCGCGACGCCCGGCGCGATCTGCTGGGTGAGGACGCGCATCTCGGTGCCGTCCGCGGTGACGCCGTTGTGGAAGTGCCTGGACTCGGGCCACTCGCCCTTGGCCACCGCCAGGTCCTCGGGCGTCACCACCAGCGCGGGGCCCACGTAGCAGGGCGGGGTGCCGTTGGCGAAGATGAGCTGGGTGGAGTGCGGCGGGCCGTAGTGGTCCTTCGGCGCGGGGGTGGCGCGGCAGCTCTCGCGGATCCAGACCAGGTCGTTGTCGGGGTCCTTGTCCGGCTGGGAGCCGAGCTGGCGGTCGGCCTGCTCGTAGGTCTGGTGGCGGATGATCAGGAAGCAGGCGCCGGCGCTGATCGCGACCGCCAGCGCCACGGCGAACGTGATGAGCAGCGTCAGCCGGGCGCGCAGGCTGTTGCGGATCATGGTGTGGCCCGTAGGACGTACCCCACCCCGCGGACCGTGTGGATCACCCGGGGCTCTCCCCCGGCCTCGGTCTTGCGGCGCAGGTACATGACGTACACGTCGAGGGAGTTGGAGGTCGGCTCGAAGTCGAAGCCCCACACCTCGTTGAGAATCTGGTCGCGGGTCAGGACCTGGCGGGGGTGGGCGAGGAAGAGCTCCATCAGCAGGTATTCGGTCCTGGTCAGGTCGAGCCCGCGGGCGCCGCGGGTGACCTCCCTGGTGGCCGGGTCCATGCGCAGGTCGCCGTACGAGAGCGTGCCGCCGTCGGCGGCGCCGGTGCTGAGCGCGCCGCGGCGCAGCAGCGCGCGCACCCGGGCCAGCAGCTCGTCCAGCTCGAACGGCTTGACCAGGTAGTCGTCGGCCCCCGCGTCGAGCCCGGACACCCGGTCGCCGACGGCGTCGCGGGCGGTGAGCATGAGGACGGGGATGTGGTTGCCCTGCGCCCGCAGCCGCCGGCAGGCGGTGAGCCCGTCGAGCCGCGGCATCATCACGTCGAGCAGCACCGCGTCGTACGGCTCCCCCGCCAGCGCCTCCAGCGCCGCCTGGCCGTCGTTGGCGGTGCCGACCCGGTAGCCCTCGAACTCCAGGCTCGACTGCAGCGCCTCGCGCAACGCGGGCTCGTCGTCCACCACCAGCAACCGTGCGGGCTCAGTCATGTCTCACAAGATATGAGCCCACTATGAGAACACGATGAACGGGTTCACCGGTGTCCGCTGAGAATCACCACGCCACGGGCAGGGCCTTGAGCCCGAAGATGACGCCGTCGTACTTGGCGGGCACGTCCTCGTCGGCGACCGTGACGCGCAGGCCGGGGACGCGCTCGAAGAGGGTGCGCAGGGCGATCTCCAGCTCGGCCCTGGCCAGGTTCTGGCCGAGGCACTGGTGCACGCCGTAGCCGAAGGCCACGTGGTGGCGGGCGCCGCGGGCGACGTCGAACTCGTCCGGCCGGTCGAAGACGCGCTCGTCCCTGTTGGCGGAGGCGCCGAGGACGAAGATGCCCTCGCCCTTCCCGACCCGCTGCCCGCCGATCTCCTGGTCCCGCGTGGACACCCGGTCGAAGGCCACCCAGTCGACGACCGAGTGGTAGCGCAGCAGTTCCTCCACCGCCATCGGCCAGCCCGCGGGGTCGGCGCGCAGGGCGGCGAGCTGGGCGGGGTGGCGCAGCAGCGTGAGCACGCCGAGCGGGATCATGTTGGCCGTGGTCTCGTGGCCGGCGACGAGCAGCAGGAAGATCACGCCGACGAGCTCCTGGTGGGTGAGCTGCCCGCCGGTGACCAGGCGGCCGAGCAGGTCGTCCTTCGGCGCGCGTTCGGCGGCGGTGACCAGTTCGTCCAGGAAGCTCCTGATCTCCATCATTGCCGTGTAGCCCGCCGCGGGGTCCTCGGTGGCCGAGACGATCAGGCGGGTGCGCGACTGGAAGAACTCGTGCTCGGCGTACGGGACGCCCAGCAGCCGGCAGATCACCAGGGACGGCAGCGCCAGCCCGAACGCCTCGACCAGCTCCGCCTCCGGGCCCTTGGCCAGCCTGTCGTCGATGAGCTCGTCCACGAGCCGCTGGATGGACGGCCGCAGCTCCCTGACCCGCCGGACGGTGAACTCGGGGATGAGCAGCCTGCGGAAGCGGGTGTGTTCGGGCGGGTCGAGGTCGATGAAGTGCCCGGTCGCGGACTCGCGCAGCGTCTCGGCCTGCTCGGGCGAGGGCGGCTCGGGCGTGAGCAGCGTGTTGGGGTGGCCGGGCGTGGCGGGGTTGGTGCTGATGCCCTCACCCGACAACACCCGCTGGGCCTCGGCGTGCCGGGTGACGAGCCACACCTCGCCGCCGGGGAGCGCGGGGCGGCGGACGGACACTCGTGAGCGGATCCAGCGGGTGGCGCTGGAGTTGTTCGCCGAGCGCGGCTACGACAAGACGACCCTCCAGGAGGTCGCCGAGCGCCTGGGGATCACCAGGCCCGCGCTGTACTACCACTTCCGCACCAAGGAGGAGATCCTGACCGGCGTCGTCGACCACCTCGTGGTCTCGATCGACGAGCTGGTGGCGTGGGCGGGCGAGCAGCCGCGCACGCTGGAGGCCCGGCAGGAGATCCTGCGCCGCATCTCCGGGCTGCTGGAGGACAGGTGGCGGCCGCTGTTCAGGTTCGCGCAGGTGAACCAGGGGGTGATGCAGGACCTGCCGTCCGGCTCGCGGATGCAGGAGGGCCTCATCTCCATGGTGTCGGTGCTGAGCGCGCCGGAGGACGATCCCGTTCAGCAGTTCGAGGCCAGGCTCGCGGTGTTCGCGGTGATCCTGGGGAGCATCCCCTTCCTCTTCGACCTGCAACTGCCCGACGCCGACCGCACGGATGTGGCGCTCACGGTGGCCACGAAACTGATCTCCCGGTGATTCACGCCCGATTCACCGGTTGATTCACACCGGGTTCACGGCACAGTTCCCGCCACAGTTCACGGCACAGTTCCCGGCACGGTTCACGGGCGCAGGAGGGCCATGGCCGCGTTGTGGCCGCCGATTCCGCTCACGCCGCCGCCCCTGCGGGCCGCGGCGCCGCACAGCAGAATGCGTTCGTGCCCGGTCTCGACGCCCCATCCCTTTTCTTCCGAGTACGGCCAGCTCAGGTCGGCGTGGAAGATGTGACCGCCCGGCAGTCCCGCGTCCTTCTCCAGGTCGACGGGGGTCTTGACCTCGACGCACGGGGTGCCGTCGGGGGCGCGGAGCAGGCAGTCCTCGATGGGCTCGGCGAGCACCGCGTTCATGGAGGCGAATGTGGCCCGCAACGCCTCTTCACGCGCTTTTTCTGGATTTTTCCGGAAAAGTCGGGCGGGCATGTGCAGGCCGAACAGGGTCATCGTCTCGGCTTTCCCCCGGAGTTCCGGGCCGAGAATGGACGGGTCCGTCAAGGAATGGCAGTAGACCTCCGCGGGCGGCAATTCCGGGATCTCCCCTCGCGCCGCCTGCTCGTACGCCTTCGCGAGCTGGTCGCGTCCCTCGTTGATGTGGAAGGTGCCGCTGAAGGCGGCGAAGGGGTCGGCCGACGGGTCCTTCAGCCGGGGCAGCCGGGCCAGCACCATGTTGACCTTGAGCTGCGCCCCCTCGGGCACGGTCGCGGGCCGGCCGAGCACCCGGTCCAGCACCGCCGGGGGCAGGTTGACCAGCACGTGGCGGCCGTCCACGGTGTGCTCGCCGTCCTCGGCGACGTAGGTGACCTCGCCCGACGGCGAGATGCCGACGATCTCCGCGCCGGTCCTGATCTCGGCCCCCGCCCGCCTGGCCGCCCGCTCCAGCGCGCCGGAGACCGCGCCCATGCCGCCCACCGGGACGTTCCACTCGCCGGTGCCGTCGCCGATCACGTGATAGAGGAAGCACCTGTTGGCCAGCAGGTCGGCGGCCGGGTCGGCGAACGTGCCGATGAGCGCGTCGGTGAGCACGACGCCGCGCACGGTGTCGTCGGCGAACCGCTCGTCCACGGCCTGGCCGACGGGCCGGGCGAACAGGTCGCGCCAGGCCTCCGGGCCGACCAGGCGCTCGATCTCGGCGGGGGTGCGCAGCGGTTCGAGCAGAGTGGGGGCCAGGACGCGGGCCACGTCCGCCGTCATGGCGTAGAAGTCGCGCCAGGCCCGGTGGTCGTGCTCGCCGCCGGTGACGGCGCGGAAGGAGGCGGCGGTGCGGGCCTCGTCCTCGTTGTCGACGAGCAGGCCGGTGTCGCCCTTGGGGGTGTAGGAGGCGTACCGGCGGCGGCGCAGGTCGAGGTCGAGACCGAGGTCGCGGACGATCCGGGCGGGCAGCAGGCTCACCAGGTAGGAGTAGCGGGACAGGCGTACGTCCACGCCCGGGAAGGCCCGCGTGGAGATCGCCAGCCCGCCGACGTGCCCGAGGCGCTCCAGCACCAGGACCCGCCGGCCCGCTCCGGCGAGGTAGGCGGCCGCGACCAGCCCGTTGTGCCCGCCACCTGCCACGACGACGTCATACGCACCCATCCCCGCACCTTATGACCCGACCTGTGCCATTCGTCAACGGTTTCGGGGCAAGGCGCCGCTTCCCGGTGAGCCCGCGGGACGGTCAACCCGTCTTGTTCACCCAGACGCGCTTGACCGGCCACGGCGTGAGCCGCACCGAGGAGACCCCGCCGACGGCCGTCCAGCCGCCGGTGAGCACGATGGGCCCGGCGTAGGGGTGCGACTGCTCCACGCCGACGGCGTGCTGGCCGGTGCCGGAGGTGCAGCTGCTGTAGGCGTAGCCGTTGCTGACCCAGGCGGTGCAGTCGGTGGGCGCGGCCAGCGCGGGCGACGGCGCGAGGCCCGCCGCCGCCAGGCACAACACGGCCGATCCGGCCAGGGCGACGAGAGGACGACGAAGGCTCATACGGAGTCTCCAGAGGTTCGGGGGGTGAACACGCGTCTTACTCTTAGGAAACTTTCCTAAGGGAAAGCTAGATCGTGCTCAAGGCGGCGTCAACGGCCCCTTTTCGGCGGCCCTCTCAGGGGCGGCTGGCGATGGCGAGCAGGGTGGCGGCCGGGGCGGTCAGCGAACGTCCGCGCCGCCACACCGCGCGCAGGTTCCGGACCAGGTTGAGACCGGCGAGCGGCACCTCGACCAGGCGCCCGGTCGCGATGTCCGCCTCGACCGCGTAGCCGCTGAGCACCGCGGGCGCGGCCCCGGCCTGCGCCGCCCCCTTGACCGCCGAGTTCGACCCGAGCTCCAGGCGCGGGCTGGCCCGGTGGAGGCTCTTGAACGCCACGTCCAGCGTCTCGCGCGTGCCGGAGCCCGGCTCGCGGACCACGAGCGGCGTGGCGGCCAGCTCGGCGCCCCGCAGGGCCGTCCGGCGGCGGGCCCACGGATGGCCGGGGGCCACCACGACGACCAGCCGGTCGGTGCCCACGACCCGGCTGTCCAGCCCCTCGGGCACACTCGGCCCCTCGACGAAGCCCAGCTCCACCTCCTCGCCCAGCACCCTGGCCGCGACGTCGGTGGAGTTGACGACGTCCAGCCCCACCTGGACCTCGGGCTCCCGGTTCTGCAGCTCGCCCAGCCAGCGCGGCACCAGGTACTCGGCGACCGTCATGCTGGCGGCCACCCGCAGATGGGCCGCCTCACTGTGGCGTACGGCCTCCACGGCCCGCATCAGCTCCTCGGCCGCGGCCAGCACGTGGGCCGCCCAGCCGGCCACCATCCTGCCCTCGGCGGTGAGCGTGGACCCGCGCGGCGTGCGCTCCAGCAGGGGGACGCCGAGGCGGCGTTCCAGCATGGCCACCCGCTTGCTGGCCGACGGCTGGGCCATGCCCGCCGCCTTGGCCGCCTGCCCGAGGCTGCCCAGCTCGCCCACGTCGACCAGCAGCTTCAGCGAGTCGAGGTCCGGCAGCGCACTCATAGCCACAGGCTATGGCCTCCCAGGCAACGCGTGTCTACCGGCCGGTACGAAGGCCCCGAAGACTGGGATCATGCCTCTCCCCGACCAGCAGCTCCCCCAGCTCACCGCACCCGCCCGCCCCCAGGGCGGCACGCCGACCGGAGCATCGACGTGGCCCGGGATCGGGCTGGCGGCCGTCGCCGTGGTGGTCGCCATGGTGGTGAACCGGTCCGCCCCGGCGTTCAGCCCGGCGGTGATCGCGGTCCTGTCGGGGGCGGTGCTGGCCAACCTCGCGGCATGGGCGTCCTCGTCCGCGCGGTGGAGCGGGACGGGGGCCGTGTGGGAGCGGTTCAGGCCGGGGCTGGCGTTCGTGGCCAAGAGGGTGCTGCGGGTGGCGATCGCGCTGCTCGGGCTCCAGATCGCGCTGCCGCAGGTGTTCGCGCTCGGCTGGCAGACGCTGGTGATCGTGGTGACGGCGACCGGCGTGACGTTCACGGTGACGCCGCTGATCGGCCGCCGGCTGGGCCTGTCGCCCGGCACGTCACTGCTGGTCGCGACCGGCGTGTCCATCTGCGGGGCGGCGGCGGTCGCGGCCATGCGGGAGAGCGCGGAGGACGCCGACGACGACGACGCGGCCGCCGCCCTGAGCGTGGTCGTCCTGTACGGCAGCGCGGCCATCGTGGCCGTCCCGGCGCTGGCGGCGCTGCTGGGGTTGTCGCCGGCCCAGCTCGGCGTCTGGACGGGCGCCGCCGTGCACGAGGTGGCGCAGGTGGCCGCGATCGGCGCCGCGTCGGGCGTCCTGGCCGCCGCGGTGACGGTCAAGCTGGCCCGCGTGATCCTGCTGGCCCCGATCGTCGCCCTGACCTCCCTGCGTGCCCGCCGTGCCCGCGCCGACGCGCCCGCGGCGAACCGGCGGGAGGGACGCCGGACGCCCGTCATGCCGCTGTTCGTGGCGGCGTTCCTTGCCATGGTGGCGGTACGCGCCACCGGCTGGGTCCCGGACGCGGTCACGCAGGCCGTCCCGCAGGTCACCAACGTGCTCATGGCCGCCGCCCTGTTCGGCCTGGGCACCGGGATCGACGTGCGGAAACTCCTCAAGGGCGGCCGGGCCGTGCTGCTCGGCGCCCTCGCCACCGGCCTCATCGCCGCCGTCTCGCTCACCGGGGTCGCCGTGCTGCTGTGAGCCGCCTGAGTGGACGTCCTGGCCGGGCCCCCGTACGCTGCTCCGTTCGGAACAAATTCCGACAGGCACGCCGTTCTCCCTGAACCGGCCAGCACCACTCAAGGAGCTTGAAACCCACCATGCGCAGCACCACCGTTCCCCTTCTCCAGCCGTCCGACGAGGTCGCCGAGGCCCTGGCGGGCGGCGCGCCCGTCGTGGCCCTGGAGTCCACGATCATCTCCCACGGTCTGCCGCAGCCGCGCAACCTGGAGGTGGCCCGCGAGCTGGAGGGCGTGGTCCGCGCGGCGGGCGCGGTGCCGGCCACGATCGCCGTCCTGGACGGCGTGGCCAGGATCGGCCTGAACGAGCTGGAGCTGGAGCGCATCGCGACCGAGTCCGGGCTGCGCAAGCTGGGCCAGCGTGACCTGCCGCTGGCCTCGGCGCTCAAGGCGAGCGGGGCGACGACCGTGTCGGCCACGTCGTTCCTGGCCGCCCGCGCCGGTATCCGGATCTTCGCGACCGGCGGCCTGGGCGGCGTGCACCGCGGCTGGACCGAGGACCAGGACGAGTCCGCCGACCTCGACACCCTCGCCCGCACCCGGATCACGGTCGTCTGCGCGGGCGTGAAGTCGATCCTCGACGTGCCGGCGACGTTGCAGCGGCTGGAGACGCGCGGCGTGACCGTGGCCGGCTACCGCACCGACACCTTCCCCGGCTTCTACCTGAACTCCTCCGGCCAGCCGATCGACTGGCGCATCGAGACGCCCGAGGACGCCGCCGCCGTGATGCGCGGCCAGGACGCGCTGGCCGGCCCGGAGACCGCGTTCATCGTCGCCAACCCGGTGTCGCAGGACCAGCAGCTCGACCCGGCGCTGCACGACCGCGTGCTGGCCGAGGCGCTGGCCGCCGCCGAGCGCGAGGGCGTCAAGGGCCAGGCGATCACGCCGTTCCTGCTGAGCTACCTCGTCAACGGCACCGCCGGCGCCTCGCTGGAGGCCAACCTGGCCGCCGTGCGCGGCAACACCGCGCTGGCCGCCGAGATCGCCGTGGCCTGGTCGCGGGCGTGAGTGACACGGGCCTCCTGGTCATCGGTGACGTGGTCACCGATGTGGTGGCGCTGCACGGCTCGCCGGTCATGGCGGGCACCGACACCGCCGCGGAGATCGTGCTGCGACCCGGCGGCTCGGGGGCGAACACCGCCGCCTGGGCCGCCCACCTGGGGGCCGACTCGCGGCTGCTGGCCAAACTCGGCTACGACAGCAGCGAGTGGCACACGACGGAGCTGGTCAAGACCGGGGTCCGGCCGCACGTGACGGTGGACCGGGAGCATCCCACGGCGGTCGTCATCGCCATGGTGGACAAGACCGGCGAACGGTCCATGCTCACCAACCGCGGCGCGGGCGGCCTGATCTCCGAGGCCGACTGGGACCCGTCCCTGCTCGACGGGGTCGGGCGGCTGCACCTGTCGGGGTACACCCTGTTCGCGGCGCCCGGTCTCCGCATGGTCAGGGCCGCCGTCCGGGACGCCGTCGCCGCCGGGGTGCCGATCAGCGTCGACCCGGCCTCGACGGGGCCGCTGCGGGACTTCGGCGTCGAACGTTTCATGCGGGAGACGTCCGCGGCCGACC
This sequence comes from Nonomuraea sp. NPDC001699, assembly GCF_053596455.1. Classification (NCBI taxonomy): domain Bacteria; kingdom Bacillati; phylum Actinomycetota; class Actinomycetes; order Streptosporangiales; family Streptosporangiaceae; genus Nonomuraea; species Nonomuraea sp. NPDC001699. The sequence goes on along the minus strand of NZ_JBSFGF010000002.1, from coordinate 732,652 downwards.
TGATCATCCCGAATCTGGACGAGGCCCTGGTCCTGACCGGCGTCCCGGCGCCGGAGCGGGCCGCCGTCCTGCTGAGTGAGACGTACGGCACAGCGGTCGTGAAGATGGGCGCCGAGGGCGCGCTGGTGGCGGTGGACGGCGAGCTCACGGCCACGTGCGCGGGCGTGTCCGCCGAGGTGGTGGACTCCACGGGCGCGGGCGACGCCTTCGCGGCCGGGTACCTCGCGGCCATCCTCCAGGGAGCGGGCGCCGCGCTCGCGCTGGAGGCGGGTTGCCGTGCCGGGGCGGAATGTGTGGCCCAGGTGGGCGGCCGTCCACGGTACGGTTTGGATCTGAACCGTCTTTACCCTATTCACACTGATTGATAGCTTGCCGCGTAGGCTGCACCATTAGCCACATGCGTACCGGGTTGCCCACGCGGCCCACTGGGGAGGATAAGGTCCGCCGATGGAAGTCGAGTCATCGATCTGCCTGAGCGACCTCGTCCCTGCTCTGCGCTGGAGCCGCCCTCAGCAGGTGGCCGAGGTGCTGGGGGATCCGCGGCTGCCGGCGGGGTGGTGGTCCTCCCTCGCGGTGTCCAGGGCGCTCGGCACGGCCGGTCTCGACTGGGTCTGCGAACGGCTCGCCCGGCTGATCTCCGCCCGCTGGGACCATCTGCCGCTGATGGACCTGCTTCCCGCGCTCGCCGTCCATCAGGTCGATCCGGCGCTGCCCGGCTGGCCGGAGGCCACCCGTACGGCGGTCACGGGGCTCGGCGGCTGGCAGCGGCTGCGCCGCCTGGCGCCCGGCGAGCTCGGCACCCCGTCGGCGACGCCCGAGGTGGTGATCGGCTCGGTCCTGCGTGAGGTGCTCGGGCGCATCCCGGCGCAGCGGGAGGCCGTACCGGCCCAGCAGTCCGGGTCGCCGGACGTCACCCGTCCGCTCGTACGCGGCTCGGGCAGTCAGACGGGCTCCTTCCCGGCCGTCCCGGCGGCCGAATCCGGTGCGTACGCCGCCCAGCCCGGCAGCGGCCCCCAGCGCCGGCCCGCCGCCTTCACCCCGCACAGCGACGCCTTCCCCGCCCAGCCCCAGGCCGCCTCGGGGCAGGGACCGACCGGCGAGGGCCCCCTTCCGCAGCGTCCGGCCGCGTCCCGCCCGGCCGCCCAGCAGCCCGGCTCGTTCCCCCCGCCGCCCGAGAACGCCCCGGGGCATCAGACCGGCTCCTTCCAGGCGCAGCCCGAGGGACGCCAGACCGGTTCCTTCCCCGCGCAGGGTGGCGGCGGCCCCCAGACCGGCTCGTTCCCCGCCCAGCCCGACCCGGGCCGCCAGACGGGTTCCTTCGCCGCCCAGCCCGATCCGGGCCGCCAGACCGGCTCCTTCCAGGCGCAGCCCGAGGGACGCCAGACGGGCTCGTTCCCGGCCCAGCCGAACAGCGGCCCGCAGACCGGGTCGTTCCCGGCGCAGGGCGGTGCTCGGCTTCCGCAGCGGCCCACCGCCGGCCGTCCGGACGGCGGCCCGCAGACCGACGGCCCCGCGTACGCCGCTCCCGTCCCAGGCGCCCCCGTCCCAGGCACCGCAGTCCCCGGCACCGCAGTCCCCGGTGCCGCTGTGCCCGGGGCCGCCGCTTCCGGCCAGGTCCCGGCCGACCCCGACCACGCGATGGTCCGCGTCGTCGACGGCCTGTTCCGCGGCCTGGACAAGCTGGAGCTGGCCGTCGCCGTGCACCGGCTGTTCGCCGAGGACCCGGTCAGCCTGCGGACCCTGGCCCACAAGCTGCTCGTGGACCGCGACGTGCTCTCCCAGGCGCAGCGCACCGCCGAGGAGCGCGTCCTGCACTGGCTGCGCTCGTCGGAGTCCGCGCCGGTGACCGGCCACATGTTCCGGCTCACCGAATGGCTCGGCGCGGCGGCCACCGAGGAGCAGCTGATCGGCGCCGACCCGGCCCACCCGGCGATGGTCCCGTCGCTGCGCACGCCCCTGTGGCGGGTCCTGGTGACGCTCATGCCCGACCGCCGCCTCCAGGACGGCTGGCTCGTCGTCGGCGACATCCACGGCCTCCAGGCCCGTACGCGGCAGCTCCTGGCCGCCGCCCCGCCGGACACCGACGTCGTGGAGCTGCTGACCGAGCTGGGCATTCGGGCCCACTCCGCCAAGGCGTGGCTCGACGCCCTGCCGTCGGAGTCGGCCCCCGGCCCGATGGACGCCTCGCCGCAGCCCGCCCAGCCCCTCCCCCGCCGTACGCCGGGCGCCAACGGCCACCACCACCGCGGCGGCCAGCCCATCCCCGCGGCGAACGCCAACTCCATCGACCCCTCGGCGGCCCTGGCCACGTTGTCGGCGCTGTCCGGCGGGCTGTCGGGCGGCCGGCCGGGGATGATGCCCGGCGCCCTGGCCGGAACGCCGTCCACGCCGCCTCCGCCGCTGCCGAGCCCGTCGTCGGACCCGCGCCGCTGGCAGCGCATCGAGGTCACCCCGGAACACCTCAGGGGCGGCCCGGTGCCGGTGCCGGAGGGCTACGCGGCCCAGCTCGGCATGCGTCCCGGCACCCTGCTGTCGGTGACCGGCCCGGGCGACAACGCCATCGTGCTGGTCTGGCAGGGCCACCAGCCGGTCTTCGACTCGCTCCAGCCGGTGCTCATGCGCCTGAACGCCCGTCCCGGCGACCAGGTCTACGTCACGGTGGACGGCTACCGCCTGGAGGCCCAGCTCACCGGCTGACGGCCGTCCCCGCGCGTCTCAGCCGAACAGGCCCAGCCGGTGGGCCGTCGCCGCCGCCTCGCCGCGCGTGGCGACGCCCAGCTTGGCCAGGATGTTGGAGACGTGCACGCTCACCGTCTTGACCGAGATGAACAGCACCTCGGCGATCTCCCGGTTGCTGCGCCCGTTGGTCACCTCGCGCAGCACCTCCAGCTCGCGCGCGGTCAGCCCCAGCGGCGGCCCGTCGGGCTCGTCGGTGCCGCCGATGCGGGCCCGCCGGCCGAACACGTCGAGCTGTTCGAGCAGCGGCGTGGCCCCGAGCTGCCCGGCCAGCTCCCGCGCCCGCGCGAGCATCCCGGCCGCGGCCCGCCGGTCCCCCTCGGCCAGCGCCGCGTGGGCGGCGCCCATCAGGCACTGCGCCTCCGCGTACGGCTGCCGCAACCCCGCCCAGGCCGCCACCGCCGACTCCCACGCCTTGAGCTGGGCCGCCCCGCCGAGCCCCTCCTCCGGCCCGGTCAGCGCCGCGAACGTCAGCCGCTGCGCCTCCTGGAGCTCGCCGTCCACCGCCAGCTCCCGCGCCACCTCCCGCAGCCGCGCGACGACGGACGCCGCGACCCCGGCGTACGGCGAGCCGCTCTCGCCGAGCACCGGCCGCGCGAGCTGCGCGAACGTCACCAGCACCGGCCAGGAGTAGCGCGGCGAGGGCAGCAGGTCCTGCGTCTCCAGCCCCCGGGCCGCGGCCTCCAGCGCCTCGCCGAGCCGTCCCTGCGCCTGCAGCAGCAGGACCTGCCTGCGCAGGTGCGGCAGCATGGTCTGATCCCGGTAGGTGCCGCGGGCGAACACGCTGGCCGACGACGACAGCAGGTTGTCGGCCCGGTCGATCTGCCCCCGCGCGAGCGCGATGTCCATCACGAAGCCCTGGAGGCTGGCCCGGTAGGGGGCCGGCGGCGCGAGGTCGAACGCCTGCTCGACCACCTGGAGCGCCTCGTCCCAGCGGCCCAGCGAGAGCAGCGGCTCGGTCAGGTTGATCGCCAGGAACGTGCCGGACGTGCGGGCCAGGCCGTAGTTCCCGGCCTCCTGGACGCCCTCGCGGGCGACCTGCGCGGCCCGCTCGTGCCGTCCGGCGCCCTCCAGCGCGTCGGACTCGGAGATCGCGCAGCGCATCAGCGCGTTGTAGGCCCCCTGCGCGCGGGCGACCCTGCGCGCCTCGGCGAACTGCGGGAGCTGGGCCTCGATGTCGGAGAAGCACGACCGCGCCCAGGCCAGGCTGATGAGCGCGTGCGCCTCGACGTTGGCGTCGCCCGTCTGGTGGCCGATCTCCATGGCGAGCTGGGCCGTCGCCAGCTTCTCCGGCCAGTCCTCGGGACGGTGCAGCATGCGCGCCAGCGTCTCCAGGACCTGGCCGCGCAGCTTGGACGGCGGGTCGGCGGGCACCAGCTCGGCCGCCTTGCGCAGGTCGTCGAGGTAGCCGGCGCGGCCCAGGTCGTAGCGGGTCAGGCCGCGCTGGCGCAGCAGGGTGGCCGCCCTGATCGGGTCGGCGTCGAGGTCGACCTCGGCGAGCGCGGCCCCGGCCAGGGCCAGGCCGCGTTCGTACTCGCCGGCGAGGTGGGCGACCGTGGCGGTCTGCCTGAGCACGTCGAGGCGGTCGCAGCCGATGCGCTCGGCGGCGTCGGGCACCTGGTCCCACAGCTCCAGCACGCGCGAGAGCATCCGGAGCTGCTCGTCGTAGGCGGTGGACTTGCGGGCCGCGGCGGCCGCGCGCCAGGCGCTGACCAGCGCCCAGGTTGAGTCGTGGGCGGAGTGCCAGTGGTGGGCCAGCTCGATCGCGCCGCGCGGGGCGGGCAGGATCGACAGGTCGCGTTCGAGGGCCTGCGCGTAGCGGGTGTGCAGGCGGGTGTGCTCGCCGGGCAGCAGGTCGTCGTGGAGGGCCTCGCGGATGAGCGCGTGCCGGAAGCCGTAGCCCTCGCCGTCGACCACCAGCACGTTGCCCGCCACGGCGGGGCGCAGCGCCCGCGACAGGGCGGTGTCGTCGAGCCCGGCCACGGCGGTGAGCAGGTCGTGCTCGATGCGCTGGCCGCCCGCGCTGGCCACCCGCAGCAGCTCCTGGGTCTCGTCGGGCAGCCGTTCGACGCTGGCCAGCAGCAGGTCGCGCAGGGACTCGGGGAGCATGTCGCCGCCGTCGGCCTCGCTCAGCAGCGCCTCGACGAACAGCGGGTTGCCCTCGCTGCGGGCGTAGATCAGGTCCATCGCGGCGGGGGACGGCTCGCGCCGCAGGATGCTGGCCGCCTGCGCGACGGCCTCCCTGCGGGTGAGCCGGCGCAGCTCGACCCGGCTCACCCACTCGATGCGGCCCAGCTCGGCCAGCATCGGACGCAGCGGATGGGTGCGGTGCAGCTCGTCGGTGCGGTAGGTGACCACGATCATCAGCCGGGCCGCCGTGCGCTGGTAGCGGACCAGGAAGGAGAGCAGGTCGCGGGTGGAGCGGTCGGCCCAGTGGGCGTCCTCGACCACCAGCAGCACCGGGCGCTCCTCGGCCAGCCGCTCCAGCAGCCCAAGCACCTGCTCGAACAGCCGGGCCCGCGCCTCGGCGCCGTCCTTGTCCGGCTCGCCGAACTCGGGCAGCAGCCGGGCCAGCCCGCGCGTCGTGCCGCCGGGCACCAGCGCCGCCACGCCGTCGCGGCCCAGCTCGCGCACGAGCCCGCGCAGCACGGCCGTGAACGGCGCGAACGGCAGGCCCTCGGTGCCCAGCTCCAGGCAGCCGCCGACGAGCACCCGCGCCTCGCCGGCCCGGTCGGTGAACTCGTTGACCAGGCGGGTCTTGCCGACCCCCGCCTCGCCGCCGACGAGCACGGTGGACGACGCGCCCGCGCGTGCTCTGGCCAGGGCGTCTCCCAGAGCGTTCAGCTCGCGGGCCCGCCCGACGAACAGTGGGCTGACGGCGTGGATGCTCACGCCCCAAGGATGCCATCAAACACCGACAAAACGGACCGTTACTCGGAGCAATCGTCTGTCAGCGCAAAACCTTGCGGAAGAAGGTGGCCGACGCCTCGTAACCCAGCGCGTGGTAGAACTCCGGCGCCCGCCGGGTGGCCATCGCCACGTACCCGGCCTGCCGGGTACGGGCCCACGCCTCGAACTCCTCCAGGAGCCGGCGGCCGATGCCCTGCCGGCGCGAGCCCGACTGGACCATGGCCTCCTCGACCCAGGCGACCGGCCCGTTGGCGAACAGCGTCAGGTGCACGAACCCCAGCAGGTATCCGTGGACGCGGCCGCCCACGACGGCCGTCAGCAGCAGGGCGTCCTCGTTGCGCAGGAGTTGCGGGAGCGCGGCGTCGAAGGCCCCGCGCTCCGGCCTGAAGGTCAGCCCGAACTCGCGCGCCAACGCGAACACCTCGTCCGCGTCCGCCTTCTCCGCCCTCCTGATGAGAAGATCGTCCGCTGTCATGAGGTACGACACTAGAACCTCTGTGCCCTTTCGTCCATCATGGCGTTCTGGCGGGTCAGAGGTCGCCGAGGCCGAGCTGACGGGCGATGAGCATGCGCTGCACCTCGCTGGTGCCCTCCCCGATCTCCAGGATCTTGGCGTCGCGGTAGAAGCGGCCGACCGGGAACTCGTTCATGAAGCCGTACCCGCCGAACACCTGGGTGGCGTCGCGGGAGTTGTCCATGGCCGCGTTCGAGGACACCAGCTTGGCGATCGCCGCCTCCTTCTTGAACGGCGCCCCGGCCAGCATCTTCTCGGCCGCGTGGTAGTAGGCCAGGCGGGCGGTGTGCGCGCGCACCTCCATGTCGGCGATCTTGAACTGGATGGCCTGGTAGTGGCCGATCGGGTGGCCGAACGCCTTGCGGTCCCTGACGTACTTGAGGCATTCGTCCACGCAGCCCTGCGCCAGGCCCACGCTGAGCGCGGCGATGGCGATGCGGCCCTCGTCGAGGGTCTGGAGGAACTGCGCGTAGCCGCGGCCCCGCTCGCCCAGCAGGTTGGCGGCCGGCACCCGGCAGTCGGAGAAGGACAGCTCGCGGGTGTCGGAGGCGTTCCAGCCGACCTTGGAGTACTTCTTGGAGACCGTGAACCCCGGCGTGCCGCTCGGCACGAGGATCGTGGAGATCTCCCGCTCGCCGGTGAGCGCGGCCACGCCGATCACGCCGGTGATGTCGGTGCCGGAGTTGGTGATGAACGCCTTCGTCCCGTTGATCACCCATTCGCCGCCGTCGAGCACGGCGGTCGTGCGCATGCCGCCCGGCACGTCGGAGCCGCCGCCCGGCTCGGTCAGCCCGAACGCGCCCAGCATCTCGCCCGAGGCCAGCCGGGGCAGCCACTCCTGGCGCTGCTCGTCGGTGCCGAACCGGTAGATCGGCATCGCGCCCAGCGAGACCGCGGCCTCCAAGGTGATCGCCACACTGGAGTCGGCGCGGGCCAGCTCCTCAAGGGCCAGGCACAGGGCGAAGTAGTCGCCGCCCATGCCGCCGAACTCCTCCGGGAACGGCAGGCCGAACAGCCCCATGTCGGCCATCTTGCGCACGATGTCGTACGGGAACTCCTCGCGCTCGTAGTAGTCGCCGATCACGGGCGCCACCACGTCACGGGCGAACGCCTCGACGGTCTTGCGCAGCTCTTGGTATTCGTCGTTCAGCATGATCAGCCTTTCGCGAGGGCCTGGACGACGCGCGAGGGGCTGGGCCGGCCCAGCCGCTCGGCCAGCCAGGTGCTGGTGGACACGAGTTTGTCCAGGTCGAGCCCGGTCTCGATGCCGAGCCCGCGCAACATCCACACGAGGTCCTCGGTGGCGAGGTTGCCGGTGGCGGACTCGGCGTACGGGCAGCCGCCGATGCCGCCCGTGGAGGCGTCGACGGTGGTCACGCCCGCTCTCAGCGCGGCGAGCGTGTTGCCGAGCGCCTGCCCGTAGGTGTCGTGGAAGTGCACGGCGAGCCGGTCGGGCCCGCCGAACGCGCCGATCAGCTCGGTCACGTGGCCCGGCGTGCCGACGCCGATCGTGTCGCCGAGGGACAGCTCGTAGCAGCCGAGCCCGAGCAGCCGCTCGCCGACCTCGACGACCTGCCCGACCGGCGTGGGCCCCTCCCAAGGGTCGCCGAAGCACATCGACACGTACGCGCGCACCCGCAGCCCGTGCTCCAGCGCCCTGGCCACGACCGGCTCGAACATGTCGAACTGGCTCTCCAGCGTGCGGTTGAGGTTCTTGGCGGCGAAGGTCTCGGTGGCGCTGGCGAAGATCGCGATCTCGGTGACGTCCAGCTCCAGCGCGCGGTCGAGCCCGCGCTCGTTGGGCACCAGCACCGGGTAGCGCACGCCGGGCCTGCGGTCGAGGCGGCCGAGCAGCTCACCGGCGTCGGCGAGCTGCGGCACCCACCTGGGGTGGACGAAGCTGGTCGCCTCGATGACCCGGTGCCCGGCGTCGGCCAGCCGGTCGATGAACTCGGCCTTCACCTCGACCGGCACGATCGCCGACTCGTTCTGCAGGCCGTCGCGCGGGCCCACCTCGTAGACCGTGACCCGCTCGGGAAGCCCTTCCATGCGGTACGGCATCACGCCTCCTCACCGGTGACCACGGCCAGCACGGCGTCCATGTCGACCGGCTTGCCCGGCTGGACGGGCAGCTCGGCGACCACGCCGTCACAGGGGGCGGTGACCGTGTGCTCCATCTTCATGGCCTCGACGACGACCAGCGGCTGCCCCTCGCTCACCCGGTCGCCGGGCTGCACCTTGACCAGCAGGACGGTGCCGGGCATGGGGCTGCGGACCACGCCGTCGCCCGCGCCCGCGGCTCCGGGCCGGTCGCCCGGGTCGCCGATGAGGTGGCGGGTGAACGCCCACGACTCGCCGTCGCGGCCGAGCCAGAGCGTGTCGCCGTGGCGGGCGGTCAGGTAACGCGTGGTCCGGCCGCCCAGGGTGACCGTCAGCCCGCCGCCGCCGGTCGCGATCCGCGCGGGGACCACCTCGCCGTCGAGCCGCACCTCGGCCGAACGGCCGGGCAGCCCGCGTACGGGCACCGCGTGCACGCCGTCCCGCGACTCCAGCCGCCAGGTCGTCCAGGCGCGCTCGCCGACCCGCCAGCCGTCGGTGACCTGCCAGGGGTCGGGGCCCTGCGGGAGCGCGTGGAAGGCCAGCGCCGCCGCGGCGGCCACCTCCCGGGGCACGCCCTCCCGGGGCAGCAGCTCGGGCAGCACCCGTTCGACCAGGCCGGTGTCCAGCTCCCCCGCCTCGACGGCCGGGTGCCGGACGAGCGCGCGCAGGAACGGCACGTTGGTGACCACGCCGAGGACCGCCGTGCGGGCGAGCGCCCGGTCCAGCGCCCTGAGCGCCGAGGCGCGGTCCGGCGCCCAGGTGATCACCTTGGACAGCATGGGGTCGTAGTCGCTGCCGACGACGCCGCCCTCGGCCAGGCCGGAGTCGACCCGCACCCGTCCCGGGCCGTCGCCGCCGGGCTCGCGCAGGGCCAGGACGCGCCCGCCGCTGGGCAGGAAGCCGCGCGCCGGGTCCTCGGCGTAGACGCGGGCCTCGACGGCGTGGCCGTCCAGCCGCACCGCCTCCTGGCCGAACGGCAGCGGCTCGCCGGCCGCGACGCGCAGTTGCAGCTCCACCAGGTCCAGGCCGGTGACCAGCTCGGTGACCGGGTGCTCGACCTGGAGCCGGGTGTTCATCTCCATGAAGTGGTAGGAGCCGGTGGTGCCGTCGACGATGAACTCGACCGTGCCGGCGCCGACGTAGCCGACCGAGCGGGCGGCCTCGACGGCCGCGGCGCCCATGCGGGCGCGCGTGTCGGGGGTCACGAAGGGCGACGGCGCCTCTTCGATGATCTTCTGGTGCCGGCGCTGCAGGCTGCACTCGCGCTCGCCCAGGTGCACGACGTTGCCATGGGCGTCGGCCATCACCTGGATCTCGATGTGCCGGGGGTTCTCGACGTACCGCTCGATGAGCAGGGTGCCGTCGCCGAACGCCGCCCGCGCCGTACGGCGGGCCGACTCCAGCGCGTCGGGCAGCTCGGCGGCCGAGCGCACCAGCACCATGCCCTTGCCCCCGCCGCCCGCGGACGGCTTGATCAGCGCCGGGAACTCGGCCCACTCCGCCAGGTCGTCGCCCGGCTCGGCCCCGCCGGGGACGACCGGCACGCCGGCCGCCGACACGGTGGCCTTGGCCCGGATCTTGTCGCCCATGGCGTCGATGGCCTCGGGGGACGGGCCGACGAAGACGAGCCCGGCCTCGGCGCAGCGCCGCGCGAACGCGGCGTTCTCGGCCAGGAAGCCGTAGCCGGGATGCACGGCCTGCGCGCCGGAGGCGAGCGCCGCCTCCACGATCGCCTCGATGTCTAGATATTTCGAGACTTCGAGGGCGATGTCTGCTTCGCGGGCGTGCCTGGCGCCCGCGTCGGGCGGCGTGAACACCGCCACCGACTCGATGCCGAGCGCGCGCAGCGTCCGGACGACCCGGACGGCGATCTCGCCCCGGTTGGCGATGAGAACACGGTCGAAGAGCATGATCACATCCGGAAGACGCCGTAGCCGGCGGGTTCGAGCGGCGCGTTGGCCGCCGCGGACAGGGCCAGCCCGAGGACGGTGCGGGTGTCGAGCGGGTCGATCACGCCGTCGTCCCAGAGCCGGGCGGTGGAGTAGTAGGGGTTGCCCTGGTACTCGTACTGGGCGCGGATGGCGTCGGGGTCGGCGTCGCCGACGGTGGTCAGCACGTTCGCCGCCTGCTCGCCGCCCATGACGGAGATGCGGGCGTTGGGCCACATCCACAGGAACCTGGGCGAGTAGGCCCGTCCGGCCATGGCGTAGTTGCCCGCCCCGAACGAGCCGCCGATCACGACCGTGAACTTGGGCACCCGCGCGCACGACACGGCCGTCACCATCTTGGCGCCGTGCTTGGCGATGCCGCCCGCCTCGTAGGCCTTGCCGACCATGAACCCGCTGATGTTCTGCAGGAACACCAGCGGGATGCGGCGCTGGTCGCACAGCTCGATGAAGTGCGCGCCCTTCATCGCCGACTCGCTGAACAGGATGCCGTTGTTGGCCGCGATGCCCACCGGGTGGCCGTGCAGGTGGGCGAAGCCGGTGACGAGGGTGGAGCCGTACTCGGCCTTGAACTCCAGGAAGCGCGAGCCGTCCACCAGGCGGGCGATGACCTCGCGCACGTCGTAGGGCTGGCGGGTGTCGGCGGGGACGATGCCGTACAGGTCGCGCGGGTCGTGGTGCGGCTCCTCGGGCGCGACGGTGTCCCAGGGGCGGGAGGCCCTGGGGGCCAGCGTCGAGACGATGTCGCGGACGATGGCCAGGGCGTGGGCGTCGTCCTCGGCCAGGTGGTCGGTGACGCCGCTGACCCGGGAGTGCAGGTCGCCGCCGCCCAGTTCCTCGGCCGTGACCTCTTCGCCGGTGGCCGCCTTCACCAGGGGCGGGCCGCCCAGGAAGATCGTGCCCTGGCCGCGGACGATGACGGCCTCGTCGCTCATGGCCGGCACGTACGCGCCGCCGGCGGTGCACGAGCCGAGCACCGCGGCGATCTGCGGGATGCCGCGGGCCGACATCGTGGCCTGGTTGTAGAAGATGCGCCCGAAATGCTCCCGGTCGGGGAAGACCTCGTCCTGTTTGGGGAGGAACGCGCCGCCGGAGTCGACCAGGTAGACGCAGGGCAGGTGGTTGTGCAGGGCCACCTCCTGGGCCCGCAGGTGCTTCTTGACGGTCATCGGGTAGTACGTGCCGCCCTTGACGGTCGCGTCGTTGGCCACGACCACGCACTCGCGCCCGGCCACCCGGCCGACGCCGGTGATGATCCCGGCGGCGGGCGCCTGGTCGTCGTAGAGGCCGCCGGCCGCCAGCGGCGACAGCTCCAGGAAGCGGGATCCCGGGTCGAGCAGCCCGTCGACGCGGTCGCGCGGCAGCAGCTTGCCCCGCTCGACGTGCCGCAGCCGCGACCGCTCGGGACCGCCGAGCGCCGCCGTGGCCAGCCGTTCGAGCAGTTCGGCGGCCAGGCGCTCGTTGAGCTCGGAGTTGCGCTTGTACGCCTCGCTCCCGGGCTCCACGGCCGACCTCAGCACCGGCCAGTCGCTCATGAGTCCCCTCTCGTCATGGCCGAGATGTTAGTCATCATTAACGTAACCGTCTAGCATGTGAGACGTGACCACTGCCTCCCCACCTACCCGCGAGCGCGGCAGAAGGCGCATGGAAATCCTCGCGGCGGCCGCCCGCCTGTTCGCCGCGCGAGGCTTCCACGGCGTCTCCATCGAGGACATCGGCGGCGCGGTCGGCGTCTCGGGCCCCGCGCTCTACCGCCACTTCAGCGGCAAGGACGCGCTGCTCGCCGAGATGCTGCTCGACGTCAGCTCGCGGCTGCGGGAGTCGGCGGTGGCGGTGGCGACCTCGTCCCGGAGCCCGGCCGAGACGCTCGACGCGCTGCTCGACGTGCAGATCACGTTCGCGCTCGACCAGCCCGCGCTGATCACCGTGCACGACCGCGAGCTGGGCAACGTGCCCGAGCCCGAGCGCCGCGGGATCAGGCGGCTGCAACGCCTCTACGTCGAGGAGTGGGTGACCGTGCTGGCCGAGCTGCACCCGGAGTGCCCGCCGGCCCGGCTGCGCGCGGCGACCCACGCGGTCTTCGGGCTGCTCAACTCCACGCCCCACAGCGCGGGCGAGCTGCCCGCGCACGCCATGCGCCCCCTACTGCACGCGATGGCGCGCGCCGCGATCGAAGCCAGTGTTAACGACCACTAACTGACCGGCCCGCGTTTCACACCGCACACAGCACCACGAAAGCCCGTGAACTCTGACAAACGACCATGGATCAGGGTTAAACGGACGGACCACAATCTGTCATGGACTCCGGCAGACGGCGGCGGCGATGACAGACATAATCAGGGGTGTGGCGCGCGACACTGTTGAGACACATTTCATCCAATCCGTTGCGGCGCTGAAGGCAGGCCCCGCCCGAGATCCCGGCGGCCCGGTGCGCGAGGGCACGTCGCTGACCGGCGACCGGTGCAGGACCCTGTTCCAGCGCCAGCTCGACAGCCGCCTGCTCGACATCGCCGCCCGCTGGCTCCGCGAGCAGGACGAAGGCTTCTACACGATCGGGTCGGCCGGCCACGAGGGCAACGCGGCGGTCGCCGCCGCGGCCAGGGCGAGCGACCCGGCGCTGCTCCACTACCGGTCCGGCGCCTTCTACCTGACCAGGTCCGAGCAGGCCGGGCGGCTGCCCGAGCAGGGGCTGCGCGACGTGCTGATGGGTCTGACCGCGGCGGCCGACGAGCCGATCGCGGGCGGCCGCCACAAGGTGTTCGGCCACCCCCACCTGGCCGTCATCCCGCAGACCTCGACCATCGCCAGCCATCTGCCGCGCGCCGTGGGCGTCGCCTTCGCCATCGAGCGGGCCGCCGCGCTCGGCGACCGGTCGGCCTGGCCGCCCGACGCCATCGCCGTGTGCAGCTTCGGCGACGCCTCGATCAACCACGCCAGCGCCCTGTCCGGGTTCAACACCGCCTCCTACGCGACCTTCCAGGGGCAGCCGCTGCCCATCCTGTTCGTGTGCGAGGACAACGGCATCGGCATCAGCGTCCGCACCCCCAAGGGGTGGGTGGAGGCGGCGGCGCGGCGGCCGGGCATCGCGTACTTCGCCGCCGACGGCTGCGACCTGCCCGACGCCTACGACGCCGCCATGCTCGCGGTCCAGCACGTCCGGGCCAACCGCTCCCCCGCGTTCCTGCACCTGTCCACCGTGCGGCTGATGGGTCACGCCGGGTCCGACGTCGAGTCGGCCTACCGCACCCAGCGGGAGCTGCGGGCCGACATGGAGCGCGACCCGCTCCTGCGCACCGCGCGGCTGCTGGTCGAGGCCGGGCTCGAGACCCCGGAGGACCTGCTCAAGGCGTACGAGTCGGCGCGCGAGCACATCCTGCGCATCGCCCTGGAGACCACCCGCGCCCCGCGGCTCGGCTCGGCCGCGGAGGTCATGGAGCCGATCGCGCCGCGCCGCCCCGACCTGATCGCCAACATCAGCCCGACCGCCGGCGAGGGCCCGGTCAGGGAGAAGGCGTTCGCGGGCTCGCTGCCCGAGCTGGAGAAGCCGCTCACGTTGTCGCAGACCATCAACCGCACGCTCGCCGACGCGCTGGTGGTCTACCCCGAGATGACGGTCTTCGGCGAGGACGTCGCCAGGAAGGGCGGCGTCTACGGCGTCACCCGGGGGCTGCAGAAGCGGTTCGGCGGCTCGCGGGTGTTCGACACGCTCCTCGACGAGCAGGCCATCCTCGGCCTCGCGCTCGGCTCGGCCGTGTCCAACCAGCTGCCGGTGCCGGAGATCCAGTACCTGGCCTACCTGCACAACGCGCTCGACCAGATCCGCGGCGAGGGCGCCACGCTGTCGTTCTTCTCGCGCGGCGCCTACACCAACGGCATGGTCGTCCGCGTCGCCGGCTACGCCTACCAGAAGGGCTTCGGCGGCCACTTCCACAACGACAACGCGGTGGCCGCGCTGCGCGACATCCCGGGCCTGGTCGTGGCCTCGCCCGCGCGTCCCGACGACGCCGCCGCCATGCTGCGCACCTGCCTGGCCGCCGCCCGTACGGCCGGATCGGTCTGCGTGTTCCTGGAGCCGATCGCGCTCTACCACACGCGTGACCTGTTCGAGGAGGGCGACGGCGGCTGGCTGGCGTCGTACACGCCGCCGGCACGCTGGCGCGAGACGCACGTGCCCGTCGGGCGGGCGCGCTCGTACGGCGAGGGCCGCGACCTGACGATCGTGACGTTCGGCAACGGGCTGCGCATGAGCCTGCGGGCCGCCGTCCGGCTCACCCAGGAGGGCTACGGCTGCCGCGTCCTCGACCTGCGCTGGCTGGCGCCGCTGCCGGTGGACGACCTGCTGCGGGCGGCCGAGCTGACCGGCAAGGTGCTGATCGCCGACGAGACCCGGCACTCCGGTGGCGTGTCCGAGGGCGTGACGACCGAGCTGCTCGACGCCGGGTTCACCGGGCAGGTGGCCCGGGTGACCTCGGCCGACAGCTTCATCCCGCTGGGCGACGCGGCCAACCACGTGCTGCTGTCGGAGGAGGAGATCGAGCAGGCGGCGCGCAAGCTACTGGGCTGAGCGCGCCCCTCTGATGCAGGCCGGTCTCGACCAGGCGACCGTGGAGTCCGCCGAGATGCGCAGCGGCACGCCCACCAGGAAGCAGTAGCCGGTGTCCGGGTCGAGACCGGCGACGCGGGTGGTGGTGGCGCCCTGGCCGAGAGCGGTGACGGCCTGCTCGCCCGCGCCCGCCGGCGAACGTTGCAGGACGACCGGGTAGCGGCGGGCGTCGGCCGGGAGCGTCCAGCTCAGCTCCACCAGGGCGCCGCGGTCGGCGGTGACCTTGAGCCTGCGGGGGGCGAGCGCGGCGACGTCCCGCTTGCTGATCGGCGGCGGGGTGGTGGCGGCGGTCCTGGCCTCGGGCTGTCGCGTGGCGGCGGGGGTCGGGCCGGTGGGTTGCCGGAGCGACAGGTGGATGGCCAGGGCCGTGCCGCCGATCGCCACGACCGCGACCGTCCCGCCGATCAGCAGGCGTTTCCTGAGGCTCCCCGCTCCGGTGGGTGGCGTCGTGGGGGCCTCCGGCCGGGGGCCGCCGGGGTGGCCCGGAACGCCGGGCGAGTACGGGCCGGGGCCGGAGCCGGGGCCAGGGCCCGGAGGCAGGTGGCTGCCGGTCGCGGGCAGGGAGGGGTCGCCGGGGTGCGGTGGGGCGTCCGGGCCGCCGTGCGGGCGGCGTGGGACGGTGGACATCGCGGGCCCCGGCCCCGGGTCCTGGCCCACCAGGTCGGTCACCGACAGCCCCAGCTCCGCCTGCACCTCCTGCAACCGCCGCGCCAGCTCCCTGGCCGAACCGGGCCGCGACCCGGGTTGCCTGGACATCGCCCGCAGGATCGTCCCGAACACCACCGGCGGCACGTCGGCCCGGTTGATCGGCGGCGGGTCGAGGCTCAGCACCCGGTACATCAGCGGCGCGATCGACGGGTCGGCGGGGTTGTGGAAGGCGGGCTGTCCGGCCAGCAGGTGGTAGAGCGTCGAGCCGAGGGAGTAGATGTCGCTCGCGGCCGAGTGCGGCTGCCCGGTGAGCACCTCGGGGGCGGCGTGCAGCGGGGTGAACGCCTGCGAGGTGGCCGAGATCTCGGCGGCGTCCACGACCCTGGCCACGCCGAAGTCGGCCACGGCGAGCTCGCCGTAGCGGGAGATGAGGATGTTCTGCGGCTTGATGTCGCCGTGCAGCACCCCGGCCTCGTGCACGGCGGCCAGCGCGCCGGCGAGCTTGACGCCCGCGCGCAGCACGTCGGGCACCCCGAGCGGCCCCTCCTTGCGGATCTTGTCGCGTAGCGAGCCGTTCTCGAAGAAGTCCATCGCGATGTACGGCTTGCCCGAGCGCGTCACGCCGGTGTCGAAGACGGTCACGACGTTGGGATGGCCGGTCAGGCGGCCGGTGAGCTGGAGCTCGCGCTGGAAGCGGCGCATGGTGCGCTGGTCGACCCGGTCGACCGACAGGACCTTCAGCGCCACGACCCGGTCGAGGCGCTCCTGGTAGGCGCGGTAGACGACGGCGAACCCGCCCTGGCCCGCCTGATCGAGCACCCGGTACCCGGGCGCGTCCTCGGCTGGCAGCACGGCACACACCCCCCTGTTGCCGGTGAGTTTAATGTGAAATTTCGGCTTTCAGGGGGTCAGCGGGTTCATCAAGTACGCGCCGAACACCACCGACACGGCGGCCACCAGCAGGAAGAAGAACACGTAGAAGCCGCCGGGCAGGAACGTCAGCCGGGCGAGCTGGTCGGCGTCGGAGTCTCTGGCCTGCCGCCTGCGCCGCTTGCGCTGCAGCTCGACGATCGGCCGGACGCCGCCGAACAGCAGGAACCACGTCGCGACCATGGCCACGGCCTGCTGGACCTCGGCGGGGGCGTACATGGACAGGGCGAACACCGCGCCGCCGGTGACCAGCAGGATCAGCGCGCCGTAGAGGTTGCGGATCAGCAGCAGCATGCACACCAGGAAGAGCAGCACGCCCCAGATCAGCAGCGTGATGCGGCCCTGCTCGGTCAGCCACGCGGCGGCCAGCCCCAGCAGCGACGGCGCCAGGTAGCCGGCGAGCGCGGTCAGCACCATGCCGGGACCGTTGGGGCGGCCCCTGGTCAGCGTGACGCCGGAGGTGTCGGAGTGGAGCCGGATGCCTTCGAGCTTGCGCCGGGTGAGCAGCGCCATGACCGCGTGACCGCCCTCGTGGGCGATCGTGATCAGGCCCCTGGACACCTGCCAGGGTGTGCGGAACGCGACGACCGCGAGCGCGGCCAGAGCCGAGACCAGCACGACCCAGGGGTCGGGGTCAGGCTGAACCTTGATCAGGTGGGCCCAGAGCATGTCCATCGAGGAGAAACACTAGCCGGGTAAAGTCCCGGCTGTGGCCGCAGAACTGCATTCTGACGCGGGCGTTCCGGCGTGGTGGCGCGAGCTCGGGCTGCCGGGCCTGATCGACCTGCATGTGCACTTCCTGCCCGGACGCATGGAACGCCGGGTCTGGCATCACTTCAACCACGGCGGCCCGCTGATGGGCGCCGGCTGGAAGATCGAGTACGAATGGCCGGTCGAGGAGCGGCTGACGCGACTGCGCGAGATGGGCGTACGGCGTTTCCCGGCCCTGGCGTACGCGCACAAGCCGGACATGGCGCGCGACCTCAACGCCTGGACCCTCGACTTCGCCCGCCGCAACCCCGACTGCCTGCCGTCGGCGACGTTCTACCCCGAGCCCGGCGTCGCGGACTACGTGCGCGCGGCGCTGGCGGAGGGCGTCAAGATCTTCAAGGTGCACCTCCAGGTCGGCGGCTTCGACCCGGCCGCGCCGGAGCTGGCCGGGGTCTGGGGGCTGCTGGCGGAGTCGGGCGTGCCCGTGGTCGTGCACGCCAGCTCGGTGCCCGTGCCCGGCGGCCACGTGGGGCCGGGGCCGATCGGCGCGGTGCTGGCCGCCCATCCCCGGCTGCGGGTGGTGATCGCGCACCTGGGCATGCCCGAGTACGAGCCGTTCTTCGAGCTGGCCGTCCGCCATGAGCGGGTCGCGCTGGACACCACCATGGCTTTCACCGACTTCTCCGAGCGCGGCATGCCGTTTCCCACCCGATTGCGCCCGGTTCTGCGTGATCTCGGACTTTCGGGGAAGGTGGTGCTCGGCAGCGATTTCCCGACGATCCCGTACCCCTACGCGCACCAGCTCGACGCCCTCGCCCGCCTGGATCTCGGCGAGGAGTGGCTGCGGGCCGTGTGCTGGGACAACGGTGCGGCCATGATTCGATAGCAAGGTGAACGATCGGCACGTGGCGCTCATCAGCGCCTTCTACGACGCTCTCGGCCGCGGGGACTTCGCGGCCATGGAGCGCTGCTATCACCCCGACGTCAGCTTCGGCGACCCCATCTTCCAGGAGGTCGAGGGCCGGGACCGGGTGATGGCGATGTGGCGGTTGCAGCTCGGCGTGCGCAACGGGCTGAGATCCGGCTACCGCGACGTCCAGGCCGACGAGTTCAGCGGCTCGGCCCACTGGACGGCCAGCTACACCTTCTCCAGCACCGGCCGGGCGGTCGTCAACGAGATCGACGCGCTGTTCAGGTTCGAGGACGACCTCATCGTCCGCCACCACGACGAGTTCGACTTCAGGCGCTGGTCCAGAATGGCTCTCGGCAGACCGCAGGGGCTGCTGTTCGGCTGGACGCCGATGTGGCGCAAGACCATCAGGGATCGGGCGACCCAGGAGCTCAACGGCTTCGCGGCGACCGGACAGTCAACGCAGTAGACCGGATCGGAGGGGTGCATGGCCAGGGTGAAGGGGTTCAGGCGCAGCGGTGACAACCGCGAGGAGGCGCCGGAGCACTCGATGGACCCGCGTGCCACCGAGGAGCACCCCTATCGGCCCACCGTCATCGACAACGCGATCTACCAGAACGGCGAGCGGGTCGACAATCCCGGCTCGCTCGCCGACGCCTTCGAACGCCTCAAGCAGATGCCGGACAGCATGGCCTGGATCGGCCTCTACCGTCCGAAGGAATGGGAGCTCGTCAAGCTCGCCGAGGAGTTCGAGCTGCACGAGCTGGCGCTCGAGGACGCGATCGTCGGCTCCCAACGGGCCAAGGCCGACCGCTACGGCGACACCCTCTTCGTGGTGCTCCGCGCCGCCCGCTACCTCGACGACGTGGAGGAGGTGGCCTTCGGCGAGCTGCACGTCTTCATCGGCCCCAACTTCGTGATCACCGTGCGCCACGCCGAGGCCCCCGACCTGCAGGGCGTGCGCAAGCGCATGGAGTCCGACCCCGAGCTGCTGCGTCAGGGCCCGCAGGCCGTCCTGTACGCCATCCTCGACGCCGTGGTCGACGGCTACGCCCCGGTGGTGGCCGGGCTGCAGAAGGACATCGAGGAGATCGAGGTCGAGGTCTTCAGCGGCGACCCCTCGGTGTCGCGGCGCGTCTACGAGCTGTCCGGCGAGGTGATCGAGTTCCAGCGGGCCACGGCGCCGCTGGTGGGCATGATCCACGCCTTCATCGCCGGAGCCGCCAAGTACGGCGTCAACGACGAACTGCAGAGCTACCTGCGGGACGTCGCCGACCACGCGATCACGGTGACCGAGCGCATCTCGGCCTTCCGCCAGATGTTGCAGAACATCCTGGTGGTCAACTCGACACTGGTGACCCAGGCCCAGAACGCGGAGATGGCCCGCATGACCGAGGCCAGCATCCAGCAGGGCGAGGAGGTCAAGAAGATCTCGGCGTGGGCGGCCATCCTGTTCGCGCCGACGCTGGTCGGGACCATCTACGGGATGAACTTCGACTTCATGCCCGAGACTCATTGGGTGTTCGGGTATCCGTTCGCGATCTTGTTGATGGCGGCGGTGTGCATGGTGCTCTACATGGTCTTCAAACGCCGCGACTGGCTGTAGGTGCGCTTGGCCTGGTGCGCTTGGTGCGGTCTGCTCGGCCGTGAGGTGGGTGGCGGTCGGCTGGTTGCTCGGAGGTCGGCTGGTGCGCTGGGGCGTGCTCGGGTGTTGCGGTTCTCCGGTCATGGGGCTGGGCATCGGTGCGTGCGGTGTTGCTGGTGCACCCCCTGCCGGTAGGCCCGCTCGATCCGCCGGGTGTCGTTGAAGCGTCCGATCTTGCCCGACCAGCCGACGAAGACCTGACCACGCCCGGCCGGCCTACGCCGAAATCTGGTCCGATGAGACCGTCACCACTATTGCCGTGGTCGTCCCACCTGCGGCATCACCTCAGGTATTACCTGGGGCATCACCTGCGGCGAGCCGGTGATGACCGGCGACGCGCCGGGTCCACCCCTGCCGGGCCACCCTTCGCCGCCGCCATCGGCCGGCTCGCCGCCCGTCACCCGCCGGTCCGGCCGCAGTGCGCATGGCAAAATGGCGAGAACGTGCAGGTGGGCGTTGCCGATGCCGCGTCCGCAACATCGGCCCTGTTGTCTGCGGCCGTGTGCGGGCCGGCCCTCACCAACCGCCGCGGAGACGCCACGGTTGCGGCCGGCCCGGATCATCGTCCCGGTCAGTAGGTCGCACTCGGCCAGGCCTGGCGCCTCGCAACGGGAGGCGCAGGATCGGCGGGAGGGCCCGCTCGGGCCCGCCGGTCGCCGTGGCAATGCGCGCCGGTCCGCGCCACTGTTCCTGAAGGGCCGCAGGGTACGGTCGCCCCCTCCGGTGCAGCCATCAGGAACAGGCCCGCATGCCTCAGGCCCGCAGACGCCCGCAGACGCCCGCAGACGCCAGCAGCCATGCTCGTCGAAGCCGCGTACCCCCGCCCCCCACCCCTGCTCCCCCTTTTCCCTCTCCCTCTCATTCAGCAAATACAACGACATCAAGCGCTTTTGCGCATTTACCGCCACAACCCTCCAATGCAATTCATCACCATCAAAGCCGAATTGCACGATGCCTCAATTTCCACTTCGCCTGCACCGACGCGGCGGGCTAATATTCATGGACCCACCCCTCCCCCAAGCGCAACGAAATCGGGTGATGATGGCGACGCAGCAAGAAATAACCGCCGCCCGGCGTCACATCGAACGACTGCGCGACGAACACGCCAACGACCTGACCGCACTCGTCCACCTGGTGGACGGCGGCGCGCTCAAGGGCCCGGCCGGTGACCGCCTCGCCGCCGACCTGCGCACCTGGGACCGCGGCTACAAAGACCTCTTCGCCCGGGCATTGAGGCTGCTCGACACGCTGCACCCGTCCGAGCCGGCCTCATGACCCCTCCCGTGGGCATCGACCCCGCCCTGATGACCCAGCTCATCAACGGCATGAAACGAGCAAGCCACACACTCCCCGACATCGGCCTCCAAGTCGAACGAACCCTCACCAACCTCGGCATATCCCTATGGGGGCCGGTCCACCTGTCATCCATAGGCCGCCAGCTGAACGACCGCGTCCCCACACTCCAGGGCCGTCTCGACCTCATCCTCGCCACCCCCGACCGACGTCTCGGCGAACGCGGCCTCCTCTGGGCGGATGAATCCCCATGGCTGTCGAAATCCCCCGCAGAAGGCACGACCGCCGCCACCGCACTGGCCGCGCAACTCCGTACGAAGATCGCATCCCATTCGCTCGACGCAGAATCCGTCGCCGAACTAGAACGCCACAAGAACGACCCGTTCTTCGCCGTGGCCTTCCTCACCCTGGTGCCGCCACGCGAACTCAAATCTCTCATCGCCCGTACATACTGCTCGGACCTCCCGCCCGGCGACCGCCCCCTCCTCTATGACACGGCCGTCCAGGACCGGTTCCTCACCCTGCTCAGCACCCTGCTCGGCACCGCCTCCCACGGCGTCGGACGGATGCGCCTGGCCGCCGACTACGCCGACCGGCTGATCGAGGACATCGACCACCCCCAAGACGCGTTCGCCGTGAAGAGGCTCCTGCAGGACGGCGACTTCGACCACACCTTCCTGCTCACCCTGGTCCGCAAACTCCACGACAAGGACCTGGCCCATCCCCCCGACCTGTCCCTCCCCCGAGACCCCTGGACCCTCCCCGGCCCCAGAGACGTCTCCCCCGGCGACCTCAGCCCCATGGGCACCGCCCTGATCGCCCTAGCCCATCACCCCGCCGTCGCCCAGGACTTCTTCACCGACCCGGCCCGCAAACCCCTCGCCTACCTGATGCGCACCCACCCCTGGCTCGGCGACGCCGACGCCGACCTCGGCTGGGCCCTCCAGGCCGCCACCACGGAGTTCCGCGACCACGACCTGCCGCCCGGCGGATCACGCGGCTACAAGTCCGCGCTGATCGCGTCGTGGGCGGTCCGCTTCTGGAGCGACCCCAAGGTCCAGTCCAACCTCCCCTCCACCCGCCCCCACCTCGGCACCCTCCTCAGCCAGTACATCGCCGACGTGCACCGCGATGCCCAGTCGTTCATCGACAAGCGGCCGGGCGTGGAGACGGACGCCCATGCGGACAAGAATCTCCTCGGCGGCGCCCCCTACGGCGCCAAGTTCAACACCAGGGACATGAAACAGGCCATGGCCTGGACGTTCGAGGACGACAACGCCTTCCGGAAGGTGACCGCCGCCCACGGCCTGTACGCCGCCCGAATGCTGGACGAGTTGGCAGGCAAGATCGCGGCGGAGGTCAAGGCCGATGTCACGGCATGGCGCGAGTCGCACCCTGGTGCCACTAGGCAGCAACTGGACGCCGCACGACAGGACATCCTCGAGGGACGGATGAGCCGTAGTGGAGGCGCGGAGTTCGCCCGGGCGGCGCGCGGTCTCAGTGTGACGACGTGGATGATCACTAATGCGGCCAACATCTCCGGCATCGAGGAAGCCAGGGCGGAGGACGCCCGTTTCTCCGCGTTCAAGGAGATGACGGAGGCGATCGTGGGGCTTGCTCCGGGCCCACCCGGTAAGTTCATCGGCCTGCTGGTCGACACGGCCAAGGGAGAGATCTTCGGCAAGGTCAAGACCGGCCGGGAGGAACAGGCCCGCATGAACGCCGACGATGCGCTGGGAGCCGCCAAGCACATGTTCTCGGACCTGACCGCGGCCACCATGATGCGCCACGGCCTGTTCGGGGACGGTTCCGTACCGGCCAGGACCCATCCGTACCGACACAAGGATTTCTCACCGGGAGCGAGTGGACACTTCCTGGTCAACGGAGAGATCAAACCTTGGGATGAGATGAATTCGGACGAGCGGGAGTCTTACGACGAGTGGCTACACCTGAACGAAACCGGCCGAGTATTCGACCGCCCAGACGCGGCCATCGAGATCGGATTCAATAAGGCTACTGATTACCATGCCGGAAGTGGATCATGAAGGTCAGTCGAGCGATTGCTTTTGGTGCGCTCATTCTGGCAGGGTGCTCATCGACTCCGCCCCCAGACGGCAGAGTGCTCGGAAACGTCACCATCGCCCCACGTGAATGCAACTTGATCTCAGCAGATGCCATTATGATCGCGACGGGCCTCAACGAGTACCACGCATTCGGCACAAAGATGGATATGGGCCACAGCTTTGAGTCATGCACGGTTACCGGGAAGTCAGATGCGGAACATCGCCAGGGTCTGCTAATCGAAGTGTTCGACCCGTCGCCTGATGATGCGGAAGATCTGGAGAACACCAGGCAGTCCACCAACGGGATCGATCTGCCTGGTGGCCTGGGGCCCGGTTTTGCGGCCCGGCGTAGGAATGCTCAGGGGCAGAGTATTGCCTTTGTTTATGGGTGGACGGCTGATTACAAGCGGCTGCTCAGCGTGAACATCATGGAGGGGGCGCCGGGGAGGGATTCATTGGCGGATGCGGTGGAGTTTTTTCGGCAGCTCAAGCCGATTTTGCTTGTCCCGGCCTGATGGGGGGGCGCCGCCTTGGGGGCCTCGGTGGGAGGGCTCATGGGGGGCAGGTGGGGAAGTCGGTCAGGTGGGGTTCGGCTTCGGTTATGGATTGGCGGAGGTCGGTGAGGAGGGAAGGGAGGCGGGCGGGGGTGTAGCGGGCTGAGGGGATCGAGATGGAAAAGGCTCCTACGGGGGTGCCGCGGCCGTTGCGCAGCGCTGCTCCGATGGCCGAGACGCCCTTTTCGGTGCCGTCGAGGTTGAGGGCGTAGCCGCGGGGGCGGATCTCGTCGAGTTCGCGGAGCAGGGACGTTCGTTCGTGGTCGGGCAGGTCCGGGTAGAGGTCGGCGAGTTGGTCGCTCGGCAGCGCGGACAGCAGGACCTTGCCGCCGGAGGCGCGGTGGGCGGGCAGGATCGTCCCGCGGCGGTCGCCGACGTACAGGATCTGCGGGGACTCGATGCTGTCCAGGAAGCGTACTTCAGCGCCCACTCTGACCATGAGGTTCACGGTCTCCTGGACGCGGGCGCACAGGCCCTCCATGGCGGGCCGGACGCGGGCGCGCAACTCGCGCAGGGCCGAGCCGCCGCCGTCGCCCGCGGCCGAGGCGAGGAAGGGGCCCGGCAGGTACGCGTGGTGCTCGTCCTGGACGGCGAAGTCGCGATAGACCAGCATCGCCAGCAGGCGGTGCGCGGTCGAGCGGGCGATGCCGAGTTCCTTGGCGACGTCGGTGACCTTGAGTCGTCCTTGGTCGCGCAGCATGTGGAGGAGCAGCAGCACGTTGTCGACCGAGCCCAGGGGGTACGCGGGCTTGTTCTTCACAGCAGAACGCTAGTGCAGTATGCGGAATTACTCCCTAGCGTGGGGCAGCATGAACCCGGAGGAGAGGCTGGGTGCGGGCTTCGCCGTCGAGCGTCTGATCCCGTTCTGGGCCCAGGTCGGCGACTTGATGTTCGTACGTCCCAGGTCTGGGGGCCGGAGGCTTGGGCGGGAGTGGAAGGCGTTCCATCCGCCGGGCGGACGGGCGGGTGAGCTCGGCTCGGTTGGCGGGGGCGGGGAGCGGCGGGCCGGCGCGTCGGCTGATCTCGGCCTGGGCGGGTTGCCGTACACGATCCTGATCTTCTGGGCCGGCGTGCGGTGCCAGGCCCGCGCGAGGTCGCGCCCGAGCAGCGCTCGCCCCCGGAACGCCTTCCGCCTCGTGGGGGGACGGATAGGCGTGGGAACGGTCGTGGTCGTCGACGGCGGGTCGGTTGTGGTGCGGCGCGGCGGCTTCCTGGTTCGCGCCCGGCCGGCGGTTCCCGCGCCGCCACAGCACCATGGGCTTCCCCATGGTGGGGGTCGATGGGCTCGGTATCCCATTTGTGCACCACGCGTCGTTCTTTGTGCTCGGATCGGAGCAGGTGAGCGACGCCTCGATGTCGGATGTGTCGCGGTCCGAGCGGTTGCGTGCATGTCCGGAGCTGCGGGTGGTGTCGGTGCGCTGGGCGGGTCTGCGGCTCCGGGCCGTTTCAAGGCTCGGTGCAGGTCCGGGGCTGCGGGCGGTGTCGGGGCTCGGGGCGTGTCTCGGCTTGCTGATCGTCGGCTGTCGCTGGGAGCGCGCCTGCCGGGCTCTGGGCGAGGGGCTGCGGGGTGTGGCCGGGTTGGGGATGTGGTTGCCCGGTTCGGGGAATCGGCGGTCGGCGGGGTCGGCTGCCGTCGGTTGGGGCCGAGCTCTGCCGGCTGCGGGACGGGGTGACGACCGTCGCGGGTGGGGGTTGGGGTTGGGTTGCGAGGGGTTCGGCGGCGGGGGTTGGTCACGTTGGACGGCGGTGAGCGTGTTCTGTCGCGTGGTGATCTCGTCGTCGTGGTGGTGGTCGTCTTCAGTTGTTTGTTTTCCGGCACGCCCGTTTGAGGGCTTGGATCAGTTTCGAGAGGGGCTCGTGTGAAGCTCGCGACGCTGCGACTGCCGCGCCGTACGGCCGCCGTCCGGATCGACGGGGAGCATGCCGTGGAGGTCGGGGCGCCCGACGTCGGGATGTTGCTGGCCGACCCGCGCTGGCGGGAGGTGGCGGCCGCGGCGGACGGTGCGCGGCATCCGTTGTCCACGGCCGACCTGGCGCCCGTGGTGCCGGTGCCGGGGAAGATCATCTGTGTCGGGCTCAACTACCGTGACCACATCCTGGAGATGGGACGGGAGCTGCCGCGGTACCCGACGGTGTTCGCGAAGTTCGCCGAGGCGCTGATCGGGCCGTACGACGACATCGAGTTGCCGGCGGTCTCGGAGGCGATGGACTGGGAGGGCGAGCTGGCCGTGATCATCGGGGCCGAGGTGCGCGGTGCCTCGCGGGAGGAGGCCGAGGCGGCCATCGCCGGGTACTCGGTGCTCAACGACGTGACGGCCAGGGACTACCAGAACCGTACGGCGCAGTGGCTGCAGGGCAAGACGTTCGAGGGGACGACGCCGTTCGGGCCCTTCCTGGTCACGCCGGACGAGATCGGCGGGGCGATGACCCTGCAGTGCGAGGTGGACGGGGAGGTCGTGCAGCAGGCGGACACGTCCGGTCTGGTGTTCCCGCCGGCCGAGCTGATCGTGTACCTGTCGGAGATCCTCACGTTGCGGCCGGGCGACGTCATCGCGACCGGCACGCCCGGAGGCGTGGGGCACGCCCGTAGGCCGCCCCGGTATCTGGCGGACGGGAGCAAGGTCGTCACGCGAATCGCCGGGGTCGGTGAGCTGGTGAACACGGCGCGACGCCTTGTCTGACCTGTTCATGCTGGATGGTGGCACCGGCTGTTTCCTGGACCGGTTGCGTCTGGCCGACCTCGATCGGCTCTCGGGCTGAGGCGTTGCCGCGCACGTGGCCGTCCCGTACCTCGATGGACGGGGCGGTGCGTGGCTGCCGACGCGAACCGCGCCGGGGCGGCGCTCAGGGGATGGCCGCGGGGCGGTGGGCGGCGCGGGTGCGCACCGCGAAGGGGCGGGACGCCGCCGACACGTAGGGGCAGGGCGTCGCCGCCGCATGGGGGCGGCGACATGACCGCTGAAGAGGTGGTGTGGCTGCGGGTGTGGGAGGTGTCCGTGCATGGGTCGACTTCGGCGGTCGATGCGAGGGGTTCGGACGCGACGGCCGCCTCCCCCTCCGCGACGCCGCGCGTTCGATGCCGCAGCACCTATCCGTCTGGTCGTCGAGGGGGCGTACGAGCTGGTTCTCCAGACGCTCGCCAGTGGACGGCGCGGGCCCATGCGTGACGAACCGTTCAGGGCCGGGGACCCGCGTTCCCCTCGGCCGGCTCTACGGCAGGCGAAGGCGTTCGAGGTCGGGATCGGCCGTCCCCGGCACGACGGCGGTCAGCACTTCGGACGCCTTCCCTGACGTGACCGTCACCGCCTCCTCGGTGCGCAGGTAGCCGGAGGAGACGGTGGCCGTCCCCACCTCCATTCCCGTCGCGGGCCACTGCAGCAGCGTGACCCGCCAGTCGCCGTCGCCGAGCACCACGGCGCCCGCCCGCCGCTCGACCACCCGCAGCGCGGGGTCGAAGTGCCACAGGCTGCGCAGCGTCCCGGACGGCACCGAGTCGCGTACGGCCATCACGTCGTCGCCGTGCCCGACCAGGACGCGGCGGGTCCTGGTCACCCCGTAGGCGTCGTCGGCCAGCTCGAACACCTGACGTTCCGGGCCGAGGTCGGCGCTCAGCAGGTGGGTGTCCGTGCCGGGACGGAAGTCCCCGTCCGGGATCGGCACGTTGTGGGCCTGCGGGGTACGGGTCCAGGCGGCGTAGTCGGTCCGCTCGTAGGAGTGGAACCCGGCCTCGACCAGGATGCGGCGGCCCTGGGCGGAGTAGGTGACGCCGAGGTGGTCCTCGTGGCCGTGCAGGCGGCGGCCGGGGCCGAACCTGATCGAGTAGTGGGCCGAGCGCGGGTCGTCCCAGGCGGTCCGGCCGAAGACGTAGCCGGCGTCGAAGACCCGTACGAGGGGGCCGTCGTGGGGGAAGCCGGGGGCGCGGGTGCCGGCCGGGCTGTCGCCGATGGGGGTCAGGCAGCCGTCGGGCTGGGTGGCGTGCGCGACGTAGCTCTCCAGGGCGGTTCTGCGGTCGGTGAGGCGGGTGGGGGGCTGGGCGCCGCTCTCGCTGATGGCGCGCAGGGCCACGCCGAGGCGGCGGTGCACGTACAGGCCGTAGCGGGGGGCCTGCTCGTGCAGGACGCCCTGGGCGTCGACGGCCAGCTCGGCCGAGCCGGTCATCCTGCGTACGGCCAGGTCGCGCCACCTGGCGCGGCCGAGGCGGCAGGCGATGACCAGCAGCCCGATGTCCTGGTCCAGGCCGTGGTTGTGGCCCGCGCGGTAGAGCGCGGGGTCGGCCAGGATCTCGCCGTGCTCGGCCAGGCTCTCCCACAGCAGCGGGGTGCGTACGTGCTCGCTCAGGCAGACCAGCACGGGGGCGCGCAGCGCGACGGCGTGCTCGGCCCACGCCCACTCGCTCACCTCGCGCCCGCCGCGCGGGTTCCGGCTGATCCACTGCGCGGTCACGTCGGCGGCGCGCTCCAGGTACGCCCGTTCGCCGGTGCGCTCGTACGCGGTGACCAGGCGGCCGGCCCAGCGCAGCGTGTGCAGGTTCAGCGACCAGGAGCGGTTGCCGTACGGGTCGGCGGTCCAGTCGATCTCCGTGCCGAGGTCGGCGGGCGGCAGGCCGGCGAACCTGACACGTCCGTCCATCACCTCCGCCACGTCTGCGGCGGGGAACTGGTCGCTCAGGCAGATGGCCCTGCCGGTGGTCGTGCGGGCACGCCAGAACACGTCGCGACTCCTGTTTTCGGGCGCGCCGAACTCGCCGCGTGGCGGGTCACGCACCTGTCGAGGGTGGGATCAGTGCAGGTCGGGGGCCTGGTCGGTCCAGCCCGCCGCGAGGACGATCTGCGAGCCGCCCGTCCCGCCCGTGTCGGTGCCGGCGAGGACCTGGGAGGTGGCCGGATCGATGATCAACGTCCGCCGGACTCCGGCGGGGAGCGGATAGCTGAACGCCTCGCCGGAGCGTCCCCTGGGGTCGGCGCGGCGTCCGAGGTAGCGGACGTCGGGCAGGTCGGCGAGCGCCCGGTAGGCGGCGGCGCGGACGGCGGGCGGTGACGGCTTGCTCCACAGCAGGCCGCTGAGCGCGTCGGCCAGCAGGTCCGACGAGCCGGTGGGCAACATCGAGGCGACCCGTTCCCTGAGGGCCACGGGGTCGTCGGGCAGCTGCTGGATCTGCCGGAACGTCAGGTCGCGGCCCCCCATGCTGAACGGCGCCCGGCCGGTCACGGGCACGGCACGCCCCGCACAACTCCCCTCGGCGGCCGAACGCGAGGTGCAGGTCCAGGCTTGGCCGGTTCTGGTGGCCCAGAGCTCGGTCAGGCGGTCGCCGTCGTGCAGCCGGCTGATGTGCCAGTAGGCGGCCTGCTGCCCGGAGGCCGCCGTACTGGCCGCCGCGAGCAGGATCGAGCGGCCCGGCGCGGCGGACGGCGTGCCCCGGACCAGCATGAGCGCCACGGCGAGTGCGGCGGCCGTGGCCAGGGACAGCGCCGACAGCCGGGCCAGGCGCCTGCGGCGGCGCGCGGCCGCCACTCGCCGCCACACCCTGGCCTGGGCGTAGGGTGCGGGCGCCGGATGCCCGTACAGGTCACGAACGGCCCCCAGGTCGTCGGGCGCGGGAGGCGGGGTGGGGGTGCGGAGGTGGGGGTCAGGCATGGGTGGCCTCCTCCAGGACGTGGGTGCCGAGCCGGCCGCGCAGCTTCCTGCGGGCGCGGCTGAGGCGTGACCCGACGGTCCCGTAAGGGATGCCGAGCGCGGTGGCGATCTCGTCGTGGCTCAGCCCGGCGAGCGCGACGAGCAGCAGCACGTCGCGGTCGCGGCGGTCGAGCTCGGCCAGGGCGGCGGCCAGGTTCGGGCGCAGGCTCTGGGCGCTGACCCGCAGGGCGACGGCCTCCTCGTGGCCGGGCGCGTCGGCGTCGGGACCGCACCGGCCGAGTGCCCGCAGGGTGCGGGCCTCCAGTCTGCGCTGCTTGCCGATGAGGTTCGTGGCGATGCCGTAGAGCCAGGCGCGTACGCCCGCCCGCGACGGGTCGTAGTGAGCGCGCTTGCGGAAGGCCGTCAGGAAGGTCTCGGCGACGATGTCCTCGGCGTGGTCGGGGCCGAGCCGCTGGGCGACGTAGGCGTGGATCTCGCCGAAGTACTGGTCGAACACCTCCTCGAAGCGCTCGTCGAGCGTGCGCTCGCCGGGTGCGCGGGCGGCCCACGGCACCGCCGTCGCGATGGTCTCCCCCGTCATGTCCAGCCTCCGTGCGTCAAGTGGTTCATCTCTTATCACCCGACGCGCCGGATCACTTTCACGAAAGTTCGGCGAGGAAGCGGCGGATGTCCGCGATCTCGTCCTGGACCGGGCCCTCGGGCAGCTCGTCGAACGGCTGCACGCTCACCTGCGCCCCCTTCCTGGACCACACGCCCCTGACCATCCCGCCGGCCAGCACGACCGGCCGCAGGACGCCGCCGCCGGGGAACACCTTCGCGGCGTGCTCGGGGGCCAGGACGCCGTCCCTGCCGCGCCAGCCCATCAGGTACTCGTCGAAGGCGGGCGCGAGGCGCAGCACGGGCTCGCCCGGCTCGGGCGGGTCCTGGGCGGCGCTCGTCCGCCAGGCCGTGCGGGCCTCGCCGAGCGGCAGGCCCGACCAGGCGGCCAGGTCCTCGGGGGTCGCCGGGTGGTGGGCGCGCCGGTAGCGCACCGCCAGCTCCTTCAGCGCCTTCCCGCGGTCGGGCTCGGGGACGACGGGCGCGCCGAGCCAGTCGCCCGCGTGCACGTACGTCGGCTTGCCCGCCCGGGACGGGCCGAGCACGGCCAGGCCGTGATGGGCGGCCAGGGCCATCAGGTGCACGACGCCCTGGCCTCGGGCCCGTCCGGCGAGGCGCTCCTCAAGCTGGGCCTTGGTCAGCGGGCCCTGGCCGGCGAGGGCCCCCTCGGCGAGCGGGAGCAGGTCGTCGCCCGTGACGCCCTCCTGGCGCAGGCGGCGGAGGGCACTGGTGTCGCTGCTGGTGAGGGTGTGGATCCAGGGGAGGTCGTCGGCGTGCACGAAGTGCAGCGTGCCGCGCGGGCCCCACGTCCTGACGATCTCGCGGGCCTGCCAGGCGTCCTCGACGGCGGACGGCGTGAGGGTGGCCGAGCGGGCGCGGAAGGCCAGCAGGGCGGAGGGCACGTCCTGGGCCTGGATCGCGGTCAGGTGCCTGACGACGTCGGCCGCGGCGAGGCCGGGCGGGCGGTGCAGGAGCTGGGCCTCGGCGCTTCTCATGGTCTGGATCATCGCAGGAGGAGGCGGTCGCGCAGGCGGGTGGGGAGGGGGGTGCGCGACCGGGCGGCGCGGCGGACGGCGTCGCTGTGGTCCCATGCGCGGGCGGCGTCGGCGTCGGTGACGTCGTCGGGGGCGTACCGGACAAAGTTCGAAATTTCGGCCAACGGCCTGAGATGGGGGGTGATGTCGGGTGGTTGGCCGGTCAGGACGTCCTCGGCGGTCAGCGTCCGCCTGCCGCCCAGCCGCAGGTCGTCGCAGGTCTGCCGCCAGGCGCCGAGCACGCGTTCACCGGGCGCTCCACCGCTCCGCCTGGACCGCCTGCGCCACCAGGGCAGCACGGCGGCCGTCACCGCGTACGCCACCAGCAGGCCCCCGCCCACGGCGGCGCCGAGCACCCAGGGGGACGGCCCGCCGCCGGGCCGGACGTCCTCGCTGCGAGCCTTCGGCCGCGACGTGCCGGACCGGTCGCCGTCCCCACGCGTGAACTCGCCTTCCAGCTGCTCGCTCTCCTCGATCGCCGAGGAGACGACGTCATGATCGTCCTTGGTGCCGCTGCGGCCCGGCGTGGGGTAGAACGGCCGCCAGCCCAGCTTCTCGAACTTGATCTCCGCCCAGGCCATGACGTGCCCCGACTTGACGCGATAGATCCCCCCGGACGCCTGCCCCGGCCGGAAGCCCACCACCACCCGCGACGGCAGCCCGAGCGTCCTGGCCATGAGCGCGAACGTCGCCGCGAACTGCTCCGACGTGCCCCGGTGCGTGGTCCGCAGGAAGAACTCCAGGCCCTTGAGCGAGTGACCGGGCGGCGCGGTGACGTCGTAGGAGGCGCTGGTGCGCAGGTAGCTCTGCAACCGGTACGCCTGCTTGATCGGCGCGTCCGCCCCCTTGGTCGCCTCCTGCGCGAGCTCGCGGAACAGCGCCTCCTGCGGCCCCGGCGGGAACGCGGTCAACTCGGGGTCGTCGTGCGCCGGGGTGGCCGCCAGCAGGTCTTCCTTGGACGGCTGCGGCACCTTCGAGGTCACCTCGTAGGTGAAGCCCTTGCCGGGGCTCGGGCCCGTCCCCGGGGCGGGGTCGGCCAGCAGGGCGCCGCTCCGCGGGTCGGTGGCCAGCCCGCGTACCCCGGTGACCTCGACCGGCCGTTCGGCGGCGGGCAGCCACGTCCCCGGCAGCCCGGCGAAGGTCACCCGCTGGCGTACGAGCCGCGCGGCCCCCGTCCACTCGCCCTCGGGGATCCGGCCGCCCGTGGGCTGGAAGCGGGCCCCGGACGTCCAGCGCACGCCGTCGTAGCGGTCGAGCACGGCCAGCCGCCAGTTGAGCGGTTTGTCCGCCCGGACGGTGAACAGTTCCCTGTCGGGGATCTGCAGCCAGCCCGACACGCGGTCCAGCGGGCTGACGCTGTCCACCCGCCGGGGCGGCGGCAGGTCCGCGTCCTGCCTCGGGTCGTACGGCTGCGCCGCCACGGGCAGCAGCGGGCCCAGCACCAGGGCCAGGGCCGCCAGCGCGGCGGCGACCGGCAGGCCGCCGAGCAGCCAGAGCGGTGAGCGGTCGTCGCGGATCAGGGCGAGGGCCGCGACGAGCACGAACAGGGCGGCGGCGACCGGCAGGTTCGAGCCCTCGCCGTGCACGCCGAGCAGCAGCGCGGCGGCGTACACGGCCAGGGCGGGGACGGCGGCGGCGATCCTCGTGCGGGTACGGGTGAGGGTCTCGGCGCCGATGACGGCGGCTGCCCAGACGAGCGTGTGCACGAGGACGAGCAGGCGTGGCTCGGGCTGGGCGGGGAGCAGCGTGGTGAGCAGTGCCTGCCAGGCGTTGGCCACGTCGGCGAGCACGCCGGGGGCCAGGCCGTGGTAGAGCGGGATCGTCCCGGCGAACCAGGCGACGAGGTCGAGCGCGAGCGCCGGCCACAGGGGGCGTCGCGCGGTGAGCGCCGCCACCAGGGCCGGGGCGACGGCCGCGGGGACGACGGCGAGCAGCAGGTCGCCGCCGGGGAAGACCCGGTGAAACCCCCACCCGGCGACCCCGCAGACCGCGGCCACCACCCCAAGCCCGACACCCCCACGCCACCCCACCCCGGCCCCGGAAGCAACGGCCCCGGAAGCAACGGACGCAGAAGCAACAGGCGCGGAGACGACAGGCGCGGGGGATTCGGGGGTTCTGGTGCGGTGTGCCCTCGGCGCGGGGTCCGGGGGTGTCATCGGGGGGTCCAGGCGAAGGGGAGGGTGGCGAGGTCGGTGAGGGGGATGACCGTGACGCCGGGCGCGACCGCCGTACCCGGCCCGGTGTGGACGCAGATGACCCGGTCGAACCGCCGCCGGACGCCGGCCGCCCGTCCCACCTCGGCCGCGTCACCGGTGACCAGCACCAGCGACCCGCCCCCACGCGCCACCCGCATCGTCTCCGCCACGCCCGCCGGGCCGGGCCGGGCGAGGGCGAGCCGGTCGAGGATCGTGTCGGGATCGGCCTTGGCGTCGGTCGCGACCCCCTCTCCGGCCTGCACCCGCACCGGGAACCCCGCGCGGGCCGCCGCCACCGCCACGGACGCCGCCGCGTCCACCGCCAGTTCCGTCAGCTCCCGCGTGTCCAGGACGACGGTCGTGGTGGGCAGGCTGGCGTCGATGAGCTGGCGGACCATCAGCGTGCCGGTCCTGGCGCTGGAGCGCCAGTGGACGTGCCGCAGGTCGTCGCCCACGACGTACTCGCGCAGGGTGTGGAAGGTGACCGTGCCGCTGGGGGCGTTGTCGCTGGTGGGCCCCTCCAGGTGGTGGGCCTTGCCGGACGGCGGCACGGGCAGCGCGACGGTGCGCGGGCGGACGAGGAGGGTGACGGCGTCGCCGTACCGGCGCACCCGGCGCGTGAGGCCGAACGGGTCGGCCCGGACCAGCAGCAGCGGCCCGACCGGGATCTCCCCGCGCACGTCGGTGGGCAGCGGGTACGACACCGTGCGCGCGGCGTTCCTGGGCAGCCGCGGCAGGCCGATCAGGTGCTCCGACGCCCCGACGCGGTCCTGGACGCGCAGCCCCGACAGGCCGCGCCGGCCCCGGTTGACCACGTGCAGCACGGCGACCGCCGCCTCGCCCCGCGGCACCTTGAGCGGCGTCACCTCGCGTCGCACCTCCAGGTCGGGCGCGGGGGCCGTCCAGGCGAGCGCGGCGGCCAGCGCGAGCACGCCGCCGGTGGCGAGCACGACCGGCTCGGGGTAGCCCAGCGCGAACCCCGCCGCGTAGAGCGCCGCCGAGCCCGCGAGCGTGGCCCACCCGAGCGGGGTGAACAGGGCCGTGAGCCGCATCTACGCCGCCTGCGGCACCGGCGTCCCGGCGAGGATCTCGCCGAGCGCCGACGCTGCGCCGACCTCGCGCAGCTCGGCCTCGGGCGTCAGGATCAGCCGGTGGGCCAGCACCGGGACGGCCAGCGCCTTGACGTCCTCGGGCACCACGTAGTGCCGTCCGGCGGCGGCCGCCTTGACGCGGGCGGCGCGCAGCAGCGCGAGGCTGCCCCGCGGGCTCGCGCCCAGCCGCAGGTGCGGGCTGGTACGGGTGGCCCCGCACAGCCCGACGATGTAGTCGTAGACGGGGTCGGCCACGTGGATGCGGGAGGCGAAGTCGATCATCCCGGCCACGTCCGTCGCCCGCGCCACCACCGGCAGCCGTTCGACCTGCGGCCCGGTCGGCCCGCCCTTGAGCACCTCGACCTCCGACACGTGGTCGGGGTACCCGACGGAGATCTTCATCAGGAACCGGTCGAGCTGGGCCTCGGGCAGCGGGTACGTGCCGTCCATGTCCACCGGGTTCTGCGTGGCCACCACCAGGAACGGCCGCGGCACCGGGTGCGGCTCGGCGTCCACCGTGACGCGGCGCTCCTCCATGACCTCCAGCAGGGCCGACTGGGTCTTGGGCGAGGCCCGGTTGATCTCGTCGGCGAGCACGATGTTGGCGAACACCGGCCCCTGATGGAACTCGAACCTTTGGTGCGCCTGGTTGAAGATGGACACGCCGGTGATGTCGCTGGGCAGCAGGTCGGGGGTGAACTGGATGCGCCGCCACTCGGCGTCCACGCTGGCGGCTATCGAGCGGGCCAGGGTGGTCTTGCCGGTGCCGGGGACGTCCTCGATGAGCAGGTGGCCCTCGGCGAACAGGCAGATCAGGGCCAGTTCGATGGCCTCGTGCTTGCCGCGGATGACGCGTTCGATGTTGCCGGCCAGGAGCTGGAACCGCTGGGCGAACTGGCCCGCCATGGCGGCGGACTGTTGCGGCGGGGGTTGTTGCGGGTGGGCGTGGGCGGTCTGCTCGAACTGGTCCTGGTAGTTGTACTGGGTCAACCGAGTCCCCCTCCTCAGTCGGTGCACTCGAAGAGCGGTGGCGCCGGGAACGAGCCGCGGGGCGTGGTCATGAGCGTCTCGCTCAGGTAGGCCACACCGCCGTTCCACTCGATCCTGTTCCAGACGACGCTGGTCTCCTTGCTCTCGTCCTCGGTCACGCTCTGGCCCTTGACCTGGCAGATGACGGTGATCGTGAGGTACTGCCCCTTGGGGATGCGGCCCGCCTCGCCGGTCTTCGTCGCGGCGGGGCGGACCAGCGTGTCCACCCGGTTGTTGTTGGCGTTCTTGTACTGCTGCCTCGGATAGGCCAGGTCCACGTCGGCGGTGGCGACGTCGGGGCTCTCCCCGGCCGCGTTCGTGGCCTTGAGCCTGAAGGAGTACTTCGCGTTGTTCTTCAGCCCGTCCACGGTGAACGACGTGCCCTTGATCGCGTCGTTCGCGGCCCCGCCGCTGAGCTGGTACGTCACGTCCGGATCGCCGTTCTCGGGGGCGTTCCAGGTCAGCTCGGCGCCCCGGTTCCTGGGCTTGGCGGCGAAGTTCGACGGCGCGCCCGGCGCCACGCACGGCCTGGCCCCGGCGCTCTGCTCCGACTCCACCTCGCCGCCCTTCCAGTGGGCGACGACGACGAAGGTGTACTCCCGCGCGCAGTCCCCGCCGGTGAACTCGAACTGGAAGGGCCCGTCGCCGGCCACCGACTCCGGTTCCGGCCGTCCCTCGCCGGACGCCTTGAGCGTGTAGCGCTCGACCTCGCCGCCGGCGGACGGGCTGAAGGTGACGATCACCCGGCCGGGGCCCGACCGCGCGGTGACCGCGCCGGGCGCGCCGGGCGCGGTGCCGGTGGTGGGCGTCGGTGTGGACGTCGGTGTGGACGTCGGGGTCGGGGTGGGGGTCGGCGTGGCCGTCCTGGCCGGGCGGCGGGGCCGTTCGGCGTCCTTCGTCCTGGTCGGGTCGGGTTCGCTGGTCTCGGGCGGGTCGTCCGGCGGCGGCGGATCGGTGTTCGTGGGGTCGGGGCGCGGGGTCTGCTTGGGCTTGGGGGTGTTGGTCGGCCCCGGTACGTCGGAGTCGTCCTTGTCCACGTCGTGCTTGCGGCCCTCGGGGTCGATGACCACGGCCTTGTCGCCGTTCTCGTCGTTGGCCCAGAGCAGGCCGTCCTTGACGAACACGTCCACCGGGCCCGGCCGGTCCGCCACCTGGAGCGTGGTGGGCTGCCCGCCGGCGGCGCTGTCCCAGACGATCAGCGCGCCCCGGCCCTTGTCCGGTACGTACACCTTCGCCCCCAGCACCTGCGGCACCCCGAGCCCCGCGGGGTCGTCGATCGCGAACTTGGTGCTGAGGACGGCGTTCGAGGAGGTGTCGATCACGACGAGCAGCCCCGAGTCGCCCGGCGTCAGCACCGGGACGAGCGGGCCCTCGGTCGTGGCCGGGGTGAGCACGCCGCCCTTGGCCGCCCGCGCGACCTCCTTGGGCAGGGTGATCTCGCCGACGCCGCCGTCCGAGCCGATGGTGACGGCGGTGGCGGCCCGCGTGTTGACCACGACGGGCAGGCCGCCGGCGATGGTGACGGCCAGTTCCTCGCCCGGTTCGCCCACCTTGACGGGGGGCGCGGCGGCGCCGCCGGACACCGGCACGACCTCGCCCCTGGCGGTCACCGGCACCCACAGCCGGCCGCCGCCGTCGATGCGGGCCGCGCCGAGCGGTCCCGGCAGCGTGATCGGCGCGCCCACGGCGTGCAGCGTGACCGGGTCGATGCGCTGGACGCGGCCCGCCGCCGGATCGACGGCGTACGCGGTGCCGCCGGAGACGGCGAGCTGCATCCCGGCCGCGCCGAGGTCACGGGTCTGGGTGACGGTGAGCTGGCTGGGCTCGACCCGGCTGACGAAGCCGGTGCGGTCGTCGACGAGCAGCACGTTCGTGCCGTCCTGGACGACGCGCAGCCGTTTGCCGGCCTTGTCGTCGAGGTAGCCGTCCACCTCGCCGGACAGGCCGTTGACGTGCACGACCTTGCCCCGGGCCGTGGTCCACAGCCACGCGCCGACGTCGGCCAGCTTGGGATTGGCGCTGGAGACGCCCACGCCGAACCACGCCGCCGCGGCCACCAGGACCACGGCCGCTCCCCCGGCTATCAAGGCCGTCGCCCGGTCACCTCGGAGCACACGGATGGACAACCGTCACTCACCCCGTATGTACGATCACAGAGAGTTTGCCCCGCTTTTACCGGGGATCACCCTAGCGGGCAGGAGTCCCATCTGCGCCCGTACCGACTGGTAGCCCGCGTCGGGTTCCGAGTCTGTCGGTGTGAAGCCGTACCTTAGTGCGCGTGTCCGAACAGCCCCTGACCCTCGACGCCGCCCTCTCCGAGGAGGCGGTCCTGTCGACCTACCGCCGCATGTTCGCCGCGCTGGCCCGTGACAGCGGCGCGGTGGTCGACGACCCCGCCCTGGTCGACATCGCCGAGACGCTGTTCGCGGCGTTCGCCGAGGCGGGCGAGGAGTGGCTGACGCACGAGCAGATGCGCTTCGCCTGCCGGGCCTACCCGAGCGACCAGTTCGACAACCGCCTGCGGGTGCTCAAGGGGCTCGGCGCGATCCGCGAGGTGTTCCCCAAGCCCAACCAGCTCCGCTACCGCGCCTCGTTCACCAGCGTGGTCGGCCTGATGTTCATCCGCCGCATGATGGACGACGGCGGCCAGTCCGAGATGCACCGCCTGCTCGCCCTGGAAGACCTCAACGTCGCCGACCCCCGCACCACGATGGAGGAGGCCCG
Source organism: Nonomuraea sp. NPDC001699 (assembly GCF_053596455.1). Taxonomy (NCBI): domain Bacteria; kingdom Bacillati; phylum Actinomycetota; class Actinomycetes; order Streptosporangiales; family Streptosporangiaceae; genus Nonomuraea; species Nonomuraea sp. NPDC001699. The sequence continues at coordinate 694,785 of NZ_JBSFGF010000002.1, read as the reverse complement.
GCAGAGCGCGGTCAACCTGGCCCGCGCGTTCCGCCTGTGGGCCCTGGAGCTGATCACGCTGACCACGGGCACGATCGAGGAGCTGCGCGAGCAGGCCCCCAAGCTGTGGGGCACCGAGGAGATCGCCCGGCGTGCCCAGGGCCTCCACGGCACGATCCTGACCCGCTGGCCCGAGCTCGACCGGGTCTGTACCGACCTGCGCGCGTCCATCTACTCCTACAGCGACGCCTCGCGCCGCGCCGCCGGCCGTCTGGCCGACTCGGCGGGCACCACCCGCAACCTGACGCTGCTGCCCACCGAGACGTGGCGCACGTTCTCCCAGACCGCCTCCAAGGAACGCCTGGCCTCGGTCCTCGACGGGTTCGTCTTCGACGCGCCCGCGCCGTGGCACGATCCGGCCGCCGTCGCGCGGGCGGTCGACGAGGCGCCGCGGCCGGCGCCCGTCCAGCCCACTCCCCCGCGTTCGGCGCTGCCCGACCCCGGGCCGGAGGGCTCGCTCGACTCCTCGCCCGGGGCCGCCGTCGAGCGCCTCACCCAGGTGGCCGAGTCGCTGCTCGGCACGGCCTCGCGGGTCGCGCTGGCCGACGTGATCGGCTCCGACTGGCCCTCGGCCCGCCGCCTGCTCGCCGACCTGACCACCGCCGACCTGCGCCCCGAGCTGCCCTACCGGCTGGCCTGGTCCGACGGCCTGACCGTCGATCCCGACGGCGAGCCCGCGTGGCTCTCCCACGGCTACCTGGAGCGCACCTCATGACGTCCACCGGTTCTTCCGCGGGCCAGGCGCTCGCCCACGCGCGGGCGCGCTCCGGCGGGCCGCTGCGGCTGGGGGCCGGGGTGCCCGCGCCCGCCGGGATGACCCGGCTGACCCGTCCCGACTCCACCGGGCACGCACTGCCGGTGTGGCCCGACGGGGTGACACCGTCGCTGCTGGAGGAGTACCAGGTCGCCGCCGTGCCGGTGGAGCGGGCCGGTGAGACGCGGCGGGTGCTGGCGGCCACGCTCAAGTGCTGCTGGAACGATCTTTCCGTCGATCCCTGGCCGGGCGATCCGGCGCCCGTCGAGCTGGTGCTCGACACGTACCGGGCGTTGATCGGGCGTACCGACGACCTGATGCGCAACTGGGCGCGGGGCGCGCTACGGCGGCTGCACGACTCGGCGTGGATCGTCCTCGACGACGGGGTGGTGACGCTCGGGCCGCGCTGCGCGCTGTGGCCGGTGGAGTCGCACGCCCAGTTGCAGGAGCTGGTCCGCCGCCTGCCGGAGCCCGAGCGGCCGGAGCTCACCGTGGTGGCCGACGCCGACATCGTGGCCGCGGCGGTCCTGCCTCTGCCCGGCGCCGGTGGGCGGGCCGAGCCCGGCCTGGCGGAGTTCGACGACCTGCTGGGGGCCTACGACGAGCGGCGGCGGGCCGAGCTGGTGGCGGCGTTCATGGTGGTCGAGCACGCGGCCGATCCGGTCCCGGAGGGCCGATTCGCCGCGCTGCGCGATCCGGCGCTGCGCCACACGCTGGGCGAGATGCTGGCCCGCCGCGGCCGCGCCCTCATCCAGCTCCGCGAACGCTGGACCTCGGGCTACGACGACACCCACACGGCCGCCCTGGCCCGGTCCCAGGCCCCCGAGCCCCCGCCCGTCTCCCCGGCCGGAGATCCGCCCGCGCCCGAGGAAGAGGCCGAGAGGTCGGCGGATGCCGGGAGTGCGGGGCTCGGGGTCAGTGAGCGTGCGGTGCTGACGCTGGTGCTGGTGCACTCGGTCGCGATCCCCAGGGCCGAGGGCCTGCTGCCGGAGGACTCGTGGCTGTCGCCGCACCCCACCCCGGTCGACGAGCTGCGCCGCCACACCCAGGTCCCGATCGGCGAGCTGGAGTCGGCGCTGCGCACGCTGCGGCACGCCGGCCTGCTGGCCCAGGTGAAGGCCGGCGAAGAGGCGGGCGGCTACGTCCCGGGGCCGCAGTTCCACCGGCTCACGCCGGCGGCCAGGCGGCGGTTGCAGGAGGAGCTGATCCTGGCCGCCGGCCCGCACACGCCGCTCGCGGCGGCCGTACGCGCCCGCAGGTCGGCGCAGTGAACGTCATGACAGATGGAAGGGTTACGGGGGTTCGGGTGTCGCAGATGGAGAACGTCGTCGGAGACCGGGTGCTGATCGCCGTGCAGGCGGTCAACATCTCACGGCTCTCGACCCATCCGGTGCCCACGGTCCCCGGCACGCTCATCGTCGTCGCGGGCGCGGGCCCCAAAGACTCCAACGGCGCGGGCAAGTCGTCGTTCATCGCCTCGATCACGGCGCTGCTCGGCGACGAGCAGTGGCGCTTCGCCTCGGGCGCCAAGGCGGTCTCCGAGCTGCTCTTCAACGCCGAGCTGGCCAGCGGCGCGGGCGCCCGTCAGTGGGCGAGCGCCGACCACGGCTACATCGTGGGCGTCTTCGGCCCGCCCGGCATGGACTCCTTCTCCCCGCCGCCCGCCCCGGCTCCGGTCGAACAGGTCGCCGGGCAGGACCTCACCCTGACCGAGGAGGGCGAGGAGGGCGAGGAGGACAGCGCGGAGCTGTTCGAGGTGCCCGACACCTCCGGCGGGGCGATCACCGTGTGGCTCAAGGTCAACCAGGAGGCCCCCCACCTGGAGATCCGCTGGCGGGAGGGCGTCCACCTGGCCGCCTCGCCGTCCGAGGCCGAGCGGGTGGCGCGGGCCGACGAGATCTGGGCGTCGCTGCCCAGGTCGGCCGGCAAGCGCGACGTCGTGGCCCGCGACCTGACCAAAGTGCTCTACGGCGACCGGGTCAGGTGCGTGTCGTTCCTGTCCACGTCCGTGCGCAGCAAGGTCGCCACCAACCTGCTCTCCCAGCCGCTCAACGAGATCTCCCCCGAGCGCGTCTTCGAGGCCATCGCCGCGCTCACCGGCCTCGACGCCGAGCTGGAGCAGGAGCGCGAGGCCCGCCGCGACGAGCACGCCAAGCGGGTGCGGGCGGCGCAGGCGGCCGACCGGCTGGCCGAGTTCGAGGTGGAGTCGAAGGCGCTGCTCGGCACGTTCGACCGGCGCGACCAGGCCCGGGTGCGCCTGGCCGAGGCGTTGCGCTGCTGGCGCGGCAGGCAGGCGCGCAAGCTCGCCGACGCCGCCGCCAAGGACGAGCTGCTGGCCGCCGACCTCGGACGCCACCGCGCGGCCGGCGAGTCGGCGGCCGAGGCGATCGCGCTGGTCAAGGCCGAGATCACCACGCTGCGCGAGGACACCCTCGACCGCCAGGTGTCCCAGGCCCGCAAGGAGCTGGCCGCCCTGCAGGCCCGTACCACCAAGCTCGACGCCGACCGCGCGGTGGCCGAGAACTCCGCCGACGAGCTGCGGGCCGCGATCCCGGCGCTGGAGGAGACGCGCAGGTTCGCCGACGGGCGCGACGTGCCCGCCGCCGAGGGCGAGCTGCGGGAGGCCGGGCTCCGGCTCAACCAGGCGCTCAAGGCGCTCGGCGTGGCCGACCAGGAGGTGGCCTCGGCGCGGGCGGCGCTCGACGACGCGGAGGGCGGCCCGGCCGCGGCCCAGCTCGACGCCCTGTCGGCGGCGGGCGTCGGGGCGACCGGCCTGCTCGACGCCCTCGACGTGGCCGAGCAGGCCCGCGACGCCGCCCTTCCCGGCGGTGGCCTGCGCGGCTGGCCGCACGAGCACGCCGTCATCGTCGACGCCGCGCGGCTCGGCGAGGCGGCCCGCGCCCTGGCCGGCCTGCCGGGGTCCGTGCTGGTCAGCGCGGCCGGGGTGAGCGTGGTGGGGGCGTTCGACGGGGTGGCGACCGGGCGGGAGGCCCGCATCAAGGCCGCCGGGCAGCGGCTCAACCGGGCCGAGGACGCGCAGGAGAGCGCCGCGGAGGTGGTGCGCGAGGCCGAGGAGGCCGTCGCCGAGGCGCAGCGGCGGCTGGAGGGCGCGCGGGCCGGGGTGCGGCTGGCGGAGCTGGAGGACCGGCTCGCTGAGCGGCGTGAGCGGCTCGTCGGGCTCAACGCGGCGATCGAGGAGCTGGCGCCGAAGGTGGCCGAGGCCGAGCGGCAGGCGGGCGCGCTCGACTTCCGGGCCCGTACCCGGGACATGGAGATCGAGCGGCTCGACGGGCGGCGGCAGCGGCACGAGAGCGAGCGGGCGCAGGCCCGCGAGCAGGAGGCCAAGGTCACGGGCGAGCGCGAGGCGCTCAGGCTCGACGCGCTGGCCGCCGACTGGGGCGGCACGGTGGAGACGGCCCGCGAGTGGATCGCGGCGCTGCCCGAGGAGGAGCGTCCGCGGGCGGCCGAGGAGTGGTGGCGGATCGCCGAGCGCCACTTCGACCAGGCGCTGCGCGACACCTTCCCCGAGGAGGACGCGGAGGTCCCGGAGGAGCTGGCGTTCCTGCTGTCCGAGCGGGGCGGCAGCACGGCGCGCGAGCAGGCGACGTTCGCGGCGGTGTGCGGGGCGCTGGCCTCCTACCTGCGCGGCCAGGAGGAGTACGAGAAGCACCAGCGGCGGCAGATCGAGGCGCAGGTCGTCTCCCGGCAGCGCGACCTGGCGGCGGCGGCCCGGGGCGCGGAGGAGGCGGCGCAGTCGACGGCCGTGCACCGGGCGGCGCTGACGGCGGCGATCAAGGCGCGGCTGACGCGGGTGGCCGAGGAGTTCGAGAAGCTCGACACCTCCTACGGCGGCTACGGCGCGACGCTGGAGTTCCCGGTGCCGCCCGCACCCGCCGACCCCGAGCAGCGCTGGCAGTGGCGGGTGACGCCGAAGTGGCGGCGGGGCGAGGGGCAGGGGTTCGTGCCGTACAACCGGCGGGCCAACACCGCGCTCATGGACGAGAAGGCCGTCAAGCTGGTGTGCGCGGCGGCCATCGCCTCCTCCGGCGGCGGCCATCTGTGCCTGGTGCTCGACGAGCTGGGCCGCAACCTGGGCAAGGAGCACCGCAGGGAGGCGGTCGCGCTGTTCCGGCGGATCGGCGAGACGTACGGGATCACGGTGATCGGGGCGTTGCAGGACGACATGGAGCCGTACGCGATCGACGCCTGCGGCCAGTACGTCAAGCTGCGGCGGTCGTCGGACGCGATGCCGTACAACGAGCCGCCGGTGATCGTGGGCCATGACCAGCACGCCGAGCGGGTGCGCTCGCTGGCCGCGTACGTCGACCGGGGTCAGCCGGTCGAGCACGCGGTCTAGCAGGCCCGCGGGGCAGGTGCGCGGGGGCGGGTGGGTCAGGCGGCGCGGTCGAGGTCGTCCGGGGCCAGGGCCTGGCGGAAGTCCTCCTCCGCGTGCTCGATGGCGGCGAGCTGCACCGCCTCCCGCCGGAACATCATCGACAGCCCCCAGTCGGCCAGCACCCGCGCCTTGTGGTTGAACGTCGGCACCCACGCCAGGTGGTAGGCCCGGTGCGCCAGCCACCCCAGGAACCCGGTCAGCCTGATCGAGTACACCTGGGCCACGCCCTGGTGATGACCGAGCCCGGCCACCGACCCCAGGTACGCGTGCCGGTACGCCTTCAGCTTCCGCCCCCTGACGTAGGCCACCAGGTTGCGGGCCAGCAGCTTGGCCTGGCGCACCGCGTGCTGGGCGTTGGGCGCGGTGAACCGTCCCGGACTGGTCAGGTCGGGCACCGCCGCGCCGTCGCCGGCCGTGAACGCGTCCTCCAGGCCCGCCACCGTGAGGTATTCGGTGGCCTGCAACCGTCCGGCGGCGTCCACGGGCAGCCCGCTGCCGGCGGCGAGCGGGCTGGGCCGGCCGCCGGCCGCCCACACCAGCGTCCCGGCCTCCAGCGACGTGCCGTCCGACAATGTCGCCACGCCGCCCTCGGCCGAGGCCAGCCGGGTCTCCAGCCGCACGTCCACGCCCCGGGCGCGCAGCGCGTCCACGGTCCAGCGGCCGAGGCCGGGGTGGAGTTCGGGCAGGATGCCGCCGGTCGCCTCGACCAGTGTCCAGCTCAGCTCGGCGGGCGCGATCCCGTCGTGGTAGCGCAGCGCCTCGTCGGCCAGCCCCTGCATCTCGGCCAGTGCCTCGACGCCCGAGAACCCGCCGCCGACCACCACGAACGTCAGCGCCCTGCGCCGCACCTGCGGGTCGTCGGTCGAGGCGGCCGCGGCGAGCTGGGTCAGGACGTGGTTGCGCAGGTGCACGGCCTCGCCGAGGCTCTTGAACCCGACCGCGTGCTCGGCCAGCCCGGGGATGGGCAGCGCGCGGGTGATCGACCCGGCCGCCATCACGAGGATGTCGTACGTGAGCGTCCTGGCCGGCCCCTGGACCGGCTGGAACCGCGCGGTGCGGTTCTCGTGGAACACGCGGGTGACGCGGCCCGTGAGCACCTGCGCGCCCCTGAGCACCCGGTTGAGCGGGGCGACGACGTGGCGGGGCTCGATCGTCCCGCCGACCGCCTCGGCCAGGAACGGCTGGTACGTCATGTACCCCCGCGGATCGACCACGGTGACCGTCACCTCGCCCGACCGGATCAGCCGCCGCAGCCCGAGGGCCGTGTACATCCCGACATATCCACCGCCGACGATCAGAATGTGCTTGCTCATCGCCCGCTCCTCCTTCATCAGGTTCTGCATCAGGAGGACGAGACAGCCCCGGCGAATGTGACCGGAAAAATAGAGTTATTTGAGTGATGTGCCGCCGGTCTCCGGCAGGGCGAGCAGGCACAGCAGGCTCAGCAGGGCCATCGCCGAGACGTACAGGCCGACGCCCATGACGCCGAGGGCGCTCGTCTGCAGGCTGGTGGCGACCAGCGGCGGCACCGCGCCGCCCAGGACGCCACCGAGGCTGTAGGCGACCGACGCGCCGCTGTAGCGGAACTCCGTCCTGAACAGCTCGGGCAGGTACGCCCCCATCGGCCCGAAGATCAACCCCATCAGCCCGAGCGCGCCGGCCAGCGCCAGCCCGGCCAGGACGACCGACCCGGTCTCCATCAGCGGGAACATCACCAGCCCCCACGCGACGGCGGCGGCCGTGCCGGCGAGGAGGGTGCGGCGGCGGCCCAGCCGGTCGCTGACCACCGCCGAGACGACCGTGCCGGCGCCCATGAACAGCACGCCGATCATGGTCAGGCTCAGCATGGTCGTCTTCGGGATGCCGAGGGTGGCGGTGCCGTAGGACAGGCAGTAGGTGGTGGCGGTGTAGAAGAGCGTGTAGGCGACGGTCATCGCGCCGGCGGCGAGCAGCACCCGCCGCCACTGGTGGCGCATCAGGCCGGCGAACGGCACCTTGGCGATGCGGCGCTCGTCCATGGCGGCCCGGAAGACCGGCGTCTCGGAGATCCTCAGGCGCACGTAGAGGCCGACGACGACGAGGAGCAGACTGGCCACGAACGGCAGCCGCCATCCCCAGTCGCCGAACTGCTCGTCGGTCAGCGTCTCGCCGAGGATCAGGAACAGCCCGTTGGCCACGATGAACCCGGCCGACGGGCCGAGCTGGGGGAACATCGCGTACAGGCCGCGCTTGCCGGGCGGGGCGTGCTCGGTGGCCAGCAGCGCCGCGCCGCCCCACTCGCCGCCCAGGCCGATGCCCTGGGTGAACCGCAGCAGCACCAGCAGCACGGGCGCGGCCACGCCGATGGCGGCGTAGCCGGGCAGGAGGCCGATCGCCACCGTGGACAGGCCCATCACCAGCAGCGAGACGACCAGCATCGACTTGCGCCCCACGCGGTCGCCCCAGTGGCCGAACACCGCCGACCCGAGCGGGCGCGAGACGAACGCCACCGCGAACGTCGAGAACGCGGCCAGGCGGCCGGCCACCGGGTCCATGCCGGGGAAGAACGCGGTGTTGAGCACCAGCGCGGCGGCGGTCCCGTAGATGTAGAAGTCGTAGAACTCGATCGCGGTGCCCATGAGGCTGGCCATGGCGATCCTGGTCGTGCTGGGCGCCGCGGCCCGGGGGGAGGTCTTCACATCGCTTCTCACTATCCGGACTGACATCTTGTCAAGCGGTACAACGACGCTACCACCTGCGCAATGTCACACAGCCGCCCGATAGATTCGACCGCAAACGTCACTTCTTGGGAGGTTCACACCTTGGCCGTCGAACTGGTCATCTTCGACTGTGACGGGGTGCTCGTCGACAGCGAGCGCATCTCGGTACGTGTGGGCACCGCCGCCCTGCGCCGCCTGGGCTGGACGATCGACGAGACCGAGTACGCCGAGCGCTTCGTCGGCTGCAGCAACGAATACTGGGACGAGCAGGTCGGCGAGACGCCCCCGGGCTGGCGCGACCAGATCACCCAGGAGTACCTGGCCGCGATGGCGACCGAACTGTGCGCGATCGAGGGCATCGAGTCCGCCCTCGACCGCCTGGACATCCCCAAGTGCGTGGCCTCCAACGGCCGGTACGCCAACGTCCGCAAGAGCCTGGAGCTGACCGGCCTCGCCCGGCACTTCGACGGCCGCGTCTTCAGCGCCGAGGACGTGGCCCGCGGCAAGCCCGCCCCCGACCTGTTCCTGCACGCGGCGGCCACGATGGGCGCGGCCCCCGAGGGGTGCGTGGTGATCGAGGACAGCCCGTTCGGCGTGCGGGCGGCGATGAGCGCGGGGATGCGGTGCCTGGCGTTCGCGGGCGGCCTGACGCCGCCCTCGCGCCTCACCGGCCTGGGCGCCACCCTCTTCCACGACCCCACCACCATCCCCGACCTGATCGCCACCCTCCCCTGACGCCCCGGACCGGCCCCCTTCCTCGCGACGCCCGAACCAGCTCCCGGCCCGCCCCAACTTGACGCCCACCTCCCCAGCTACCCCAGCGGAGGCGGAGCGACTGGTGGGTGGGCATATCGGGGGTGCCCGGGGTGCACGAGCAGGGCGTCACGCCTCGCCGTATCGGGCGGGTGGGCAGGTGGGGTCGAGGCGGTCGGCGGTGCGGCGCAGCGAGTGTGCGAGCCGGGCCCGTACGGCGACCCGTTCCGGACCCCGTCTGCGCGGCGCCCCCGGCAGGGCCGCGTCGAGCGAGTCGCGGAACCCCATCGCCGTCCGGTGCGCGAGAACCTGCATGGCATCCATGTCTCTCCTCCTTAATCAATTAAGACCTTAATCAATTAAGAACGCACCGGCAAGGCCGTTCGATACGGTTGGACGATGGCAAGGGTCACCCTGCAGACGATCGCCGACAGGCTCGGCGTGTCCCGCGCCACCGTGTCGTACGCCTTCTCCCGGCCCGACCAGCTCAGCGACGGGCTGCGGCGGCGCATCCTGGAGGTGGCCGACGAACTCGGCTACGCGGGCCCCAACCCGACGGCGCGCTCGCTCCGGCTCGGCCGCGCCGGCGCGCTCGGCCTGCTGTTCAGCGAGACGCTGGCCTACGCCTTCGCCGACCCGTACGCGCTCGGGTTCTTCCGGGGGCTCGCCACGGCGGCCGAGGAGGCGGGCGTCGGCCTGCTCATCCTGCCGCTGCCGCACGGCGACCGGCGCAGCGACACCGTGCGTGACGCGGTGGTCGACGCGTTCTGCGTGGTCTCGCTGCCCGACGGCCATCCGGCGCTGGCCGAGGTGCTGGCCAGGAAGCTGCCCGTCGTCGTGGTGGACGAGCCGTACGTGCCCGGCCACCCCTTCGTCGGCATCGACGAGCCCGCCGCCGGGGCCGCCGCCGCCGCGCACGTGCTCGGCCTCGGGCACCGGCGGGTCGCGGTGGCGATGGTCGGCCTGCACGACGACGGCCACACCGGCTGGGCCGACCGCGCCCGCCAGGAGGGCGCGGTGTTCGCGGCGATGCGCGCCCGGCGCGGCGGCTACCAGGCCGCCTGCGAGCAGGCCGGCCTCGACTGGGACGACGTGCCCTGCTACGAGGTCGCCAGGAACTCGCGGGAGGCGGGCAGGAAGGCCGGCCACGCGCTGCTGCGGCTGGACCCCCGCCCCACGGCGATCCTGACCAACACCGACGTGCTCGCCCTCGGCGTTCTCGACGCCGCCGCCGACCTGGGCCTCGACGTGCCGGGCGAGTTGTCGGTCGTCGGGTTCTCCGACAGCGCGGCCGAGGAGGCGGGGCTCACCACGATCCGGCAGGCCAAGCAGGAGATCGGGGAGGCGGCCGGGCGGCTGCTGCTGTCGGGGGCCGCGGCCCGGCCGGAGCGGCGGCTGTTCCCGTACGAGCTGATCGTGCGGGCCTCGACCGCGCCGCCGGCTAGCTGACCAGTGTCGAGCCTCTGCGGGTCTTGCCCACCTTGAGCTGCACGGGGATGCGCGTGCGCAGCTCGCCGACGTGGCTGACGATGCCGACCGCGCGGCCGCCGTCGCGCAGCCCGTCGAGGATGTCGAGCACGTCGTCGAGGGTGTCCTCGTCGAGGGTGCCGAAGCCCTCGTCCACGAACAGCGTGCCGACCTCCGCGCCGCCCGCCTCGGCCGTGACCACGTCGGCCAGGCCGAGCGCGAGCGCGAGCGAGGTGATGAAGCTCTCGCCGCCCGACAGGGTCGCCGGGTCGCGGTCGACGCCGGTCCAGGCGTCGGCCACCTTCAGGCCCAGCCCGCCGCCCGAACGCGCCCGCGATCCGGCGGTCTTGCGCAGGTCGTGCCGGAGCAGGTAGCGGCCGGACGACATGTGGTCGAGGCGTTCGTTGGCGGCGTCGACGACCTGCCTGAGCCGCTCCCCCAGCACGAACGACGTCAGGCTCATGTTCCACTGGTTGTCGCCGGACGTGCCCGAGGCCAGCGCCGCCATGCGTTCGGCCAGCCGGTGCCGCTCGGCCGCGGGGCGCCACCGCTCGATGCGCGCCGCCAGCTCCTCGCGCAGCTCGGCGAGGCGTCCGGCCCTGGCCACCGCCCGGTCGCGCTCGCTGGCCAGCCGCGTGTACGCCTCCTCCGCCGTGTCCCGCTCGGCCCCGGCCGCCGCCAGGTCCGGCTCGGGCTCGGCGGCGGCGGCGACCAGCTCGGGGTCGGCCAGCAGGGCGGTGACGGCGGCGTGCTGGTCGTCCAGCCGCCGCAGCAGCTCCGCCCTGCCCTCCCGGTCGGCCGGGCTCCGGTACGCCTCCTCCGCCTCCCGCGCGTCGGCGAACCCGGCCTCGGCCGCCGCCCGCTCGGCCGCCTCGACGGCGGAGTCGAGTTCGCCGGCCGCCGCGACCGACGCCCTGGTGGCCTCCAGCGCCTCCCGCAACAGCTCGGCCTCGTCGTGGAGCCTGGACAGGCGGGCCGTCAGGGTCGGGTCTCCGCCCCGGGCCGCGTCGAGCCGTGCCGTCAGCCGCCCGGCGTCGCCGCTCAACTCCTCCTGCCTGGTGCGTCCGGCCGCCAGCCGCGCCGTGACGCGCCGACCCTGTTCCTCCAGCTCGGCACGTTCGCGGCCGAGCGCGGCCACCTCGGCCGCCGCGCCCGGTTCCTTGGCCGCCACCGCCGCCAGCCGCCGCAGCTCCTCCTCGGCTGCCCTCAGCACCCGCACCCCGTCGACCTCGGAACCCGTGTCGGCGTCGGCCGCCCCGGGCCCGTCCGCCGCGAGGGGGCCGTCCGGCTGGGAGGGGTGGAGGGTCTGGGCGAGCCGGGTGTGCAGCCGGGTGCGCTCGGCGGTGAGCCGGGTGCGATGGGCGTGGTGGGCGGCGAGCGCCTCGGCGATCTCCCTGGCCTGGTCTCTGACGTGGTCGCGCTCGCCTTCGAGGCGGTCGAGCGCGTCGGCGAGGACGGGCTCCCGGTCGGCGACCGACCGCAGCCGGGCCAGCTCCCGCTCGGCCGCGAGCACGCGTTCGGAGGCGGAGTCGGCGGACAGCCCCTCGGTGGCCTCCGAGGCGTCGGCGATACGGGACTCGATCGAGGCCAGAGCGCGCTCGGCGGCCTCCCGGTCGGCCGCGGCCGACTCGTGGGCGATCTCGGCAGCGTGCTCGTCCTCGGGCGAGGGGGCGCTGGGGGCCGGTGAGGCGGGCATGGGGTGGTGCTCGGAGCCGCAGACCGCGCACGGACGCCCGTCGGCCAGGTCGCGGGCCAGCTCCGCCGCCATGCCGTCGATCCTGGCCTGGCGCAGGTCGAGCCAGCGTTCGCGGGTCTCCTGGGCGCGGTCGACCAGGGCCTGGTGGGCGGCGGCGGCCGACTCCAGCTCGGCGGCCAGGGCGTCGCGGCGGTGCGCGGCCTCCAGGGCGGAACGGGCGGCGTCGAGCTGCGCGGCGGCGGCGGGGACGGCCGCCGCCTCGGCGCGTACCTCGGCCAGGGCGGCGCTCGCCTCGGCCAGCCGGGCGGGGAGCTCGGCCTCGGCGGCCGACACCTCGGCCTCGCGCCGCGCCAGCGTTTCGAGCTCGCCGGCCAGGGCGGTGAGCTCGCGGTCGACGTCGATCAGGTCGGCGGCGGCGTCGCGTACGGCCTGGGCCGCCGGGATGCGCGCCGCGGCCACCCGCGCGCCGGCGAGCCTGCCCTCGGCCTCCTCGATCAGCCCCGGCAGGACGCCGAGCCGCGCGGCCACGGCCTCGTCGGCTCCGACCAGCTCGGCCAGCTCCTGCTCCACCCGCAGCAGGTCGCGCCGGACGACCGACAGCCGGGCCTCCTCGGTGAGCAGCTCGGACAACCGGGCCGGCTCGGCCCGCCGCTCCCGTTCCAGGCTCTCCAGCTCCTCCACCGACGGCTCCCCGCCGCCCGCGGGCCCGCCGTCGCGCCGGGCCGGTGGGGTGAGGAGGTGGCGGGCGCGGGCCAGGGCGTCGGCGACCATGGCGCGGGCCTTGGCGGCGGCCTCGGCGCGCTGCCCGGCGGCCGTGACCAGCGGGAGCACCCGGTCGGCGCGGACGGCGTCGTCGAGGACGGCCTGGAGGTCGGCGCGTTCGTCGGCGCGCTCGTCGAGGGTGCGGCGCAGGGTCAGGGCCTCGGCGTGGCGGCGCCGGCGTTCGGCGAGGGCGGCGGCCTGCTCGAACCGCGACCGCGCCGCCCGCGCGGCCTCGCCCGCGGCGGCGTGCCGCTCCTCGCACCGGTGGACGACGGCCCGCGCCGCGTCGAGCAGCGCGCCCGCCCACGCGAGCGGATCGTCGTCCGCCGACGGCGGCCCGCCGACGGCGAGCACGTCGAAGAGGGCGGGGCCGGCGGCCTCTTCCAGGCGCTTGACGGCGAAGGCCACCTCCCGCCCCAGCTCCTGCTCCTCTCGCCCCGTGGCCCGCCGCAGCTCGGCCAGCCACGACTCGGCCTGGGTGAACACCTTGACGGTGAACAGCCGCTCCAGCAGCCGGGAGCGGTCGTCGCCGTCGGCGCGCAGGAACTTGGCGAAGTCGCCCTGCGGCAGCATCACCACCTGGCAGAACTGCTCGGCGTTCATCCCGAGCAGCCCGCCCACCAGGTCGCCCGCCTCGTCGAGCCGGGTCGTGAGCCCCTGCCAGGCCGACCCGTGGCGCTCCTCGACGACGACCTTGGCCTTCTCCTCGGTGAACCCGGCGCCGCGCAACTTGGGACGCTGCCACGACGGCGACCGCCGGATGCGCAGCGACCGGCCCCGGATCGAGACCTCCAGCGTCACCGACGGCCCGGTGCCGGCGGGCGCGTGGTCGCAGCGCAGGCTGCGGGCGCTGTTGCGCTGGCCGGGCACGACGCCGTAGAGGGCGAAGCAGAGCGCGTCGAGGATCGTGGTCTTGCCCGCCCCGGTGGGCCCGTGGATGAGGAACAGGCCGGCCTCGGTCAGGGCGTCGAAGTCGACCGTCTCGGTGCCGGGGAAGGAGCCGAAGGCGGTGAGGGAGAGCCGGTGGGGTCGCATCTACGCCATCACCTCCTTCACCCGCGACGCCTCGATCGCCCGTCTGAGCAGGTCTTCCTCCTCGGGCGCGGCGGGCTCGCCGCGCACCTCGCGGACGAAGTCGAGGGCGACCTCCGCCTCGGGCCGCCCGCTGACCTTCACCGGCCCGGCGGCCGGCGCGGCGCCCACCGGCTCGAAGGACAGGGCGAGGGCGTGCGGGAAGCGGGCGCGCAGCCGGTCCATGGCCTGCTTGGGACGGACGGCGTCGGTCAGGGTGATCTGCAGCCAGTGGTCTTCGTAGGAGGCGAAGGCGGGCTGCGTGAGCAGGTCGTCGAGGTCGCCGCGGAGCCGCCCGACCGGCCGGGGCACGGGCGCGGGCACGAACTCCGCGCCCGACCCGAGTGTGACCAGCCAGCAGCCCTTGACGTGGCCGGTCTCGGAGAAGGAGTAGGCCAGCGGGGAGCCGGAGTAGCGGACGGTCTCGGACATGCGCTGGCGGCCGTGCAGGTGGCCGAGCGCGACGTAGTCGACGCCGTCGAAGGCCGACAGGGGCACGTGGGAGACGCCGCCCACGCTGATGTCGCGCTCGCTGTCGCTGGCCTGCCCGCCGGTCACGAAGCAGTGGGCCAGCACGACGGCGGCCCGATGGCGTACGGCGTCGGCGCGGACGCGGCTCATCGCGTGGGAGAGCGCGGCGGTGTGGCCGCGGTCGGGCAGCTGCCAGGGGGCGCGCACCAGCTCCGGTTCCAGGTAGGGGATGCCGTAGAAGGCGACGTCGCCGACCAGCACCGGCTCCCACGACCGGTCGGGCTCGGTGCGGACGTGCACCCCCGAGGACTCGAACAGCGCCGACCCGAACCCCAGCCGCAGCGCCGAGTCGTGGTTGCCGCTGATCAGCACCACCCGCGCCCCGGCGGCGCGCAGGCGGGCGAGCGCGTCGGAGAGCAGGGCCACCGCGTCGACCGGCGGCAGGGCGCGGTCGTAGACGTCGCCGGAGACGGCCACGACGTCGACCCGCTCGGCGCGCACCGTCTCCACCAGGTGGTCCACGAACGCGGCCTGCGCCCCGAGCAGGCTCTCCCGATGGAAGGAGCGCCCGAGGTGCCAGTCGGAGGTGTGCAGGATCCGCATGTCGCAGGAAGCTAACATCTCTCACCGACAAATGCGGCCCCTCCCGTCACAGAAGCCGGGAGTAGGCTGGATGATCGGCGGGCAAACCAACGCACATGGGGAGGCCGATGCGCACGGGCCGTGGCACCTTGAGCGTCGCCGCCGGCCTGGTGCTGGTGGCTCTTGCGTCAGTCGGTTACGTGCTGCCGCCCGCGTTCGACCCGCCGCCCCTGAAGGCGGACCCGGCGTTCGCGGCGATCCCGGCGCAACCGGCGGACGAGCTGCGCCCGGTGGTCTCCGCCGACCCCGTGCGGCGGGAGGAGATCTCGCTGCCGGCCGAGGGCCAGCGTCTGGAGGGCACCTTACGCGTGCCGCTCACGCCCGGCCCGCACCCGGCGATGGTGTTCGTGTCGGGATCGGGCAACGGGTCGCGGACGGAGTTCACGCCGCAGGCGGAGTTCCTGGCCAGGGCGGGCGTGGCGACGATCGCGTTCGACAAGCGCACGGTCGGCTACGACTTCCGGGAACGCGACTTCGGCCTGCTCGCCGACGACGCGCTGCGCATGGTGGAGTACCTGCGCACCCGGCCGGAGGTGGACGCCGCGCGCGTCGGGCTGTGGGGGGTCAGCGAGGGCGGCTGGGTCGTCCCGATCGCGGCGGCCAAGAGCGCGGCGGTGGGCTTCACGGTGCTGGTCTCCTCGCCGAACGTCTCGCCGCTGCGGCAGGTCGCCTGGGCCCTGAACGAGCAGCTGGTACGGCTGCACGCCCCCATCGGCGCCCGTGACCTGCTGACCAGGGCGATGGGCGGCGTCGGCTTCAACTTCCTGCGCTACGACGCGATGCCCGCCTTACGGCAGGTCAGGCAGCCGGTCCTGGCGTTCTACGGCACGACCGACCCCTCGATCCCCTTCGTGGAGTCCACCAGGGCGCTGGTCACGGCGCTCACCGAGGCGGGCAACGACCGGTACACGATCCGTTTCATGGACCAGGGCGACCACGCGATGCGGGTCAACGGCGGCCCGTTCACCAGGGGTTACCTGGAGACCCTGGCCAACTGGATCACCGGCCTGCCCGCCACCGCCAGGCCGTCCGTGCACATGGCGGGCAGCACGCCGGTCCAGCGGTTCGAGGCCAGCGACGTGCCCGCGGCCCCCTGGTACGCCGGCGGCACGATGCTCGGGCTGACCATCTGCCTGGCCGCCGTCGGGTACGTGGCGGGCCCGGTGGCGGCGATGGTCGTCCGGCTGCGCGGCCACGGCAGGCCGCCCGTGGAGACCAACGCCCGGTTGTGGCCGCCGATCCGGCGCAGGCTGCGCAGGATGGCGTGGACGGGCCTCGGCCTGCTGGCGTCGGTCGTGGCGTTCATCACGCTGCTGGTGCTGTTCTCGGTGAACCAGGCGGGCGCCTGGCCGGCCGTGCTGGCGGGCTGGCTGGTGGTCCGCGTGCTGGCCGTGCTCATGCTGGTCCAGGAGGTCACGGCGGTGGCCGCGTACGTGTCGGCGCTGCGCGAGGGCATGCAGCCGACCCGGTGGCAGTACGTGGCGATCGGCGGCGTGCTCGGCGGCACCGGGCTGCTGCTGGTGGCGGCGGCCTACTACGGCCTGTTCGCGTTCCCCTGGTAGGCGTTCATCCAGCGGTCCAGCTCGGCGAAGACCTGCTTGCGCGCGGGCTCGGCCGACAGCACCAGGTCGTGCAGGCCGTCCTGGATCCGCACGCAGGTGACGTGGGGGCCGATCGAGGTGGCCCAGCGGGCCATGTGGGCGGGGTCGAGCACGATGTCGGCCGAGCGCGCCTCGGGCACGAAGTCGCGGACCCGCAGGCCGGTCGAGGAGGCCAGGACGAGCACCGGCACGTCCACCGCCAGCCCCCGGTGCAGCCGCCGCTGGGCCCGCCGGACGGCGGCCAGCCACATGCCGTGCACGGAGAACCCGACCAGCGGCTTGAGCTCCAGGTCGTAGTCCCATTCGCCCTGCTCGGTGCGGTGCAGGCTCTGGCCGTAGGCGGTGCTGACGCCCAGGGGCAGCGGGCGGCGGACGTAGGACATCGGGGTCTTGAGCAGGTCGGCGGCCAGCCGGAGCGGGGCGGGCACGTTGAGGTCGAGGAACGGGCTGTTGAGCACGAGCCCCTGCACCAGCCCCCGGCCGCGGACGCGGTCGGCCCACAGCGCGGCGATCAGGCCGCCGGTGGAGTGGGCGTTGACGGTCAGCTCGTCGTGGTCGCGGCGGATGAGGCGGACTGCCTCGTCGATCTCGGGGAAGTAGTCGGTGATGCTCCTGATCAGCCCCCTGGTCTGGTGCGGGAGCAGTGAGCGGCCGTACTTGCGCAGGTCGAGGGCGTAGAAGTCGATGCCGCGCTGGACGTAGTAATCGGCCAGGTGGTCCTGGAAGAAGTAGTCGGTGAACCCGTGGACGTAGAGCACCGCCCTGCGCGAACCGGCCTTCCTGGCGATCAGGGTCGCGACGACCTCGCCCTCGAAGTCGGGCTGCATGGGGAGAACGGTGATCTCGTACATATCAGACAGAATATGGATTGTCCGGCCATGAGGGGATGCCGGGCGGAAGGTCGGTGCTTACCTTCATCGGGAAGTCGGCCTGACGCTTCTCCAGGAACGCCGTCACCCCCTCCACCGTGTCGGCCGCGCCGCCGAGTTCGGCCATGAGCCTGGAGTCGGCCGCGTGCGCCTCCCACGGCGAGGCCGCCGACAGGCCCGACCACATCAGCCTGCGCACGGCGGCGACGGAGACGGCCGAGGTGTTGCCGGCGATCTCGCGGCCCAGCGCGTACGCGGCGGGCAGCAGCTCGTCGTCGGGCAGCACCCGTGACACCAGGCGGCCCTCCAGCGCCTCGGCGGCGGGGAAGATCCGGCCGGTCACGGCCCACTCCATGGCCCGGGAGATGCCGACCACCCGGGGCAGGAACCAGCTCGACGCCGCCTCGGTGACGATGCCGCGCCGGGCGAACACGAACCCGAACCTGGCGCTCTCGGCGGCCAGCCGCACGTCCATGGGCAGTGTCATCGTGACGCCCACGCCCACCGCCGGGCCGTTGATCGCGGCGATGACGGGCTTGAGCGAGGCGGCGATCCGCAGCGCGACCGTGCCGCCGCCGTCGCGCGGCGCGCCGTCGACCAGCTCGGCCTTCTCCCCATGGCCGGGCGCCCGGTGGTCGAAGGTGTCGCCGCCGCCGCTCAGGTCGGCCCCGGCGCAGAAGGCGCGTCCGGCCCCCGTGACCACCACCGCGCGCACGTCGTCGTCGGCGTCGGCGAGGTCGAACGCGCTGATCAGCTCGGCGCGCATGGTCAAGGTGAACGCGTTGAGCCGCTCGGGGCGAGACAGTGTGATGGTGGCGACGCGATCGGCCACGTGGTACTCGATCTCGGAGAAGGCCATGACCCGAATCTTATTCGGTTACCGATGTTCACCCTCCGATAAAGACATATTTCGCATCCAATGCGTAGGCTGCCCGCGCTGTTCGTGCCTGCGGGTTACGGTGGACTTCGGGGAAACGGGGATGGCGTGCAGGATGGCATGCAGGGCAGGAGACCGGTGAGCGCGGCGGCGGTCCTCGGCTGGCTGGCGCTCTCGGCGCTGGCGCCCGGGGCCGCCCATCTGCGCGCCGGCCGGCGCCGGACCGGCCTGATCCTGCTCTCGTGCTACGTCGCCGGGCTGTTCGCACTGCTGGCGGTGGCCCTGACGACCGACAACCTGCTGGGCTCGCTGACCCAGGACTCGTGGCTGACCGCGATCGTCGTCGGGGCCGTGTCGCTGGGCGTCGCCTGGTTCGTCGTGATCGTGCACTCCTTCGTGGTGCTGCGTCCCGGACGGCTGCCGCAGAGCGGCCAGATCCTGGCCGGCACGCTGGCCGGGCTGCTCGCCGTCGTGGTGGTGGTGCCGTTCGGGGTGGTCGCGAACAACGTGTGGACCTACCAGAAGACCCTCGGCGACATCTTCACCGGCCCCGAGCCGGTCGAGTCCCCCGTCCAGGCCGGGCAGAAGCCGCCGGAGGACCCGTGGACCGGGCGGGAGCGGGTCAACCTCCTGCTCCTCGGCGGCGACGCCGACGACAACCGCACCGGCGTGCGCACCGACAGCATGAACGTGGCCAGCATCGACGTGAAGTCCGGCAACACCGTGCTGGTCAGCCTGCCGCGCAACCTGGAGAACGTGCGCTTCCGCCCCGGCACGCCCATGGCCCAGCGGTTCCCCGGCGGCTTCCGCCTGCCGGCCGACCCCGGCGGCGGCCGCAGCGACCTGCTCAACAGCGTCTGGGAGTACGCCGACGCCCACCCGGAGATCTTCGGCGGCCGCCGGCACCAGGGCCCGCAGGTGCTCATGGAGACCATCGGCTACACCCTCGGCCTGGAGATCGACTGGTACGCCCTGGTCAACATGTGGGGCTTCGCCCGTCTCATCGACGCCATCGGCGGCATCACCATCACCGTCGAGCAGGACGTCGTGTTCGGCAAGTACAACGAGGGCCTGGTCAAGGCCGGCACCAGGAAGCTCAAGGGCGCCGACGCGATGTGGTACGCCCGCTCGCGCACGTTCAGCGACGACTACACCAGGATGCGGCGGCAGCGCTGCGTGCTCGGCGCGCTGCTGGGCCAGGCCGACCCGGCGACCGTGCTGGCCCGGTTCAACCGGATCGCGCTGGCCGCCAAGGAGCTGATCAGGACCGACATCCCGCGCTCGATGCTGACGAACCTGGTGCCGCTGGCGCTCAAGGTCAAGAACGCGAAGGTGACGAGCCTGCAGTTCGTGCCGCCGCTGATCAGCACCGGTTACCCCGACTGGGACAAGATCCGCGAGCTGACCGCCAAGGCCGTCCGCGACTCGACCGCGGCCACGTCCGCCGTCGCGGCCTCGGCGACCCCTTCGGACGTCGCGGCCTCGGCGCCCCCTTCGGACGTCGCGGCCTCGGCGACCCCGTCGGCCGGCCCGTCGGCGTCGGACGGCACGTCCTCCCCCAAGCCCGGCAAGTCCGCCGAACCGGGGAAGTCCGGGCCGCCGACGAAGGGGCTCACCGAGGGGTGCGGGGCGGGCTGAGTCCGCGCGAGACGCTCCGGAGCCCCGGTCACCGATGGCATCCTGGACGGACCGGCAAATCTGGAGGAGATTCGCGATGTCCCACCCCCTCGGCACGTCACCCGCCATCCGGCACACCCCTCTCGACGCCGACGAGAGAGCGCGGGCCGAGGCCGGCTTCGTCCCCCTGGTGGCCCAGCAGCTCACCGAGAACGGGCGGTTCAGGGTGAGCGCCGACACCCCGGAGCTGGTGGAGGTGTTCCAGGAGGTCGCCCGCAAGGTGGGCGAGCTGCTCGGGCGGCCCGTCGTCAGCTACTCTAACGGCCGGTACATGGTGATCACCTTCGGTCAGGGCTCAACGGGCGGCTGAGGCCGGAAGGCGTTCCAGGAGGGCGCGCAGGATCCGGTGGGGGTGCGTCCACAGCAGGGCGCCGCCGACGCCGGGCACGACGTGCCGCACGGCTCCCGGGATGCGGGCGGTCAGCCCCTCCCCCTGGTCGGGCGAGTGGGTGGCGTCATGCTCGCCGTACCAGACGTCGACCGGCACCGTGATCGACGACAGGTCGATGCCCCAGCGGCCCATCGCCAGGACGGTGTCGCGGGCGTAACCGGCCGGCCCCTGTGCGAACGCCTCCCCCAGCGCCTCGCGGTACCCGTCGGCGAACTCCGGGCCCTGGTAGACGGCCAGGTCGCAGGCGGGGCTGCCGCCCATCACCAGGTCCCACATGGCCTGCGGGGTGAAGCCCGCGAAGACCTGCTCGGCGGCCTGCGGGTCGTGCGTGGACAGCTCCGTCAGCCGCCGCAGCTCGTCGGGCAGCGCGTCGGCGAAGCGCGGGGCGGCCACCTCGTCGGCGGCGGAGACCAGGGCCAGCGCGCCGACCACGCCGGCGGCGGCGCAGGCCAGCGCGAACGGCGCGCCCTGCGAGTTGCCGACCATGGCGGGACGCCCGAGGCCCAGACGCCCGGCGAAGACCTCCACGTCGGCGGCGAAGTCCGCGAACGTGCGGCCCGGCGCGGGGGTGGAGGCGCCCAGCCCGGGCCGGTCGAGGGAGATCAGGCGCACGCCGAGGTCGCCGGGCGCCGCCGCGCCCATGCCGAGCCGGCGGCTCGTGGCGGCCCCCGGGGAGAGCAGGACCGGCGTCCCGTCCGCCGGCCCCCATTCGGCCCAGCCCAGCAGCCGGCCGCCGGGCAGCCGTTCCGCGCCGGTGCGGGCAGGGCGTTCGATCAACGTGGTCATGCGCCCATCATCGCGTGAGCACCTCGGGGGGCATCCACCGGTTTTCCGGGCGCGCCGGAGCCGCCGACGGGTGAATCCGCAGGTCATCCGGCACACTTGGCTTGTGCTCATCGATCTGGTCCCGCCCTTTGAAGGGCGTCACTGCGAGACGACCACCGCCGGCACCCTGCTGCGGCACGCGGGCGTGGAGTTGTCTGAGTCGATGCTGTTCGGGCTGGGCGAGGGGCTGAGCTTCGTCTACTGGGACAGCGGCTCGCTGGACGTCCCGCTGATCGGCGGCCGGGTCAAGCCGCACGCGATCACCGAGAAGCTGGCCTCGGCGCTCGGGTTCACGCTGGACACGCAGGAGACGTCCTCCCCCATCACGGCCTGGTCGAACGTACGCCGCCACCTCGACGAGGGCACCCCCGTCGGGCTCCGGCTCGACTGCTACCACCTCGACTACATCAGGACGCCCTACCACTTCGGCGGCCACTACGTCGCGATGGTCGGCTACGACGAGGGCCACGCCCACCTCGTGGACACCGCCCAGCAGGGCACCCGCAACCAGGTGCCGCTCGACTCGCTCGAACGCGCCCGCGCGGCGACCGGGCCGATGACGGCGCACAACCTGTCGTACACGGTGGGGCCGTGCGCCGAGCCCGACCTGCCGTACGCCATCAAGGAGGCCGTCCGGTCCACCGCCGCCGCCTTCCTCAACCCGGCGATGAGGAACGTCGGCTACCGGGGCATCGAGCAGGCCGCCGCGCTCGTCCCCACCTGGCTGGAACGCGGGCCGACCGCGCAGCTCACGCGTACGGCCAACCTCATGGAGCGGGGCGGCACCGGCGGCGCGTTCTTCCGCAACCTCTACACCGAGTTCCTGGCCGAGGCCCAGACGATCGCGCCCGGCAAGGCCCTGGAGACGGCCTGCCAGGCGTACATGGCGCTGGCGCCCAAGTGGAGCCAGGTGGCGGACCTGCTGGCCCAGGCCGGGGAGACGGGCCGGCAGCAGCCGCTCGACGAGGCCGGGTCGCTGCTGTACGACCTGGCCGAACGCGAGCGGCTGGCGATGGAGACGCTGTACGAGGTGTCCTGAGAATCCCGCCGGACGCTCAGGACGCGGGTCAGCGGGGGCGGCGGAAGGTGGCGCGCCAGCGGTGGCGACCGCCGTCGCGCAGGTCCTCGATCCGCTCCGCCGTCAGCCCGCCGGTCGCGAACGCCGCTATCTCCGACGGCGTCAGCGGCCACGGCGGGCCGCCGACCGGGCCGCCGTGCTCGCGGCCCGACGCGATCACCAGCAGCGTGCCCCCGGGACGGACGAACGCGGCGACGCTCTCGGTGGCGGGGGCGTGCAGCGCCTCGGGCAGGGCCTGCACCGTCATGATCTCCACGACCAGGTCGAAGGCGTGCCGCCAGTCGGCGGGCGGGTCGAGCAGGTCGGCGGTGACGTACTCGACGGCACTGTCCGGGAAACGCTCGCGGGCCAGGCGCACGGCCGACTCGCTGACGTCGAAGGCGACCGTCGCGTAACCGAGGGCGGCCACGTGCTCGGCGTCGTCGCCCAGGCCCGCGCCCACCACGAGCGCCCGCCCGTCGCCGGGCTTCCGGTCGGCGGCCCACTCCACGAGCAGGAAGTGCGGGGTACGCGTGTCCCACGGCACGATCGCGTCGCCGGTCGCCGACTCGGCGTAGAGGCGCTCGAACCAGCCGGTCGGATCGCCGTCCGCGAGCGACCGGGCGGCCAGCCGCCGGGCGTCGGAGTCGGGGTCGGAGTCGGCGGCGGGGTCAGGGGCGGTCATGCGTGGAACGACTCCTTGGCGAGGCGGCTCAGGCGGCTCTCGTCGATCGTGTGGCCCAGGCCGGGCTGGGTGAGCGGGACGGCGATGACGCCCGCGTTCGCGCCGACCAGCGGCGTGACGATCTGGTTCTGCTTGGGCGGCTGGGTGACGTCGCACGGCAGCGTGCAGCCCGGCAGGCTCGCGACCGCCACCGTGGCCGCCCTGGCCAGGCCCGCTCCCTGACCGCCCGTGCACTGGATGTCCCAGCCCGCGGCGGCGGCGCGGTCGTGCGCCCGGCGGGCCTCCGAGAGCGACGGGAAGGCGGTGGGCCGCAGCAGGAGGACCCTGGCGGCGCGCAGGGTCAGGTAGTCGTCCAGCTCCGCGGTCGAGCGCACCTCGACGGCGACCGAGGCGGACACGTCGTCCTGCAGCGCGGCGTGCGCGTGGACGTCGCCGAGCGGGAAGGGCCGCTCGATGACCTCAAGGCCGTAGGAGTCGAGGGCGACGAGCTGACCGAGGTCGGAGTAGGCGTTGCCGCCGTCGACGGCCAGGGTCAGCGCGGGGTAGGCCTGCCGCACCGCGCGTACGGGCTCGACGTCCCAGCCGGGCCTGATGTCGAGGGTGACGTGCC
Source organism: Nonomuraea sp. NPDC001699 (assembly GCF_053596455.1). Taxonomy (NCBI): domain Bacteria; kingdom Bacillati; phylum Actinomycetota; class Actinomycetes; order Streptosporangiales; family Streptosporangiaceae; genus Nonomuraea; species Nonomuraea sp. NPDC001699. Next base: position 671,443 of record NZ_JBSFGF010000002.1, on the reverse strand, counting down.
CGTAACCGGCGCAGACCTGCTGGTTGACGCGGGCGACCAGGCTCTCGACGGACGGGTCGGGCGCCAGCCGCACGGTGGCCATCACCGAGGTTCGGGTGCCGCCGATGGCGTGCGCGAGCGGCACGCCGCGCATCCTGGTCCACAGGTCCCAGCAGGCCATGTCGACGGCCGGGTCGCCGCTCGGCACGGCGTCGGGGTGCTCCCAGTCGACGCCGATCAGCAGCGCGGCCAGTGACTCCTCCAGCCGCGACCAGGCTTTGGGCTCGGGTGAGACGGCCTCGCCCCAGCCGGTCATGCCGCCGTGGTCGGTGAGCTTGACGAGCAGGCTCTCCGTCCTCGCGCCGTACGGCAGGACCAGCCGGAAGACCTCCAGCTCCCGCACTCGCGGCATGAGAACCCCCCTTTAGCCATGACGAGAGAGTCGTCGCGCCTGGTGAAGGCCGTCCACGCCGATGCGTTTGGCAGCGTTCTCAGCACTTTGACGTTCTCATCACTATGACGCGGTCCCTTCCATAGTGCCTGCCTTGGCGGACTGCACAAAACGGGGGGCCAGCACGAAGGCCAGGACGGCGAGCACGACGGTGAATCCGAGCCCCACGGCGTAGTTCTCGCCGGTGGCGGTGAACAGGGCGCCGCTGACCGCGACGGCGACCACGGTGAACACCGACTCACCGACGCCCACGGCCGCGCTGTTCTGCCCCTCCTCGCCCTCCTTGGACATCTCCAGCACCAGCACGGACACCGTGGGGTGCAGAGCGCCGATGCCGAGGCCGGAGATGGCCATGGCGACGTAGGCGACCGCGATGGGCAGGGAGTCGACGAGCACGAGCGACACCAGCGTGATGCCGACGGCGATCATCGCGGCGCCGCCGCGGATGGCGGTCATGTGGCTGATCGTGCCGCGGCCCTTGATCCAGGAGCCGGTGGACCAGCCGAGCGCGCCCACCGTGAGGACGACGCCCGCGCCGGTGGCGGTCAGGCCGCGCTCGTGGATCAGCATGAGCGGGATGAGCACCTCGGCGGCCATGAGCGAGCCGTAGGCCAGGCCGCGCAGCACGGGAGCGGTCGGCAGGCCGCGGGCGGCGCGCAGCGAGCCGGGCAGCAGCAGCTTGGGCAGGGCCACGACCAGCAGGACGATACCGGCCACGAGCAGCGGCAGGCCGGCCAGCTCCAGGGCGCTGCCGTACTGGATGAGGGCGGCGGCGACGGCGGTCAGCATGGCCCAGACGAGCTTGCGGCCGAGGCCGGGGGCGGGTTCGGCGGAGCCGCGCTCGGCCGAACGGCCGGCGGTGCCGCGCCACAACAGCAGGGCCGAGGGGATGACCAGGGCGGAGACGCCGAGGAAGATCCACCGCCAGCTCACGTTCTCCACGACGAACCCGGCGATGGCCGGGCCGATCATGGAGGGCACCACCCAGGCGGCCGAGAACAAGGCGAACACCTTGGGATGCATGGCCCCCGGGAAGACCCGGGCGACCAGTACGTACAGGGAGACCTGGATCAACCCAGCGCCGAGCCCCTGCACGAAACGGCCCGCGACCAGCACCTCCATCGTCGGCGCGAATCCGGCCACCAGGAGCCCGGCCACGAAGGTGGCCACGCCGACGGCGATCGGCTGCACCGGCCCCCGCACGTCGCTCCACCGGCCGCCGAGCACGGTCGCGATCACGCTGGCCGCCAGGGTGGCGCTGAAGGCCAGGTTGTACAGGGCCATGCCGCCCAGGTCGCCGGCCACGATGGGCATCGCGGTCGCCACCGCCATCGCCTCGAAGGCCACCAGCATGACGAGCGCGACCAGGCCGACGCTGAGCGCCCGGTACTGCGCGGACAGCACGCCGGCCGGGGCCGGGGCGACGTCTTCGATCGGTTCAACAGTCGTTGTCATGACCGTAAAAGTAGGGGGAACCGCGCGTCGGCACATCGGGCGCGGGGCCTAGGCAATTGGGCCTAAGGCATGCGGGACTCGATGCCGTCGAGGAGCAGTTCGAGGCCGTAGCGGAAACGTTCCTCGCCGTCGGCGGCGATCAGGTCGTCGATGTGCTCGACCAGGTACGGGAAGCGGTCGCGCGGCAGGGCGCGGTAGTAGTCGGCGATCTGGGTCGCGAACGCGGTGAAGTACTCCTCGGGCGTGGACATGTCCGAGGCGCGCAGCCGGCTGATGTGCACCGAGCCCTCGTAGGCGTCGCCGATGAGGTAGAGGGACAGGCGGTCGAGGCACAGGGCGGCCTCGCGCGGCGGCATCCCGGCCTCCACCATCAGCCCGTACACGAACTCGCCGGTGCGCAGCGAGTTCTCGCCCGTGGGGATGTTCGCCAGGGCCGCCCTGGCGACCTCGGCGTGCTTGTTCAGCACCCGGTAGACCTCCAGCGCGTACGCCCTGAGCTGGTCCTTCCACCGGCCGGGGTCGCGCTCGGGCAGCCGGATCTCGCCGAGGACGCGGTCGTAGACGAGTTCGAGCAGCTCCTCCTTGTTCGCGACGTGCGCGTACAAGGAGGCGGGGCCGGTGTCGAGCTCCTGGGCGACGCGTCTCATGCTCAGCGCGTCGAGCCCTTCGGCGTCGAGGACGCGCAGCCCGGCCTCGACGATGAGGTCCTGGCTGAGCTGCCGCCTGATCGGCGCGGGCTTGCGGGACTTGCGCCACGGCGGCACCGGCACGGCTTCTTCCTTGCTCCCCATGGCGAACACTGTACTTGACACGAACGGCGTTCGCTACTAAAACGGTGTTCGTAACGAACAGTGTTCGTATCAAGAACAGCGTTCTTAAGGAGTTCCCCCGATGACAGTGACCAACTCGGCGCAGGCCACGGAGGCCGTCGCGCCCTACCGGTGGCGCTGGGCCGCCCTTTTCGTGATCCTCGCCGCCGAGGTGATGGACCTGCTCGACGCGTTGATCACCACGATCGCCGCCCCCACCATCCGCGCCGACCTGGGCGGCAGCGACAGCCTCGTGCAGTGGCTCGGCGCCGGCTACACGCTGGCCATGGCCGTCGGCCTGGTCACCGGCGGACGGCTCGGCGACCTGTTCGGCCGCAAGCGCATGTTCCTCATCGGCGCCTTCGGGTTCACCGCCGCCTCGCTGCTGTGCGGCGTGGCGGGCAGCCCCGAGATGCTGATCGCCAGCCGGGTGTTGCAGGGCCTGTTCGGCGCCGTGATGTTGCCCCAGGGCCTCGGCCTGATCAAGGAGATGTTCCCGCCGCAGGAGATGGGCAAGGCGTTCGGCATGTTCGGGCCCGTCATGACGATCTCGTCGGTCGGCGGCCCCGTGCTGGCCGGCTGGCTGGTCGACGCCGACTTCTTCGGCACCGGCTGGCGCATGATCTTCCTGATCAACCTGCCGCTCGGCCTGGCCGCCGCGCTGGCCGGCATCCGCTTCCTGCCCGAGTACCGCCTCTCGAACGCCACCAGGCTCGACCTGGTCGGCGTCGGCCTGGTCTCGGTCGCCGGATTCCTGCTGATCTACCCGCTGATCCAGGGCCGCGAGCTCGGCTGGCCCGCCTGGACGTTCGTCTCGATGGCCGCCTCGCTGGTCGTCTTCGCCCTGTTCGGCAGGTACGAGTCGCGCCGCGCCGCCTCCGGCAAGGACCCGCTGGTCACCCCCAGCCTCTTCCGCAAGCGGGCCTTCTCCGGCGGCCTGGTGGCCGGCCTGGCGTTCTTCTCCGGCATGATCGGCCTCAGCCTGGTCTTCAGCATCTACATGCAGGCCGGCCTGCACTTCAGCCCGCTCAAGGCCGGCCTGGCCAGCCTTCCCCAGGCGGTCGGCGGCGTGATCGGCTTCGGCCTGGCCATGTCCGGGCTCCAGGAGAAGCTGGGCCGCGGCCTGCTGCAGATCGGCGTGGTCGTCATGGCCGCCGGCGCGGCCGTGCTCGGGGTGACCATCCACCTGGCCGGCACCGACGTCGGCGTCTGGCAGCTCGCCCCCGGGCTGGCGCTGGTCGGCATCGGCATGGGCCTGACCATGGCGCCGTTCTTCGACATCGTGCTGGCCGGGGTCGAGCCGCACGAGTCGGGGTCGGCCTCGGGCACGATGACCGCCGTCCAGCAGCTCGGCGGCGCGCTCGGCACCGCCGTCCTCGGCACGCTCTTCTTCAACCTGCTCAAGGATCAGTGGAGCTTCGGCTCGGCCATGCAGGTGACCGTCTGGGTCGAGATCGGGCTGCTGGCGATCACCTTCGCCCTGTCCTTCCTCATGCCGCGCAAGGCCCGCCCCGAACAGGCCGGCCACTGAGCGCTGACCCGGCCGCGGCTCCCCTGCGGGGGTGGAGCCGCGGCCTCGGCCTTTCTCAGCCGCCGGCGTGACGCTCGGCCCACCGGGTGAGGTCGCGGCGTTCGACGGCGGCGGCCATCAGGTCGGGGAAGGCGTCGGGGGTGCAGGCGAAGGCGGGCACGCCCATCGCGGCCAGCGCGGCGGCGTTCTCGTGGTCGTAGAAGGGCGCGCCCTCGTCGGAGAGCGCGAGCAGCACGATCACCTGCACGCCGGCCTGCGTCATCGCCGCCACCCGGCGGAGCATCTCCTCGCGCACACCGCCCTCATACAGGTCGCTGATCAGGACGAAGATCGAGTCGGCCGGACGGGTGATGAGACCCTGGGAGTAGGCGATGGCCCTGTTGATGTCGGTGCCGCCGCCGAGCTGGGTGCCGAACAGCAGCTCGACCGGGTCGTGCAACTGCTCGGTCAGGTCGACCACCGCCGTGTCGAACACCACGAGCGACGTCTTCAGCGACCGCATCGAGGCCAGGACCGCCCCGAACACGCTCGAATACACCACCGAGGCCGCCATCGAACCGCTCTGGTCGATGCAGAGCACCACCTCGCGCTGCACCGACCGCTGCCTGCGCGCGTAGCCGACCAGCCGCGACGGGACGACCGTGTTCCGCTCCGGCAGGTAGTTCTTGAGGTTCGCCCGGATCGTGCGGTCCCAGTCGATGTCGGCCACCCGCTTGGGCCGGTGCGTACGCGCGGAACGGTCGAGCGCGCCCGTCACCGCCGCCCGCGTACGGTCGGCGAGGCGGCGTTCGAGCTCCTGGACCACCTTGCGCACCACGGCCCTGGCCGACTCGCGGGCCTGGGCGGGCATGACCCGGTTGAGCGCGAGCAGCGTGCCGACCAGGTGCACGTCGGGCTCGACGGCCTCCAGCATCTCCGGTTCGAGCAGCAGCCTGGTGAGGTTCAGCCGCTCGATCGCGTCCTTCTGCATGACCTGGACGACCGTGGACGGGAAGTACGTCCGGATGTCGCCCAGCCAGCGGGCCACCCGCGGCGCGGACGCCCCGAGGCCGCCCTCGCGACGGCTCTGCCCCTCGCGGCCGTCCTGGTCGTAGACGGCGGCCAGGGCCGCGTCCATCTGCGCGTCGGCACCCTCCAGGGCGCGGCCGGTGCCGTCGGCGTCGCCGCCCCCGAGCACCAGCCGCCACCTGCGCATGCGCTCATCCACGGTCTCTCCCGATGATCGCCAGCACGGTCGCCACGGCTCCCGCCGCGCGCCGCTCGTCCACGTCCGGCTCCGCGCCGCCGGAGTCGCCCGTGCGGCCCGCCGCGCTCACCCGCTCGCCGACGGCCCGCCGCTCCGGCGCGGCGAACCCGCCGAACGTGCGGCGCAGCAGCGGCAGCACGTCGGTGAACTGGTCGGCGGGCAGCGCGGTCAGCCAGGCGTCGACCAGGCCCAGCAGGCGCGGGTCGTGCACCAGGAGCAGGCCGCCACCGGACAGGAAGCCCTCGACCCAGGCCGCCGCCCTGACCGGGGTCTGGCCCCGGGACATGGCCCTGGACATGCGGTCGCCCGCGTCGTCGAGCTCGCCGCAGTCGAGCAGGAGGCGGGTGAGCCGGCCCTCGATGAGACCGTGCAGGTCAGGCCGGTCGGCGATGCCCCGCAACGTGCCCAGCCACCGCCCGCGCGGCGACGCCCCCTCACCGGCCGCGTCATCAGCGGCCTCGGCGGCCGGTTCGGTGAGGAGGGCGACGGCGGCGTGGACGGCGTCGACGTGCTTCAGCAGCCCGGCCGCCGCGTCGTCGTCGAGCGCGGTGACCGCCACCGGCAGCCCGACGCAGATCCGGTCGAGCATCGAGCGCACGATCACCGCCAGCCCCTCGGCCGAGGTGCCGCGCACGTCGCCGTAGCGGTGGGCGCGCACCATCGCGGGCAGCGCCGCCATCAGGTGCGTGACGTCGGTGTCCAGCGCCGCCTTGGCCGACAGCGCGGCGAGCACGCCGGGCAGCGCCTTCGGCAGGTCGGCCAGCAGGCACAGCTCCACCAGCGCGGTCAGGTCGGCGAGCGCCGCCGACGCCGCCCCGGCCAGGTCGCGGGCCCGCTGCGCGGCCGCGGCGGCGACGGTGGTGCCGAGGGCGGCGTGCTCGATGAGCGCGAGGTCGTGCTCGGGCCGCCACTGCAGCGTCCACGACTCCCTGAACGTGCCCTTGCCGCGCGCCTGGCCCGGCGCGCCCCAGCCCACCTCCAGCATCCGCAGCCGGTGCAGCAGGTGGCTGCGCTCCAGGTCGAGCGGCTTGCGCAGGTCGAGGTCGAGCTCCCGGTCGAGGGCCTCGGGCCGGAGCTTGAGCCGCCGCCGCTGCTCGCGCAGGTCGCGCTGGAGCGGGACCATCGGGGTGCCGTCGGTGACGTGGCCCAGCCGGTCGCCGACGACCATGCGCCGCTGGATCAGCTCGACGGCCAGGTCGTCGCCCTCGCACAGCACCGCCCTGGCCGCCTCGGTGACCTCGCCCAGCCCGGCCAGCGGCCTGCCGCGCAGCCCCGCCAGGGTCGCGGCCAGGCGCACGGACTCGATGACGTGCGCGGACGAGACCGGCAGGCCCTCCTCGCGCAGCACGGCGGCGGCCTCGGTGAGCCAGCGCTCGACCGGCCGGTCGGGGGCGGCGAACAGGTGGTGGTACCAGCCCGGCGAGGTGATGCCCGCGCCGTAGCCGCTCCAGGAGGCCAGCCGTCCGTACGTCCACGGCACCCAGGTCAGCTCGGCCTTCACCTTCGGCATCCCGCGCAGCAGCGCGTTGTCGGCCGAGGCCGGGGGCAGCGGACCGGTCAGCGCGGGCACGTGCCAGGCGCCGCAGACCACCGCGATCGTGCCGAACCCCTCCTTGATCGCCGCGCGCAGCGTCCTGCGCATGTACGCCTCGCGCCTGGCCTCCCGGCCGGTCGGCTCGTGCCCCTCGCGCACGGCGGCCATGGCCTCGGCGATCGCCTCGAAGGGGGTGTCGCCGCGGTGCTCGACGACGTCCTCCCACCAGCGTTCGGGGTCGTCGTGCCCGGCGGCGGCCGCCAGCGCGCCGATGGGGTCGGTACGCAGCCCGTCGCCCCCCGCCTCGGCCTCCTCCTCGCCCTCGGCCTCGTCGGCCAGGGAGTGGGCGGCGGGCAGGTCGCAGAAACGCACCGGGACGCCGGCGGCGACGCCGTACAGGATCGCCTGCCATTCGGGGGAGAACTCCGCGAACGGCCAGAACGCGGCCTTCGCCGGAGCGCCGGGCACGTGCGCGAGCAGCGCGACCGGCGGCTCCAGGTCGGGGGCGAGCGCCACGAGCGCGTCGGCCTCCGGCGGCCCCTCGACGAGGATCGCGTCGGGGCGCAGGCGTTCGAGCTCACGCCGGAGCGCGCGGGCCGAGCCGGGGCCGTGATGGCGCACGCCCAGGACGGACACGGTGCTCATGACACCTCGCGGCAGGCGCGGTAGAAGTCGCGCCAGTCGGGACGCTCGCGCACCACGGTCTCCAGGTACTCGCGCCACACCACCCGGTCGGAGACCGGTTCCTGCACCACCGCGCCCACGATCCCGGCCGCCACGTCGGACGGCCGCAGCACGCCGTCGCCGAAGTGGGCGGCCAGTGCGATGCCGCTGGTGAGCACCGAGATCGCCTCGGCCGTGGACAGGGTGCCGCTGGGCGACTTGACCTTGGTGCGGCCGTCCTCGGTGACGCCGGCGCGCAGCTCGCGGAAGACGGTCACCACGCGCCGGATCTCGGCCAGGCCGGTGGTGGTCTCCGGCAGCTCCAGCGCACGGCCCAGATCGGTGACGCGGCGGGCGACGATGTGCACCTCCTCCTCGGCGTCGGCGGGCACAGGGAGCACGACGGTGTTGAACCGGCGGCGCAGGGCGCTGGACAGCTCGTTGACGCCCCGGTCGCGGTCGTTGGCGGTGGCGATGACGTTGAAGCCGCGCTCGGCCTGCACCTCGCGGTTGAGCTCGGGGATCGGCAGCGTCTTCTCCGACAGGACGGTGATCAGCGCGTCCTGGACGTCGGAGGGCATGCGGGTCAGCTCCTCGACCCGGGCGACCCGCCCCTCGGCCATGGCCCGCATCACCGGCGAGGGGGTCAGCGCCTCGAACGACGGGCCCTCCGACAGCAGCCTGGCGTAGTTCCAGCCGTACCTGACGGCCTCCTCCGCGGTGCCCGCGGTGCCCTGGACGAGCAGCGTCGAGTCGCCGCTGACCGCGGCGGCCAGGTGCTCCGACAGCCACGTCTTGGCCGTGCCGGGCACGCCGAGCAGCAGCAGCGCGCGGTCGGTCGCGAGCGTGGCCACGGCGACCTCGACGATGCGGCGGGCGCCGACGTATTTGGGGGTGACGCGGTCGCCGTCGCCCATGATGTACCGGGTCACCGCCCAGGGCGACAGCTTCCAGCCGGGGGGCCGGGGACGGTCGTCGTCCTTGGCCAGGTAGGCCAGCTCCTCGGCGTACTGGTCTTCGGCGTGGGGACGCAGGACGGTCATGCGAGCTCCTTGTACATGTCGGCACGGAAACGCAGGAGGGCGGCGACCTGCTGGATCGGCGCCACCGGCGAGTAGCTCTCGGCCAGCGGGAACAGGGCGGGGTCGATGTGCTCGCCCGCCAGCTTGACCAGCTCGCCGAGGTTCCACGGCTGGACGGCCGCCACCTTGACGATCTTGTGGAGGACGGCCGTCGCCAGCCCCTCCCCCCACTGGGACGAGACGCCGCCGAGAACCATGATCAACTGGCTGTCCAGGTCGTGCTCGACGACGAAGCCGGCGGCGAGCTCCTGCTGCTCGCCCGGCGGGAGTGCTTCGAGCAGGTCGGCGATCGGGTCCCAGCCGAACATCGCGCGCGCCCACTCCGGGTCCTTCTGCAGCACCGCGGCCCGCACCCAGGCGGCCTTCACCTCGGCGTCCCACTCGGGGACGCGCATCGTGAGCAGCTCGGACGGCGGCCGGCCCCAGACGCCCAGCGGGGCGCGGGCCAGGATCTGCTGCAACCACCAGGCCCGCTCGCCGATGCCGCGCGGCGGCTTGGGACGCACGCCGTCGCGTTCCATCGCCCGGTCGCACTCCAGGGGCGCCTCGACGGCGATGGTCGAGCCGGAGATCGACACGCAGGCCCGCGCCCGCTCGGCCATGCGCCTGGACAGGCGGGAGCCGGGCAGCCGGGTCAGCAGGTTGGCGGCGGCCTGGCGGACCTCGCGGCGGCGGTCGTCGAGCGCCGCCTCGAGGAACGGCTCGTCGCCCATGCCGAGCCCGTCGGCCAGCAGCTCGACGAACTCGGCCCGGTCGTCGGGCGTCTCCCGCTCCCACGTGCTCTCCAGCAGCTCCCTGGCCCCGGCGGGGTCGGCGGCGCGCAGGGCGCGCAGGTGGGCGCGGCGGTCGGCGGCGCCGCCCAGCTCCCACGTCTCGCCGGTGGGCTCCTCCAGCAGGTAGCCCCACGCCGGGTTGAGCCCGGCCAGCCAACGGCCGCGCTGCCCGGCCAGGACGCCCAGATGGGCCCGGATCGAGCGGTCGCGCCTGCCTCTTTCGAGCAGGTCGGGCAGCACGTCGCAGGGCACCCGGCGGCCGGTCGCGGCGGCCGCGGCCAGCCATTCGGGGAGCAGGCGGGCGTACTCGCCGCCCATGATGCGGACCAGCCGCTCGGCCGCGCGCCGGTCGACGGCGGGCAGCTCCTCGGCGGGGGCGGGCGCCGGCGGCGCGGACCCGACCGGGCGGCGGCCCGCGCGCCGCCGGGCCGTCTCGACGGCGGCGGCCGCCAGCAGGTCTCCTCCGTACGGCCTGCGGTCAGTGCCCACGAGGGCCGTGGAGGCCAGGTCGTCCCAGGTCACAGGATCACCGCCGTTCCTTCGTCGTCCCAGGTGGTGAGCGGGCGCAGGCCCTGCGGGGTCCATTCGGCGGCCAGCGTGACGGGGTGGCCGCCCGAGACGGCGATCAGCCGCCAGGGGTCACGGGCCCGGGGGTGCAACGGCAGCCCCCCGACCGACGCCCGGCCGGGGACGACGCCGGCCAGCACGACCGGCCACGACTCGGTCCAGGGATCCTCGGCCAGCACCCGCGCCACCTCGTCGAGCGCCTCGTCGGCCGACACCCCGACCGGCCCGGCGGCCCCTGCCGCGAGAGGCGTGGCGGGGTGGCGGGCGGCGACGAGGGCGCGCAGGGGGGCGGCGCCCGGGTAGAAGGCGAGGTCGGCGTCGATCGTGGTGCCCGTGACCAGGGAGGCGTCGAGCGGCTGGCCCTGAGGGGCGAAGGAGAGGATCAGCGCCGCCCGGCCGGTCGCCCGGCCCTTGAGCCAGACGCGGCGGGCGGTCAGCCGGTCGTGCTCGTCATCGCGCCCGCCGAGCACGTGCCAGTGGTCGCGCACCGCCGGCCCGGCCAGCACCTCTTCCTTCGTGACGGGGAAACCGGTGCGGATCTGGACGGTCTGCGCCAGGGGCCCGGGAAGGTCGGCGCGGCGGCGGTAGGCGACGGCGAGGAGGTTGACCAGCGCGTACTCCTCCAGGAGCCGGCCGGGCCAGTCGTCCTCGGCGCGCACCTGGGTCAGCCGGGACACCAGGCCGGCGACGCCGGGGGCCTGGGCGTCGATGAGGCGCTTGGCCAGGCCGTCCCAGTCGTGCTCGGCGGAGGAGGCCAGGCCCTGGCGGATCTGGTCGGCCAGCCAGCGCTCCAGCTCCGCCAGCCCGGCCCCCACCCGCGCGTGCCGCACCGACTCCGCCCGCTCGGCCCGCTCCACCCGTTCCTTCCCTGCCGCCTCGCCATCGGCCACCCCGGCCGCATCGGCGCGGGACGCCTCGACGCGGGCCGCGGACCTGGCGGCGCGCTCGGCGCGGCCGTCGAGCCACTCGGTCACCCACTGCGGCGCGGCCTCCTCGGCGGGCACGCCGTCGGCCGACCACAGCAGCAGCAGGCCCAGCGCGTGCTTGCAGGGGAACTTGCGGCTGGGGCAGCTGCACCGGTAGGCGGGCTCGCTCAGGTCGACGCACGCCAGGTAGGGCTTGGACCCGCTGCCCTTGCACTCGCCGTAGAGGACGCTGCCCGTCGTGCCGCGCGAGGACCACTTGCCCGCCGCGGCCACGCCCTGGGCCGCCTTCTGGGAGGAGGCGTCGGGGGCGAGGGCGAGCACCTGATCACGGCTCCACCGTTCGATCACCTGCCGCAGACTAGCCAGGCCGACCGACAGTTCGCGCGGCGAGCACCCCGCCGACGGGCGCCGGCGAACACGGGCGTGGGCGAGGTGGTCGGCCCGCGCTCCCGGTTCCTCGTAAGATCGGCCATGTGGAGCTGAGGATCTTTCCCGACGGCGCGCCCACCGAGGTCGCCGACGAGGCGGCCGCCCTGGCGCTGGCCGCGACGTTCGACGGGCAGGCCGTCCTCGACGGCGCCCGTTTCCTGCGGCGCGACGTCACCGGCGCGCCCGTCGCGTTCGTCGCCCGGCCGCCCGTGGCCGCCGAGCTCGACCTGCTCCCCCATCCGGAGGGCGGCTGGTACCGCGAGACCTGGCGGTCGCCGGTCACGATCCGGCCCGACGGCTACCCGGGCCCGCGCGCCAGCGCCACCGGCATCTACTTCCTGCTCCAGCCGGGTGAGGAGTCCGTCCCGCACATGGTGAGGTCGGACGAGGTGTGGCTGTGGCACCGGGGCGGCCCGCTGAGCCTGACCGTCGGCGACCGGGACGTCGTCCTGGGGCCGCTGGTGGAGCGGGGGCAGGTGCCGCAGGCGGTCGTGCCCGGCGGCGTGTGGCAGTCCGCGCGTCCGGCCGGGGACGAGGCGGTGCTGGTGAGCTGCGTCGTGTCGCCGGGGTTCGACTTCGCCGATTTCACCGCGTGACCGGAAAGATCGTCTTATATAGAAGGCATGCCGGGCATCGAGGCGGCCCTGACCGCTGCTGGGAAGAGCATCGCTGAACGTGCCATGCGCGAATGGCTGGCCACCCGGGCCGCGCGCAAGGACCGTACGAGTGAGCTGAAGGATCTCGTCCAGAGCGGGTTCCGTGACCGGCTGGCGCCACGGAAGATCGACAACCAGCTCCAGGGCATCGCGCTGGCCGTCGAGGGCCGGCTGTCGCGGCTCGTCGAGCAGGAGTTCCGCGGGCTGGACGAGTCCGCGCGGGCCGCCGTCCTGCTGGAGGCCGTGGCCGCGCTGCGCGCCGCCGACCTGTCGGACGAGGCCCTGTTCGAGTCGGACGCCGACCCCGCCAAACTCGCCGGACGCATCCTGGCGGCCCTTCCGGAACCCCGCCTCGGGGAGGCCGAGGACCGCCTGTACGCCGTCCTGCTCGCCGAGTCCGTCGACTGCCTGGTCGGCCTCATGCGTCAGCTCCCCCAGTACCTGCCGCGCGCCGCCACCGAGACGCTGGGCCGGCTCAGCAGCCTGGCCGAGGGCGTCGAACGCCTGCTCGCCAGGATGCCGCAACGCACGCTGGAGGCCCCCGAGGGCACCCAGGACGACGCCGCGTTCGCCCGCCTCTACCTCGGTTTCGCCAGCCGCACCCTCGACGAGGTCGAGCTGTTCGGCGTCCGGGTGGAGACCTACCGTCCGCGCACGTCGCTGAGCGTCGCCTACATCAGCCTCAACGTCTCCTCCGGCGAACGCGGCCCGCGCACGCCGGAGCGGCTGTCGGTCGCCGCGCTCACCGGCGGGCACCCCGCCGAGCGCGGCACCGAGCGCATCGAATCGGCGCTCGGCCGCTCCAGGCTCACGCTGCTGCGCGGCGACGCGGGTTCGGGCAAGAGCACGCTGCTGCGCTGGCTGGCGGTCACCGCCGCGCGCGGCGGCTTCTCGGGCGACCTGGCCGCCTGGAACGGCTGTGTGCCCCTGATGATCAAGCTGAGGAGCCATTCGTCAGGACGGCTGCCCGCGCCCGCCGACTTCCTCGACGACGTCGCGCGGGAGGTCGCCGGCCGCATGCCGCGCGGCTGGGTGGAGCGCGTGCTGGCGTCCGGCCGCGGGCTGCTCCTGGTCGACGGCGTGGACGAGCTGCTCGTACGGCACCGGCCGGCCGTACGGGAGTGGCTGTCGCGGCTGCTGGCGGCCTTTCCGGAGCTGCGCGTCGTGGTGACCTCCCGCCCGACCGCCGCCGACGCCCGCTGGCTGGCCGACGAGGGGTTCGCGGCGGCCACGCTGGAGCCCATGACGCCCGACGACCAGCGGGAGCTGATCCGTCAGTGGCACGTCGCGATACGCGACTGCCCGAGCTTGCCGTGCGACCCCGGCGAGCTGGAAGGCTACGAGGTCGCCCTGCTGGCCAGGATGGAGTCCAATCCGCACCTGGGCGTGGTCGCCTCGACCCCGCTGCTGGCCGCCATGCTGTGCGCGCTCAACCTCGACCGCCGCACCCAGCTCCCGCGCAGCCGGATGGGCTTCTACGACGCCGTGCTCGGCCTGCTGCTCGAACGCCGCGACGCCGAGCGGCGGATCGACGACGACGTGTCCCTCGACCCCGGCCAGAAGGTGTGGATCCTGCGCGACCTGGCCTGGCGGCTGGTGTCGATGGGCCGTTCCGAGTTGTCGAAGGCGACCGCGCTGCGGCGGGTCGAGCAGAAGCTCGGCTCGATGACCCGCGTCTCGCACACCGCCTCCGACGTGCTCGAACACCTGTTACGCCGGAGCGGCGTGCTGCGCGAGCCGGTGCCCGGCCGGATCGACTTCGCGCACCGGACCGTCCAGGAGTACCTGGCCGCCGGGCAGCTCGTGGAGGACGAGGACGTCGAGGCGGCGGTCGAGCGGGCGCACCTGGACCAGTGGCGCGAGGTCGTGGTGATGGCCGCCGGGCACGCGAACGGCCGGCTGCGCGGCGAGCTGCTGAGCGGCCTGCTGGACCGCGCCGACCAGGGCGGCAAGCACGCCCGCAGGCTGCGGCTGCTGGTGGCGGCGTGCCTGGAGACCGTCCAGGAGATCCCGGCCGGGGTGCGCGACCGGTTCGAGGCGTGCCTGGCGCAGGTGGTCCCGCCGCGCACGGAGGAGGAGGCGACCCTGCTGGCGGCGGCGGGCGAGGAGATCCTGCGCCGCCTGCCCCGCGACCTGACGGGCCTGCCGGCGAGCCGCGCGGCGTGGACGGTCCGCACGACGTTTCTGATCAACGGCCCGGAGGCCCTGGACCGCCTGGCCGGCTACGCGTCCGACCCGCGGTGGCAGGTGCGGGAGCAGCTCCGCCAGGGCTGGGAGTACTTCGACGCCGACGTCTACGCCCGGCGGGTCCTGGCCGACATGGAGGACGTCACCTTCTCCAGCGCCCGCCATCTCCGCAGCGCCGCCCTCCTGAAGGCGTCCGAGGTGCTCGTCACCGTGCCCACCCCTCTCCCCGACCTGCGATTCCTCCGCGACATGCCCCAGACGCAACTGCTGAGCGTGCAGGACGCCCCGATCCGCTCCTTGGACGGGGTGGCGTCGCTGCCCCGGCTGACCGAACTCGGCCTGCACTTCTACACCACGCCTCACGCCGTGGACCTCGGCCCCCTGGACGGGTCGCCGCGTCTGCGCACCATGCGGCTCTGGGGAGTCCGGCTCGACGATCCGGCCTTCCTCGACCGTCTGCCGCGCCTGAGGGAGCTCGTCCTCGACCTGCGCGACGACGACCGGGACGCCTGGCACGCGCCGCTCGCCCGGCAGGACCAGCTGGAGTCACTGCACCTCCGGCGCGACGGCCTGCCGATCCCCGGGACGGTCTTCGCCGGGATGCGGCGACTGGAGAAGCTGTGGCTGGACGGCGTCACGGAAGCCGGCGCCTGCCTCGACGCCGCCTCCCTGACCTGCCCGTCCGTCGCCGACGTGTCCCTCGACGAGGTCGGCGGGCTCGATCTCGCGGCACTCGGCCGCTTCTCCCTGACCCGCCTCCGCCTGCGCCACTGCCCCGCCCTGACGGATCTCACCCCGCTGTGCGGGCAGACGCGGCTCTCCTCCCTGACCCTGGCCGTGTGCCCCGGCGTCACCGACCTGTCCCCGCTCGCCGCTCTGCCCGGGCTGCGCAACCTGAATCTGTTCCTCATGCCCGCCGACCTCGACGTGAGCCCGCTGGCCGGGATGCCGGGGCTCACCGTCCAGCTCGGGCGTACGCAGCGGGTGGTCAACGGGGACGGTGTCAGGGTCAGGAGGCTGTGACGCCCGGCGGTCGGTGGGGCCGCTTTAACTACCCGGAATTTCGTGCTAAACGTGGCAATATCCCGTTCGGAGTTCCCATCAACCGGCCATGCCGGCCTGGCGCCCTGCTCTGATCACCGTCCAGGCCGTCGTCACAGAACGTCACAGAACTTGCACGGCGTACGCGTTCACCCCCCCAGGACGCCCGGCGCCCGCCCGCGTGCGGGCGCCGCCTCCTGCTGGACGAGAAGGGGAACCACCATGACCCTGCCCCTCGCCGCCACCCCCGCCGTCGAACCCGCGCCCGCCCGCCGCCGCGGGCTCGTGCTGCTGCTCAGCGCCCTCGCCGGATTCCTGCTGACCGTCGTGTGGTCGGCCGAGTTCGTGGACCAGACGATCGGCTCGACGGTCGCCGACACGATGCTCGGCCACGACGCCGACGCCACCCCCATCGCCGGGACGCTCTCCGGCATCGTGTTCGCCTTCGCCTCCGGCCTGGCGGGCTCGTTCACCGCGTGCAACATCGCCGCGCTCGGCGCGGTCGCGCCCCTGGTCGGGGCCAGGCCGTCGGTCGGCGCCCGGATCCGCGGGACGCTGCGCCCGCTCGGCTGGCTGGCGGCCGGCGCGCTGACCGTGTCCGGCGCGTACGGCGTCGTGGTGGGCATCGTCGGCACCTCCATGCCACAGTTCGCCACGGCCAGACCCGCGCCGGGCACCCTGTCCCCCGGCCTGGTCCAGGCGATGGTCACGTTCGGGCTGATCGGGCTGGCCTTCCTCTACCTGGGCCTGGCCGCGCTCGGCTACCTGCCCGACCCGCTGTCCCGCCACCCGAGCGCCCGCATGGCCGTCATGGGCGCGCTGATCGGCGGCTTCCTGATCGGCCGCCCGTTCCCGCTGTTCCGCCAGCTCTTCAGGGACGCCGCCGAGAGCCACTACCCCCTGTACGGCGCGCTGGCCTTCATGCTCCAGTCGGCCGGCAACATCGTCGTCATGGCGGTCCTGTTCATGCTGCTCGCCCTGGCCACCGGGGGCCGCGCGCACCGCTGGCTGACCGCGACCCCGGCCCGCCTGGCCCTCATCACCGGCGCGGCGCTGGTCGTGGCCGGGGTCTTCACCCTTCTGTACTGGGACGTCCGGATCCTGGCCCGCCGCGACCTCATCTGGTACCCGACGGCGCCCTGGAGCTGAGCGGCGCGGCAGCCCGCTTCCTGGCGGGCTACCCGCCGTTTCTGCGGGAAGGAGGAAGGTGACCGTGGGAGGTGCGCGATGAGGGCCGTCATGAACGCCGCGATGCTGCGGATCCGCAGGCACCGGCCGGACCGCAACCCGTTGCGCCGCCGCTCCGACCGGCTGGAGAGCGCCGGGCTGGCAGTGGCGGTGCTCCTGGTCCTGCTCAGCGTCTGGCCGGCGGTGCTGGCCGGCCGGGTCGCCTACGAGGGCGGCCTGCGCGACGCCCGCGTGGGCCCCGGCCACCGCCAGCAGGTGACCGCGACGGTGCTGCGGGAGCCGCGGCCTGTGCGGCCGGGGTTCGGCGAGGCCGCGACCTCCACGGTGCCGGCGAGCTGGACCACTCCGGCGGGCTCGGTCAGGACCGGGCAGGTCCAGGTCCCGGCCGGTACGCGGGCGGGCCAGACCGTGCCCCTGTGGATCGACCCCGAGGGCGACCCGACGACGCCGCCGGCCCGCCACACCGACGTGGTCCTGCGCGGCGTGGGCCTGGCGGCGTTCGTCCAGGTGCTGGCGTGCCTGCTGGTGCTGGGGGCGGTCGCGGGGCTGCGCCGGCTGCTGGACCGGCGCAGGTACGCCGACTGGGACGCCGCCTGGCTGCGCGCCGACGACCGGTGGCGCCGTCCTCGCCGCCCGTAGCCGGGCCATCCGGTTTACCGCCGTACGTCCGGGCAGCCGTACGGCGGAGGAGGCGAGAGATGGAAGCCAAGGAGTGGACCGTGCGGATCCGACTCGCCGAGGACGGCGACGACACTTCGGCACGGGCGGTCCTGACCACCCCGGAGGGCACGACGGCCGAGGGCGCGGGCCACGCCCGCCGCAACCCCGCCGACCCGTCCATGCCGGTGGTCGGGGACGAGCTGGCCGTCGCGCGGGCGCTGGCCGACCTGGCCGGCCGGCTGGCCGGCGAGGCCCGGCACGAACTGGGTGACGGCGGCCCGGTGCCGACCCGGTCCTGGTGAGGGCGGAGGCGGCGAAAACGGTTTGACGCGCCCGCCCCCGGCCCGCTGACATGGGCCGGACTGTACGGACCGAGGGGGAGCGCATGGGCGGCAGGATGCACGCGGACGAGGCCGACATCGACGAGGCCCTCGTGCGGCGGCTGCTGGCCGCGCAGTTCCCGCGCTGGGCCGGCCTCCCGCTGCGCCGCTTCCCCTCCTCCGGCACCGTCAACGCGGTCTTCCGGCTCGGCGACGACCTGGCCGTCCGCCTGCCGCGCGTCGGGAACGGCGTCGGCGACGTCGCCAAGGAGCGGCGGTGGCTGCCGCTGCTGGCCCCCGCGCTGCCCGTCCCGATCCCCTCGGTGCTCGGCCAGGGCTCGCCGGGAGAGGGTTTCCCCTGGCCGTGGTCGGTGTGCCGGTGGCTCGACGGCGAGAACCCGGAGGCGGGCGCGCTCTCCGGCGCCGAGGCGCTGGCCGCCGACCTGGCGGCGTTC
The DNA here is from genome assembly GCF_053596455.1 of Nonomuraea sp. NPDC001699. Lineage (NCBI taxonomy): Bacteria > Bacillati > Actinomycetota > Actinomycetes > Streptosporangiales > Streptosporangiaceae > Nonomuraea > Nonomuraea sp. NPDC001699. The sequence goes on along the minus strand of NZ_JBSFGF010000002.1, from coordinate 653,491 downwards.
GTCGCCGCGCTGCGCGAGGTCGATCCCGCCGGCGCCCCCGACGCCTACCGGGGCGGCCCGCTGGCCCGTCTCGACGACGCGACCCGGGCCGCGATCGGCGAGCTCGACGGCCTGATCGACACCGCCGCGGCCACGGCGGCCTGGAAGGAGGCGCTGAGCGCGCCCGGATGGCAGGGCGGGCCCGTCTGGGTGCACGCCGACCTGATGCCGGGCAACCTGCTGGTCCGCGACGGGCGGCTGAGCGGGGTCATCGACTGGGGCACGCTCGGCGCGGGCGACCCGGCCTGCGACCTGATCCCGGCCTGGAACCTGCTGCCGCCCGCCGCGCGCGAGGTCTTCCGCGCCGCGCTCGGCGTCGACGACGCCACCTGGGCCCGCGGGCGCGGCCGGGCCCTGTCCATGGCGCTCATCCAGCTCCCCTACTACAAGGACACCAACCCGGCCATGGCGGCCAACGCCCGGCACGTGATCCGCGAGGTGCTCGGCCGGCCCGTACGCTGACGGGATTCTTGGGTTTTTTCCGGCGAGATGATTGTCTGTCCGGAGGAACTACGAGGAGGCCACCGGTGAGCCGTCAGATCGTTTCAATCGTGGGTGGGAAGGACACCACCGGCGAGAGCGTGTACGAGTCGACCAACCCCGCCCGCCCCGGCGAGGTCGTGGCCCGGGTCGGCCTGGCCGACGCCGCCGCGTTCGCCGCCGCCTGCCGCACCGCCAAGGAGGCCCAGCGCGAGTGGGCCAAGGTGCCGGCGCCGGTGCGCGGACGGGTGATCGCCTCCATCGGGCGGCTGGTCGAGGCCAACGCCGAGAGCCTGGCCCGTCTGGTCACCCGGGAGATCGGCAAGCCGTACGCCGAGGCGCTGGGCGAGGTGCGGGAGATCGTCGACACCTGCGACTTCTTCCTGGGCGAGGGCCGCAGGCTCTACGGTCAGACCGTCCCCTCGGAGATGCCGGACAAGAACCTGTTCACCTTCCGCAACCCGGTCGGGGTGGCCGCGGTGATCACGGCGGGCAACTTCCCCGTGGCCGTGCCCTCCTGGTACCTCGTGCCCGCGCTGCTGTGCGGCAACGCCGTGGTGTGGAAGCCCGCCGAGTACGCCGCCGCCTCCGCCGAGGCCATGTACCGGCTGTTCGCCGCCTCGGGGCTGCCCGACGGGGTGCTCAACGTGGTCTTCGCCGACGGCGCCCAGACCTTCGCGGGGCTGGAGCTGGCCCTGGAGGAGGGCAGCGTGCACAAGGTCGGCTTCACCGGGTCGAGCGAGGTCGGCAGGAAGGTCGGCGAGCTGGCCGGACGCCACCTGCAGTCGGCGTGCCTGGAGCTCGGCGGCAAGAACCCGATGGTGATCATGCCGGACGCCGACCTCGACCTGGCCGTCGAGGGCGCGCTGTTCTCCGGCTTCGGCACCGCCGGCCAGCGCTGCACCAGCCTCGGCACGGTCATCGTGCACGAGAGCGTGCACGACGAGTTCGTCGAGCGGTTCGCGCGGGCGGCCGGGGAGGCCAGGATCGGCGACCCCGAGCAGGACGTGCTGGCCGGCCCGCTGCTCGACCAGAAGTTCGCCGACCGGTACGAGGAGTACCTGACCTGGATCCAGCCGCACCACGAGGTCGTCTCGGGCCGCACCGGCAGGATCACCAAGGACAACCCGCGCGGCGACTTCGACGGCGACGGCGGCCTGTACTACCACCCGGTCATCGTCGACGGCGTGCGCCCCGGCGACCGGCTGTTCCTGGAGGAGACGTTCGGCCCGCTCGTCGGCGTCACCACCTTCACCACCCTGGACGAGGCCGTCGAGCTGGCCAACCGCCCCGGTTACGGCCTGTCGAGCTCGATCTACACGACCAACCCCAAGCACGCCTTCCGCTTCCGCGAGGGCATCTCGGCGGGCATGGTCAGCGTCAACAACTCCACCTCCGGCGCCGAGGCCCACCTGCCCTTCGGCGGCAACGGCAAGTCGGGCAACGGCAGCCGCCAGTCGGGCGTGTGGGTGCTCGACCAGTTCACCCGCTGGCAGGCGATGAACTGGGACTTCTCGGGCCGTCTGCAGAAGGCGCAGATGGACGTGGCGGAGATCGTCCCGGATCTGGAGTTCCGGATCTGAGAAAGGCGAAGCCGCCCCCGGGCGCCGGGGGCGGCTGTCACGCGTACGGGCGGATCAGACCTGCCCGGCCTTCTCCAGGGCCGCGCAGCAGGTGTTCACCAGCAGGCGGGTGACCACGTACGGGTCGACGTTGGCGTTCGGGCGGCGGTCCTCGATGTAGCCCTTCTTGTCCACCTCGACCTGCCACGGGATGCGTACGGACGCGCCGCGGTTGGACACGCCGTAGGTGTACTTGTTCCACGGGGCGGTCTCGTGGTGGCCGGTCAGGCGCAGCTCGATGTCGGCGCCGTACTGGGAGACGTGCTCCATGGGCTTGTCGCCCTCGCCGAGCGACTCGCAGGCGGTGATGATGGCGTCGTAGCTCTCGCGCATGGCCTTGGTGGAGAAGTTGGTGTGCGCGCCGGCGCCGTTCCAGTCGCCGCGGGCGGGCTTGGCGTCGAGGGTGGCCTCGACGCCGAACTCCTCGGCCGTCCGGTAGAGCAGGTAGCGGGCGACCCACATGTGGTCGGAGACCTCAAGGGGGCCGGCCGGGCCGATCTGGAACTCCCACTGGCCGGGCATGACCTCGGCGTTGATGCCGGAGACGGCCAGGCCGGCCGTCAGGCAGCGGTCGAGGTGCAGCTCGACGATGTCGCGGCCGAACACGGCCTCGGCGCCCACACCGCAGTAGTAGTGGCCCTGCGGGGCGGGGAAGCCGCCCTCGGGGAAGCCGAGCGGGCGGCTGCCCTTGAAGAAGGTGTACTCCTGCTCGATGCCGAACCAGGACTCCTGGTCGGCGTACCGCTCGGCGATCGGGCGGAGCAGAGCGCGGGTGTTGCTGGAGTGGGCCTGCCCGTCGATCTCCTCGACCTCGCACAGGACGAGCACGTTGTCGCCGCCGCGGATCGGGTCGGGGCAGGTGAACACCGGGCGGAGCACGCGGTCGGAGGCGTGGCCCTGGGCCTGGTTGGTGCTGGAGCCGTCGAAGCCCCAGACCGGAGGCTCGGCACCGTCGGCCAGGATCTTCGTCTTAGAGCGCAGCAGAGCCGTGGGCTCGGTGCCGTCGATCCAGATGTACTCAGCCTTGTAGCTCACGGTGTTCCTTTCGGGATTTCTCTCAGCCACGCCGAGTCTTATGGACGGCCATTTCCCGGTTTTTGCCCGAATGTGAACGCCGTGTTAATCGTGCCGCCAACCGTGTCCTTATTAGGGGGTAAATCCAATAAGGGCGGTTAGCTGGGGCAGGTCGGCCGTCCGGGGGACGGCGGCCGTACGACGATCGAGGCCGGGGGATGATGATCATGGAGGATGTCTGGTTCGGCGCGTTCCTCGCGCCCGAGGCGGCGGGCGCCGACCGGGTGATGCGCCACGCGGAGCTGGCCGACCGGCTGGGCCTGGACCTGGTCGGCGTCCAGGACCACCCCTACCAGGCGGGCTTCCTCGACTCCTGGACCCTGCTGGCCTCGATCGCGCAGCGCACCGAGCGCGTCCGGCTGGTGCCCGACGTGGCCAACCTGCCGCTGCGCCCGCCCGCCGTGCTGGCCAGGGCCGCCGCCTCGCTCGACGTCCTCAGCGGCGGCCGGGTGGAGCTGGGCCTCGGCGCGGGCGCGCTCTGGGACGCCATCGCCGCCATGGGCGGGCGCCGCCTCTCCCCCGGCGAGTCGATCGACGCGCTGGCCGAGGCGATCACCGTCATAAGGGCGCTGTGGACGCCGGGCGACCCGGTGACCTTCTCCGGCGCCCACCACCGCCTGGAGGGCGCGCGGCCCGGCCCGTTCCCGCCGCACCCGATCGGGATCTGGATCGGCGCGACCAGGCGGCGGATGCTGGAGCTGACCGGACGGACGGCCGACGGCTGGCTGACCTCCTCCTTCCACAGCCCGCCCGACGCCGTGACCGCGCAGGCCAAGATCATCGACACGGCCGCCGAGAACGCCGGACGCGACCCGGCCTCGATCCGCAAGGTCTACAACCTCTGCGGCAGCCTGTCGCCGCTGCGTGGTGCGGGCTTCCTCGACGGCCCGGCCGCCCTGTGGGCCGAGCAGCTCACGGAGCTGGTGTTCGAGGCGGGCATGAGCGGGTTCGTGCTGGCCCCGGGGGTGGAGGCCGAGCGGGACCTGCGGGTGTTCGCCGAGGAGGTCGCGCCCGCCGTGCGGGAGGCCGTGGCCGGGGAACGCGGCCGGCCCGCGCCGGAACCGGTCCGGCGGCCGGTGCTGATCCCCGACCTGGACGAGGCCGGCCGCCCGAGGACGGCGGAACGCGCCCCCGGCCCCCTGCCGCCCGGCCAGGCCCGCCCCTGCCGCCGCCTGGTGGACGTGCACGACGGCTACCGCGCCCAGCTCCGCCAGGTCAGGGACGCCGTCGAGCAGGTCGCGGCCGAGACGGCGGCCCCCCACCCGGACGGCGGCCGGCTCGCGGTGCGCCAGAACCACTGGACGCTCGGCGTGTTCTGCGCGACCTTCCGCCGCCTGCTGACCGTGCACCACGACATCGAGAACGACCGGACCTTCCCGGCCCTCACCGAGCACGACCCCGCCCTGGAGCCGGTGGTCAAGAAGCTGGAGCAGGAGCACGAGGTCATCGCCGAACTGCTGGCCCGCCTGGACCGGGCGTGCGCGGAGCTGATCGCCGACCCGGCCAGGATCGACCGCGTGCGGGCCGGCGTCGAACGGCTCTCGCAGGCCCTCGCCTCGCACTTCGCCTACGAGGAGGAGGAACTGGCCGAGGCCGTCGGCCACCTGGAGATCGGCCTCTAACCCGAGGAGCCGTCGTGGACGTGTCCGCGCCCGTGTGGTGGCTGACGATCCTGGGGATCGCCGGCCTGCTGCTGTTCGACTTCTTCTTCCACGTACGGCGGGCGCACGTCCCCACGCTGCGCGAGGCGGCCGTCTGGTCGAGCCTGTACGTCGGAATCGCGCTGCTGTTCGGCGTGGGCGTGTGGGCGTTCGGCGGCGCCGAGCCGGGCGCGGAGTACTTCGCCGGGTACGTGACCGAGAAGGCGCTGTCGGTCGACAACCTGTTCGTCTTCCTCGTCATCATGGCGAGCTTCCGGGTGCCGCGCGCCGACCAGCAGAAGGCCCTGCTGTTCGGGATCGTGTTCTCGCTGATCGCCCGGACCGGGTTCATCCTCATCGGGGCCGCGATGATCGAGACGTTCGCCTGGGTGTTCTACGTCTTCAGCCTGATCCTGCTGCTCACCGCGGGCAACCTGCTGCGGCCCGAGGGCAGCGAGGGCCACACCGACAACTTCATGGTCCGCCTGGCCCGCAGGGTGTTCCGCGCCTCCGACACCTACGACGGCGACCGGCTGTTCACGGTGCGGGACGGCAGGCGGGTGATGACGCCGATGTTGCTGGTCATGGTCGCCCTGGCCGGCACCGACGTGCTGTTCGCGCTCGACTCCATCCCGGCCATCTTCGGCCTCACCCAGAACGTCTACCTGGTCTTCACCGCCACCGCCTTCTCCCTGCTGGGGCTGCGCCAGCTCTACTTCCTCATCGACGGCCTGCTCGACCGGCTCATCTACCTCGCCTACGGGCTGGCGGTCATCCTGGCCTTCATCGGCGTCAAGCTCGGGCTGCACGCGCTGCACGAGAACAACGTGCCGTTCGTCAACGACGGCGAGCCGGTGAACGTGACCGAGATCAGCACCGGGCTGTCCCTGTCGGTGATCGTCGGCGTGCTGCTCGTCACCGTGGCCGCCTCGCTGGCCAGCCCCCGCGGCCGGGCGCAGAACGTGCTGTCGGCCGTGCGCCGGCACGCCCAGGACTACCTCGACGTGGAGAAGGACCCGGCGCGGCGCGAGGAGGTCTACCGCGACCTGCTCGCGGCCGAGGCGCGGCTGGGCGAGCTGCCGGACCGCCAGCGGGCCCACGCCGCCCGGGACGAGTCGCTGGCGGCCCTGGTGGCCCGGGCGCACGCCGAGCACGACGCTTCTACGTCTGGGTGACCTGACGGGAGGTCAGCGGCGCCGCGATGTGCTCCAGCGGGGTGCGCTCCGCCTTCACCCCGAACGCGATCTCCACCAGCCCCGCCGCCACCATCATCGCCGCGCCGAAGCAGTAGCCGTAGAACAGCCTGGTCGGGTCGGGGTTGTGCTGGTCGCCGATGAGCGAGGCGAAGACGGTCGGGCCGAACGCCCCCGCGACCTGCCCGAGCGCGAAGAAGATCGCGATGGCCTGGGCCCGCAGCTCGATCGGGAAGATCTCGCTCACGGTCAGGTACGCCGAGCTGGCCGCCGCCGAGGCGATGAAGAAGATCACCGACCAGAGCACGGTCTGCGTGACCGCCGTCAGCAGCCCCTCCTTGAACAGCCACCCGGTCACCGCCAGCAGCAGCCCTGAGGCGATGTACGTGCCCGAGATCATCTGCCTGCGCCCGACCGTGTCGAACAGCCTCCCCAGCAGCAGCGGCCCGAGCAGGTTCCCGGCCGCGAAGGCGAACATGTACTGCGGCACCGAACCCGCCGGGACGCCGTAGAAGTGCGTCAGCACCAGCGCGTACGTGAAGAAGATGGCGTTGTAGAGGAACGACTGGCAGATCATCAGCGTCGCCCCCAGCACCGAACGCTGCGGGTAGGTGCGGAACAACGTCCTGGCGACCTGCGACAGCGGCGCGTGGTGCTCGGGGACGACCTCCAGCGCCTGGTCCTGCGGCACCGGCTCCAGCCTGACCCGGTCCTCCCGCTCGACCTCCCGCTCGATGCGGCCGACGACCTCCTCGGCCTCCTCCTCGCGGCCGTGCGTCATCAGCCAGCGCGGGCTCTCCGGCAGGTGCCTGCGCAGCCGCCAGATGGCCAGGCCGATCACCGGCCCGACCACGAACCCCAGCCGCCAGGCCCAGTCGGGGTCCAGCGGCCCGCCCGGGTGCAGCAGCAGGAACGTGGCCGAGGTCGCCAGCAGCGACCCCAGCCAGTACGTGCCGTTGATGGCCAGGTCGACGTGGCCCCGGTAGTGGGAGGGGATCATCTCGTCGATGGCGGAGTTGACGGCCGCGTACTCGCCGCCGATGCCCGCCCCGGCCACGAAACGCAGCAGCAGGAAGCTCCACAGGTCCCACGACAGCGCGGTCAGGCCGCTGGCGACCAGGTAGATGCCGAGGGTGAGGATGAACAGCTTCCTGCGGCCGAGCCGGTCGGACAGCCAGCCGAAGTAGAGCGCGCCGACCACCTCGCCCATCAGGTAGACGGTGGCCGACAGGCCCACCTGCGTGGAGGTGAAGCCGAGCGTGTCGGGGCGCTGCAGGAACGCCCCGACGTTGCTGGCGATGGTGATCTCCAGCCCGTCGAGCACCCAGGCCACGCCGAGCGCGATCACCAGGCGGGTGTGGAACGGCGCCCACGGCAGGCGGTCCATCCGGGCGGGGACCAGGCTGCGCACGACGCCGTCCTTGCTCATGTCTCCCTACTCTAGGTGACCGGACGATCACCCGTCGGCGCGGGCGCCGTTGCCGTTGCCGTCGTAGCCGAGCAGTCGCATGGCCGTGTCCGGGTCCATGGCCGCGGCCAGGAGCTGGGCCCGCCGGTGGGCCTCGTCGCGCTCGCGTTCCGCCTTGGCCTGCGCCGTCCGTACGCCCCTGACCGCCACGAACGCCAGCCCGGCGCCCACGATCACCCCGACGACCACGACGAACAGCAGGAGCAGCAGGGCCGGCGAGGCGAGCGCGGGAGCCGCCGCGACGCCCGCGCCCGGCGCTGTGCCGGACCCTGTGATAGGCGCTGTGCCGAACACCGTGCCGAACACTGTGCCGGTCACCGCGAGCCCCGCGATGAGGGCCAGCGCGATCAGGCCGAGCAGGCTGGCCACGACCAGCCAGACCCGCCCGGCACGCCGCCGCCGCCGGGGCCCGGGGACCGCCACCGGGGAGCCCACCAATGGAACCGTGCCCGGAACCGTGCCCGGAACCGCGGCCGACGCCACACCCGCTACCGGGACCGCGGCGGGTCTCGGGCCGGGCGACCAGGGCACGAACTCGGGCCGGTCCACGGCCTGCGCCACCCCCTGGTCGAGCCGGGCGACCTCCGCCGTGATCACCTGCGCCACCGCCGTGCCGGCGCCCGCCGCCGGAGCGGCGAAGGCCGCCGCCCGTGGCTCGGCCCGCTCCTCCACCGGGCCGGGCAGCTCGCGATCGATGCGGCTGTGCTCCTTGTGCGCCCTGGCCGCGTCGTGGTGGTAGTCCTCAAGCTGCTCGTAGAGCTCGTCGGAGGCGTAGATCGTGCCGTTGACGAGCGGTCCGGGCTCCCTGCGGATGACGGCCACCACGTCGTCGCCATTGAGCGTCTTGTGCGTCTCCAGCGCGTGTGCCAGGCACAGCACCTCCCTGCGGTGCTCCTCCAGCAGCCGCTCGGTCTTCTCCAGCAGCCGCACCAGGTTGAACTCGATCCGCTCGCCCAGCACGTCGGGCGTCAGGTCGGGCTGGGCGCGCACCGGCTCGCGCTCGGTGATGCCGATGCCGCCGCCCGCGCCGCCCCGGCCGCGCACGGACTTGCCGCCGTGGATGTCCAGCTCCTGGAGCGCGGGCAGCGAGGTGACGCCGGACCCCATCCCCCAGTACGACTCCATCAGCGCGGTGAGGAACGTGGCCGCGTGCAGGTCGCCGGAGACGCCGGAGGAGTTGTCCTCGCCGAAGAACATGCGCTCGCCGGCCAGCGAGGCCAGGGAGACCATGATGTCGGCCTCGTACTCGGACTTCCAGCGGGTGAACTGGTCCTCGGGCTTGATCGAGGCGACCATGCCCAGGTAGTCGGCGCCCTTCTCGATGGTGGCGATGTCGATCTCCAGGTGGAACCGGGTCACGTACGCCACCACCGCGTGGCACGCCTCGTGCACGGCCACCGCGTGCCGCTCGCGCTCGATGTACTCGACGTCCTCGGGCGGGCCGAGCTGCTTGAGCCGCTTGGCGCGCAGCACGTCCGACCAGGTGATGACCTCCCGCCCGTCGCGGATGGCGGTGATCAGCGACTCGTTGACCAGGTCCTTGATCGTGGCCCCGGTCGCGTACGGCGTGATCGTGGCCAGCTTGTCGACCTGCTCCTCGGTGAGCTCGTGCTCGACCTTGTCGAAGTAGCCCTGGTACGTCCGGACCCGTCCGGCCTTGGACGGGTAGCCGACCTTGTAGATGCGGTCGATGCGGCCCGGCCGCAGCAACGCCTCGTCCAGCGCGTCGGGCCGGTTGGTGGCCATCATGACGAGGATGCGGTATTTGGGCGGCGGCTTGGGCCGCATCCCGAGCAGCCGCCTGACCAGCCGGTTGAAGAAGCCACGCGGCTTCTTGAGCCCGGACAGCTCGGTGAGCAGCGCCTGGAGGGTGCCGGGGTCGCCGCTGTTCATCATGCCGCCACCGGCGAAGAAGCGCTCGCGCCAGGTGCCCGGCGGGTCGTCGGCCTCGCGCCGCCCCTTGAAGGCCAGCACCGAGCGGGTCTCCTCCGACAGGTACGTCATCCCGTGGCAGCCGGAGTGCGCCGAGAAGCCGCCCTGCCCGGGAGGCCCCTGCTGGGCCAGCTTGCCGCGCTTGCCGAGCGAGTCGGCCTCGTCGAAGAAGACGATCACGCCGCCGTACCGCAGCGCCAGCTTGCGCAGCTTCCTGAACAGGCCCTTGACCTTCAGGATGCCGATGCCCATGAACATGTTCGTGAAGGCTCCCGGATCCACGAACACGTACGGCTTGCCGGTCTCGCCGGCCACGGCCTCGGCCATCAGGGTCTTGCCGGTGCCGGGCGGGCCCCACAGCAGCAGGCCGCTGGGCACGTATCCGCCGCGTCGCTCGATCTCGTCGGGCCGCTCCAGGAAGACGATGTTCTCCTGCACCCGCTCGACCACGTGGTCCTGGCCCCAGACGTCGGCGAAGCGGGTCTTGATGTCGTCGGGGAAGTACGTCTCCACGCCGCCCCTGGACAGGAACCAGAACAGGCCGACGAACTGGATGATGACGAAGAAGAACAGGAAGACGATCTGCATCAGGAACGGCAGCGCCTGCCAGATCAGCGTCGGTGCCTGCAACAGGGCGACGAACGGGCTGACGTCCAGCACCGCCCCCGCCACGAGCGCGGTCAGCGTGACGAAGAAGGCGATCTTCAGGGCTCTGGAGATGCGGTACCTGGTCCAGTCGTCGAAGCGCCGGTGCGTCCACCGTTCGAACCCGCCGAAGACCTTCTGGCTCCAGAACCGGTGGTAGCCCGACCAGTGCTCACTGACCAGGAAGTGCAGTTGCCGCGCGGCCTCGGCGCCGAGCAGCCAGAAGATCCACTGGTACTCGTAGCCGATCTTCTGTGCCGCCTCGGGGAAGGTCACCACGCCCGTCCAGTCGGCCATCACCTTCCAGGTGAGGATCAGGTAGGCCAGGACCAGCGCGACGAGGAACTTGCTCCGGTCCCAGAACTGCATCTTCTTCCTGGTCACGGAGTCCGGGTCGGAGGGCCCGCTGCCGGGGGCGCGCAGCCCTTCGTGCTGAACGGTGGTGGTCACTGGCGCTCCCTCATCCGGGCACCCGGAGCAGCTTGAAAGAACCCGCGATCTTGTCGAACTCGGCGCCGCGGTCGCGGAAGCAGGTCGCCTGGCAGCCGATGAGCATGACCGAGACCGTCGCGCCCTTCTCGTCGAGGATCGCGGTCTGGTCGAACGTCTGGACGCCGAGGCCGATCTGGTAGTTGAAGCGCACCCGTACGCCCTTGGCGCCGTCGTCCAGAATGAGCACGTCGTCGCTGAGGAGCTCGAAGTTCGCGAACATCGGCGGCCGGCCGGTGGTCGTGACCTTCTGCTCGTACAGCTCGCGCATCGTGTCGGTCACCGGCAGGACGAAGTCGCGCAGCCGGTTGAGCGAGATCGCGTCGCGCTGCTGCTCGGTGAGTTTGTGCACGGTGGCGTACACGAAGGGGTCGGACGAGCTCAGCAGGTGGTTGACCGACGGCTCGGACGACTGGTCGAACGCCGTGGACCAGACCCGCTGCGCGCGTGTCGCCGCCGCCAGCGAACCGGGTTGGTCACCCGTCAGATACAGTTCGATCGGATAGGCGTTGAGCTGGGTGAACGAGGCGGGCACCTTGAAATAGGTGGTGCCTTCCCTGTCCCGTACGTAGGTGAAATCCGGCTGCCCGCAGGCCGACAGCATGAGGATCGCGACCATGAGCGCGATCCAAGCCCGTGTCTTTTTCACCAGGGCTTACCTCCGCTTTACGGACCAACGCAGTTGTTGTGCCCGCTTTCATGCGGAATGAGGCCGGATGCGCGCTGAGAAATCTTGACCAAATCTTGGCCATTGATTGGCTTTACTTGTTACAGATCGACAAAACATGGTATGCGCCAGGCCGCCACACTCTACGGTCGCCCGGGATACAACGTTCCTGCAACCCCCATTGGTTCACCACAGGAAGTAGCAAAGGATATGAGGACGCCCATCCCGAGCCTCGGAGCGCACCATGAAAGAACCCGCGACGGAGACCGTGGACTCCTTCGGCATGACGGCTGAGCGGCAGTTCGCCGACCTGTGGTCCAGGACCGCCCTGTCGGTCAAGGAGCGCCGGCTGCTCCTGCTCGGGCTGCTCGTCGGACAGGGGCTCGACGACATGACCGGCGTGCAGCTCGACGTCGCGCTGCGTGCGGGCGACCTGAGCGAGACCGAGCTGCGCGAGGTGGTGGTGTTCCTGACCCACTACGCCGGATGGACGCGCGGATCGCGGCTCAACGACCAGGTCGAGGAGCTGATCGAGCGGGTCAGGCAGGCTCGATCCGGTAGAGCGGACCCCGCAGGCTGAGCGCGTACAGCTCGCCGTCGAGCCCCTCCCCGAACGACGAGAGCTGCTCGACCCTGCCGATCTCGGCCGCCTTCGACGGCTCGCCCGCGGGCGCGGCCCTGACCCAGCCCGCGCAGAAGTCCCCGTACAGGAAGCTGCCGCGCAGCCAGGACAGCGCGGCGCCGCGGTAGACGTACCCGGCGATCACCGAGCAGTTGCCGTCCTTGTGCAGCGGGTAGGTGATGACCGGCTCGGTCAGGCCGCGGCCCGTGCCGCCACGGAAGGGCCGCTCGCCCTCGCGCAGGTTCCAGCCGTAGTTCTCGCCGCCCTTGGAGGCGGCCGGCTGGTGGTCGACCTCCTCCGCCGAGTCCTGGCCGACGTCGCCGATCCACAGGTCGCCGGTCCGCCGGTCGAAGCCGAACCGCCAGGGGTTGCGCAGGCCGTAGGCCCAGATCTCGGCCCGCGCGCCGTCCTTGCCGACGAACGGGTTGTCCTCGGGCACCTTGTACGGCCTGCCGCGCGGGTCGATGCGCAGGATCTTGCCCAGCAGCGTGCCGAGGTCCTGGCCGTTGCCCTGCGGGTCGCCCGCGCTGCCGCCGTCGCCGAGCCCGACGTAGAGGTGGCCGTCGGGGCCGAAGGCGAGCTGGCCGCCGTTGTGGTTGGCGTAGGGCTGCTCCTGGGTGAGCACGTCGCGCCGGCCGGTGGCGCGCCGGCCGTCGAAGGCCCATTCGGTGACGTGGGTGGCGCCGCGCGCGTCGGTCCAGTCGAGGTAGAGCCAGCGGCCCGAGGGATGGAAGGCCACGCCGAGCAGGCCCTGCTCGTTGCCGCCGCTCACCTCGCCCGACAGGTCCACGACGACGTCGCCGTCGGTGGCGCGCAGCCGGCCGCCCTGTTCGGCGACGTAGAGCCGCTCGTCGCCCACGCGCACGGCGAGGGCGACCGGCCGCTCGAACCGGCCGAGCTCGCGGAAGCGCACCTGCCCGGGAGCGCTCTTCGGTTCCGGGCTCGCCGGCGTGGAGGCCCGGGCGGAGGCCGGCGGGGCGGGCGGGGCGGAGGACACGGTGGCCGGGCCGGGTGGCGGCGAGGCGGCCGAGCAGGCGGTGAGGGCCAGGAGGAGCACGGCCGCGAGGGGGCGCACGCCGTCCATACTCGCACGCCTGATCGGGGACGTTAAGGTTCAGAGCATGCCTACCGCATTGATCACGGGCGCCACCGCCGGCATCGGCGCCGCCTTCGCCCGCCGCCTGGCCGCCGACGCCTGCTCGCTCGTCCTGGTCGCCCGCGACGAGCGGCGGCTCGTCCAGGCCGCTGACCAGCTCAAGCTCAGGTACGGCGTGAACGTCGAGGTGCTGCCCGCCGACCTGGCCACCGAGGAGGGCCTGGCCAAGGTCGAGTCGAGGCTCCGCGACGGCGTCGACCTGCTGGTGAACAACGCCGGCTTCGGCCACCCCGGCGACTTCCTCAAGGTGCCGGTCGCCGACGAGCTGCGCATGCTCAAGGTCCACTGCGAGGCCGTGCTGCGCCTTACCCTGGCGGCGCTGCCCGCGATGCGCAAGCGCGACCGGGGCGCGGTGATCAACGTGGCGTCGGTCGCGGCGTTCTTCTCGCGCGGCACCTACAGCGCGTCGAAGGCGTGGGTGGTCAACTTCAGCGAGTCCGCGGCCAACGACGTGCGCAACCCGCGGATCAAGATCATGGCGCTGTGCCCCGGTTTCGTGCGCACCGAGTTCCACCAGCGGGCGTCCATGGACACCTCGGGCATCCCCGGGTTCCTGTGGCTGAAGGCCGACAACGTGGTCAGGGACGCCATGCGCGACCTCGCGCTCGGCAAGCGGGTCTCGGTGCCCGACCTGCGTTACAAGGCCATCGTCGCGATCGGCAAGCTGGTGCCGCACAACCTGGCCGGGCGCGTGTCGGCCAGGCTCGGCCGCCGCTGACGCCGGGGCGTACGACAAAGTGGGCCCCCGCCGCGGGAGGGGGTCGCGGTGGGGGCCCGGGACGGCCGTGAGAAACTCACGGCCGGGAACCGGCAGATCCGGCTGGACCTGCTAGCGGTTGGCCTCGTGACCGATGGCCAGGCCGCTCGTCGGGTCGAAGAAGTGCAGGTTGTGCGTGTCCAGCACCAGGTCGATGCGCTGGCCGGGACGCGCGTGGCTGCGGGCGTTGACGCGGGCCGTCCACAGGGACTTGTCGCCCACGAGCGGCAGCGCCGCCTCCTCGTCGTCGCCCGTGTCGGCGGCGGCGACGGTGTCCTTGTGCTCGACCGGCGGGGCGTCGATCAGGAACAGCACGTTGATCTCGGAGCCCAGCTCCTCGGTGACCTCCGCCTTGACGGGCAGGGTGGCCCAGCCGTTGGCGTGGTTGCCGGCCGAGTTGGCGTCCTCGAAGTCGGACGGGCGGATGCCGAGGATGACCTTCTTGCCGATGTACTGGTCGAGGCCCGGCTTGTCGGCGAACGCCGAGTCGGGGATCGGCAGGCTGATGTCGGCGAAGCGCACGGCCGCGCCGTTGTCGCGGACCAGCTCGGCGGTGACGAAGTTCATCGAGGGCGAGCCCATGAAGCCGGCGACGAACAGGTTGACCGGCTTGTCGAACAGGTTCTGCGGGGTGTCGACCTGCTGGAGCAGACCGTCGCGCAGGACGCAGACGCGGTCGCCCAGGGTCATGGCCTCGACCTGGTCGTGGGTGACGTACACGGTGGTGACGCCGAGGCGCTCGTGCAGGGTGTTGAGCGAGGCGCGCATGGAGACGCGGAGCTTGGCGTCGAGGTTCGACAGCGGCTCGTCCATGAGGAAGGCCTGCGGCTCGCGGACGATGGCGCGGCCCATGGCGACACGCTGGCGCTGACCACCGGACAGGGCGGCCGGCTTGCGCTTGAGGTAGGTCTCCAGGCCGAGCATCTTGGCGGCCTCGTTGACCCGCTTCTGGATCTCCGGCTTGGGCATCTTGCGGAGCTTGAGGCCGAAGGCGAGGTTCTCCTCGACCGTCATGTGCGGGTAGAGCGCGTAGTTCTGGAAGACCATCGCGATGTCGCGGTCCTTGGGCGGCAGGTGGTTGACCACCTTGTCGCCGATGGCGATCTCGCCGCCGCTGATGTCCTCCAGGCCGGCGATCATCCGGAGCGCGGTCGACTTACCGCAACCCGATGGGCCCACCAGCACCATGAACTCGCCGTCCTTGATCTCAAGGTTCAGCCCGTTCACGGCCTTCACGCCACCGGCGTAGATCTTGTCGACGTTCGTCAGAACGATGGATGCCATGACATTCCTTCGCGCTCCAGGGCGATCGGCCCGGATGTTGGTTCTCGGTTCCCGTGGATACGTTTTCACGTATCTCACCCGAAACGGACATCGGTGTCAAGGGGTACCGCGTGACCAGCCCTTGTGGGAACGGTGACCTTCCAGTGGGACGGAATCCATGATGGAATCGTTTCCATGGAGAAGCGGGCGACGATCAAGGATGTGGCCGAGGCGGCCGGCGTGGGCGTCGCGACCGTGTCCCGGGTGTTGTCGGGCGGCTCGGCCAGCCCCAGCACCAGGGAACGGGTCCTGGCCGTCGCCGCCCAGCTCGACTACCGGCCCAGCGCGCTCGGCCGCAACCTGCGCCAGCGCCGCACCGGCGGCCTCGGGTTGCTCGTGCCCGACCTCACCGACACCTTCTACGGCCAGCTCTCCGAGGGCGTGCTCGCCTGCGCCCGGTCGGCGGGCGAGCCGGTCGTGCTGGGCTCGACGGGCGGCGACCCCGAGCAGGAGGCCGAGCTGATCGGCATGCTCCTCGAACAGAGCGTCGACCGGGTCATCGCGGTGCCCTCCGGCGACGCCGAGACGTGGGCGCCGGTGATCAGGGCGGGCATGACGGTGGTCTTCGCCGACCGCCTGCCGCCCGAGGCCGGACGCGAGGAGGAGCACGACCGCGACCCCGCCGAGAGCGCGCTCGACGATCTCATGCTCCTCGACGGCGTGTCCCCCCGGGGGCGCGTCCCCGAGGTCGCCGCGCGTCCGCCGGACGTGCCCGCCGTCCTGGCCGACGACCGCGCCGGCATCCGCACGGCCGTGCGCTACCTCAGGGGCCTCGGCCACCGGCGCATCGCCTTCCTCGGCGGCCCGGGGCACGACCGGCGGGCCGACGCCTTCCGCGAGGCCGTGGGCGCGCCGGTCGACGAGGAGCTGGTGGTCTTCGGCACCGGCAGCCGCGACTCGGCGTACGCCGCCGCCTCGGGCCTGTTCCAGAGCCGTCCCGACCTGTCGGCCGTCGTCGCGGGCGGGAACGTCCTGGGCGAGGCCGCCGTGCTGGCCGCCCGCGAGCTGGACCTGCGGGTGCCGCGGGACGTGTCGCTGGTGATGTACGACGACGTGCCCTGGGCCGAGCTGTGCGCCCCGCCGCTGACCGTGATCGCCCAGCCGGGGCGGGACATGGGGTACCGGGCGTGCGAGCTGGTGCTGCGCGAGGGCACCCGGCGGGCCCGCTCGGTGGTCCTGCCCACCGAGCTGATCATCCGGGGGAGCTGCGGCCCTCGCAGGTGAACGAGGGCTCCCGTACCTCTCAACCCCGTAGTACCTCAGAGCTACGCGGAAGGTGCATCCTCCAGCGGGAAGCCGACTACAAGGCGTGATCCCTACCTTCGGTGCCGGAAGGAAGAACCGGCACGAAAGGGATATCCGCCATGGCCTCGCTCAGGAACCGTCTGCTCGCCGCGCTCGTCACCGCCTCGGTGGCGCTGCCGGCGTCCGGCGCGGGCGGGTCCGCCGGGGTGCCCGCGCCCGTTCCCGCCGCCGTGGCGCCGCTGCGCGCCGCGACCCCCGCCGCGCTCGCCGAGCGGTACGCCGCCGGCCGGACGGCCGTCCTGGCCGCCGAGCACACCGCCGCCGCGCGGGGGCACCACCTGCGGGCGGCGGCGCTGCGGGCGATGGCGGACCCGCCGCGCACGTTCCTGTCCTTCGACGGGCGTGACGGCGGCCGGACCGTGGAGGTCTTCGGCGACCTCGCCACCGCCCGGCGGATCGCCGTCCTGGTGCCCGGCTCCGACACGAACCTCGACCGGTACGGCCTCCTGCGCGCCGGCGCGACCCGGCTGCGCGAGGCGCTCGGGGACGGCTCGGCGGTCGTCGCCTGGGCCGGGTACCGCACGCCCAGCACGCTCAGCCTGGACGTGCTCACGCCCGCGCGGGCCGACGAGGCCGTGCCGGGGTTGCGGGCGTTCGTCCGGGAGCTGCGCGCGCTCAAGCCCGACGCCCGGCTGTCGCTGGTGTGCCACTCCTACGGCTCGGTGATGTGCGGACGTGCCGCGCCCGGCCTGGACGTGGCCGACATCGTCCTGATGGGCAGCCCCGGCGCGGGCGTCCCCGACGTCGCCGCGATGCGCACCCGCGCGGCCGTGTGGGCCGGGCGCGGCGGCGGCGACTGGATCGGCGGCGTGCCGCACACGCTGGTCGAGCTGCCGTTCGTCACGTTCGGGCTGGGGGCCGACCCGGTCTCGCCGGGGTTCGGCGCCCGCGTCTTCCCGGCGGGGGACGGCGGCCACAGCGACTACCTGCGGCCCGGCTCCCCCGCACTGACGGCCGTCGCCCGCATCGTCTCCGGAAAGGCCGCCCACGATGGCTGACTCCTCCCTGCCCGATTCCCCCCTGTCCACCCCCTCCCACCGCGCGCCCCGCGCCCTGCGCGGCCGCCCGTCGGACGGTCGGCGGGGGCTCGTCGCGCGGATCGAGGCCGGGACGCCGCCGGAGCGCGACCGGGCACTCGACGCCCTGCGGGCCCTGGCCATCCTCGGGGTGGTCGCCGGGCACTGGCTGGTGACCGCCGTGGTCACCGACAGCGGCAGCCTGCGCGTCACCAGCCCGCTCAAGGCCCTGCCGCAGCTCGCCCCGGTGTCATGGGCGTTGCAGATGCTGGCGATCTTCTTCCTGGTCGGCGGCCTGGTCGCGGCGAAGGGCTACACGTCGGCGCGGGCGGCGGGCATCGGGTACGGCCCGTGGCTGCGCGGCCGGCTGGGCCGGCTGTTCCGCCCGGCCGCGGTCGTCCTGGCGGTGTGGGCGGCGGCGGCGGTCGCGATGCTCGCCTCCGGTGTGTCGCTGGAGGAGGTCCGGGTGCTGGTCAGGATGGCCGTGGCCCCGATGTGGTTCCTGCTGGTGTTCGCCGCGCTGACGGCGGCCACGCCGCTGGTCGCCCGGCTGCACCCGGTCTGGCCGTTCGCGGCGGTCGTGGTCGCCGACGTGCTGCGGTTCGGGCCCGGCGGCCCGGCGTGGCTCTGGTGGGTGAACGTGGCGGCCGGATGGCTGGTGCCGTACTGCCTGGGCGCGGCCTGGGCCCGCGGGGAGCTGCGGAGCCGGGCCACCGGCTGGACGCTGCTGGCCGGCGGTGGAGCCGGGGCCGTGGCGCTGGTGGTGTGGGGCGGCTATCCGGCGACCATGGTCGGGGTGCCGGGCGCCCCGATCTCCAATCTGGACCCGCCCTCGCTCGCGGCCGTCGCCTACGGGCTCGCCCAGTGCGGCGCGGCGCTGCTGCTGCTCGGCCCGCTGCGCAGGCTGCTGCGCCGCCCCGCCGTGTGGGCGGCCGTGGCCGTCGCCAACCTGGCCGCCATGACGATCTTCCTGTGGCACCAGACCGCGTTGATCGTGGTCACCGAGCTGGGCCTGCTGGCGAGCCGGGTGCTGCCCGGCCCGCCGGGCGGCACCCAACTGCCCGGCCTGCACACGGTTCCCGACGGGTTCGGCTGGCTGGCGGCCCGGCTGGCCTGGCTGCCGGCGTTCGCGGTGGCGCTGCTGGTGTGCTGCGCCGCCTTCCACGCCTACGAACGCCGCGGCGCCCGCTAGAGCCCGCTAGAGCAGCTTCTCGATGGCCGAGACGACGGCCGGGTCGTCGGGGGTGGTGCGGGGACGGAAGCGGCCCACGACGTTGCCCTGGCGGTCGAGCAGGAACTTCTCGAAGTTCCACTGGACGTCGCCCGCCGCGCCCTCCTCGTCGGCGGCCTGGGTGAGCTCGGCGTAGAGCGGATGCCGGTCGGGGCCGTTGACGTCGGCCTTGGCCAGCAGCGGGAAGTCGACGCCGTACGTCGCCGAGCAGAACTCCTGGATCTCCTCCGCCGTGCCGGGCTCCTGGCCGGCGAACTGGTTGCAGGGCATGCCGACCACGCTGAAGCCGCGCGGGCCGAAGTCCTGCTGAAGCTTGACCAGGCCGGTGTACTGGGGGGTCAGGCCGCAGCGGGAGGCCACGTTGACCAGGAGCACGGCCTTGTCCCCGGCGAGGTCGCCGAGCGTGGTGGGGTCGTCCGCGAGGGTGCGGAGCGGGATGTCGCGAAGGCTCATGATCTGAAGCTTACAGAACGACGCCGGCCGCAGATTGTGACCTATTCCTCATTTTTCCCCTAAAACCCCTGAATATCCACTATTCGTGATCTTGTAATTTCTTCCGATTTTTCATGGTCAATTAGGAAAGAAGGTCGTTTGTCAGGCAGGGTGACGCGGTCCCCGTCACCTTCGAAAGGGAATCCGCATGCCCATGCTCCGCCGTACCGGTGTCCTGGTCCTGGCCGCCACTCTCGTGGCGGCGACCGGCACCACGGCCGCACAGGCGCAGACCTCCCAGAGCAGCGGCAGGAACAAAGCCATCGCCAAGTCCCTGCTCGCCCAGCGCGGCTGGGGTGCCGCGAGCTACGGCTGCCTGGTCAGACTCTGGGCCAGAGAGAGCGGCTGGAACCACAGGGCCGGCAACCGGTCGGGCGCCTACGGCATCCCGCAGGCACTCCCGGGCCACAAGATGGCCTCCTCGGGCGCCGACTGGCGCACCAACCCGCGTACCCAGATCAGGTGGGGTCTGGGCTACATCAAGCAGCGGTACGGCTCGCCGTGTCGCGCGTGGGCGCACTTCCAATCCCACAGTTGGTACTGAGTCAAACCCCAGGTATGTCCGCGTTTTTCCTCAAGGACATGCCATATGGGCGACGGGCAGGGCAATCCCGGCCCAGCGAGATCGCCTTTTATCCGAATTGAGCGCGCAAACTCCTGTCCTTCGCGTGTCGCGATCGCGGCCCGCGGTCACGGCCCGTAATAGGAATCGTGCTAGAGGACACGTCGTGGCGCCTTCCGGGCCGTCCAGCACGATCGGGCGGTACAGGATCCCGGGGGGCCGCGCGGACCCTCCGCGTCCGAGCCACGGACGCCGGACGGCAGGGCGCCCCCGCGGGGGCGCCCGTCCGCACGCGACCCGGAAGCAAGGATCGCCTTGGACAGCAAACGCGTGCTCAGCGGCACTCTTCTCACTATCAGCGCGTTCGGCGTCACGACCGGTGCGGCCTGGGCGGAGTCCCAGCCACCGATGATCAAGATGCGGACCTGGACAACGTCAGCGCAACCGAAGATCGCGGCCGTGAGGCCCGCCGGAAGAAACAAGAAGATCGCCCTGGGACAGGTCGTCCAGCGTGCGTGGAACTACCGGGAGTTCCGCTGCCTGGACAACCTGTGGACCAGAGAGAGCAATTGGAACCACCACGCGCTCAACAGATCGTCGGGCGCCTACGGAATCCCGCAGGCGCTGCCCGCGGGCAAGATGAGCGGCGCGGGCAAGGACTGGAGGTCCAACCCCGAGACGCAGATCCGCTGGGGCCTGGCCTACATCAAGGGCAGGTACGGCAGGCCCTGCGGCGCCTGGGGACACTGGAGATCGCACAACTGGTACTGATCTCCCGCTCCGGAGGGCACCCGGGCCCGCCTCGGGTGCCCTCCTACTGGCCCGCGTGCACCGCGATGGCCTGGATCAGCAGCTCGACCCCGAACTCGAACTCCGCCTCGTGGTCGCACTCGGTCAGCAGCGGCGCCAGCGCGCTCACCTCGGGGAACAGCGCCGGATCGACCTCGGCGGCCTCGACCGTGCGGCTGTGGAC
This sequence comes from Nonomuraea sp. NPDC001699, assembly GCF_053596455.1. NCBI lineage: Bacteria > Bacillati > Actinomycetota > Actinomycetes > Streptosporangiales > Streptosporangiaceae > Nonomuraea > Nonomuraea sp. NPDC001699. The sequence goes on along the minus strand of NZ_JBSFGF010000002.1, from coordinate 632,805 downwards.
GGGCGCGAACGTGGGCGTCACGCCGACCTCGCGCAGCAGCGAGCCCACGATGAAGGCGATGAACATGCGCAGCATGCGGACCGCGTCCGGCCCGTCGAAGCCCGCGCCGCGCAGCGTGGCCAGCGCCCGCTCGACCGGCAGCAGCCCGGCGTGGGAGTGGAGCTGACGGCTGACCACCACCATGGTCGAGCGCGGATGGTGATGGGCGATCTGCCGGAAGGCGCGGGCCTGCGCCCGCACCCGGTCGGTCCAGTGGGCGTCGGGGTCGTCGGTGAACTCGATCCCGCTCAGCACGCTCTCGGCCACGCCGTTGAGCAGGGCGTCCTTGTTCGGCACGTGGTTGTACAGGGACATCACGCCGACGCCGAGCTCGGCCGCGATGCGGCGCATGGAGACCGCGTCCGCGCCCTCACGCTCGATGAGGTCGATGGCCGCGGCCACGATGCGCGGCCTGGACAAGGGCTCGGTGGTCATAGCTCATTCTATTGACGCACGTACACCGTACGTGCAAGGGTCGAGCCGTGGACGTACACCGTACGTAATCCCCCTCGCGGAGGTCCCTATGTCGACGCACGATCTCTACACCCTCCCCGCCGAGCTCTCCACCTGGGACGTCGGGATGGCCGGCGCCAGCCGGTTCACCTGGGAGTACGACGAGGGCCGCGATCGCATGCTGGCCTTGTACCAGAAGGGCAAGGACAAGCAGTGGGACTCGACCAAGCGCATCGACTGGGACCTGGAGGTGGACCCGTACAACGTGCTCGGCATCCCCGACACCACGATCGCCATCTACGACACCCCGCTGTGGCACCGGCTCGGCCCCCAGCAGCGCCAGGACGTCCGGCTGCACGGCGCGGCCTGGCAGTTCTCCCAGTTCCTGCACGGCGAGCAGGGCGCGATGATCTGCTCGGCCCGGATCGTGGAGTCGGTCCCCGACCTCGACTCCAAGTTCTACGCCGCCACCCAGACCATGGACGAGGCCCGCCACGCCGAGACCTACGCCCGCTTCCTCCAGGAGAAGGTGGGCCTGGCCTACCCGATCAACGAGCATCTCAAGGCGCTGCTGGAGAGCACGCTCAGCGACTCCCGCTGGGACATGCCCTACCTCGGCATGCAGGTGCTCATCGAGGGCCTGGCCCTGGCCGCGTTCGGCGTGATGCGCGACATCACCACCAAGCCGCTGCCCAAGCAGATCCTCGCGTACGTGATGCAGGACGAGGCCCGGCACGTCGCCTTCGGCCGCATGGCGCTGCGCGACTACTACCAGAACCTGTCGGAGTCCGAGCTGCGCGAGCGCGAGGACTTCGTCATCGAGGGCTGCTACCTGATGCGCGACCGGCTGCGCGGCGCGGAGTCCTGGGAGCACCTGGGCCTGTCCAGGGCGGAGACCGACGAGGTCATGCGGGCCACCGACCAGTCGGAGTACCTGCGGCTGTTCCGCTCGCTGCTGTTCAGCAGGATCGTGCCGTGCGTCAAGGACATCGGGCTGTGGAGCCCCCGGCTGCAGCAGGCGTACGCCGACATGGGCGTGCTGGAGATGGCCGGCCAGTCGCTCGACGCCCTCATGAAGCAGGACGAGGACATCGCCGACCAGCTGGACGCGGCCCGCTTCGCCGCCGAGGAGTCCGAGCGGCACGCCGAGGTCGCCGACACCATCGCCCTCGGCTCGACCCCCCCCTGACCGGCGGCGGGCCGAACGGCCTGACCTCAGCGTCCGCCGTGGAAACGCCGGTGCAGCGCGTGCACCTCGTCGGCCAGCTCGGGGACGGGCCCGTCCACCGTCACGCCCGGCGCGACGGCGTTGACCGGCAGCGTGCTCACCGGCGGCGCCGGCACGCCCAGCTCGCCCAGCCAGTCGGCGAGCTGGGCCGACGACGCCACGTAGACGATGCGTCCCAGCCCCACCCAGGCGTGGGCCGCCGCGCACATCGGGCAATGCTCGCCGGAGGTGTAGACGGTGGCCGCCGCCCGCTCCGGCGGGGTCAGGTTGGCCGCCGCCCAACGTGCCAGCTCGAACTCCGGGTGCCGGGTGCGGTCGCCGCCGGCCACCCGGTTGTGGTCCTCGGCCAGCACGGCGCCGTCCCCGGCGACCAGCACCGACCCGAAGGGCTCGTCGCCCGACTCAAGCGCCTCGGCGGCCAGCTCGACACAGCGGCGCAGGTACGGCAGTTCACTCTGGTCGATCATCACGACTTCCTGTCCGGTGAGAAATGGTGAGCGGAAAGGACAGCCCCGTTGGCCTACGCCGCACCCGAGCCGCAGGTGGACGTGTTGCCCGGCCGCCGCGACGGTGGCGGAGGCGGGGCCGGCGGGCAGGTCATGGGGGTCTCGTTTCCGCACGTTACCTGCAGAAACCCCCACATTTACCGCAAAAAATGGGTTGATCCCACGTATTAACCTGGATGGGATGCCTCCCGATACTGACACACCTCGCCGTCCCCTGCTCTCCTCCAACTCCCTGTGGCGGATGAAGTCCTACCTCCGCCCGTACGCCGCCAGACTGGTGCTCATCTGGCTGGCCGCGATACTCAGCATCGCCGCGAGCATCGCGCTGCCCCTGATCAGTGAGAAGGTCATCGACGGCCCCGTGACGCGGGGCGACTCCGACGGGCTGCTCCCGCTCGGGCTCATCGCCCTGGGCGTGGGCGTCGTGGAGGCCGGGCTGATCTTCCTGCGGCGCTGGACCCAGGTCAAGCCCGTCCTCGGGCTGGAGACCGCGATCCGCGACGACCTCTACGAGCACCTTCAGCGCCTGCCGATGGGTTTCCACGGCGACTGGCAGTCGGGCCAGTTGTTGTCGCGGGCCACGACGGACCTGTCCACGATCCGCCGCTTCCTCGGCTTCGGCATGCTCTTCCTGGTGATGAACGTCCTCCAGCTCATCACCGTGACCGTGCTGCTGCTGAACAAGTACTGGCCGCTCGGGCTGCTGGTGCTGGCCTCGGCCGTGCCGATCGTGTGGACGTCCCTGCGGTTCGAGAAGCGGTACATCAAGATCTCCCGGCAGGTCCAGGACGAGCAGGGCGACCTCGCCACGCTCGTCGAGGAGTCGGCCATCGGCATCCGTACGATCAAGGCCTTCGGCCGCCGCCACCACGTCTACGACCGGTACGACGAGGCGGCCCGCAAGGTGTACGGCAGCTCGGTCGACAAGGCCAACCTGTCGGCGAAGTTCTTCGCCTTCCTCGAAGTGATCCCCAACGTCACCCTCGCCCTGGTGCTGCTGCTCGGCGCCCTCGCGGTGGGCTCCGGCTCGATGACGCTGGGCACGCTGGTCGCCTTCACCACCCTGATGCTCCAGCTCGTCTGGCCCATCGCCAGCCTCGGCTACATCCTGGCCATGGCCCAGGAGGCGATGACCTCCGCCGACCGCGTCATGGAGGTCATGGACACCGTCCCGGCCATCGAGAGCGGCACCCGCACGATCGAGCTGCCCCGCGGCCACCTGCGGTTCGAGGGCGTCGGGTTCACCTTCCCCGGCGCGGACGGGCCGGTGCTGCGGGACGTCTGGCTGGACGTGCACCCCGGCGAGACGGTGGCCGTCGTCGGCGCGACCGGCGCCGGCAAGACCACGCTGACCGCGCTGGTGCCCCGGCTGATCGACCCCACCGTGGGCCGCGTCACGATCGACGGCGAGGACGTGCGCGCCCTCGACCTGACCACGCTGCGCTCGCTGGTGGCCACCGCGTTCGAGGAGCCGACGCTGTTCTCGATGAGCGTGCGCGAGAACCTCATGCTCGGCCGGCTCGACGCCACAGAGGAGGAGCTGGCCGACGCCATCCGCACCGCGCAGGCCGGTTTCGTGTACGACCTGCCCTGGGGCCTCGACACCCGCATCGGCGAGCAGGGCCTGTCGCTGTCCGGCGGGCAGCGGCAGCGGCTCGCCCTGGCGCGGGCGGTGCTGAGCAGGCCGCGGGTCCTCGTCCTCGACGACACCCTGTCCGCGCTCGACGTGGAGACCGAGGCGCTGGTGGAGGAGGCGCTGCGGCACGTCCTGCGCGAGGCGACCGGCATCGTGGTCGCCCACCGCGCCTCGACCGTGCTGCTGGCCGACAAGGTGGCGCTGCTGCGCGACGGCACCATCACCCACGTCGGACGTCACCACGAACTGCTGGCCGACGTGCCCGAGTACCGCGAGCTGCTGGCCCAGGACGCCGACTTCGACCCCTCGGAAGGAGCGCTGCGATGACCACCGCCCCCGTCTCCTCCTGGCGCGGCGTCGCCTCCGAGGAGCAGGACGAACTGCCGGAGAAGGTCTCGGTGCTTCTGCGGGAGCGCTCCCGCAGGCTGCTCGGCGACCTGCTGCGCCCGTACCGCAAGCCCATCGCGCTGCTCACGGCGATCATCGTCGTCTCGAACGCCGCTGCGCTCGCGATCCCGTACCTGGTCAAGGTGGGGATCGACGACGGCATCCCGCCGATGACCAGGGGGTCCGGGCCGGAAATCCTGCTGATCGTGGTCGGGGTGATCCTGGCCGCGGCCGTCACGCAGGCGCTCACCCGGAAGGCGTTCCTGCGCCTGTCGGGGAAGATCGGCCAGAGCGTGCTGCTGGAGCTGCGCAGGCGGGTGTTCGACCACTTCCAGCGGCTGTCGCTCAGCTTCCACGAGAAGTACACCTCGGGCCGGGTCATCTCCCGGCTGACCTCCGACATCGAGGCCATCTCCGAGCTGCTCCAGTCGGGCTTCGACGGGCTGGTCAAGGCGGTGCTGACGATGTTCGGCACGGCCGGCCTGCTGCTGATCCTCGACGTGCACCTCGGCCTGGTGGCGCTGGTCCCGCTGCCGCTGCTGCTGCTGTTCACGCGGTGGTTCCGGCGCCAGTCGGTGATCGTCTACCGGCGGACGCGGGAGACGGTCGCCCTGGTGATCGTGCACTTCGTGGAGTCGATGACCGGCATCCGCGCGGTGCAGGCGTTCCGCCGGGAGCCGCGCAACCAGGAGATCTTCGCCCAGCTCAACGACGACTACCGGGACGCCAACGCGCGCAGCATGCTGCTGGGCGCGGAGTTCATGTTCGGCATCAAGCTGATCGGCAACCTGACCGTGGGCGGGGTGCTGCTCTACGGCGGCTACCTGGCCATCAACGACGAGGTCACCGTCGGCGTGCTGGCCGCGTTCCTGCTGTACCTGCGGCAGTTCTACGAGCCGATGCAGGAGCTCAGCCAGTTCTACAACACCCTGCAGTCGGCGGGCGCGGCCCTGGAGAAGCTGTCCGGGGTGCTGGAGGAGGAGCCGGGCGTGCCGGAGCCGCGGCGGCCCGAGGCGCTGCCCCAGCCGGCCCGCGGCATGGTCCGCTTCGAGGACGTCCGGTTCGCCTACGTCGAGGAGATGCCGATCCTGCCCGGCCTCGACCTGACGATCCCCGGCGGGCAGAGCGTGGCGCTGGTCGGCGCGACCGGCGCGGGCAAGACCACGCTGGCCAAGATGATCTCCCGCTTCTACGACCCGACCGCGGGCCGCGTCCTGCTCGACGGGGTCGATCTGCGCGACCTGGACGAGACGACGCTCCGCCAGGCCGTGGTCATGGTGACGCAGGAGAACTTCCTGTTCAGCGGCACGGTCGCGGACAACATCAGGTTCGGCCGGCCGGACGCCACCGACCGCCAGGTCCGCGAGGCGGCCAAGGCGATCGGCGCGCACGAGTTCGTCGCCGGCCTGCCCGACGGTTACGACACCGAGGTCGGCAAGCGCGGCGGACGCATGTCGGCGGGCCAGCGGCAGCTCATCGCGTTCGCCAGGGCGTTCCTCGCCGACCCCGCGGTGCTCATCCTCGACGAGGCCACCTCCAGCCTCGACGTGCCGAGCGAGCGGCTGGTGCAGCGGGCGCTGCGCACGATCCTCGCCGACCGCACCGCGCTGATCATCGCCCATCGGCTCTCGACGGTGGAGATCGCCGACCGGGTGCTGGTGATGGAGGCCGGCCAGGTCGTCGAGGACGGGCCGCCCGACCGGCTCATCGCCGCCTCGGGCCGCTTCGCCGGGCTGCATCGGGCCTGGCTGGAGAGCCTGAGTCAGTGATCCGGGACACCATCGGCCCGCCGCGCGGGCGGCGGGCTAATGGTGGACGGGCGTGACGGCCACGAGGCTCCGGTAAAGCTCGTACCCGATGAACAGGGCGACGGGCACCCCGATCGCGACGAGCAACCGGCCGGCCAGGGGCGCCCCGGGCAGGGGCGCCTTCCGCTCCTCCAGCGGCGGGCCGGACGCGGTGCCGAACCCGGGCGTGAGCTCGGGCAGCAGCGCGGGCAGCACTTCCGGCTCAGGCCGCAGCTCGGGGTGCCTGGCCAGGTAACCGCTGGGGAACGACGTCACGTGATAGCCGCCGCATCCCGGGCAGCACGCGCCCGACGAGGGAGGTTGCACGGCAACGCCGGAGCTGAGCCAGATCTCGACCTCGTTGCCGTGGTCGTCGGCGAAATGCCGGACGACGAATTCCTCCTCCCAGACACGCAGACAGCGAAGGCACTCGAAGGGCCAGGTCTCGCGGGTCTCGAACCCGTCGCGCACGAGGATCACCCCCGGCTGGGATTCGGTGGTCTAGGTGGTCTAGACCTGAGTCTGCGCCTGACCGCGCGCCTCCGCAAGGCGTAACTTATGACACTTCAAGCTACGAAACGCTCACCAAGTGTCATGGTTTACCGGCGATTTTCGCTACTTGTCCGCCCACCTCCGGGACCGGCGTCAGTACGGACGTCGCGGCGGAACCGGGCTGAGCAGCGGCGTCGCGTCCGGCACGCCGGGTTCGGCCGCCCGGAAAAGCTCCGGATGACGGGCCAGATACCCGGCCGGGAACGTGGTGGTCTGCTGACAGCCGCAATGCGGGCAGATCACCCCGGACGACGGCGGCGGCACCACCAACCCGTCCCTGAGCCAGATCTCGGCGGCGTTCCCGTGCTCGTCGTCGACGTGCCTGACGAGGTAGTCCTCTTCCCAGACGTGCCAGCAGCCGCGGCACTCCAAGGGCAGGGTCCTGCGTTCTTCCTCCACTGAGGTCACCCCCTCCCTTCGAGTGTCCGCCTCCCCTCCCGCCTGCCGCAAGCCGGGGGTCACCGAACCGTGAGCACGAAGGTGGCGGCCCCCAGCACGACGCTGAGGGTGCCGAGCCAGGCGAACAACGCGTCGAGACCCGCGTCGATGGGCCGTCCGCCGTGCAGGGCCTCCTGGACCCGGCGGAACCGCACCCCGGTCCTGATCAGCAGGACGGCGCCGCAGAGTGCGGCCAGCGCGAACCCCGCGACGGCCACGGCGGGCAGGCCGTGGCGCACCGCGAGCCCGGCGGCGCCGAGCCCGCCCGTGGCCAGCGCCACGGCGGTACGCACCCAGGCGAGCCGGGTGCGCTCGCTCTGCAGGCCCTCGTCCCAGATCTCCTGTGACATCTACACCGACAGGATGATGAGGACGAGGGCGATGACGGCGACGGTGGCGACGCCGTACCCGAAGACGGCCGCGAGGGCGGGCGGCGGGAGCGGCGCCTGGTTGCGCAGGGCGCGCTGGATGTTGCGCCAGCGCGGATAGGCCATGCCCGCGGCCAGCGCGGACAGCGACACGAGCATGACGGCCAGCACTGTGCGGACCCATGGCACGAACACGTCCGCGGGGACCGCCGCCATGGCCACCCCGCCCGCGCTGAGCGCCAGCGCCGTGCTCAGCCACGTGAGAAAGGTGCGTTCGTTGGCCAAGGTGAAACGCGGGTCGGGCTCCATGCCTTATATGGTAATTCGTCCCCTTTTCCCCTAGAGAAGCCGGGATTTCAGCTGCACGCCTTGGCGACCTGCTGCGCGTAGTCGACCGCTTCGCCGGCCACCTTCTGGGCCGCGTCGACGGCGTCGTTGACGTTCTGCACGTCGATCCCGCTCAAAGTCTTGGCAAGATCTTCGCTGGCCTGCTTGAGCGTGGTGTTGGCGGCCTTGTCGGCCACGTCGTTGAGCTTGCCCGCGGCGTCGTCGAGCGCCTTGTCCATGGCCTTGGGGTCGTCGGTGAGGTCCTTGACCTTGGCGGCCAGGTCGGTGACGATCTTCGGCGCCTCCAGGCACGCCTGGGCCTTGTCGATCGTGTCGTTGACCTCGCCGCACCCGGCGGCCAGGACGCATACGGCGAAGAGCGCCAGGGGAACGAACCGGCTCTTGATGAGTCGCATACCTCGACCTTACCCAGCGCTCCTGGGCACGCGGCGGCCCCGAAACCCTGGGAATCCCCTGATCTCCACCCACACCACCCCCGACACGCCAGCCCTGCCGCCCTTGGATCACGGCTGTATCTCCCGGGAGGGCCCGGGTCGAGGCGTCCGGACCTTCAGGACAGGAGGCCCGCTCGGTGGCCGGCGGACGCGAAGGCGGCCGTGATGCGGTCGAGCTGCGCGTCGGTGTGGGTGGCGGTGATGCTGACCCGGATGAGCGCCTGCCCCGGCGGCACCCCCGGCGACACCATGGCCGTGGTGAACACCCCTTCGTCGAACAACTCCCGCCACAACCGGAAGCACAGCAGGTCCTCCCCCACCGCCACGGCGATGACCGGACGCTCCGACGGCACGACCGCGTACCCCAGCCCCGCCAGCTCACCGCTCAGCCGCCCGGCCGCCGCGCGCAGCCGCCGTCGCCGTTCGGGCTCGGCCGCGACGATGTCCAGGGCGGCCAGCGCCGCGGCGGCGCAGGCCGGGGGCAGCGCGGCGGTGAACACCATGGACCGCGCGTGATGACGCAGGTAGAGGATGATCTCCTCCGGCCCCGCGACGGCGCCGCCGACCGTGCCGAGCGACTTGGAGAAGGTGATGGTCTGCACGTCCACGGCTTCCTCCAGGCCGTGCGCCTCGGCGGCGCCGCGTCCGCCGTCCCCGAGCAGGCCGACGTCGTGCGCGCTGTCCATCACGACGCGGGCGCCGTACGCGCGGGCGAGCTTGGCGATGCCCGGCAGGTCGCACACGTCCCCGGAGGTGGAGAACATGCCTTCTGTCACGATCATCCGTCCGGCGTCCGGGTCGCACGCGTCCAGCAGGCGTTCCAGGTGGTCCAGGTCGTTGTGCCGGTAGCGGCGTAAGCGGGCCCCGCCCAGGCATACGGCGTCGATGAGGCAGGCGTGCACCAGCCGGTCGCCGATCACCACGTCGCCCGGCCCCAGCAGCGCGCCCAGTGCGAGGTTGGCCAGGTAGCCCGCGCTGGTCACCATGACCGCCGGACGCCCGAGGAACGCGGCGAGCCGCGCCTCCAGCTCCTCGTGCAGCGCGAGGGAGCCGTTCGCCAGCCGCGACCCGCCGCTGCCCGTCCCGAATCGCCGGACCGCCGCGACGGCCGCCTCCTTGACGCGGGGATCCCCCGACAGCCCGAGGTAGTCGTTGGACCCGGCCTGCACCAGCACCCGCCCGCCGACCACCACCTCCCCGTCGCCCGGCCGCTCCTCGACGGGGTGGTAGTAGGGATAGACGCCCAGATCCTTGACCGGCCGATACTCGGGCAGACGACACTTCGCGAACACATCGGTCATGACTTCTCGCTCCCCTTGGGTGCGGGCCCCTGAGAAGAAGTCTGATCGACCACCCTGCGAACCGCGCGCCTGGCAGCGGTCCTCCGGATGTCGTCGCTGGTCAGGACACGCACAAGAGGTCCGGACGGCAGAGGACGACGCCCGCGTTCTAGGATCTGGTTCATGGCAATGTGCGAGCATCTTTCCCAGGCCGACGACCCGGCGGCGAAGACCCCAGAGGGCTGCGAGGAGTGCCTGGCCATCGGCAGCCGGTGGGTGCACCTGCGGCGCTGTCTCGAGTGCGGCCACATCGGCTGCTGCGACTCCTCGCCCAACAAGCACGCGACCAAGCACTTCCACGAGACCACGCACCCGGTGATGCAGTCGTACGAACCGGGCGAGAGCTGGCGCTGGTGCTTCGTGGACAACCAGATGGGCTGACCTCGCGAGGCCCTGCCCTGCCCTGCACGCGCAGGGCGGCGGCTCTGAGGAAGGCGTCTGTCGGGGTCAGCGTTCGAGGATGGCCTCCTCGAAGTCGAGCTGGGCCATCACCTCGCGCAGCACCTCGTCGTCGAGGCGGCGCTCGTCGCGCAGCCGCACGAACACCTCGCGCTCGGCCGTGAGCATGTCACGGCGCAGCCGCCGGTAGAGGCTGCTGGGGGTCTCGGCGCCGCCCTGGGCGGTGCCGCCGCCCAGACGTTCCCACGCGGTCAGCGAACGCCGCCACGACTTCTCCTTGAGCTGGTCGATGACCTGTTTCTTGATCTCGTCGGGCTCGCCCTCCTGCTGTACCAGCCGTTCGAGCTCGGCCAGGCCCGCCTCCAGCGCGGCCTGCTGGGCGGCCGCCTCGGCCAGCGTGTCCTCGTAGCGCTCCTGCTCGCTCGACACGCGCAGCTTCCTGATCAGCGCGGGGAACGTCATGCCCTGGATCAGCAGGGTGCCGATCACCGTGGTGAACGTCAGGAAGAGCAGCATGGCCCGGTCGCGGGCCGGGATCTCCGGCGGGATGGAGAAGGCCGCCGCCAGCGACACCACGCCGCGCATGCCGGCCCAGCCGAGGATCACCGTCTGCTGCGGGCTGGGCGGCGACGCGCCCCGCCGTACGAGCTTGACCAGCGGGGTGAAGGCGAACACCCACACGAACCTGGACACGATCGTCACCCCGAGCACCGCCAGCGCGTATCCGGCCACCTGCCAGGGGCCGTAGCCGGTGATGCCCTTGACCACGGTCACCAGCTGCAGCCCGATGAGCGCGAAGACGATCGACTCCAGGAAGAAGTCGGTGACCTTCCACACGGCGTCGGACACCAGCCGGGTGCCGAACCCCCGCTGGTGCATGCGGTTGCCCAGGTAGAGGCCGACGACCACGACGGAGATCACGCCCGAGGCGTGCACCGGCTCGGGACCCAGCCCGGAGACGTGCACGGACTCGGCCGCGAGGTAGGCCGCGAACGGGATCAGCAACATCAGTGTGTTCTCGACCAGCGAGTCGCGGGTGTGCTGGAACACCCACGCGAACACGAACGCCAGCGCCAGCCCGATCGCCACCCCGCCCAGCGCCGCGAACAGGAACTGCGCCACGCCCTGGAGCAGGTCGATGCTGCCGCCCACGGCCGCCCCGATGGCCACCCGGTAGGCCGTCAGCGCCGTGGCGTCGTTGAACAGGCTCTCGCCGATGAGGATCGTCAGCGACCTGCGCGGCAGCCCGAGCCGCCGGCCCACGGCGACGGCCGCCACGGCGTCGGGCGGCGCGATGATCGCGCCGAGCGCGAAGGCGGCGGCGAGCGGGAGCTGCGGCAGCAGCAGGTGGACGACCAGCCCCACCACGGCCGTGGTGAACAGCACCAGGCCGATCGACAGCAGCGCCACGGCCCGCTTGACGTCACGCAGGCGCAGGTAGGAGCTGTCGAGCGCGGCCGAGTAGAGCAGCGGCGGCAGGAACACGAACAGCACCAGCTCGGGCTGCAACGGCACCGACGGCACCAGCGGCGAGACCAGCAACCCGGCCGCGACCAGCAACAACGGGGCCGGCCAGCCCCGCCGCCGCGCCACGGCCGCCACCGCGACCGCGCCACCGGCCATCAGCAGCAGTTGCAGGCCCATGGTCGGATTCAAGGACGCTCCTCCAGCTCACCCGGGTGGATGCCGAGAGCGTACCGGGCGGGCGGGAGGAGGGTGTCACCACTCCCGGCGGTCGCGCCCGTCGTCGTAGTCCTGCTGCTGGTCGGGGCGCAGGCGTTCGCCGGTCGAGAACAGGGGGTCGCCGACGTAGGGGCGGCCCATGTTCGGGTCGGACGACTGCGGCGGGTACTCCTGGCGGCCGAGCGCCAGCAGCGGGTCCACCGGGTTGGGCGGCGGGGACTGCTGGTAGCCCTGGTAGGTGTCGGCCGCGCGGTAGGAGTCCTGGGCGGGCGCGGGGTTGTGCCTGCGGCCCGCGCCGGGGATGCCGTGCATGGGCGTGCCGAGCCCGGCCGTGCTCTGGGCCTGGGCCTGCGGCTGGGACGGAGACGGGGAAGCCGGCTGCTGGTAGGAGCCGTACGAGTCCGAGTGGTACTGCTGGGCCGGCGGGAAGGGGTCGGCGGCCTGGGACGGGAAGCCGAGCGGGTCGGTGCTCAGCGGCTGCGGGCGGCGCTGGTCACCGGGGAGCTGGTAGATCGGCTCGCTGCTGTCGACGTACTGGGGACCGGTGAAGGGGTCGCCGGCGTACTGGGGGCCGCTCAGCGGGTCACCCGTGTACTGCGGGCCGCTGTAGGCGTCACCCGTGTACTGGGGGCCGCTCAGCGGATCGCCCGTGTACTGCGGGCCGCTGAACGGGTCGCCGGTGTAGTGGGCGCCGCTGTGCGGGTCGCCGGGGTACTGGGCGGCGGGCTGCTCGACGTACTGGGGGCCGGTGAAGGGGTTGCGCTCGCCGTACGACGGCGTCTCCCTGGGCCCGGTGGTCTCGCTGTAGGAGGCCACCAGCTTGTCCTGCGGCGCCGGGCCGCGCGCGACCAGCACGTCGTTGGGCGACAACGACGCGGTGGGCCGCTCGTCGAGCGCGGGCGGAGGCTGCTGCTGGGCATGGTGGGACGGCCGGTGGTACGTGCCGGTGCCCGGCATGACCTCGGTGCCCGGATCGGCCGCGGGCACCGCGGGCTGCTCGCCCGTGGCCTCGGCGAAGCCGTCGTCGAGCGTGTCGAGCAGCCTGCCGACGTCCTCCATCGGCATGCGGAAGCTCGCTGTGCACATCTCCCCTCGCCACAGGCTGAGGACCAATGTGCCCTCATGCCACGTGACCCGGAGGCACCGCTCCTGACCTCGTGCATCGAAGAAGACTTCGCCGAACGACGGCAACGGGACAACTTCCGACATGGCAGACATACTGCTTTAACCAGCCTTTATTCGTCCACTCAACCCCGGAAAACCCTACCTAAACGGTCTCACCACTGAGACCGTAAACCCCACTGACCACACGAGCAAGATCGTCCTGACCAGTTGGAGTTCCGATCGACAGTGTGCCACGCGACCCGCGAAAGGGGCCCGTGAACGCCGGGATGCGCATGGCCGAACACACCGCGTCCGGCGCGTCGGCCCGGGATTGCGGGTACCGTTGACGACCGTGCCGGACTCCCATCTCCCGTCAACGGACGAACTGCTCAGCATCGCGGTCGGCGCTCTCGGAGGGAGCGAACGGCAAGGCCAGATCACCATGGTCAAGGCCGTCCAGAAGGCCATCGACGACGAGGAGCACCTGGCCGTCCAGGCGGGCACGGGCACCGGCAAGTCGCTGGCGTACCTGGTGCCCTCGATCCGGCACGCCATGGACAGCGACACGCCCGTCGTGATCTCCACGGCCACCATCGCGCTGCAGCGCCAGCTCGTCGACCGCGACCTGCCCCGGCTGGCCGAGGCGCTGGGCAAGGAGCTGCCGCACGAGCCGACGTTCGCCATCCTCAAGGGCCGGCGCAACTACCTGTGCCGCTACAAGGCGACGGCGGGCTGGCCCGAGGAGGACGAGCAGGACCAGCTCTTCGACCCGCGCGAGGTGAGCGCCACCGGCCGCATGGTCCAGCGCATCCAGGAGTGGGCCGACGAGACCGAGACGGGCGACCGCGACGAGCTGGTGCCCGGGGTGAGCGAGCAGGCCTGGCGGCAGTTCTCGGTGAGCGCGCAGGAGTGCCTGGGCGCCACCCGCTGCCCGAGCGGCCCTGAGTGCTTCGCCGAGCTGGCCAGGGCGCGCGCGGGCGAGGTCGACGTCGTGGTGACCAACCACGCGCTGCTGGCCATCGACGCCATGGGCGACCTGCCGGTGCTGCCCGAGCACGACGTCGTCGTCGTCGACGAGGCCCACGAGCTGGTCGACCGGGTGACCTCGGTGGTCACCGCCGAGCTGTCGGAGGCGTCGGTGATGCTGGCCGTGCGCCGCGTCGGCCGGCTGATCGAGCAGCCGCTCGCCGACCAGCTCATGGAGGCGGGCGAAGACCTCAAGGCGCTGCTGGCCGCCGCACCGCCCGGCCGCATCGACGAGCTGCCGCAGGTGCTCGGGCTCACGCTGCAGCTCATCCGCGACACCGCCTGGCGCTGCGTCACCGCCATGGGCCCGCGCAACGCCGACAAGGACGACCCCGACAAGGCGGGCCAGCGCAAGGCCGCCTTCACCGCGCTCGACGAGGTGCACGACACCGCCGTCCGCATGCTCGACGCCTACGGCCACGCCTCCGAGGCCGACCGCGCCGAGGTGGTCTGGCTCGACGGCGCCACCGACCGCCGTCCGCCCATGTTGCGGGTCGCGCCGCTGAGCGTGAGCGGCATGCTGCGCGACCGGCTGTTCGGCGAGCGCACGGTGGTGCTCACCTCCGCCACGCTCGCCCTCGGCGGCACGTTCGAGGGGCTGGCCGCGCAGTGGGGGCTGGGCGACAGCAAGCGCTGGCAGGGCATCGACGTCGGCTCGCCGTTCGACCACCCGCGCGCCGGCATCCTCTACGTCGCCAAACACCTCCCCCAGCCGGGCCGCGACGGGCTTCCGGAGCAGTATCTCGACGAGATCACCGAGCTGATCGAGGCGGCCGGCGGGCGCACGCTGGGGCTGTTCTCCTCGATGCGGGCCGCCAAGGCCGCCACCGAGGCGCTGCGCGAGCGGCTCGACGTGCCGCTGTTGTGCCAGGGCGACGACTCCACCATGCTGCTGGTCAAGCAGTTCGCCGAGGACGAGCCGACCTGCCTGTTCGGCACGTTGTCGCTGTGGCAGGGGGTCGACGTCCCGGGGCCGTCGCTGCGGCTGGTCATCATCGACCGGGTCCCGTTCCCGCGTCCCGACGACCCGCTCACCTCGGCCCGCCAGCGCCACGTGGCGGCGCGCGGCGGCAACGGATTCATGGCGGTGGCCGCCAACCACGCGGCCCTGCTGCTGGCCCAGGGCACCGGCCGGCTGCTGCGCGCCCAGAACGACAAGGGCGTCATCGCGGTCCTCGACCCGCGCCTGGCCACGGCCCGTTACAGCGGTTTCCTCCTGGGCTCGCTGCCGCCCTTCTGGCGCACCACCGACCCGGCCGTCCCCCGCGCCGCCCTCAAGCGCCTGTCCACCGAGTCCTGACCTTTCACGCAGGTCACGGCACACCACGGAGAGGGGCAAGGCGGGCTCGCGTCGCGGCGGCCCGCCGGTGAAGGGTCAGCGGGCGTTTCCTGGACGGCCCCGGGCCGGAGTACGGCGGGTGGGCCGACCAGGCGAAGCCGTACGGGAAAAAGGCCCTGACCCGGCGGCGGGAGAGCTAGAACGGGGTGAGGTCGGGGCGCTTCGGGGTGAGGCCGTCGCCGGAGGAGGTGCCGCGCAGGCGGCGGGACATCCACGGCATCAGGTGCTCGCGGATCCACAGGGCGTCCTCGCGGCGCCGCGCCCGAGGGTCGACCATGCGCTCCGGCCACTCCTTGCGCCAGTCGTCGAACGGCACCCCCAGCACGTCGAGCACGCGGGCGGCCACCAGCCGATGTCCGTCCTCGTTCATGTGCAGGCGGTCGGCGCTCCAGGCCCGCCAGTCGCGCAGCCCCTGCATCGACCACTGGTCGACCAGCCGGCACCCGTAGAGGTCGGCGATGGAGCGGATGTGCAGGTAGAAGATGGCGAACCGGCCGCGCAGCCGCCGCATCAGCGGCGTGTCACGCGGGTCGACCCCGGTGAACAGCAGCACGTCCGCGCCTCCGGCCCGCAGGTCGCGCACCGCGCGGGACAGGCGCTTGGCCATCACGTCGGGGTCGCTGCCCGGCCGCAGCAGGTCGTTGCCGCCCGCGCAGAAGCTCACCAGGTCGGGGCCCATCTCGACGGCCCTCGGCACCTGCTCGGCGATGATCTGGTCGAGCAGCTTGCCGCGGACGGCCAGGTTCGCATAGCGGAACGCCGGGTCGTCCGCGGCGAGCCGTTCGGCGACCCGGTCGGCCCAGCCGCGGTAGTGCCCGTCGGGGCCTGGATCGTTCAGTCCTTCCGTGAAACTGTCCCCGAGGGCGACGAAGGACTTGTATTGCCTCATGAGCTGCTGTTCATCTCCGCGATAGCGTGTAGCGCCAGGACGTAGGACTGTAGTCCGAATCCGGCGATCGTGCCCGTCGCCACCCCGGCGACGACCGAGGTGTGGCGAAACTCTTCCCTGGCCGCGGGGTTGCTGATGTGCACCTCGACGAGCGGGGCGGTGCGCTGGGCGATGGCGTCGCGCACGGCGTAGGAGTAGTGGGTGAAGGCGGCCGGGTTGAGCACGACGGGGATGCGGCCGTCGGCGGCCTCGTGCAGCCAGCCGATCAGCTCGGCCTCGTCGTCGGTCTGGCGCACCTCGACGTGCTCGCCGAGTTTGCGGCCGGTGTCGCGGCACAGCTCGGCGAGGTCCTCAAGCGTCTCGGCCCCGTAGACGTCGGGCTCGCGGGTGCCGAGCCTGCTCAGGTTGGGGCCGTTGAGCACGAGGATCATCGCGCGATCTCCTTGTAGGCGGCTTCGAGCAGCTCTTCGGCGGGGTCTTCGAGCCGGGCGGGCCTGGCCAGGTCGTCGAGGACGACGAAGCGCTGCTTGGCGCCGCGGTTCTTCTTGTCCAGCCGCATGTGGTCGCGCAGCCGCGGCCAGGCGTCGGCGCGGTAGGAGACCGGCAGGCCCACGGAGGTGAGGATCGCGCGGGTGCGGCCCACCAGGTCGGCGCGGCCGGACAGCCGGGACAGCTCGGCGGCGTAGACCATGCCGACGGCGACGGCCTCGCCGTGGCGGATCGTGTAGTGCTCGTCGCGCTCGATGGCGTGGGCGAGCGTGTGGCCGTAGTTGAGGATCTCGCGCAGGCCCTGCTCGCGCAGGTCGGCGCCCACGACGTCGGCCTTGACGCGGATCTTGCGCTCGATCAGCTCGCGGGTGTGGGGGCCGTCGGGCCTGGTGGCGCCCTCGGGGTCGGCCTCGACGAGCGCGAGGATCTCCGGATCGGCGATGAAGCCGCCCTTGACGATCTCGGCGAGCCCCGCCACGTAGTCGGCCTTCGGCATGCCGGGCAGCACGGCCAGGTCGCAGAGCACCCCGGCGGGCGGCAGGAACGTGCCCACCAGGTTCTTGCCCTCGGGGGTGTCGATGCCGTTCTTGCCGCCGACGGCGGCGTCGACCATGGCCAGCAGCGTCGTCGGCACGAGCACGACCTGCACGCCGCGCAGCCAGGTGCCGGCCACGAACCCGGCCAGGTCGGTCGTCGCGCCCCCGCCCACGCCGACGACGGCGTCGGAGCGGGTCAGGCCGTGGCGGCCGAGCGCGGACCACAGGCCGGCGGCCACCTCGGGCGTCTTGCACGCCTCGCCGTCGGGGACGGGCAGGTCGGCCACCTCGTAGCCGGCCTCGGCCAGCGCCGCGAGAACCGGGCGGGACAGCTCGGGCAGGCCCTGCGGGCGGACGACGGCGACCGTGCGCACACCCGGCCTGAACAGGCCCGGCAGCTCGGCCTGCACGCCGCTGCCCACCACGACGTCGTAGGGGCTGTCGCCGGAGACGGAGATCCGCGTCGCGGTCATGCCGGCAGGCCCTCCAGGATCTCGTCGGCGAGCTCGCCGGGCTCGCGCTTGTCGGTGGCGAGCGTGACGACGGCCAGCCGCTCGTAGACCGGCCGCCGCTCCTCCATCAGCTTCTTGAGCTGGCTGCGCGGGTTGAGCACGAGCAGCGGCCTGGCCGAGGCGAGGCCGACCCGCTGGACCGCGTCGGCCAGGCCCACCTGGAGGTAGACCACGTGGTGACCGGCGAGCAGGGCCTGGGTCTCCTCGTTGAGCACGGCGCCGCCGCCGAGCGACAGGACGCCGTCGTGCTCGGCCAGGGCGCGGCGCACGGCCTCGTGCTCCAGCTCGCGGAAGCGGGCCTCGCCGTCCTCGACGAAGATGTCGGCGACCGGCTTGCCGGCCACGGCCTCGACGTCGGCGTCGGTGTCGCGGAAGGCGACGCCGAGCCGCTCGGCGAGCAGCCGTCCGAGCGTGGTCTTGCCGGATCCGGGCGGGCCGATGAGCACGGCTCTGGTCATTGGTCGCTCACCTCTTCTCGTTCGCGCCGCGAGGCCGTCACTTGATCACCATCGAGGAGAGGTAGCCGGACAGGTTGCGGGCGACCTCCTCCACCGAGTCGCCGCCGAACTTCTCCAGGGCCGCGTCGGCCAGCACCAGCGCGACCATGGCCTCGGCCACGATGCCCGCGGCCGGGACGGCGCACACGTCGGAGCGCTCGTGGTGGGCCTTGGCGGCCTCGCCGGTCTTGACGTCGATGGTGGCCAGGGCCCTCGGCACGGTGGAGATGGGCTTCATGGCGGCGCTGACCCGCAGAACCTCGCCGTTGGTCATGCCGCCCTCGACGCCGCCCGCGCGGTTGGTGACGCGCTTGACGCCGCTCGCGGCGGTGTACTCGATCTCGTCGTGGGCGCGCGAGCCGGGCCGCCGGGCGGTCTCGAAGCCGTCGCCGACCGCGACGCCCTTGATCGCCTGGATGCCCATGAGGGCCGCGGCGAGCCGGGAGTCGAGCCGGCGGTCCCAGTGGGTGTAGCTGCCCAGGCCGGGCGGCAGGCCGTAGGCGAGCACCTCGACGACGCCGCCGAGCGTGTCGCCGTCCTTGTGGGCCTGGTCGATCACGGCGACCATGGCGGCGCTGCCCTCGGCGTCGGAGCAGCGGACCGGGTCTTCGTCGATCCTGGACAGGTCGCCGGGGCCGGGCAGGATCTCGGTGGGTGTCTGCGCGCCGCCGATGGAGGTGACGTGGCTGAGGATGTCGACGCCGAGCGCCTGCTTCAGGAAGCGCCTGGCGACCTCGCCGAGCGCGACGCGGGCGGCGGTCTCGCGGGCGCTGGCCCGGTCGAGCACCTGGCGGGCGTCGTCGAAGCCGTACTTCTGCATGCCGGCCAGGTCGGCGTGGCCGGGGCGGGGGCGGGACCGCGGCGCGTTGCGGCCCAGGCCCTCCAGCTCGGCCGGGTCGACCGGGTCGGCCGACATGACCTTCTCCCACTTGGGCCACTCGGTGTTGCCGACGCGGACGGCGACCGGGCTGCCCATGGTGCGGCCGTGGCGTACGCCGCCGACGATCGTGACCTGGTCCTGCTCGAACTTCATCCGGGCGCCGCGGCCGTAGCCGAGCCGGCGGCGGCGCAGGGCCTCGTCGATCGCGGCCGTGGTCACCTCGACCCCGGCGGGCAGTCCTTCGAGGATGGCAACGAGTTCGGGGCCGTGGGACTCTCCGGCCGTCAACCAGCGCAACATGACTCCAAGTCTTCCACGTGCGGCCGGGTGGGATGTCCGTCGTTCACCAGCCGAGACAGAGCACCACAAAAGCCCCGAGCAGCATGAACGGCCCGAAAGGGAACTGGGTGTGCCGGTCGCCCCGCCGGGTGAGCAGCAGCGCGACCGCGTACAGGGCGCCGAGCGCCTGCCCGGCGAACGCCGCGGCCACCCACGCCTGCCAGCTCGTCGCGGCCGCCGCCATGCCGATGAGACCGGCCAGCTTGACGTCGCCGAGCCCCATCGCGTCGGGCCGGGCGAACCACAGCAGGCCGTAGACGGCCGCCAGCGCCGCCGCGCCAAGGAGCGCGCGCGGCAGCTCCCCGGTGGGGAGCAGGGTCAGTGCGATGATCGGGTACGCGGGCAGCGTGATCGCGTCGGGCAGCAGGGTGGTGCGCCAGTCGATGACCGCCAGCGCCGTGCCGGCCAGCGCGAGACCGGCGTACGGCGGCCCGGCGAGCCAGGCGGTCAGCGCCGTCACGGCGGCGGTCAGCACTTCCACGCCGGGCGGCCAGGGCGGCGGGGGCGCGAGGTCGTCGTAGGAGTCGGCCAGGGCCCTGACCTGGCGTCCGGCGACCAGACCGAGCAGCGCCATCAGTGCGACCACGAGCCGACCTTAATGCGGCGGCCCGGCGGCCGTCCCGGGATCGCGCCGGGCGGTCCGGGTATGGCGCTCGCCAAGCGCGAAGCCGCGCCCCGGCGGGCCTTCGCGCTCCGGACGGTGGGCCACGACGCACTCCGGCGGTCATGGGTTCGGGGGCGATCCCCCAAGGAACTTTGATCGTCCGGGCCGGGGTGGCACGCGCTCCGGAGGGTCGTCGGGAACCTACTTTCTGTCGTGGCCCCCCCGGAAGAGTGACCGAGAGGAAGACCCATGTTCCGTGGCATCCTGGCCGGCGGCCTCGCGCTGAGCGCCGCAAGCCTCATCATGACCGGCCCCGCCGCGTACGCCGACCTGCAGGCCCCGTACGCGCGGGCCGCGGCGATCGTCGACGCGGACGGCGAGCTGAACAACGGCAAGAACATCCTCAAGACGTGGCGGGCCTCGACCGGCCGCTACTGCGTGATGGTCGACAAGCACGTCACCACGTCCGCCGCGGTGATCCAGATCACTCCGCGGGCGCCCCGCCGCCTGCCGTTCATCGCCTACCGGAGCCCGTCGGCGACCTGCCACGAGACCAACACCATCACCGTCGGCGTCTACGACACCAGCACCGGCCGGCTCGCCGACGGCGGCTTCGACCTGACCATCTCCTGATCCGAGAACCGAAGGAGCACCCGATATGAACATCATCCGGCGCGCCGCAGTCGCCGCGCTCGCCGCGGCCGCCGTCCTCACTCCGGCGGCGGCGCACGCGGACACCCCGTACGCCCAGGCCTCGGCCGTCGTCGAGGCGGACGGCACGGTGGCCGACGGCAAGAACGTCGAGGAGGTCAAGCGCCTGTTCCGCGGGACGTACTGCGTGATCCTCGGTGAGGACATCGACTACGACGGCGCCGTGGTGATCCACGTGACGCCGACGGGCCGGGCCACCTACCCGCGTTCGCTGGCGGTGCAGCGTGGGGCGGCGATCTGCGGCGGCCACTACCGGGCGGTCGCCGTCTACAGCCAGCTCGCCAACGGCGTGGCGGCCGACACCGGGTTCTACCTGACCGTCTCCTGAGGACGTCCGCGGACGCCCCCGGCCGGTGACCTGCACCGGCCGGGGGCGTCGGCGCGTCCGGCCGTCCGCGGGGACGGGCGCGTGGAGGGCGGCGTCAGCCGCTTCTGCGGGAGAACCAGCGGCGGCGGGGCGGGGCCGGCTCCATCCTGGCGACGGTGACGCCGCTGAGCTGGTCGACGGTGCCGGACTCGACCGCGGCCAGCGCCCGCAGCACCTCGCCCTCGATCACGAACTGCACCGGCCCGGCCACGTCGACCACGACCGCTGCGGCCTCCTCGTGCACGGCCGCCCGGCAGACCTGGAGCGTGCCGGTCTGGATGGGCCGGGCGTCCTCGCGCCACCTGGTCAGCGCGTCGGTGCCGGTGAAGGCGAGCACCGCGTGCCTGCCGTCCGCGCCGACGAGCTTGGGCAGCGCCATCTCGCTCTCCTTCTCCTGGCGCAGCCCGTGCTCGCCGACCTCGGACTCGGTCAGCAGGGCGACCACCGGCACCAGCAGCCGCGCGCCGCTCAGGGCGGCCAGCACGTCGGCGGGGCCGCACGTGCCCGCCTCGTAGGCGGCCAGGGCGGCGGCCACCGCGGGGGCGGCGCTGCCGTCGTCGTCGGGGTCGAGTGGTTGCGGGATGGTCGGCACAGCGAATGAGACTACCCGCGGCTGCCCACGCCCCGGTTCCCGGCGTGGTCCTGCCGGTGCGGGGCGTGATGCCCTGGCGCTAGCCGAGGTCGGCGATGGCCGCGACCGGGCCGCCGCCCGAGGGCCCCTGGTGCACGGCGGCCACCGAGACGAACACCGCGGGGTCGCCGGTGACCGAGGCCGCCACCCCGCCGACGGCCGCCTTGATCTGCCGGTGCCAGTGCACGTCGGAGTCGTCCAGCATGATGTTGCGCCGCCCGCGCACCCGCCCCGACGGGTCGGCCTCGCACTTCATGAACACGTTGACCAGCCGCCCGCCGAGGTCGGAGGGGTGGGGGCGGTCGGGCAGCGGCAGACCGGCGTCCCTGATGGCGTCCCAGATGCCGTCGGCGTCGAGCGCGTCCTTCATGACGCTGTGCCCGATGCGGTAGCGCCCGCCGATGCCGCGCACGTTCCCCACCAGCACGATCTGCGCCCGGTCCAGCTCCACCCCGGACGAGCACGAGGCCACCGACGAGTACAGCGACAGGTCCTTGTGGATCTGGTCGGCGGCCGGTATGTCGATCTCGCCGAGCGCGACCGCGATGCCGAGCGCGGTGGTGGAGTTGGACAGGTCCATCGACGGGCCGGTCTCCTCGATGGCGGTGTCCTGGCCGCGGCTCCTGGCCTCGGTGATCGTGGCCAGGGTGAGCAGCGGCGTCTTGGTCTGCACGTAGTGCACGTCGCGCGGGTCGTCGATGCCGGCGATCTTCATGGCCTCCCGCACCCCGGCGGCCACCTTCTCCACCATCGCCGGGCGGCCGATGTCCTCCGGCAGGATCACCTCGCTCATCGCCACGCCCACCGACAGGCGCGGCTCGTCGCCGGCCGGGGCGTCCGCCGTGGTGGCGAAGACGGTGGCGTGCGGGCTGAGGACGCCGTCGGTGCCGCCCGACCACACCAGCGGCACGCTCTCGGGGGACGGGTGGCCGTGCTCGGCCAGGACCTCGCGGAAGGCGCGGTCGGCCAGGATGCGCGTGTAGTCGTTGACGCCGCCGTTGCCCTCGGTCTTGCCGATCACCGCGAGCACCCGGCGCGCCTCGATCACCCCGTCCGCGATGAGCCGTGACAGCCCGGAGGCGTCGGTCACGCTCTCGATCGGCACCTTTCGCACTTCAATCGGGTCCGGCATGCGTTGCCCCTTCTCCAGTACCGGCTTCCCCACCGTCGCGACGCTAGCCGAGCGGCCCGGCGAGGTTCATGGGCAATGTCTGCCCATGAACGGCCGCCGCGATGTCAAGGTGCGCTCGCCTCTCAAGCTCTCGGCGGAACCTCGAAGCTCACAAAAGCACCGAAGGTAGTGTTCCCGGATGTGATTCGCGAAGCCCACGTCAACGGCATCAAGCTCGTCTACCGCGAGGAGGGCGACCCCGCTGCTCCCCCGCTGGTCCTCGTCCACGGCAGGACCGCGAACCACAACGACTGGAACGGCATCACCCAGCACTTCGCCGCCCGCCACCACGTCCTCGCCCCCGACCTGCGCGGCCACGGGGCCAGCGACCGGCCCGGCGAGTACGCGGTGAGCACGATGGCCGAGGACATCGTGGCGCTCCTCGACCATCTGGGCCTCGGCCGCGTCCGGCTGGTCGGGCACTCGCTGGGCGGCATGGTGTCCTACCACGTGGCCATGCGCCACCCGGGACGCGTCGAGCGGCTGGTGCTGGAGGACGTCACGCCGCCGTACCCGATCGAGGGGCGGCAGCCTCTCGTGGAGGACGACTCCACCGCGTTCGACTGGCGGATGATGCACCAGACCGAGCCGTACATCGTCGATCCCGACCCGGCGCTGGCCGCCGAGCTGGGCAGGATCACGGCGCCCACGCTGGTGCTGTCGGGCGGGCGGCAGAGCCCGTTCGACGCCCCCGCGCTGGCCCGCCTGATCCCCGGCGCCGAACTGGTCACGATCGAGGCCGGGCACCTCGTCCACGCCACCGAGCGGGCCGCCTTCCTGGACGCGGTGGACGCCTTCCTGGACGGGTGAGCCCCGGACGTCCGGAGCTCTATGCTGGTCACCCCCCACGATTCTCGGAGACCCGCTGTGTCCAGCCCCCCACCGGCCCCCCGTCCCGGCATGACCCCGGAGCGGGTCGGGATGTTCAGCGACGCGGTGTTCGCGATCGCCATCACGCTGCTCGTCCTGGAGATCCCCCGCCCGGCCGAGGAGGACTTCCGTGACCTCGCCGGTTTCCTGGGCCACCACCAGGGCTCCTTCGTGGCGTTCGTGCTGGCCTTCCTCATGCTGTGGTTCAGCTGGCGGGCCCACCACACGCTCTTCGACCAGCTCCACCGGGTCTCCCAGCCGGTCCTGCTGCTGCACGTGCCGCTGCTGCTGTTCTCGGCGTTCCTGCCGTACACGATGAACCTGTGGAGCGAGATGTCGGCGGCGGACGTCGACGTCCAGGCGTCCAAGGGGGTCGCGCTGGCGCTGTTCGCGGGGACGGAGGCGATCCTGATGTTCTGCCAGGGCGCGCTGTTCACGCTGGCCCTGTCGCAGGGGCTGCTCAACGGCAACGCGAACAGGCGGCGCATGGGCACCTCGGCCTGGGTGTACTGGGGGTGCGGCGTGTTGTGGGCGGCCAGCGCCGTCCTGGCCTTCGGCGTCGGCGAGAACTCCACGTACGCGTGGATGGCCACGCCGGTCGTGGTCGCGGTCATCGTGTTCGTCCGCAGGCGGCTCGCGCCGGCCGCGATTCAGCCGGGTGTTACGGGGCAAACGTGACCCCAATGTCACAAAGATCCGCCAAGGTGGAAAGGTGCGAACGAGGCTCAGCGATCACGTAAGGGAACGACTGGGCACGTTCGGCCTCATGGCGCCCTCGATCGTGCAGTGCGCGGTGGGCGCGGCACTGGCCTGGATCGTCGCCGTCGACCTGCTCGGGCACGCCCGGCCGTTCTTCGCGCCGATCTCCGTGCTGATCTGCGTCGGCGTGGGGCTCGGCCAGCGGCTGCGGCGCGTCGCCGAGCTGGTGGTCGGCGTGAGCCTCGGCGTCGGCGTCGGCGACCTGCTCGTGTCGTGGATCGGCTCGGGGCCCTGGCAGCTCGCGCTGGTCGTCGGGCTGGCCATGGCCGTCGCGCTGCTGCTCAACGGAGGGGCGCTGTTCGTCGCGCAGGCGGGGTCCTCGGCCGTGCTGGTGGCCACGCTGCTGCCCGGCGAGAACGCCGGCGGCCTCGACCGCATGGCCGACGCCCTCACCGGGGGTGTCATCGGCGTCGCAGCGGTCGCGCTGATGCCCGCCAGCCCGTTCACGATCGCGGCCAAGCATCTGTCCGGCGTGCTGGACGCGCTGTCGACCGTCCTGGAGCAGGCGGCCGAGGCGATCGAGAAGCGGGACGTCGACCTGGCCACCGAGGCGCTGGACGAGGCGCGCACGACGCAGGCGGCCGTCGAGGAGTTCGCGATGGCGCTGGAGACCAGCAAGGAGATCACCATGATCTCGCCGCTGCACTGGCACCGCCGGGCCGCGCTGGCCCGGTACGAGACCGCCGCCGTGCCCGTCGACCTGGCCCTGCGCAACGCCCGGGTGATGGTCCGCCGCACGCTGGCGGCGCTGGGCGAGGCGAGCCCGCCGCCCACGGCGCTGGCCGAGGCGATGCGGGAGGTCTCGGAGGCGGCGCTGCTGCTGCAACTGGAGCTGGCCGCCGGGCGTGATCCCCTGCTGGCCCGGCAGGCGCTGCTCGCGGTGGCCGGCCGGGAACGGCCCGAGCGGCTGGGCTTCTCCGCGCACGTCATCATCGCGCAGCTGCGCTCGATCGCGGTGGACCTGTTGCAGGCCACGGGCCTGGAGCACGAGGAGGCCAGCCAGGCGCTCACACCGCTCGACGAGCCCCAGGCCGGCTAGCCCCGCACGTCCGCCCCCGCAGCACGTCCAGCCCCGCAAGTCGGGCCCGCACGTCCGCCCCCACGCGTCCAGCCCGCACGTCGGGCCCCCGCACGTCGAAGGCGGGCGCCCGTACGGGCGCCCGCCTTCGAGGTCTCGCGAGGAGGTCAGACCGTCAGGAGTGCGGCCTCGGCCTCCAGGGTCGCGGCGGTGGCGTTGATCACCGCGGCCACCCGCAGCGCCTCCTGGACCTGCTCACGCGGCATGCCCGCGCCCCGCAGCACCTGCTCGTGCGACTCCAGGCAGCGGCCGCAGCCGTTGACCGCGGAGACCGCCAGGCACCACAGCTCGAAGTCCGTCTTGTCCACGCCCGGGTTGCCGATCACCGACATCCGGAGCCTGGCCGGCAGCGTCGCGTACGTCTCGTCGCCGATCAGGTGGGTGGCGCGGTAGTAGACGTTGTTCATCGCCATGATCGACGCGGCCGCCTTGGCGGCGGTGAACGCCTCGGCCGACAGGTGGTCGGCGGCGTCCTGCGAGAGCTCGGCGATGACCCGCGCCGACCTGGTGGCCAGCGCGCACGCCAGGACCGCGCCCCAGAGCTGCTGGTCGGTCAGCGACGAGGTGGTCGTGACCGAGCCCAGGTTGAGCCTGGTGTCCTTGGCGTAGTCGGGCAGGAGCGACTTCAGGTTGTCGACGCTCACTGGGCCAGCAGCTTCTGGGCGTCGAGGCCGGCCTCGCCCTTGTTCCAGTTGCACGGGCACAGCTCGTCGGACTGCAGGGCGTCGAGGACCCGCAGGACCTCCTTGACGTTGCGGCCCACGGAACCGGCGGTCACCATCGAGAACTGGATCTCGTTGTTCTGGTCGACGATGAACGTGGCGCGCTGGGCGACGCCGTCCTGGCCGAGAACGCCGCAGGCCTCCGACAGCTCGCGCTTGATGTCGCTCAGCATCGGGAAGGGCAGGTCGCGCAGGTCGTCGTGGTTCTTGCGCCAGGCGTGGTGCACGAACTCGGAGTCGACGGAGACACCGAGCACCTGGGCGTCACGGTCGGCGAACTCGCCGTTGAGACGGCCGAACTCGGCGATCTCGGTCGGGCAGACGAACGTGAAGTCCTTCGGCCAGAAGAACACCACGCGCCACTTGCCCTCGTAGGTCTTGTGGTTGATCTCAGCGAACGCCTTGTCGGGGTCGAGGTCGACACAGGCCGTGAGTTCGTACTCGGGGAAGCGGTCACCGACGGTGAGCAAGTTCCTTCTCCTTTGGAGGAAGTGCGGGTCAGGGCACCTACGTTGCCGCACCTACCATTGATTCGAGAAATCGAGCAGTCGAACCAATCTGAGAGGTGATTCCTATCAGTGAGCCCACGCCCACCCTCGCTCAGCTGCGCTCCTTCCTCGCCGTGGCCGAGCATCTCCACTTCAGGGAGGCGGCGACGGCACTGAGGATGAGCCAACCCACCCTGTCCGGAAATATCGCCTCATTGGAGGAGATATTGGACACACAGCTCCTGGAGCGGACCACCCGGAAGGTGCTGCTCACCCCCGCCGGCGAGCGCGTGGCCGAGCACGCCTGGCGGGTGCTGGCCGCCGTGGAGGACCTGATGGGCGAGGCCGCCCAGAACCGCGAGCCGTTCAGCGGCCCGGCCCACCTCGGCGTGATCCCCACCGTGGCGCCGTACGTGCTGCCCGCGCTGCTGCCCATGTTCGCCCAGCGCTTCCCGCACCTGAAGCTGACCGTCCACGAGGCCAAGACGGACACGATCGTGGAGGAGATCCGCGAGGGGCGGCTCGACCTGGTCCTGCTCGCCCTGCCGACGGACGTGGGCGGCCTGGTGGAGGCGCCGCTCTACGACGAGGAGTTCCTGCTGGCCCTCCCCCGCGACCACCCCCTGGCCGCCGACCCGGCCCCGCTCGACCGCGACGCGCTCAAGGGCCTGGACATCGTCCTCCTCAACCAGGGCCACTGCCTGCGCGAACAGGCCATCGACGTGTGCCGCGAGGTGGGCGCGCGAGCCACCGCGACCACGTACGCGACCAGCCTGCCGACGCTGGTGCAACTCGTGGCGGGCGGTCTGGGCGTGACGCTGCTGCCGGAGTCGGCCGTGCCGGTGGAGACCGGCAAGCGGGTACGCCTGTCGCTGCGCCGCTTCGCCGCCCCGGCCCCGGGCCGCACGATCGGCCTGGCCTACCGCGCCTCCTCGGCCCGCGTGAGCGAGTACGCCCAGCTCGCCAAGGCCATCCGCACCGCCATCCGCCAACGCCGCCTCCCGGTCAAACTCACCTCCTGAACCCACGCAGCGCCGCGGCGATCTCCGCCGCGGCCTTGGTCATCAGGTCGGGATGGGCGTCACGCCCGAACAGCGAGGTCCGCGGCCTCCAGGAGCCCGAGGTCGCACACCTGAACGAGGCCGCCCACCGCGACACGGGCGATGCGCAGCCCCTGTTCGAGGCTGACGTGGCGGATCACTCGCCCAGCCTGCGCAACAGGTCCGCGAATCGCTTGGCACCCTTCTCCGCCAGAGCGTCGGTGATCTCGTCGTCAGAGGCGCGCTCCGGGTGCTCCTCGATCTCACACGGCACGATCTGCTGCATGCTGCGCCCCTCCGACTCGGCACGCTTGCGCAGCGCCTCGATCTGTTCGTCGTTCAGGCGAAAGGTCATGGCCATGCCCTCATCGCAGGTCAGGGGCGGCATTACGGCGAATACTCCACTCTCCGCGACCTTCCGGTTACGTCGGTTCGGGGTCAGCGGGGGACGAGGTGGAAGAAGGAGCCGTCGGTGGGGGTGGGGGTGGGGTCGGAGAGGTCGTCCAGGCGGGTGGTCGCGTCGGACGGGAGGGCGAGGTCGAAGGCGGCCAGGTTCTCCTGGAGCTGCCGTACCGAGCGCGGCCCGAGCAGCACCGACGTGACGCCCGGACGGCCCGCGACCCAGGCCAGGGCGACCGCGGCGGGGTCGGCCCCGAGTCCGGACGCGACCTCGGCCAGCCCTTCGGCGACGGCCAGGTTGCGGTCGTTGAGCAGCGACTGCGCCCAGCGGGTCGCACCGGGCATCGCGGCGCCGAGCAGGCGGCCCATGCGGCTGTCCGGGTCGGGGATCTCGCCGCGCCGGTAGCGGCCGGTCAGGACGCCGCCGCCGAGCGCGCCGTACACGACCGTGCCGAGGCCGAACCGGGCGCAGGCGGGCAGGATCTCGGCCTCGACGACCCGCTGGATCAGCGAGTACTGCGGTTGCAGGCTCACGAACGGCGTGCCGCCCACCCGTTCGGCGGCCCACTGCGCCTCGACGAGCTGGGCGGCGGTGAAGTTGGAGCAGCCGAGGTAGCGCACCTTGCCCGAGCGTACGAAGCCGTCGAGGGTGGCCATCGTCTCCTCGATGGGCGTGCCAGGGTCCCATTGGTGGCACTGGTAGAGGTCGATGTAGTCGGTGCCGAGGCGGCGCAGGCTGGCCTCCAGGGCGCGGGTGAGGTGCCGCCGGGACAGGCCCCGCCCCTCCGGGCCGACCGGCATGGCACCCTTGGTGGCCAGCACGACCCACTCGCGCCGGCCGCGCAGCGCCCGGCCGACGATCTCCTCGGTCTCGCCCCGGTGGTAGAGGTCGGCGGTGTCGATGAAGTTGCCGCCCGCGTCGAGGTAGGCGTCGATGACGCGGCCCGCCTCGGCCTCGTCGCCCGCAGCCAGGCCGTACTCGGTGCCGAAGTTCATGGTGCCGAGGCACGCGCGGGAGACGCGCAGCCCGGAACGTCCCATGGTCTGGAAGTCCACGAAAGCCCCTAGAATCGGAATGACTGTTCCGCTTGGATGCCGGGAACGATACGGAACAACGGTTCCGGATGTCAACGCGAGGAGGAGCCATGCGTGCCGACGCCCGGCGCAACCGTGCCCGCGTGCTGGAGGCGGCCGAGGTCGTGCTGGCCCGCGACGGGCTCGACGCCTCGATGCGCGAGATCGCCACACTGGCCGGGGTGGGCGTGGGGACGATCTACCGCCAGTTCCCCACCAAGGAGGCCCTGTACCAGGCGATCGTGACCGACCGGCAGGAGCGGCTGGCCGCGATGGCCGAGGAACTGGCCGGCGCCGCCGACGCGGGTGCGGCCTTCTTCGAGTTCTTCGACCGCATCGTGGCCCACTCGACGGTCAAGAGGATCCTGGTGGACGCCCTGGCCAGCGCCGGCATCGACGCCAAGGCGGGCGCGCCCGACATCAAGGGCGCGATCAGCGCGCTGCTGGTGCGCGCGCAGGAGGCCGGGGCGGTGCGGGGGGACGTGGGCATGGCGGAGCTGCTCGCCCTGCTCAGCGCCGCCTGCCTGGCGGCGCAGCACAACAACTGGAGCGACGACCTGCGGACCAGAGCCCTGGCCGTGATGTTCGACGGCCTGCGCAGACCCACTTCTGCGTCAGGCGCCTGAGCCCGGCTACCCCTGGGACAGGCGCTTGAGCCGGGTGACGGCCTCGTCGATGACCTCGTCCTTCTTGCAGAAGGCGAAGCGGACGAAGTGGCTGCCGCGTTCGGGGTGCTCGTAGAAGACCTGCGTGGGGATGGCCACCACCCCGGCCAGCTCCGGCAGGCGACGGGTCAGCTCCAGGCCGTCGGTGAAGCCCAGCGGCCGGATGTCGGTCTGCACGAAGTACGTGCCCGCCGGCCTGAGCACCTCGAACCCCGCCGCCGCGAGCCCGTCCATCAGCCGGTCGCGCTTGTCCTGGAGCCCGGCGCGCAGGGCGGCCACCCACTCCAGCTCGGTGCGCAGCCCGTACGCCACCGCGAGCTGCCAGGGCGCGCCCGCGGTGAAGGTGAGGAACTGCTTGACCGTCGAGACCGCCCGTACCAGCTCGGGCGGCGCGCACATCCAGCCGGTCTTCCAGCCGGTGACCGAGAACGTCTTGCCCGCCGAGGAGATCATGACCGTGCGCTCGCGCATGCCGGGCAGCGTGGCCAGCGGGACGTGCTCGACGCCGTCGAAGGTGAGGTGCTCGTAGACCTCGTCGGTGATCGCGATCAGGCCGTGCTCCTGGCACAGCTCGGCGATGACGGTCAGCTCGTCCCTGGTGAAGACGGTCCCCGTCGGGTTGTGCGGCGAGTTGACCAGGATCGCCCGGGTACGCGGCGTGACGGCCCCGCGCAGCTCGTCGGGGTCGAAGGTGAACCTGCCGTCCACCGGCCGCAGCGTCACTGCCGCGAGCCTGGCCTGGGCCAGCGCGATCGAGGCCGCGTAGGAGTCGTAGTACGGCTCGAAGGCGATCACCTCGTCGCCCGGCTCGCACAGCGCCAGCACGCTCGCCGCGATGGCCTCCGTGGCGCCCACGGTGACCAGCACCTCGCCCGCGGGGTCGTAGTCGAGCCGGTAGTGGGCCATCCGGTGCTCCGAGACCGCCTGCCGGAGCTCCAGCACCCCCGGCCCCGGCGGGTACTGGTTGGCGCCCGAGGTGATCGCCTGCACCGCGCGGTCGAGCATGGCGGCCGGGCCGTCGGTGTCGGGAAAGCCCTGTCCGAGGTTGATGGCCCCGGTCTGCACGGCGAGCGCGCTCATCTCGGCGAAAATCGTCGTGCCGAAGGCGCGCATTCTGGAAACAAGTGGTTCCGTCACGCCCCCACACTATTAGTCTCGTCTCGTGATCATCCGGGTCGTGCTAGCCCTCGCCCTGAGCGTTCCCCTTCCCATGCGTGACACGCCCCCTCCCGTCGAGGCCGCGCCCTGCCCGGTCGCCGTGCCGGAGCACACCGTCTGCGGCTTCCTGGCGGTGCCCGAGCGCCGCGACACGCCGGGCCGGACGGTCAAGGTCGGGTACGCCGTCCACACCTCGACGGCCCCCGCCCGCAGGCCCGACCCGATCGTGTACATGGGCGGCGGGCCCGCGTCGTCGTCGTTGCAGCTCACCGGGTTCCTGAGCCAGATGTTCCCCGACCGCGACGTGGTGACGATCGAGCAGCGCGGCGGGAAGTACTCCCGTCCGGTGCTGGGCTGCCCCGAGACGGCCGAGGCGATGCTCGGACGGCTGCGCAGGCCGCGCGCCGACGTCGCCGCGGCGGCCCGGCGCTGCCGGGCCCGCCTCCAGGAGCAGGGCATCGACCTGCGCGGCTACAACACCAAGGAGATCGCCGCCGACGTGGTCGCCCTGCGCCAGGCGCTCGG
This sequence comes from Nonomuraea sp. NPDC001699, assembly GCF_053596455.1. Classification (NCBI taxonomy): domain Bacteria; kingdom Bacillati; phylum Actinomycetota; class Actinomycetes; order Streptosporangiales; family Streptosporangiaceae; genus Nonomuraea; species Nonomuraea sp. NPDC001699. The sequence continues at coordinate 601,334 of NZ_JBSFGF010000002.1, read as the reverse complement.
CTACCCCTCCTGGAACCTGTTCGGCGTCAGCTACTCGACCCGCGTCATGACGGACGCCGCAGCGGCCGACCCGGACGGCGTGCGCGCGGTCGTGCTGGACTCGTTCCTGCCCGAGTCCGTGGCCTGGTACGACGACGCCGACCGCAACCTGCGCGACACCATGGCCGCGCTCGGCACGGGCGACGCCTTCGACCGGCTGGTGTCCCGGCTCAACCGCGCCCCCGCCCGGGTGCCGGCCACCGATCCGCTGCTCGGCCGCCCGTTCACGGCCACGATGTCCGGCGACGACGTGGCCACGGTGCTCGCCGAGGCGCTGCACGAGGCGGACGTGTCGGCCGTCGCGCCCGCGCTGGTCGGCGGCCTGGCCGAGGGGCACGACGAGCTGCTGCGGCCGCTGGCCGACGCGGTGGGCCAGGGGCTGGTGTCGCACGAGTTCGGGCTGTACCACGCGGTGCAGTGCCAGGACGAGGTGCCGTTCAACACCTTCACCACCAGATCCCGACTTTTCACGGTAAATGTGGACAAAGCGGTGTGTGATGCTTGGCGGCTCCCCCAGTCCACCCCCGTGAACGCCGTCCCCAAGGCCCCCGTCTACGTCGTCGGCGGCGACCGGGATCCCACCACCCCCGCGCGGACCGCCGGGGCCGCCGCCAGGGCCATCCCCGGCGCCCGTTTCGAGACGTTCCGCGGCAGCCACGCCGTCTTCCTCACCAGCGCGTGCGCCAGGAAGCACATCGCGGAGTTCGTCGAGGCCCCCGACCGCGCCTGGCCGAAGCCCTGCGAGCACGACCCGGCCCAGCCGCCCACGCTGCGGCTCGCCGACACGCACGTCACCGGCGCGCCGTACCTGATCTCGAAGGCTCCCTGGCTGGCCGCGCCCTTCGGGCTGTTCGCGCTCGTCTCGCTCGTCCAGCTCGCCGCCGGCGCGCTGCGCGGCCGGTCGGTGACCGCCTTCGCGGGGCTGGCCGGCGTCGCGTTCGCCGGGCTGACCGGCCAGGCCGTCTACGGCATGGCCCAGAGGAACGAGACGGCCCTGGCCGTCGGCGTCCCGGGCACGATCGGCCTGTACACGTGGATCGCGGTGGCCTCGGCCGTGCTGAGTGTCGCGGCCCTGTTCCACGATCGGCGGTGGCCGCACATCGTGGCGGCGGTCGCCGGCGCCGGATTCCTCGTATGGTGGTTCACCTGGTTCCTGTGACGCGCATCCGTGAGCTGGACGCCCTCCGCGGCTTCGCGGTGGGCGGCATCATGCTGGTCAACACCTGGCAGCACGCGAGCCACGAGCCGTACACCGGGATCGACCGCGCGATCGAGGCCCTGTTCCAGAGCCGCTTCTACCCGATCTTCTCGCTGCTGTTCGGGATCAGCTTCGTGCTGTTCCTCGACCGCTCGAAGAGCCGCTGGGCGCTGGCCCGCCGGCTGGCCTGGCTGGCCTGCTTCGGCCTGCTCCAGCACACCTTCTACGAGGGCGAGGTGCTGACCGACTACGCCCTCTACGGCCTGGTGGTGCTGCTGCCCGCCTCCTTCCTGCCGGGCGGCCTGCCGGTGCTGGCGCTCGGCGTCGTGGCGACCGTCTGGGCCACCTGGCACGGCGCGGGCCCGACGCTCATCCCGGGCCTGTTCCTGGTCGGCATGGGGCTGATGCGGCTGCGTCCGCCGCGGAGCCTGCTGGCGCCGGTGTTCGCGGGCTCGGCGCTGACGTCCTTGGTGCTGACGGCCACCTGGGCGGGCGTCGCCGACGTGCCCGGGGCGGGCGACTGGACCGTCTACAGCGTGGCCGCGCTGGCGGGGGCGGCGGCGTACACCAGCGGGCTGCTGCTGGCGCTGCGGCCGTGGTTGTCGGCCCTGCTGGAACCGCTGGGCCGGATGGCGCTGACCAACTACGTCACGGGCACGGCGGTGATCGCGCTGTGCACGGTCCCGCTGAAGACCGGCGCCACCCGCTGGCCGGTGCTCGCGGTGGCGCTGACGACCGTGGTGGCGCAGACGTTGATCAGCGGGTGGTGGCTCACCAGATTTCGGTACGGCCCCCTTGAGTGGATCTGGCGGTGCCTGACCTGGTTTCGACTGGTGCCCAACCGGTTAGAGTCGGGCCGTGACCACAATCGCCCTCTGCCAGATTCCGGTCTCTCCTGACCCCGCCACCAACCTCAAGAGGGCCAGGGAGGCGCTCGCCCGCGCCGAGGGGGCCGACCTGGCGATCTTCCCCGAGGCCACGCTCACCCGTTACGGCAGGCGCGTCACCGAGCTGGCCGAGCCGCTGGACGGGCCGTTCGTGTCGGGGCTGTCGGAGGCGGCCCGCACGCACGGCCTGGCGGTGATCGCCGGGGTGTTCGAGCCGGGCGAGGGCCCGGCCGGGTCCAAGGTGCACAACACGGCCGTGGCGATCGGCGCGGACGGCGCGATCAAGGCCGCGTACCGGAAGATCCACCTGTTCGACTCCTTCGGCTCCAAGGAGTCCGACATGGTGGCGCCGGGCGCCGAGCCGACCGTGGTCGAGCTGGCCGGGCTGCGCGTCGGGCTGGTCACCTGCTACGACATCCGCTTCCCCGAGCTGACCAGGGCGCTGGTCGACAAGGGCGCCGACCTGTTCGCGGTGATCGCCGCCTGGGGGTCGGGCCCGCTGAAGGAGGACCATTGGGTCACGCTGGTCCGCGCACGGGCCCTGGAGAACACGATGTGGACCGCCGCCGTCGGCCAGGCGCCCAACCCGGAGGAGTCGAAGGACAGGTTCGGCGTGGGGCGCAGCATGCTGGTCGACCCGCTCGGGGTGGTACGGGCCGACCTCGGCACCGGCCCGGGGGTCCAGCTCGTCCGCCTCGACACCGAATGGACGGCCACCGCCAGGGCCATGCTCCCGTGTCTGGATCATCGGGTGCTCAAGGGTCAACCGACCGTAAAGTAGAGCCATGAGCGGAACGCAGATGCAGAAGGTCGTGCCGCCGCGTCTGCTCGTGCCGTACCTGTCGGGCAAGCGCACCGTGATCTCCGGTTACGTCTACCGGGTCCAGGACTGCGTCAGGCTGACCACGCCGGCGGCCCTCTACTACGGCCTCGACCTGTCCTTCGACGGCTCGGAGCTGTTCCCCGAGGTCCCCGAGCTCTACGTCATGCGCTGGCACGCCCGCGACGTCGACACCTACGCGGTGCCCTACGGCCCGCACATGGGAGGTGACTGGAGCGACGTGCCGCCGTTCGCCGGCAACGGGTTCACCACCTCGCCCGACCACGTGGTGCCGCAGTTCCACACCGTCCCGATGCCGATCCCGGCGGGCGCGGAGATCGTCCACGTCACCGGCGAGGGCGAGCGGCCCTTCGCCGGCTACGACGGCCTGACCTGGCGGCCCGCCGCATGAGCGAGGAGATCACGCCGGTCGCCTCCGGCTTCGTGGCCCGCTTCGGCGAGCGTACGCTGCCGGCCGCGCTCGGCCCCGACAACGACCAGGTCGTGCTGTTCAGCGAGGTCGACCTCGACGGCTTCGAGCCCTCCTCGGGCTACTGGCGGCGGGTGGTGGCCAGGTCGCAGCTGGAGTGGCTGGTGCTCATCCGCACCGTCGGCGCCTTCGGCGGCGAGCCGTGCATCGTGCTCGACGAGGACGACGACGGCCTGCACATCGCCTACACCGGCCACAGCGGCATGAAGGCCGAGGCGCTCGGCTACTGGATGGTCGACCACGGCGCGTACGAGGTCGTCGTGCCGCGCGAGGAGGTCTTCTCCATCCGCGTCGAGCGCGTGCCCGTGCCGTAGCCTCTCAGCCGAGGCCGCGGTAGCGGGCCAGGCGGGCCGCCAGGCGGTCGGCCGGGCCCACCTTCAGCAGCTCGGCGATCTCGTGCTCCAGCGCCCGCCCCACGCGCTCGCAGAACTGCCTGGGCTCGTAGGCGGCGTCGGGCAGCTCGGGGATCACCCGGTCGACGATGCCGTCACGCCGCAGGTCGGTGGCGCGGATGCGCTGCGCCTGGGCGATCTCGGGGGCGAAGTCGACCGACCGGTAGAGGATGGCCGAGGCGCCCTCCGGCGGCAGCGGCGACAACCAGGCGTGCTGCGCGCACAGCACCCGGTCGGCCGGCAGCAGCGCCAGCGCCGCCCCGCCCGCGCCCTCGCCGAGCAGCAGGCAGACGGTCGGGGCGTCGAGCGTGACCAGCTCGGCCAGGCAGCGGGCGATCTCGGCGGCCAGCCCGCCCTCCTCGGCCGACTTCGACAGGTCGGCCCCCGCGGTGTCGACCACGGTGACCAGCGGCAGCCCCAGCTCGGCCGCCAGGCGCATGCCGCGCCTGGCCACCCTGAGCCCGGCCGGGCCGAGCGGCGAGCGCTGGCGCTGCCTGCGCCGGTCCTGGCCGAGCACCACGGCGGGCGCGGACCCGAACCTGGCCAGCGCCAGCACGAGCCCCGGCTCGTTCTCGCCGGCGCCGCTGCCGCTGAGCGGCGTCACGTCGGTGGCGGCGAGCTTGAGCAGCGTGCGCACGCCCGGACGGTCGTCGCGGCGCGAGCGGGTGATCGCCTCCCACGCCTCGACGGGCCGCAGGTCCTCCTCGGGCGGCTCGCCCGCCTCGACGGGGGCGCGGCCCGCGCACAGCACGGAAAGGGCCCTGATCGCGACCCTGCGGGCGTCGTCGGCCGACACCACGGCGTCGACCAGGCCGTGGTCGTAGAAGTTCTCGGCCACCTGGACGGCCTCGGGAAAGGGGTAGCCGTGCAGCGCCTCGAACACCCGCGGCCCGAGGAAGCCGATCAGCGCCCCCGGCTCGGCCGCGGTGACGTGCCCGAGCGACCCCCAGGAGGCCAGCACGCCGCCGGTCGTCGGGTGGCGCAGGTAGACGACGTACGGCAGCCCCGCCGCGCGATGTTGTTGCACCGCGACGGTGATCCGGACCATCTGGACGAACGCCAGCGCGCCCTCCTGCATCCGCGTGCCGCCCGAGGCCGGGGAGGCCAGCAACGGCAGCCGCTCACGCGTGGCCCGCTCGATCGCGGCCGCGATGCGGGTGGCCGCGGCGACCCCGACCGATCCGGCCATGAAGGAGAACTCGCAGACCACGACGGCGACCCTGCGGCCGTCGAGCAACCCCTCGCCGGTGATCACCGACTCGTCGTAGCCGGACTTCGCGCGGGCCGCCGCCAGCTCCTCGGCATAGGAGGAGCCGGGCTCCGCCGGGTCGGCGGGCGGCGCGTCCCACGATTTCCACGACCCCCTGTCGAGGACCGCTTCGATCAGTGTGCGCGCGTCCGGACGGCTCACTATCGCTCCTAACGATCAACCGATGATGCCATGGTGACGCACGAGGGTACATGCCGGAGCCGGGAATTGCCGATCATCCCTCCCGCTCTTCGAGCCAGGCGAGCACGGCCTCGCCGTCCTGGCCGAGCGCGGGGGGCGCGGTGTGCTCGGCCGCGGGCAGGCCGTCGAAGCGCAGCGGCGGCCCGGGCAGCTCGATCGGGCCGAGCACGGGGTGGTCCACCTCGACCAGCAGCCCCTGGGAGCGGGTCTGCTCCCAGGCGTAGACCTCGTCGATCGACCTGATCGCGCCCGCGGGCACGCCGGCCTCGCCCAGCCTGGCCAGCCAGTGGGCGCGGTCGTGGTCGGCCAGGGCCTTCTCCATGTCGGCGATCAGCTCATCCCGGTGCGCGAATCTCTGCCTGTTGGTCGCATATTTCGCCACATCAGGGTCGATGTCGAGTAGTTGGGCGACCTTCTTCCACTGGCCGTCGTTCGCCACGGCGATCTGCAGCAGGCCGTCGGCGCAGCGGAAGGCGCCGTAGGGGGCGATGGAGGCGTGGTGGTTGCCGTTGGCGCCGGGGACCTGGCCGCCGACCGTCCAGGCCGTGCCGTGGTAGGAGTGGACGCCGGTGACCGCGGCCAGCAGGGACGTGCGCACCACCCGGCCCCGGCCGGTCCGCTCGCGCTCGTACAGGGCCGCCGCCACGCCGTACGCGCCGTGGATGCCGGCCAGCAGGTCGGCGATCGAGGCCCCCACCCGGTACGGCTCCTCGCGCGAGGGCCCGGTCAGCGACATCAGCCCCGCCTCGCCCTGGGCGATCACGTCGTAGCCCGGCCGGCCGCCCTCGGGCCCGTCGTGGCCGAACCCGGTGATCGACAGGACGACCAGGCGCGGGTTGAGCTCGTGAAGACGCTCGACGGGGAAGCCGAGCCGGTCGAGCACGCCGGTGCGGAAGTTCTCGATCAGCACGTCGCTCTGCCGGACGAGCCGCTCGATCAGCTCCCTGCCCTCGGCGGACTTGAGATCGACCGCGATGGACTGCTTGTTGCGGTTGGCCGCCAGGAAGTAGGTCGAGATGTCATGGTCGGGCCCGACGAAGGGCGGCCCCCAGCCGCGCGACTCGTCACCCCCGTCGGGATGCTCCACCTTGATCACCCGCGCGCCCAGGTCGCCGAGCATCTGCGCGGCGTGCGGCCCCGCGAGGGCCCTGGACAGATCGAGCACGACGACGTCGCCGAGGGGTCCGAGCAAGGTCAACCTCCAGCTTGCGTTGGGCCGGAAGAATATTCTCTCAGGCGGCCGTCGCCCATCGCCTACCCTGGTCCGGTGAAATCCCTGGCCCGCCGCATCCAGGCCCTGCCGCCCTCCTGCGGGCCCGTCCGCCTGGTGGCCGTCGACGGCCCGGCGGGCTCGGGCAAGACCACGTACGCGGGCCGGCTCGGCGCGGCGCTCGGCTGCCAGGTGATCCACAGCGACGACTTCCCAGTCCACTGGGACGACGGCCCCGGCGCCTGGTTCCGCCTGCTGGACGAGCAGGTCCTGCAACCGCTCCGGCACGGCCGCCCGGCCGGTTTCCGCAGGTACGACTGGTTGGGCGAGCGCTATGCCGAGCACGTCGCCGTGCCGGCCGGGCCCGTCCTGGTCGTCGAGGGCGTCGGCACCGCCCGCCGGTCGGCCGCCGGCCTGCTGGCCTTCACCGTCTGGGTCGAGGCCCCGGAAGCCGTGCGGCTGCGGCGCGTCCTCGACCGCGACGGCCCGGAGCTCGAACCCCGCTGGCGGAAGTGGTTCGCGGCCGAACGGGCCTGGTTCGCCGCCGACCGCACCCGCGAGCGCGCCGATCTCGCCGTCGAGACGTGAACCGGGTCGCCCTCCCGTCCGACTGAGCAGGGTGACGGAAGGACGACATGACAGATGAGCTGCTCGTCGTACGCGCCCAGCTGGGCGAACGTACGGCGATCGCCGAACTCGTGCACCGGTGGCACACCCCGGTCTGGACCTACGTCCGGCGCATGCTGGACGCCGAACGGGCCGACGACGTCGCCCAGGAGATCTGGGCGGCCGTCGTGCGCGGCCTGCCCCGGCTGCGCGCCCCCGGACGGTTCGCGCCCTGGCTGTTCACCATCGCCCGCCGGGCGGTCACCGACCGCCTGCGCGAGGAGTACGCGAGGGCGGAGAGCGCGGCCGAGCCCGAGCCGGTGACCGAGGACCCCGCCGGGGCCGTCGTGGACCGCGCCGGCCTGGTGGCCGCCCTGTCCGCCCTGCCCCTTCCCGAGCGGGAGATCCTCGTCCTGCACTACCTGGAGGACCTGCCGGTCGAGGAGTGCGCCCAGATCTGCGGCATCCCCGCCGGAACCGTCAAGTCCAGACTCAGCCGCGCCCGCCGCCTCCTGCGCGACCACCTGAAGGAGATCGACCATGACCGATGAGCCGCGCCTGACCGCCGACGAGATCATCGAGCGCCTCGAACCGTCGCTGTCGCCGTGGCGGCGCGTGCGCGCGCTGACCGCCCTGCTCGCGGGGACCGCCGGGACGGTCTTCGTCTGCGCCCTGTGGTGGACCGAGCCCGGCCCACTGCCCGGCCGCACCCACCTGGCCTTCGCCGCCCTCACCGCGTTCTGCCTGGCCTGGGCCTGCTACGGCGGCTGGCTGAGCACGCGCAGGACGCCGCTGTTCGCCCGCGACCGGGTGATCGCCGGCTGGATCGCCCTGGCCGCCGCCCTGCTCACCACCGCGCTCGTCGCCGCCGTGGCCACCGGCGCGCTGGTGCTCGGGCTCGCGTTCGTGGCGGCGAGCGCCGTGCTGACCGGGCAGGCCCACGCGCGGCGGGCGCGGCTGCTGCGGCTCAAGCGGGATCTAGGTGGGTGACGTCGTTGAACGCCACCACCTCGAACCCTCCGCCCGCGGCCCGCCAGACCGACAGTGACGCGTTCAGCACCGGCGCGAACCGCAGGACGTCGGCCAGCGCGGCGTCGTCCCGCCCGGCCATGACGTGCCGCAGCCCCAGCACCACCGAGTCGTGGGCGACGATCAGCACCCGCCGCCCGTCGGCCGCCTCGCGCAGCCCGGCCAGGAAGTCCTTGAGCCGGACCACCACGTCGGCCAGCGACTCGCCGCCGGGCGGCCGGTAGGCGTAGGGGCCCTCGGCCCGCATCCGCCGCACCTCGCCGGGGAAGCGCTCGCTGATGGCGGCCAGGTTGAAGGGCGCGAACGCGCCCGACTCCTGGTCCCTGAGCCGCTCGTCCACGGTCACCGGCAGCGCGGCGGCTCCCCAGGACTCCCGGACGGCGTTCCAGGTGTCCAGTGCCCGCAGGTACGGCGAGCACCACACCACCTCGGGCGCCTCGCCGTCGGGCAGCCCGGCCAGCCTGCGGCCGAGCGCCTGCGCCTGGAGCAGGCCGAGGTCGGTCAGCGACACCTCGTCGTCGCCCCGCTCGTAGACCAGCGGCCGGTCGCCGGCCTGCGCGTGCGCCAGGTTCGCCTGGCTCTCCCCGTGTCGTACGGCGATGATCCGCGAAGGTCCCATGCCGGACATCCTCGCATCCGGAGGCCGCACCTGGCCGGGGTCGCCGGAACGGCCCGTCGTAGGGTGATCTCATGACTGAAGTCGCAGTGCTCGGGGCCGGGCTCATGGGCGCCCCCATGGCCCGCAACCTGCTCAAGTCCGGTCTGTCGGTCAGGGTGTGGAACCGTACGCGGGACAAGGCCGAGCCGCTGGCGGCCGACGGCGCGCTCGTCGCCGGCTCCCCCGCCGAGGCGGTCGAGGGCGCCGACGTGATCGTCACGATGCTCAGCGACGGCGACGCCGTCCACGACGCGATGACCGCCGCCGCGCCCGCGTTCCGCCCCGGCCAGGTGTGGGCGCAGATGAGCACGGTCGGCGTGGCCGCGGTGGACCGCCTGGCCGCGCTGGCCGCCGAGCACGGGCTGACCTTCGCCGACGCGCCCGTCCAGGGCACCAGGCAGCCGGCCGAGCAGGGCAAGCTGGTCATCCTGGCGGCGGCCCCCGAACAGGCCCGGCAGGCGCTCGCCCCGGTCTTCGACGCCGTCGGCTCGCGCACGCTCTGGCTCGGCGAGGACGGCTCTCAGGGCACCGGCACCAAGCTCAAGATGGCCGCCGTCAGCTACGGCATCTCGATGACCGGCATCGTGGCCGAGGCCCTGGCCCTCGCCAAGGGGCTCGGCCTCGACCCCGGCCTGGTCCGCGAGGTGGTGACCGGCGGCCCGATGGACAACGTCTACTTCCAGGCCAAGTCGAAGGCCATCCTGGAGGGCGACTTCGAGCCGTCCTTCACCGTCCACAACGCCGAGAAGGACACCCGGCTGATCACCCAGGCGGGCGAGTCGGCCGGGGTGCGACTGGACATGGTGGCGGCGGCCGGCGAACGCCTGCGCCGCGCCGAGGCCCAGGGACACGGCGACCAGGACATGGCGGCCACGTACTTCGCGAGCTTCGAGGAGAAGTGAGCCTCAGGCCGGGAGGCGGGCCTCGGCCGCCGTCAGCCGGTCCTGTCCTGCTCCCGCTCTGAGACCCGGACCTCCAGGATCGCCCACGTCTGCTCCCCCGGCACCGTCCCGACGGTCCCGCTCCCCCACCAGGCGGCTTCCCTGCCCAGAGATCGAGGGTGACACTGTGTGCGCATCCAGGTACAGTAGGAGCACGCCGCCTTCCTACGGGGAGGTGGAAGTGAACCGGGTGTACTGCCGGAATTGACAGGAGCCCGGACCTCGCGCCGGCAAGACAACGCCGACCTCCTGCGGGGGGATCGGAAGTGAGCCCGGGTAGGCCGCCGGACGACGGAAGCCCGGGCTCGCGCATGTCAACGGGCGTCGATGGCTCTCACGAGCATTCCGCTCTCCACCTGGCTCCAGAAGCGGTGATCGCCGCGCTCGGCCAGAGACTTCGCCCCCGCGACGATGTCCGGCAACCACAACAACGGCTCGATCATGGGGTCACACCACGACACGACCAGCTTCGACGGCATGGCGTGGCGACCTTGGAGGGCGGCGACCAGTTCGTGATCCCGCCGATCAAGCTGGCCCCGACGCTCGAAGACCACGTCATTCACGTGGTGATCGCCCAGCTCCCAGAGCAGGCACTCCATGCACTTGCGCCGGGCCCGCTCCTGTCGCTTGGCGTCCAGGCCGGTGGACGCCACGACGATGCCCGCGGGCCGCAGCGCAGCCACCGCCTCGATGAGTTGCATCCGCCGCTTGTCGTTCTCGTCGCGCCAGTGCAGCCGTGGCTGCCTCCGGAACAGAAAAGCGCGCAACTCGGTCCGACAGTGGTCCGCCTGATGGGGAGCCACGAGCATCGCGGCCATCAGGTACACACCATGCGTGAGCAGCATGGACTCGTCGACGTACGCCGAGGACGGGGGGTTCACGAGGGGCCATGGTAGCCCTGTTCATAACGAAGAGTGATGATGTCTTTACAGTTCGTCCACCTCGGCGAACGTTCTTCCGCCGGACAGCCTCGGGTAGCCGGGGCCGCGGTCGAAGAAGCGGTCCGCGGGGGGACGGAGGCGGGCGCGGAGTTCGGCGGTGCCGCGTTCGTCGATGCGGTCGCCGTCCAGGACCACGCCGTAGTCGCCGAGGGCGCCGGCGATCGAGACCTTGCCGTCGCGGACGTCGGCCGCCACCGCCCTCGGGTCGCGGTCGTAGGGGGAGCCCCAGCCGCCGCCGCCCGTCGTGCGGATGCGGATCAGGTCGCCGGCCTGGACGGGGTGGTCGTCCACCAGGCCGTCCATCTCCTTGCCCGCGATCTCCACCCGGAACGGGCGCCCGGCCAGGCCGCCGTTGACGCCCCAGCACGACAGGATCGACCGGTCGGCGATCGACATGTACGACGCGTCCCGGAGCATCCTGATGTGCTTGTCGTAGCCCAGCCCGCCGCGGAACATGCCCGGACCGCCCGAGTCGCAGGCCAGCCCCAGCCGCTCCACCCGGAACGGCCAGCGCGCCTCGGCGAACTCGACCGGGATGTTGCGCGAGTCGGGGACGATGTGGATGGTGTCCTCGCCGTCGGCGTACCAGCGGCCGCCCGAGCCGCCGCCCAGGACCTCGCGCATCAGGTACGGCATCCCGTCGGCGTCGGTGCCGTACACGCCGGTGTAGCGGATGGTCTCCTGGTCGGCGGGCATGCGTCCGCCGGTGGCCTTGGCCAGCACGCCGGCCAGCACGCCGAGCAGGCGCAGGATGACGAACGTGCGGGCGTTGGTGGGGGCGGGGAAGACCGGGGTGAGCAGCGTGCCCTTCTCCGGGAAGACCATCTTGATCAGCGGGACGACGCCCTCGTTGACGTCGAGCTCGGCCATGCGCTCGGGCGTGTCGGCGAGGTTGCGCAGCACGGGCGCGAGCCACTTCTTCAGGAAGACGCCGTCGGCGTAGTCGCCCGCGTGGTTGATCGGGCCCTTGGCCTGGGGCGAGGTGCCGGTGAAGTCGATCGTGAGCGGCGCGTCGGCGGCGTGGTCGACGGTGAGCGTGATGCGCTGGGCGTGCAGGCGGGGCTCGTCGACGCCGTCGTGCTCGGCGTAGTCCTCCCAGACGTACGTGCCTTCGGGGATCTTGGCGAGCAGTTCCCTGCGGAAGGTCTCGGTGGTCTTGGAGACGATCGCGTCGAAGCACTCCTCGACGGCCTGCCTGCCGTACCGGTCGAACAGCTCGCCGAGGCGGCGGGCGCCCATGAGGCAGGCCGAGCACTCGGCGTCGAGGTCGCCGGCCAGGGAGTCGGGCATGCGGGAGTTGCGGGTCATGATGCGCAGCGCGGTCTCGTTGGGGACGCCCTGGTCCCACAGCTTGATCGGCGGGATCATCAGGCCCTCTTCGTACACCGAGCGGGCGTGCGAGGGCATCGAGCCGGGCACGGCGCCGCCGATGTCGTCGTGGTGGCCGAACGCCTGCACGAACGCCACCACCGCCCCGTCGTGGAAGACCGGCACGGTGACGCACAGGTCGGGCAGGTGGCCGATGCCGCCCTCGGACAGGTAGACGTCGTTGTGGAAGTAGACGTCGCCGGGCTTCATCGTCTCGATCGGGAAGTCGCGCACGATCGGCTGGACGAGCGCGCTGTAGGAGCGGCCGGTGAGCTTGCGCAGGCGGGCGTCGTGGATGCCGGCGCGGAAGTCGTGCGCGTCGCGGATCATCGGGGAGCGGGCGGTACGGGCGATGGCCGTCTCGACCTCCTGCTCGACGGAGGCCAGCGTGCCCTCGACGATCTCCACCAGGATCGGATCAATCACGTCGGATCTCCACATTTCCGTATTCGTCCACCTTCGCGGTGAAGCCCGGGTGCACGGGGATCGTCGATCCGTACTCCTCGATGACCGCCGGGCCCTGGACGGTGGCGCCGGGGCCGAGGGCGGCGCGCTGGTGGATCGGCGTGTCGCGGGTCTCGTCGAAATGCACGGGACGGACCGAGGTGGCCCCGCTGCCCGGCCCCTCCAGCCGCCGGACGGCCGGACGGGTGATCGGACCGATTCCCGAGACGCGCAGGTTGACCCATTCGACGCCGTGGCGGGGGTCGTCCCGGTAGGCGTAGCCGTACAGCTTCTCGTGGGCGTCGTGGAAGCCGTCGATCACCGTGCGCTTCCAGTCGTCGTCGAGCGGGCCCGCCGGGGCGGCGACGCGCACCTCGAACGCCTGCCCGTAGTAGCGCAGGTCGGCGCTGCGGACGTAGACCGGGTCGTCGAAGCCCTCGCGGTCGAGCGCCTCGGCGGCCTGGCCCTCCAGTTCCTGGAAGATCTGCGCGGCGGTCTTGAGCGCGAGGTCGCGGGTGACGTACGTGCGCACGTAGTCGTTCTTGACGTCCACGGTGAGCAGGCCGAACGCCGAGACGTTGCCCGGGTCGCGCGGGACGACGACGGTCGGCAGCCCCAGGATGTCGATCAGGCGGCAGGCCAGCAGCGGCCCCGACCCGCCGAACGTCACCAGCGGGAAGTCGCGTACGTCGAGGCCGCGCTTGACGGTGAGCTGCCGGATCGCGTTGCTCTGGTTGAACGCGCTGATCTCCAGGATGCCGGTCGCGGTGCGCTCGGGGGTGAGCCCCAGCTTGGCGGCCAGCGCCTCGACGCCCTGGCGGGCGGCCTCCACGTCGAGCGGGATCTCGCCGCCGAGCAGGTGGGGCGGGATGCGGCCGAGGAAGACGTGCGCGTCGGTGACGGTGACCTCCGAGCCGCCCTTGCCGTAGCAGAGCGGCCCCGGATCGGCGCCGGCGGAGCGGGGGCCGACCTTGAGCGTGCCCTCGGGCGAGATCCAGGCCACCGAGCCGCCGCCCGCGCCGACCGTGACGATGTCGATCATCGGGATCTTGCACGGGTAGCGGCCGACCGTGCCCTCGGTGGTCAGCGACGGCTCGCCGTCGATCACCACGGCCACGTCGGTCGAGGTGCCGCCGCCGTCCAGGGTGATCACCGAGGGGTGCCCGGCGGTGGAGGCGATCAGCGCCGCGCCGAGCGCGCCCGCCGCCGGGCCCGACAGCACGGTGGTGATCGGCTGGTTGACGACCTCGCGGGCCGACAGCACGCCGCCGTTGGACTTCATCACCGAGAACGGCATGCCCAGCCGGTTGGACAGGTTGGCGATGTAGCCGCGCATGGCGGGCTTGACGGCGGCGTCCACCAGGGTGGTGATCGAGCGTTCGTACTCGCGGTACTCGCGCAGCACGTCGCTGGACAGCGAGATCACCGCCTCCGGGTGCTCGCGCCAGAGCACCTCGCGCATGCGGCGCTCGTGCTCGGGGTTGGCGTAGGAGTGCAGGAAGCACACGCCGACCGCGTTGATGCCCTTCGACCTGAACCAGCGCGCCGCCTCGACGGCCTGCTCCTCGGAGAAGGGCCGCACCTCGTTGCCGAGGTGGTCCAGCCGCCCGCCGACCGTCCTGACGAGATGCACGGGGACGATCCGCGGCGGCTTGACCCAGAAGTAGGAGTTGCCGTAGCCGTCCGGCACGCTCTGCCTGGCGATCTCCAGGACGTACTCGAAGCCCTCGGTGGTGATGAACCCGAGGTTCGCGATGCGGTCTTCGAGCAACTGGTTCGTGGCGACGGTGGTGCCGTGGACGATGGAGGCGACGTCGAGCTCGCCCAGCTTCCCGATGCCCGCGACGAACCCGTCGGCCGGGTTCGCGGGGGTCGAGGGGGTCTTGGTGGTGACGATCTCACCGGTCTGCTCGTCCACCGCCACGACGTCGGTGAACGTGCCCCCGGTGTCCACTCCGATACGGACGCTACGCATGGCTCCTCAGCTTCGGCGACGGCCGAGAACTTCGTCGATGACCCGGGGCGCGTTCTGGGTGCCGACATAGGCCGCCAGGCGCACCACCAGCTCCTGGGACTTCGCCAGTTCGGCCTCGACCTTGGCCTTCCCCGACTGCCCCGCCTGCACGCCGAAATAGGCGCCCATGATCGTGCCCACCACCCCGGCGACGCCCGCGAACAGCGCGGCGAACTCCTTGGTGGCGAACACGGCGGCGCCGAAGGCGATCAGGATCGCGACGATGCCCGCCACGACGACCAGGAAACCGTACCGCCATCGGGTGGCGTCGGCCTGGGCGGCCGTCACGTCGTCCTGTGTCAGCATCGCGTCGAGCGTCGGTGGATTGTCGGTGACCACAGTTCCTCCTGATAGTCCAGGGGAGAAATGTCCCACGAGGTCATGGGACAAGCCAAGCCGCTAAGCTGGCCTCCCGTGACCGAACTGTCTGCCTTGTCTGCCGTGCCTTCTGGAGCGCGGGACGCCGTGCTGAAGTTCTACTTCGGCCCCATGGACTGCGGGAAGTCCACTCTGGCGCTCCAGATGAACTACAACCACGGCCGCCAAGGGCGGCGCGGGCTGGTCCTGACCAAGCACGACCGCTCCGGCGGCCCGAAGGTCACCAGCCGGATCGGGCTGGGCCTTGAGGCGATCGAGGTGGAGGACACCCTCGACCTCGTGCGCCTGGTCACCTCGCACGAGCGCATCGACTACCTGATCTGCGACGAGGCCTGCTTCTACACGGTCGAGCAGATCGAGCAGCTCGCCGACCTGGTGGACGAGCACGGCATCGACGTCTACGCCTTCGGGCTGGCCTCCGACTTCCGGTCGGTCATGTTCCCGGGCGCGCAGCGGCTGTTCGAGCTGGCCGACGAGGTGTGCCGGCTGCAGGTCGAGGTGTTGTGCTGGTGCGGCCGCCCCGGGCAGCTCAACGCGCGCGTGGTGGGCGGCGTGCTGGCGCGGACGGGCGAGCAGGTCGTGATCGGCGACACCGACGCCTCGGCGGTGCGCTACCAGGTGCTCTGCCGCCGCCACCACCGCTCCGGCCAGCTCGGCGAGGGCGCCACCCCGGCCTGACCCCGGCGCCGCACACCAGCCGGCGCAGGGCGCCGCTCCGGTCTCACACCAGCCGGTGCAGGGCGTCCCTGAACAGGCGTTGCTCGTCCTCCGGCAGGGTGGAGAGGAAGGCGCGCTCGGCGGCCTCCACGGCCGGCACCGCCAGGCGCATGGTCTCGCGGCCGCCGTCGGTCAGCTCCACCGCGTTCTTGCGGCGGTCGCCCGGGTGGGGCCGCCGCGCCACCAGCTTCTTGGCCTCCAGCGCGTCGACCATGGCGACCATGGTCGTGCGGTCGATGCCGAGCCGCTGGGCCAGCTCCTGCTGCGACAGCGGCTCGGGGGCGTCGATCACCGCCAGCACGGCGAGCTCCCGCCCGTCGAGGCCGTACGGCTCCAGCGCCGGGCCGGTGAACTCGGCCAGGCGCAGCGCGGCATGCTTGAGCAGGTAACCAAGGCGACGGCTGGACACCCCCCGATTCTCGCACCGCCGCGGGCGGGGCCGTTCAGACCGCGCAGAAGCCGTCGTCGTCGCACCCGTCGGCCGGCGGCGCGAGCTGGGTGATCGGCGTCTGCCCGGTACGCTCGGCGACCTCGTCGATGGCCGCCGCGAAGGCGTCCTCGGGCTGCGCGCCCGACACCGCGAACTTGCCCTCGAACAGGAACAGCGGCACCCCGCTGATGCCCAGCGCCCCGGCCCGGCCGAGCTGCTCGCGCACCTGCTCGGCGCCCTCGCCGGTGTCCTCGACGCCGACCTCGGCGGCCAGGCGGCTCAGCACGCCGGGGTCGCCCACGTCCGCGCCCTCGCCGAAGTACGCGCCGAACAGCCGGTCGGCCATCTCCTTGCCGAGCCCCTGGGCGGTGGCGACCTCGATGAGCCGGTGGGCCTCGAAGGTGTTGGCGCTGACGGCCCGCTCGTAGTCCATCGCCAGGCCCTCTTCGGCGGCGACGGACCCGACGCGCTCGGTCATCTGCCGCGCGCCGGGCCCGAACTTGCGCTCAAGGGCCGGGATCAGCGGCTCGGCCTCGGCGGGGGCGTCGGGATTGAGCTGGAACGGGCGCATGGTCACCTCGATCGTGCCGCCCTTGGCCCGGAAGCGCTCGGCGGCGCGGGCGAATCTGACATGCCCGATGTAACACCAAGGGCACACGACATCGGAGAAAATCTCGACTTTCACCTCAGCCACAACCACGCGGCCCGCACGGCGATTCCTGCGGGCCGCTCCCGCAAGGAGCCGATCAGCCGGCGGCCAGTTCCTCCAGGCGGTAGGGCAGGTAGGCCGAGTCGTCCACCAGCGCGGACGCGCCGCGCCACCATCCGAACCACTCGCCGCTGCGCCACATCCAGTCGACCCGCTCGATGGCGGCCACCACGTCGCCCACGGTCCCCCAGCGTTCGCCCAGCTCCTCCCGGGTGACGCCGTGGCGTACGGCCCAGGCCCGCAGGACGCCCGCGGCGGCGGCCGGGATCTCGCGGGCGTAGGGGTCGGGCTTCTCGCCGGGGAGCCGGTGGGGCCCCAGCCCGGCCGCCACCCCCCAGCTCCACTGGGCCTCGGCGGGCCTGGAGTAGCGCAGCGACTGGAAGTCCAGATTGGACCCGAGCGCGTCGTCGGAACGGCGGGCGACGACCGCGTCGAGCCGGCCGCCCGCGTCGAAGTGCACCACGAGCCGCTGGCCCGGCCTGACCCCCGGCGGCAGGGAGAAGCGGTCCTCGGCCTGCCAGGAGTTGAGGTCGACCGCGGCGGCGGGACGGCCCCAGAGCTGGTCGGCGGCGTCGTCGGCGCTCCAGGCGGCCAGCATCTCCAGCGCGGTCAGGTCCGTCCACGGCTCGATCGCGACGGCCGTGCGCAGCACCTCGTCGGGAGAGGGCAGCTTGCCGCCCCTGGGCCGCGTCCACCAGCCGTCGCCCAGCTCGCGGGTGCCGACGAGGAGCGCGGCGATGGCGGCCAGTTCGGCCGATCTGCGGGTGAGGGAGGCGCCGAGCGCGAGCCCGAGCGCGCGGTCGGTCCGTTCGTCGCCGAGCACCGGCCGCACGTCGGCGACCAGGGTCTCGGCGGTCGGGCGCTCGTCGCCCAGCAGGTTGCGTACGATGCGCCTGGCTTCGGTCCGTGCGTCTTCAGCGTGTGCCTGCCGCATACCGCCACGCTACGCCCGGAGATCCTTTTCCGCGAGGGTCGTCGGGGCGCGTCCCTCAGCCGCGCCGGCCGCGTCCGCCTCGGGCGAGCAGCCAGCCGACGGCGACGCCGGTGAGGGCGACGCCCGCGCCCATGCCGAAGGAGGCCAGCAGCGCCCACGGGCGGGTCTCGGCGGCCCGTCCGGGCGGCCGCTGGAAGACCGCGGGAGCGGCCTGGGCGGGTGCGGCGTCGGCCGGCGCCTGGGCGGCGGGGAGCGGGGCGCAGAGGTGGCCCTCGACGGCGGAGAAGAACTCCCCCGCCGTGCGCCGGGCCACCGAGCCGAGCATGCGCTGCCCGACCCCGCCGATCATCCCGCCGATCACGGCGTCGGCGTCGTAGTCGACGCGGGTGCCGCCGTCGATCTCGCTCAGGCGCACCTGGACGGTGGCCTCGACCGTGCCGGGCGCGCCCTGGCCGCGCGCCCGCAGGGTGAAGCTCTCCGGCGCGTGCGGCTCGGCCAGCGCCACCTCCCCCTGGTAGACGCCCTTGACGGACGCCACGCCCGCGTTGACCGTCATCCTGTAGGTGTCCGGCCCGGTCTCCTCCAGGCGCTCGCAGCCCGGGATGGTGCGTACGAGCACCGCCGGGTCCTGGAGCGCGGCCCACACTCGATCACGTTGTACGCCGATCACGGCGCTGCCCGCCACCTTCATGCGGCCACTCTAGGCACCGGTGAGCGGCTGGTTAAGGGCAAGACCTGCCAGTCGCGCGACGCGTCGTGCGGATCAGGGCTGGCAAGATGGTGCTCCATGTGCTGGGGGCGTGGAACGGTCTGGGGCGGGGCCGGGCGTGGCGGGCTGGGTCCCGTCGTGCTCGCCGGGGTGCTGTCGGCGCTGGTCGCCGGGTGCGCGCAGGGCGGCACGACCGGCGACGTCGAGCCGGAGCCGTCGGCGAAGCCGTCCGCGACCGGCGCGCGCACTCCCCGGCCCACCCCGCAGGGCCCGCCGGGGGCGCCGGGGGCGCTGCCGCGCGCGGGCGAGGTGGGCCCGATCAGGGGCGAGGACGGCCTGCCCCCGGTGATCAGCTCGATCCCCACCAAGCGCAAGGTCGTCTTCCTGACCATCGACGACGGCTGGGAGCAGGACCCCGGCTTCGTCAAGCTGGTACGCGACCGGCGCGTGCCCATCACCGCCTTCGCCATGCGCGACGCGGTCGAGGCCAAGGGCAGCCCCGACCCGGCGGGCGGCCCCGGCCGCTACGTGGGCGCCGGCAAGTGGGGATATTTCCGCCAGCTCCGCGATCTCCACGTGCCCATCGAGAACCACACGCTGACCCACCCCGACCTGCGCCGCCTGCCCTTCGACGGCCAGCGCCGCGAGATCTGCGGCTCGGCCCAGGTGGTCGGCAGGGAGATCGGGGCCCGGCCGTCCCTGTTCCGGCCGCCGTTCGGCAGCTACAACACCGACACGCTGCGGGCCGCCCGGCGCTGCGGGATGAAGGCCGTGCTGCTGTGGACGGCCACCGTCCAGCCGGGCGGCAAGATCGCCTACCAGGTGCCCGACAAGCGCCTGCGTCCCGGCGACATCCTGCTCCTGCACTTCCGCCCCAACCTGGCGGCGGACTTCCGCGTGCTGATCGACAAGATCCGGCGGCGCGGGTTCGAGCTGGGCAATCTCCAGGCCTACCTGGACGCCTCCGGCGGGGTCCGCCGGGCGGGGTAGAGAACGATCCGCCCGGCGGGTGACGCGCCGGGACGTACCCGTACGGAATCCTCGACGAGTAGCCAGAAAACGGGGGATGTGACCAAGGTCGCATCGCGATGCTCTACGCCCTGTAGTACTACTACAGGTAGAAGTACTACAGCCTGTAGAGCGATGAGCGGGTGGGGAACAGATGGACGCGCTTGACCTGGCACGGTGGCAGTTCGGGGTCACCACCGTGTACCACTTCTTGTTCGTACCCCTGACCATCGGTCTGGGCATCTTCGTGGCGGGCCTGCAGACGGCCTGGCACCGTACGGGCAAGGAGCACTACCTCAAGCTCACGAAGTTCTTCGGGAAGCTGTTCCTGATCAACTTCGCCATGGGCGTGGTGACCGGCATCGTGCAGGAGTTCCAGTTCGGCATGAACTGGAGTGAGTACTCCACGTTCGTCGGGGACGTGTTCGGCGCCCCGCTGGCCATGGAGGCGCTGCTGGCCTTCTTCATGGAGTCCACGTTCCTCGGCCTGTGGATCTTCGGCTGGGACCGGCTGCCGAAGAAGGCGCACCTGGCCAGCATCTGGGCCGCCGCCATCGGATCGAACCTGTCGGCCTACTTCATCCTCGCGGCCAACGCCTGGATGAAGCACCCGGTCGGCTACGAGGTCGTGGACGGCAAGGCCAGGATGACCGACCTGTGGGCGGTGCTGACCAACTCCACGGCGGTCGCGCAGGTCCCCCACGTCATCGGGGCGGCGTTCATCGTGGCGGGCGGGTTCGTGCTGGCGGTCAGCGGCTACTGGCTGCTCAGGACGCGCGCGCCGATGTGGCGCAGCGCCGCCCGGGGCGCGCTGGTCATGACGGCGATCGCGGGGGCGGTCGTCGCGGGCACCGGCGACATGTCGGCCAAGCTGATGTACGAGCAGCAGCCCATGAAGCTGGCCTCCGCCGAGGGCCTGGAGCGCGACACCGCCGGGGCGGCCTTCTCCCTCGCGCCCGGCATCGAGATCCCGAAGGTCCTCAGCTTCCTGGCCACCAACGACCTCAACGCCACCGTCCAGGGCACCGAGGACCTGCAGAAGCGCTTCGAGCAGCAGTTCGGCCCCGGCGACTACCGGCCCGACCAGACGATCGTGTTCTGGTCGTTCCGCGTGATGATCGTGTTCGGCATGGCCACGGCGGGGCTGGCGCTGCTCGGGCTCTGGCTGACCCGGCGCAGGCGCGAGGTGCCGTCCTGGCTGGCGCGGGCGCTGCTGCTCGCGCTGCCGCTGCCGTTCGCCGCGGTGATCGCGGGCTGGCTGCTGAGCGAGATCGGCCGGCAGCCGTGGACGGTCGCCGGCGAGCTGCTGACCGCCTCCAGCGTCTCGCCCGGCGTGACCCTGGCCGAGGTCGCCATCTCGCTGACCGTCTTCACGCTCCTGTACGGCGGCCTCGCCGTGGCCGAGGTCGTCCTGCTGGCCAAGCACGTACGCAAGGGCGTCGAGGAGCCGCAGCCGGCTCCCGAGGCGCAGCCGCTCGAACCGTCGCTGATGTACTAGAGGGACCAGACCATGATCAACCTGTGGTTCGTCATCATCGCCTTCCTCTGGACCGGGTACTTCGTCCTCGAAGGCTTCGACTTCGGCGTGGGCCTGCTGGCGCCGCTCCTGAGCAGGAACGCCGCCGAGCAGCGTCAGAGCCTGCAGACCATCGGCCCGGTCTGGGACGGCAACGAGGTGTGGCTGATCACGGCGGTCGGCGCCATGTTCGCCGCGTTCCCCGCCTGGTACTCCGGCCTGTTCAGCGCCTTCTACCTGCCCGTCACGCTCATCCTGGTCGGCCTGATCGTGCGCGGCGTCGGGCTCGAATGGCGCGGCAAGGTCGCCAATCCGATCTGGTGCGACGTCGGCATCCTGGTCGGCAGCGGCCTCCCGGCGTTCCTGTGGGGCGCGATCTTCGCCGACGTGCTGTTCGACAGCGGCCCGGCGGCCCTGGTCGGCGGGGCGTTCACGCTGACGCTCTGCGTGCTGCACGGCGCGGTCTTCCTGGCGCTGCGGACCACCGGCCCGGTGCGCCGCCGGGCCAGGACCGCCGCCATGGCCGCGGCGGCGGTGGCCATCCCGGTGGCTGTGCTCGCCCTGTCGAACCTGGGCTCGCCGCCTGCCCTGGCCGCCATGGCCGCGCTGGCCGCCGCCGCCGCGCTGATCTGGCGGCGCAGGGAGGGCTGGGCGTTCGGCGCGACGGCCGCGGGCATCGTGCTGGCCACGCTGGCGGTCTTCATAGAGCTGCGCGTCGCGCCGCTGCCGGGGCTGACGCTGGCGCAGGCCGCCTCGGGGCCGTACACGCTGACGATGCTGAGCTGGATCGGGCTGATCACGCTGCCGTTCGTGCTGGTCTACCAGGGCTGGACGTACTGGGTGTTCCGCAAGCGGGTCATCCTGACGGCGGCGTAGGGCCCGCTAACCGACCTTGCGCATCTGGTTCGTGCGGTGGTCCTTCAGGTGGAGGTCGCCGCCGAGCCGCTCCTTCAGCAGCTCCAGCACCTTGCGGCTGGACAGCACGGTCCACAGGTTGCCGACCAGGTGGGGGTTGTACTCGGGGGCGGCGTCCATCCAGGCGTCCTTGCCGGACTGGCTGGCGAACGTCGTGACGAAGAACTGGCCGTCGGGGGTGCGGCAGTAGCCCGTACGGATCTCGGCGGCGTCCACCTGCATGCGCGGCTTGCAGCCGACCTTGGCGGCGAGCTGTTCGACGGTCTGCGGCGCCGCCGCCCGCGGGGCGCTTGGACCGGGCGCCGCGGAGCCGCCCCCGGAGGAGCAGGCGGCGACCAGCCCGGCCAGCAGCGCGAGAGCGGCCAGACGTGGAAATGTCGTCATGTGCGGAGGTACGCACGGCCGCCCGCGCCGGTTCAGCGCAGGACGACGCAGCCCCGGGCGCGCAGGAGACCGAGCACCGGCGGGTCGTCGTAGAGCTTGTTCCAGCGCAGGTCGAGCTTGCGCAGCCCGGTCAGCGCCGCGAGCGAGTCGGGCAGCTCGCGCAGCCGGTTGTTGCGCAGGTCGAGATGGGTGAGCCCGGACGGCAGCACGGGCAGCTCGCTCAGGTGGTTGTTGCGCAGGTCGAGCACGCGCAACCCGGTCAGCGCCGCGAGGGAGGCGGGCAGCCGGGTCAGCCGGTTGCCCTGCAGGTGCAGCTCGCGCAGGCTGCCGAGCCCGCCGACGGTCTCGGGCAGCGCCTCCAGCCGGTTGTTGTACAGCCGCAGCTCCACCAGGGACGTCATCGACCCGAGCGCGTCCGGGAGCCTGGTCAGCCGGTTGTCGGTCAGGTTGAGGTAGGCCAGCCGGTCGAGGCGGCCGAGCGCGGCGGGGACGTCGGTGAAGCCGTTGTCGCTCAGGTAGAGGTAGTCGGTGAGCGGCAGGTCGCCCACCTCGGGCGGGATCGAGGCGAGCCGGTTGTGGCCGAGGTCGAGCATGCGCAGCCGGGTCAGGCCGCCGATGTCCGGGGAGATCTTGGTGAGGGCGTTCTCGGCGAGGTTGAGGGATTCGAGCGCGGTCAGCTTCCACAACGCGGCGGGCACGGAGGTCAGCCGGTTGCCGCCGAGCGCCAGGTGGCGCAGGCGCGGGCCGAGGTCGCCGGGCAGGCGCTCGATCCGGTTGCCGTAGAGGAACAGGGTCTCCAGCCCGGGCGGGCAGGCGGGGACCTCGCTCAGCTCGTTGCCGTCGAGGTGCAGGGCGCGCAGCGCGGTCAGGCCGGACAGGCCGGGCAGCTCGCGCAGCCGGTTGCCGTCGAGCCGCAGCTCCTCCAGCGAGCCGAGCCCGGCCACCCGGTCGGGCACGTGCGTGATCCCGTTCCAGGCCAGGTCGATCGTCCGCACGTCGTCGGGCACGTTGGGGAAGGCGGTCAGGCCGGCGCCGGGAGCGAGCATGCCGCAGATCATCGCATACGCAGCCCGAACAGGTCGGACGGCGAGATGGGCATGCGGTCGATCTCGATGCCCTCGGCGTCCTCGATCGCCGAGGCGATGACCGCCGACACCGGGATCACGCCGGCCTCGCCCGCGCCCTTGATGCCGAGCGGGTTGAGCGGCGAGGGCGTCTCCAGGTGGGCGGTCTCGATCGGGGGGATCTCGGTGGCGTACGGCATGAGGAAGTCCATGAAGGAGGCGTTGACGAGCTGGCCGTGGACGTCGTACTCCATGCGCTCGTACAGGGCGCCGCCGATGCCCTGGGCCACTCCCCCGTGGATCTGGCCCTCCACGATCATCGGGTTGATCAGCCGGCCGCAGTCGTGCACGACGGCGTACCTGACGACCTTGATCTCGGCGGTGTCCGGGTCGGTCTCCACGATGGCCGCGTGCATGCCGGAGGCGAACGTGGACCTGATCGGCGAGTAGTAGCCGCGCCCTTCCAGGCCCGGCTCGTCGCCCTCGGCCACCGGCGGCCGGGACGGGTCGGCCACGCCGGAGAACTGGGTCGCCCTGGCCGTCTCCTCGTCGAAGGCGTATCGCAGCGGGTTGGCCAGCACGGCCACCGTCGAGAGTGGGATCGCGGCGGTCGGCGCGCCGACGACGTGCACCATGCCGTCGTCGATCTCCAGGTCGGCCGGGTCGGCCTCCAGCGCCTCGGCCGCGATGCGCAGGGCCTTCTCCTTGACCTTCCGGCAGGCCAGGGCGATGGCGTTGCCGCTGACGACGGCGGCCCGGGAGGCGAAGGTGCCCACCGCGTACCCGAACCTGCGGGTGTCGCCGGTGACCACGCTGACGCGGTCGATGGGCACGCCCAGCTCGGCGGCGGCGATCTGGGCGAAGGCGGTCTCGTGGCCCTGCCCCTGGGAGGTCAGGCCGGTCGAGACGTGCACCCGGCCGTCGGAGGTGATCTGCACGTGCCCGCCCTCGTACGGGCCGACCCCGGTGCCCTCGACGTAGCACCCGATGCCGATCCCCCGGCCGGGACGCCGCTCGAAGGTGTCCCAGCCGATCAGCTCCTTGATCATGCGGAGCATCTCCGGGTAGTTCCCGCTGTCGTAGACGAGCGGGCGGCCGTCCTGGAAGATCATCCCCTGGTCGTACGGGAACTCCTCGGGCCGGATGAAGTTGGCCGCGCGCACCTCGGTCCGGTCCTTGCCGAGGTAGCGGGCGATCTTGTCCATGGTCCGCTCCATGCAGAACACGCCCTGCGGGCGGCCGGCCCCGCGGTAGGGCGTGACCTGCACGGTGTTGGTGTAGACCGCGGTGAACTCGACCCGGTAGGCCCCCGGCTTGTACGGCCCCAGCAACTGCGTGGAGGTAACGATGGGGACGATGATCCCGTACGGCGTGTAGGCGCCGTGGTCGTGCAGGATCGTCACGTCCAGGCCCAGGACGCGGCCGTCGTCGTCGAAGCCGACGCGCACGTGGTGGATCTGGGCGCGTTCGTGGGCCGAGGAGATGAAGTGCTCCCTGCGGTCCTCGGTCCACTTGATCTCGCGGCCGAGCGTCATCGCGGCCCACGGCACCAGGATCTCCTCCGGCCACGGGTGCACGATCTTGACGCCGAAGCCGCCGCCGACGTCCGGCGCGATCACCTCGACCTGCGGCAGCGGCAGCCCGAGCGCGGCGGCGACGGCCATGCGCACGCTGGTGGAGGTCTGGGTGCTGGAGTGCACGCGCAGGTCGCGGCCGTCCCAGCGGGCGTGCACGCCGCGTCCCTCCAGGGGCGTGCTGGCGCTGCGCTCGATGTCGAGCCGGAAGGCCAGCGTGTGCGGCGCGCCCTCGACGGCCTCGCGCGCGCCCCTGCCGTCGGCCCCCGGCACCTCCTGGACGAGGTGCGCCCCCACGTTCCCCGGCACGTCCTCGTGCACGAGCTGGGCGCCCTGCACCGCCTCGGCCAGGCCGACGACCGGCTTGAGCGGCTCGTAGGCGACCTCGATGAGCGCGCAGGCGTCCTCGGCGGCGTACCGGTCGGCGGCCACGACCATGACCACGGGCTCGCCCACGTGCCGCACGACCTCCCTGGCCAGCGGGTACGCCGTGCGCCCGTGGGTGAGCGCCGGGTGCGGGATGAGCAGCGGCAGCGGCCGGCCGACCCGCTCGGGCAGGTCCTCCCAGGTGTAGATCGCGACCAGGCCCGGCACGTCGAGCGCGGCGGACACGTCGATGTCGCCGACGCGGGCGTGGGCGTGGGGCGACCTGACGAACGCGGCGGCGAGCGCGTCGCCGCCGAGGTCGTCGAGGTAGCGGCCCTGGCCGGTGAGCAGTCTCGGGTCCTCCCGCCGCTGCACCGGCTCACCGAACAGTCTGGTGCTCACGACACCTCCACACACGGCCCACCGGCTGGAACCAGGCTCATGACTCCTCCGCCAGCAGCTCGGCGGCGCGGTGGACGGCCTTGATGATGTTCTGGTAGCCGGTGCACCGGCACAGGTTGCCGGAGACGCCTTCGAGCACCTCTTCGTGGGTGGGCGCCGGGTTGTCGGCCAGCAGGGCGGTCACCGTGCACAGGAAGCCCGGGGTGCAGAAGCCGCACTGCAGGCCATGGCACTCGGCGAAGGCCCGCTGCACCGGCGAGAGCCCGTCCGGGCCGGCCAGGCCCTCGACGGTGGTGATCTCGCGCCCGTCCACGGTGACCGCGAACGTCAGGCACGACCGGACCGGCTCGCCGTCGAGCAGCACCGTGCAGCAGCCGCAGACGCCGTGCTCGCAGCCGACGTGGGTGCCGGTCAGGCCGAGGTCGTGACGCAGGCAGTCGGACAGCAGGCGGCGTCCGGGGACGCTGACCCGCCTGGCCGTGCCGTTCACGGTCAGCGTGATCTCATGTTCCACCGGTCGCCGTCCCCTCCCGTGCCGCTTCGCGCAGTGCCCGTTCGGCCAGCACGCCCACCAGGTGCCGCCGGTAGGCCGCGGTGGCGTGGATGTCCCCCTCGGGGTCGGTGCCCTCCCGCACGGTCCGCGCGACGGCGGGCCAGTCGACGCTCGCGGCCGGCCGGTGGCCGCACTCGCGCGTCACGTCCATCAGGACGGGGACCGGGCCCACGCCGACGCAGGCGACCCGGGCCGCGGCGATGCGCAGGTCGTCGTCGAGCGTGACCACGGCGCAGACGCCGGCCAGGGCGTAGTCGCCGTGCCGCCGGGACACCTCCTGGAACGCCGTCCCGGCCCGGCCGCCGAGCGCAGGGAAGTACGCCGACACGGCCAGCTCGCCGGGGCGGACGTCGGACTCCATGGGCCCGACGAAGAACTCCCGGGCCGGCACGTCCCGCTCGGTGATCCCGGCGGCGCTCCAGCGGGCCAGCCGTACCGAGCCGCCCAGGACGGCCAGCACCGCGGGCAGCTCGGCGGCCGGATCGGCGTGCACCAGGCTCCCGACGACCGTGCCCCGGTTGCGGATCACGGGGTGGGCGACCAGCCGCAGCGCCTTCGTCAGCAGCGGGTGCGCGCCGGACCGGGCCACCCGCGAGTGCCGGGCCAGCGCGCCCACGCGCACCCCGTCGCCGCCCGCCTCCACGGTGTCCAGGACGGCCAGGCGGTTGATGTCGACGACGTGGCCGGGGGCGGCCAGCCGCATGTTGAGCATGGGGATCAGGCTCTGGCCGCCGGCCAGCACCTTGCCGTCTACCTCCGCGAGCGTCCGCAGCGCCTCGCCGAGGTCGCGGGGCGCGTGGTAGGCGAACGGCGGCGGCTTCACCCGGCCTCGCCCTGGACCGGCCGCGGGGAGCGTCCGGCGATGACGCGCAGCAGGTGGTGGCCGCCCACCACCACGACGGTGCCGAGCGCGATGCCCTCAAGGGAGAAGTCTCCGCCGATCATGTGCGTCACCGGTCCGATCGCCAGGATGATGCCCGCGCCGATCGGGACCATGTTGACCGGGTCGGCGAAATCCACCCGGTTCTCGATCCAGATCTTGGCGCCGAGTAGTCCGATCATGCCGTACAGGATGACGGTGACGCCGCCGAGCACGCCGCCCGGCGTGGCGGCGACCAGCGCGCCGAACTTCGGGCACAGGCCGAACAGGATCGCGATCACGCCGGCGATGTAGTAGGCGGCCGTGGAGTAGACCTTGGTGGCGGCCATGACGCCGATGTTCTCGGCGTAGGTGGTGGTGGGCGAGCCGCCGACGGCGCTGGTGACGACGGTGGCGGCGCCGTCGGCGATGATCGCCCGGCCGATGTAGGGGTCGACGTCGGTGCCGGTCATCTCGCCGACGGCCTTGACGTGACCGACGTTCTCGGCGATGAGCGCGATCACCGCGGGCAGCACGAGCAGCACCGCGGAGAAGCGGAAGTCGGGCGCGTGGAAGTCCGGCAGCCCGAACCAGTCGGCCTTGGCCACGGCGTCGAAGCTGACCCGGTCGTGCGGGAAGGCCGTGGCCACGCAGTACGTGCCCTCCGCCGGGCAGGCCGCGCCGGCCGCGTCGCGCAGGTTCTGGCCGGGCAGCACGGAGGTGACCGGACCGGCCGCCCGGTCCAGCACCCACGACAGCGCGAACCCGGCGACCAGCCCGATCAGCACCCCGACGCGCCCGGCGAACCCCTTGAACGCCACGATCACCACGAACGTCACCAGCATCGTCACCAGCGCCACCCACTGGTCCTGCCCCCAGTAGACGTCGGCGACCACGTACGCCAGCCCGAACCCGATGAGCATCACCACCGCGCCGGTGACGACGGGCGGGAAGATCCGGTGGATGATCTGCACCCCGAGCAGGTGCACGGCCAGCCCCGCGAGCGCCAGCACGAGCCCGGCCACCAGGATCGAGCCGGTCACGAGGGCGTCCGCGACGGACTGGTCGGTGCCGACGGCGGCCCTGATGGCGAACACGCCGCCGACGAACGACGCGCTGGTGCCCAGGTAGCTGGGCACCTTGCCCTTCACGATCAGCAGGAACATGATCGTCGCGACGCCCGACATCATCACGGCGACGTTCGGGTCGAGCCCCATGACCAGCGGGAACACGAACGTGGCGCCGAACATCGCGATCACGTGCTGGGCGCCGAAGCCGACCATGCGCGGCCAGCTCAGCCGCTCGTCGGGCCTGACCACCTCGCCGGGCGCCAGATGCCTGCCGTCACCGTGTCTGGTCCATCCGAAAACCATCTGCGCCCTCTCTTCCGGGCCGGCGACCGTGCCTTTGCGGGCACATTAGGACCGCCGCAAGGCGGCTACACGGGCATGATCTGCCAAACATCCCGCGGTCACCAGAGCGAACCTCTCGTACGGGAGGGTCGCCGGCCGGAAAGAGAGGGGTTATCGGCCGGTTTCGGGCACCGGTTCGCGGCGCGTGGCGCGCAGCAGGTGATAGCCGACGAGCAGCACGATCGTGCCGAGCGCGATGCCGCTCAGGGAGAACGTGCTGGTGATCGGGAACGCGACCGGACCGATGGCGATGATGATGCCCGCGCCGACCGGGACCAGGTTGACCGGGTCGGACAGGTTCACCTTGTTCTCGATCCAGATCTTGGCGCCGAGCAGGCCGATCATGCCGTACAGGATGGTGGTGACGCCGCCGAGCACGCCGTCGGGGGTCGCGGCCACGAGCGCGCCGAACTTGGGGCACAGGCCGAACAGGATCGCGATGACCGCCGCGATGTAGTAGGCGGCCGTGGAGTAGACCTTGGTGGCCGCCATGACGCCGATGTTCTCGGCGTACGTGGTGGTGGCCGGGCCGCCGACCGAGGTGGCGACCACGGTGCCGACGCCGTCGGCCATGATGGCGCGGCCCATGTAGCCGTCGACGTCCGCGCCGGTCATCTCGCCGACGGCCTTGACGTGGCCGACGTTCTCGGCGATGAGCGCGATCACGACCGGCAGCACCAGCACGATCGCCGACACCTCGAACACGGGCCCGTGCAGCGACGGCAGGCCGATCCAGTCGGCCTTGGCGACGCCCTGGAGGTCGACGCGGAAGTGCTCGGTCACCTTGCCGGTGGCGTCGGGGGACAGGATCTTGCCGCCCACCAGGTCCCAGACCCACGACAGCACGAACCCGAAGACCAGGCCGAGCAGCACGCCGATCCGCCCGAGGAAGCCTTTGAAGACCCCGATGAACACGAACGTGGCCGCCATCGTGAGCAGCGCCACCCACGGGTCCTTGGGCCAGTAGACGTCGGCCGCGACGTAGGCCATGCCGAACCCGATCAGCATCACCACGCCGCCGGTGACGATCGGCGGGAAGACGCGGTGGATGATCTGCACGCCCAGCAGGTGGATGGCCAGCCCGCACAGGCCCAGCACGACGCCGACCGCCAGCAGCGCGCCGGTGACGGTCGCGTCGCCGCCCCCGGCCGCCCGGATCGCCACCACGGCCCCCACGAAGGACGCGCTGGACCCGACGTAACTGGGGATCCTGCCCTTGACGATCAGCAGGAACAGGATCGTCGCGACGCCGGACATCATCACGGCCAGGTTCGCGTCGAGCCCCATGACCAGCGGGAACACGAACGTCGCGCCGAACATCGCGATGACGTGCTGGGCGCCGATGCCCACCATCCTGGGCCAGGAGAGCCGCTCGTCAGGCTTGACGACCTCTCCCGGCGTCAGATGTTTCCCGTCGCCGTGCAGCTTCCACCTGAACACCGCGAACCCACCTCAATCTTCCGCCTGACCAGCGGCGACGTCTTCCGAACATGTCGGAGAGCACAATAAGGGGTGTCGCGACCATCCGGATACGGCGGGCCGTTATTGCACGTGGATCGTGAACCCGTCGCCGCTGACCACCTGGCCCGTGCGGATCTTGGCCGTCTTCCGCAGCTCGACCTCGCCGTCGACCTGGACCAGGCCCTCGGCGATGAGATGTTTGGCCATGCCGCCGGTCTCGGTGACCCCGCAGTACTTCAGCAGGTCGCACAGCGGGATGTACTCGGAACGCAGTTCGAAATCCAGATCCACGAGCCCCAAGCCTAGATGCCGCGCATGCGCAGCACGTGCAGGGCCAGGGTCAGGTTGAGCCGCAGGTGGGGGTCGTCGGTGAAGTTGCCGAGCAGGCGTTCCAGCTTCCCGATCCGGTAGCGCAGCGTGTTGTAGTGGAAGTGCAGCCTGCGGGCGGTCTCGGCGACGTTGAGATTGGTCTCCAGGAGCACCTGGAGGGTGCGCCGCAGGTCGGCGTTCTCGGCGTCCTCGTCCCAGGCCAGCGGGCCCAGCGTCTCGCGGACGAACGCGTGCAGCTCGCCGGTGTCGTTCACCAGCGACAGCAGCCGGTAGACGCCGAGCTGATCGAAGTGCGCGACCGCGCCCGGCCCGTGGAGCTGCCGGCCCACCCGGGCCGCCTTCAGCGCCTGCGAGTACGCCTCCGGCAGCGTCCCGGCCCCCGGGCTCGGCCGCGAGGTCCCGGTCGAGAACGTCGCGGGCGGCACGTCGGCGAACGCCGAGGCCGCGTCCTTGGCCACCCTGGCGGCGTCGAGCGAGGCGTCCACCACGGCGACGACCTCGTGCGAGAACCCGGCCACCGCGCCGCGCGGGTCGTGCCGCCGGACGGCCGCCGTCCAGCAGGACACCAGCCGGTCCTGGGCGCTGCGCTCGTCGCCGTCGGGGTCGAGCTCGGCCACCAGCACGATCACCGGCCGCGCCAGGTCCCAGCCGAACGCCCTGGCCCTGGCGTCGACCCGCTCGGCCGTCCCGGCCCGGCCGGTGAGCACGTCGCGCAGGAAGTCGGCCCGGTACTTGCTCTCGACGGCGTTGACCGCCTCCTGCCGGGTCACCACCAGCGCGGCGACGGTCGCGGCGCGTTCGAGGATGCCGATGTCGCTGTCCCTGATCGCGCCGGTGGCGCTGTAGGCGACGATCCGGCCGTGGTGGTGGCCGCCGGCCAGCACGGGGGCCGAGGCGAACGACCTGCCGCGCCCGGACGCGTCGGCGGTCCGCGCGGGCGGCGGGCCCTCGCGGGAGATCGACTCGCGCAGCGCGGCGACGTGCTCGGCCGCCCCGGCGGTGGCCAGGACCCGGCCGGAGCCGTCCACGGCGGCCACGGCCACGTCGAGGAGCTGGGCCACCTCGGCGGCGACCTCGTTCAGCCCGCCGCCGGCCAGCACCACGTGGACCAGCGCCCGGTGCGCCTCCTCGGCGCGGGCGAGCACGGCGGCCTGGCGGTTGAGTATGTCGGTGAGCACCTGGTTGAGGATGTCGTCGAAGCCGACGTCGTTGGGCAGCAGGATGAGCGGGAAGCCGAGCCGGTCGGCCTGCTCGGTCATCTCGGCGGGCAGCTCGTCCACGTACCGGCCGAGCTTGATCGCCAGGGCGGCCAGGCCGCGCTCGTCCAGGTCGGCGACCAGGCGGCCGAGCGACTGCGGCGTGTTGCGCAGCGGGTAGCCGGTGGTCAGCAGCAGCTCGTGCGGCTTGACCCAGGCCAGGATGTCGGGCACCTCCATGACGTTGAGCCGCTGCACGATGCGTCCGAGCCCGCTCTCCCCCGCGATCAGCCTGGCCTCGGCCAGTGTCGAGACGCCGAGCACCTCTCCGACGGAGACGCCGTGGATGATCGTTCCGGTGCTGGCCAGACGCACGGGGGGCTCCATGTGGTGATTGTGACTCCACAGGTGGTCTGTCAGGAAGAGCCAACCTTCCCGCTGACTGTTGGCAAATTTCTCCGTACGGAGGGTTCTCCGGCCGTTCTACGGTCAGGACCAGGGTCCGATGGGAGGTTCGGTGACCGTCAGTACTCATGCGCGGCGTTCCCGCGTCCGCGTGACGGGCGCGGCGAGCACCGCCGTGCGTCCCGTGCTGGAGGGGCCGCGCAGCCCTGCCCGGGTGCTCGCGGCGTTCTCGGCGGGGATATACCTGGAGGTCAGGACCGACTGCGAGCCGTCGGTGATCGCCCTCATCACCGGCGAGGCGGCCCGGCTGCCCAACTCGGTGCTGATGGCCACGCCGCTCCCCCATGTCACCGTGGGTGACGACGCCTCCGTGGGCGACCGCGGCGTCGAGCTGGGCTCGCTGAGCCTCGGCGTACGCCGCTGGTGGGACCCGGCTCCCGCGCTGGGCCCGGTGGACCCGCTCAGCCTGGCCGGCATCGTCCTGGACGGCCCGGGACGGCCCGGCCTGACCGGGAACGACGCGGTCGAGCTGCTGGCGAGCAGCTGCGCGCAGGCCCGGCTGCTGGGCGCGGTGACGGCGGCGGAACGGCTCGTGGGGCTCGGTCCCGGGCTCACGCCGAGCGGCGACGACGTGCTGGCCGGGCTGCTGGTGACGCTGAGGCACCTCGGCGCGGCGACCGGCACGGAACGGGCGGTCTGGCTGGCCGACTGGCTCGCGGCCACCGTCACCTTCGACGCGCGCACCCGTACGACGCCGATCTCGGCGACGCTGCTGCACTGCGCGGCCAGGGGCGAGGCCAGCCCGGAGGTGACCGGCGTGCTGCGCGGCATCGCGGGCAGGCAGGCGCTCGAACCGGCGTTGCGGCGGCTGCACCGGCTGGGCCACACCTCGGGCGCCGATCTCGCGCAGGGCATCTCGATCGGGCTGGACTCGGTCCGGGCGTTGAGCGGGCGCCGGTGAGCGACGACCTGATCCAGCTCCGAAAAGGGACGTACCACGACTCAGTCACCCTGATGCGAATAAGTCGTACGTTGACCGAAATGCCGGGCGTGGAGGTGGCGATGGTGGCCATGGCCACCGAGCTCAACCTCGCCATCGTGCGCGACCTCGGGTTCACTCCCCCGCCCGCGGGGCCCGGCGACCTGCTGATCGCCGTCCGCGGCGGCGATCCCACGCGGGCCGTCGAGGAGCTGGACGCCCGCCTGGCCGCCCGGACCACCGCCGGTACGACCACCGCCGGGGAGCAGCCGCCGCGCACCACCCGATCGGCCGCCAGGACGCCGGCCGACCTGGTCCTGGTGTCCGTGCCCGGCGAGCACGCCTTCTGCGAGGCGTACGACGCCGTCGAGGCCGGGCTGCCGGTGATGATTTTCAGCGACGGCGTGCCCCCGGCCCAGGAGCGGTGGCTCAAGGAGCTGGCCGAGGAGCGCGGCGTCCTGGTCATGGGGCCCGACTGCGGCACCGCCGTGGTCGCGGGCGTCGGGCTCGGCTTCGCCAACGTGCTGCGGCCGGGGCCCGTCGGCCTGGTCGCCGCCTCCGGCACGGGCGCCCAGCAGGTGTCGTGCCTGCTCGACTGGGCGGAGGCGGGCGTCAGCCACATCATCGGCGTGGGCGGCAGGGACCTGTCGGCCGAGGTCGGCGGGCTGTCCACGATGCGCGCGCTGCGGCTGCTCGACGACGATCCGGCCACCGAGCTGGTCGTGCTGGTCGGCAAGCCGCCGGACCCGGAGGTGGCGCGGGCCGTCCGGGAGGTGGCCGCCGGGATGCGCACGCCGGTGGTGGAGGCGATGCTGCCGGAGACCGACCTCACCGAGGCCGCCGCGCGGACGCTGCGGGCCCTGGGCCGGAGCGTGCCCGAGTGGCCGTCGTGGCCGGGGGCGCTGCGCGGGGAGCCGCGGAGCGTCAGGGGGCTGTACGCGGGCGGCACGCTGTGCGCGGAGGCCGCCGTCCTCGCCGGGCCCGGCGAGTTCACCGACTTCGGGGACGACGCCTACACCAGGGGCAGGGCGCACCCGATGATCGACCCGACGCTGCGCCTGGAGGCCCTGTCACGCGTCCGGGCGGACGAGGTGGTGCTCCTGGACGTCGTGCTCGGCCACGTCGCCGACCCCGACCCGGCGGCGTCGCTGGCGCCGGCCGTCGCCCGTACGCCCGCCACCGTCGTGGTGGCCCTCGTCGGCAGCGCGGGCGACCCGCAGGACCTGCACCGGCAGGCCGCCGCGCTGCGCGAGGCCGGGGCGGCCGTGTTCGTCTCCAACGCCGAGGCCGCCCGACACGCCCGGAGCCTCCTGTGACCCCCGCCGCCCTGGTTCCGTCCGTTGCCGTTCGCCGTGTCGCCGGGAGGGTGTCGTGAGCCTGTTGTCGGGGCCGCCGCGGGTGATCACCGTCGGCGCGGGGCTGCTCGACGAGGCGCTGGCGGCCCAGGCCGTGCCGACGACGCCCGTCGCCTGGCGTCCGCCGCTGCCCGGCACCGCCGACGCCCTGGCCAAGGTGCTGGCCGACCCGCGCAGGACGGCCGCCAACGAGCTGGCCGTGCGCCGGCTCACCGGCGCGCGGCCGTACCTGGTGGGCCTGCGGCGGGCCGCCGAGGTGCTGCCCGTGGGCACGTTCCTGCACGCCGGGCCGCCGATCGAGTGGGAACGCGCCTCGGGCCCGATGCGCGGCGCGCTGATCGGCGCGATGTTGCTGGAGGGCCTGGCCGGCGACGAGCGGGAGGCCGAGGCCGGGCTGGCGGCGGGCGCGGTCGCCCTGCGGCCCTGTCACGAGCACGCCACGGTGGGGCCGATGGCGGGCGTGGTGAGCCCGTCGATGTGGCTGCTGGAGGTCCGCGACGAGGAGCACGGCGGCACGGCCTACTGCTCGCTGAACGAGGGCCTGGGCAAGGTGCTCAGGTACGGCGCGTACGGCCCCGAGGTGCTCGACCGGCTGCGCTGGATGGACGAGGTGCTCGGCCCGGTCCTGGCGGCGACGCTGGCCCGTACCGGCCCGGTGGACCTGCGCTCGCTGATCGCCCAGGCCCTGCAGATGGGCGACGAGCTGCACAACCGCAACCGCGCGGCCACCTCCCTGCTGCTGCGCGAGCTGGCCCCGGCCGTCGTCGAGGCCGCGCCCGCGCAGGCGGCGCAGGTGCTGCGCTTCATCAACGGCAACGACCACTTCTTCCTCAACGCGGGCATGGCCGCGGGCAAGGTGAGCACGGACGCCGCCCGCGACATCCCCGGCTCGTCGCTGGTCGTGGCCATGGCCAGGAACGGCACCGACTTCGGCGTGCAGGTCTCCGGACTCGGCGGACGCTGGTTCACCGGCCCCGCCGGGGTGCCGGACGGGCTCTACCTCGGCGCGTACGGCCCCCAGGACGCCAACCCCGACATCGGCGACTCCACGATCACCGAGACCTCCGGGCTGGGCGGCTTCGCGATGGCCGCCGCCCCCGCGATCGTGCGCTTCGTCGGCGGCGAGGTCGCCGACGCGGTACGGGCCACCCGCTCGATGTACGAGATCACGCTCGCCGAGCACCCCGCCTACCAGATTCCCGGGCTCGGATTCCGCGGCACGCCCGTCGGCATCGACGTGACGCTCGTCGCGAGGACGGGCATTCTGCCGGTCGTCAACACCGGGATCGCCGGGCGGGTGGCGGGCACCGGTCAGGTCGGGGCGGGGCTGGTCGAGCCGCCCGCACAGGCGTTCACCAGCGCCTTGATCGCGCTCGCCGCTGAGTAAGTGATCAGTTTGAAAAGCCGTATATCGGCAGGTCAGGACAGTTGTAAAGGGCCATCGCCTTCCATTACCGATTTTCCGCCGATATCGTGGCGAACCTCATAATCTGCAAGTAGCGCATGGCGCACGGTGTCGCGTACGGCGATCTACCGCACGAAGTGGTCACGCTCTGATGTGACAGATGAGGCTGAATGGGGGCGGCAAGATGGCAGCCGACCGCTTGCTCGGCGGGCCCGGCCCGGACCAGGGTGCACCGGGGGGTGACCCGCAGAGCCAGGGGCGTCTGGTCGGCAGGCGTTACCGGTTGATGTCGCCGGTCGGCAGGGGCGGCATGGGGATGGTGTGGCACGCCCACGACGTACTGCTCGACCGGGACGTCGCGGTGAAGGAGCTGATCCTGCCGTACGGGCTGGATCAGGCGGGCACGCAGACGGCGCACCGGCGCATGCTGCGCGAGGCCAGGTCGGCCGCGCGGCTGACGCATCCGGGCATCGTCACCGTCCACGACGTCGTCGAGGAGGACGGCCGTCCGTGGATCGTGATGGAACTGGTCCGCGCCTGGTCGCTGGAGCAGGCCGTACGGCAGAGCGGGCCGCTGCCGGTGATCCAGGCCGCCGAGATCGGCATCCGCGTGCTCGACGCCCTCCGGCACGCGCACGCGTCCGGCATCCTGCACCGCGACATCAAGCCGGGCAACGTGCTGCTGACCTCGGACCGGGTGGTGCTGACCGACTTCGGCATCGCCGCCATCGAGGGCGACGTGACGATCACGCAGACCGGGCTGCTCATGGGCTCGCCCGCGTACGTGCCGCCGGAGCGGCTGTCCGGTCAGCCGATCGGGCAGGCGGCCGACCTGTGGTCCTTCGGCGCGACGCTGTACGCGGCCGTGGAGGGGCGGCCGCCGTACGAGGGGCCGGACGCGATCGCCGTGCTGGGCGCGGTGCTCACCCAGGAGCCGGTCAGGCCGCAGCGGGCCGGCTCGCTGCTGCCGGTGATCGAGGGCCTGCTGCGCAAGAACCCGGCCGAACGACTCGCCTCCGAGCAGGTCGCCGAGATGCTCGAAGCGGTGCTGCGCGCCCACGGCTCGGCCCGGCCGCGCCCGGTCGAGACGCTGCCGGGCGAGCCGGACCAGACGCCGCTGGGGCTGATGCCGCCGCTGGAGTTCCCGTCCGGGCCGATGCCGTCGCGCATCGTGGAGACCCCTTCGGGGCCGGTGCGGGTGCCGTACGACCCGCTGGCCGGCCCGGCGGGCGGGTACGCGATGCCGCCCTACGACGGGCTGTCGAGCCCGTCGGGCAGCCACCGCACCGACCAGCTCCCGTCCCCGGCCGGCGGCTTCGACGCCTTCGGCGGCCCCTCGGGGCCGCACCGGATGGAGCCGCCCGCCGACGACCCCGACGACCTCGACGCGCCCGTCCCGCCCGCGCCGCAGCCGATCCTGCCGCTGACCTCGGACAGCAGGGCGGCGGCCACCTCGGCCCCGTGGCCGCTGGCCTCGGCCGACGACCTGCGCGAGCACTCGCGCGACCTGTCGCACGACATCAGCCACAGCCGCCTGGCGACCCTGCCCGGCTCCTCGCCGCGCTCCGGCGCCACGCGCACCGGCCAGTCGCGGACCGGCTCCACACGCACCGGCTCCACACGCACCGGCTCGACGCGAACCGGCTCCGCGCGGACGGGTCCCTCGCGCTCCGGCTCCTCGCGTTCCGGCACGAGCCGCCGCCGGGCCCAGGAGGGCGGCGGCCCCTGGACGCGTGACGGCAGGCCCACGCCGCTGCTGATCGCCGGCGCGGTCGCGGGCGTGGCCGTGGTGATCGGCGCGATCGCGGTCATCCTGTCCGGCGGCTCGCCCCAGGTCTCGCCCGTCGCGTCGCCGGGCGCCTCCGCGAGCGCGGCGCCGAGCAAGGCCGGACCGTCCCCGGTGCCCGACGGCTACAAGGAGCACACCGCGCCCGGCTTCGCGGCGGCGGCGCCGGACGGCTGGAAGCTCGCCACCTCGGGGGACGCAGCCACGTTCACCGGCCCCAGGGACTCCGGCACGCGGATCACGGTCGAGCAGGCCGCCCCGCAGGCCGACGGCCTCGCCGAGCTGAGCCGGCGCGAGGCCGACGGCGGCGTGGAGGGCTACATCCAGGTGCAGCTCCAGGCCACGGACTACCGGGGCTGGAAGGCCGCCGACTGGGAGTACACCTACACCTCGGCGGACGGCGTCCCGATGCACGCCCTGACCCGGTACGTCACGCTCGACGACAAGACCGCCTTCACGATCTCGTTCGACATGCCCGAGCTGAAGTGGGACGACCAGGCCGAGGCCCGCAAGGTGTTCCTGGACACGTTCCGCCAGACCACCTGACCCCCCATATTTGTATCGATCAGTCCAAAACGTGCTAGCGTGCTCGTCATGGCACGACCACGCACGTTCGAGGAGGACCGCGCCGTCGAGGCAGCCATGCGCGCGTTCTGGGACGCGGGCTACGAAGGCACCTCGACCCAGGACCTGTGCGCGGCCACCGGCCTCGGCCGCAGCAGCATCTACAACACCTTCGCGAGCAAGCGCGATCTCTACGAGCGGGCCCTTCGCCACTACCACGAGGAGCGCACGTCCGCGCTGATCGAGCTCATGGACTCCGGCCTGCCGGTCGTGGAGAAGATCCGGACCGTGCTGTGGCAGGCGGTCGATCCGGAGGCCGACGACCCGGCCGGCTGCCTGGTGGTCAACGCCCTGGTGGAGGTGGCCCCGCACGATCCCGGCATCGCCGCCCTGCTGCGCCGCGACGGCGAGCGACGGGTGGAGGCGCTGCGCGGCGCGATCGAGCGCGGGCAGGCCCTCGGCGAGATCGACGCGGACAAGGACGCCCTGGCGCTGGCGCACTTCGTCGTGGCCACGATCAGCGGCTTGCGCGTCGCGGCCAGGGGCGGGGCCGACCGGGCGGTGCTCGAATCCATCGCCACGACCGCGCTGACCGCCTTCTGACCTCGCGTCGTTCTTTTTTTGGTGCCCGAATTTTGTACTGAACGTTCTAAAACAGGAGTGTCGATCATGCCTTTGGCGGTGTTCATCCTGGGGTTGGCGATCTTCGCCCAGGGCACCTCGGAGTTGATGCTGGCCGGACTGCTGCCGGAGATGGCCGCCGACCTCGGCGTGTCCGTCCCGGACGCGGGGCTGCTGATCTCGGCGTTCGCGATCGGGATGCTGGTGGGGGCGCCGGTGCTGGCGGTGGTCACGTTGCGGTGGCCGCGCCGTACGGCGTTGCTGACGTTCATGCTGGTCTTCACGCTGACGCACGTGGCCGGGGCCCTGACGTCGAGCTACGGCCTGCTGTTCGCCACCCGCGTGGCGGGCGCGGTCGTCTACGCCGGGTTCTGGGCGGTCGCGGCCTCCACGGCGATCGGCCTGGTGCCGCCGAACGCCAGGGGCAAGGCCATGAGCGTGCTGGTGGGCGGGCTGACCGTGGCCACCGTCCTCGGGCTGTCCCTGGGCACGGTCATCGGCCAGCACCTCGGCTGGCGCGCCGCGTTCTGGGCCGTGGCCGCGCTGTCGGCGCTGGCGGCCGTGGGCGTTCTGGCCACGATCCCCGGCGACCGGCCGGAGCGGGAGAACGCGCCGCGCATCGCCGACGAACTGCGCTCGACGCTGAACCCGCGCCTGTGGATCGCCCTCGCCACCACCTCGCTGGCGACCGGCGCGCTGCTGGTCTCCTTCAGCTACCTGAGCGCGATGCTGGTGGACACCACGGGCATGGAGGCGGCCTGGGTGCCCGCCGTCCTGGCCCTGTACGGCGTCGGCGCGACGATCGGCATCACCATCGGCGGGCGCACCGCCGACGCGCGCCCGTTCCCGACCCTGTACGCGGGCATCGCCGGCCTGGTCGTGACCTCGGTCCTGCTGGCCCTGGCGGCGCCGGTCGCGGTGCTGGCCGTCCCGCTGATCGTGCTGCTCGGGGCGTTCGGCTTCGCCACCAACCCGACGCTGAACACCCGCGCCTTCACCCTGGCCAAGGACGCCCCCACGATGGCCGCCGCGATGAACGTCTCCGCCTTCAACGTCGGCATCACCGTCGGCCCGTGGCTCGGCGGGCTGGCCATCGGGGCGGGCGCCGGGTACCCGTCCGTGGGCTGGATCGGGGCCGTGCTCGGCGTCGCGGCCCTGGGCACGGTGGCCCTGTCCGCCCGTACGCGCCGGGAGCCGGTCGCCGCGGCCCACCGGGCCGAGGCCGTCCCGAGGCCGTGAGGTACCGTCCTGGCCATGGAACTGGCGAGCATCCACTTCTATCCCGTCAAGTCCACCGCCGGACACGACGTCCACCGGGCCGAGGTGCAGCCGTGGGGGCTGGCCGGCGACCGGCGGTACCTGGTGACCGACGGGCAGGGCGGCCTGCTGACCGCCCGCGAGCACCCGATGCTGCTGGCCTGCGTCGCCGAGCTGGACGGCGACACCCTCACCCTGACCGGCCCGCACGCGCCCCCACTGCGCGTCACCCCTGCCGACACCCTGACCACGGTGACCGTCTGGCGCACGCCGGTCGAGCTCACCGACTGCGGCGACGACGCGGCCCGCTGGCTGTCGGACCTGATCGGCCGTCCGGCGCGGCTGGCCTGGCTCGACGACCCGACCCGCCGTCCCGTCAACCCCGAGTACGGCCTGCCCGGCGACCGGGTGAGCCTGGCCGACGGCTACCCCCTGCTGCTGACCACGACCGCGTCCCTCGACCGGCTCAACGACTGGATCGCCGAGACGGCGGCCGAGCGCGGCGAGGAGGTCCGGCCGCCCCTGCCCATGGGCCGCTTCCGGCCCAGCGTGGTGATCGACGGGGCGGAACGGCCGTTCGCCGAGGACGAGTGGCGGCGGCTGCGCATCGGCGAGGTCTCCTTCCGGGTCACCAAGGGCTGCGACCGCTGCGTGCTGACCACGATCGACACCGCGACCTACGCCAAGGGCAAGGAGCCCATCAGGACGCTGTCCCGCCACCGCAAGTGGGACGGCAAGGTCTGGTTCGGCGTCAACCTGATCCCGGACGCCCCCGGCACGATCACCGTGGGGGATTCCGTCACCATCTTCTGATAGAAGGCACCTTTCCCAAGAGAAATGGATGCCTGTCCTCTTTAGGGTGATGTCGGGGTATATGCGAGACTTCACAGGTGACCAGCACCCCCACGAAACCCCCCGTCTCCCTGCCTGACCTCGTCAACGTCCAACGCCGGACCCTGGTCGTCCTGTCCGCCGCGCAGATCGTGGGCGGTGTGGGCGTGGCCGTCGGGCTGGCGCTCAGCTCGGTGGTCGTCGACGAGCTGTCCGGCTCGACCGTGATCAGCGGGTTCGCCGGGACCGCGACCGTGCTCGGGGCGGCGCTGCTCGCGCTGCCGACCGCGCGGCTGTCGACCGTGGGGGGACGCCGGGCGGGCCTGTCGCTGACCTACCTGGCGGCGCTGGCGGGCTGCGCTATCTCGGTGGCCGCGATCAGCCTGGGGAACTGGCCGCTGCTGCTGGCCGGGCTGGTGCTGGTCGGCGGTGGCAGCGCGGGCAGCCTGGCCGCCCGCTACTCGGCCACCGATCTGTCGCCGCAGGGCCACGCGGGCCGGCATCTGTCGCTGGTGGTGTGGGCCTCGACGGTCGGCTCGGTCGCCGGGCCCAACCTGGCCGAGCCCGCCGACCGGATGGGCATCCAGGCGGGGCTGGCGGCCAAGGCCGGGCCGTTCGCGTTCGCGGCGCTGGCGTTCGCCGTGGCGCTGGTGATCATCATCGGCGGCCTGCGTCCCGACCCGCTCAAGCTGGCCCGCGAGCTGGACGGCGCCCCGGAGCCCGGCCCCGGCCGCCATCGCACGATCAGGACGGGCCTGCGGACGCTGCGCGAGACCCCCATGGCCCGCC
Organism: Nonomuraea sp. NPDC001699; assembly: GCF_053596455.1. NCBI lineage: Bacteria > Bacillati > Actinomycetota > Actinomycetes > Streptosporangiales > Streptosporangiaceae > Nonomuraea > Nonomuraea sp. NPDC001699. The sequence continues at coordinate 559,938 of NZ_JBSFGF010000002.1, read as the reverse complement.
GCGCGCTGGTCATGATCGCGGTCTCGCACACCGCGATGGTCTCGATCATGTCGATGACCCCCGTGAAGCTCCACCACGACGGCTCGACCCTGAACGTCATCGGCCTGGTGATCAGCCTGCACATCGCCGGCATGTACATGCTCTCGCCGGTCGTGGGCTGGCTGTCCGACCGGGCGGGCAAGGTGCCGGTGCTGCTGCTCGGCTCGGCGCTGCTGCTCGCGGCGGCCGTCCTGGCGGGCACGGCCGGGCACCGGGTGTGGCAGGTGACCACCGCCCTGATCGTGCTCGGGCTCGGCTGGTCGTGCGGGCTGGTGGCCGGGTCGGCGCTGGTCACCGAGTCGGTGCCGATCGACCGCCGTCCCGCCGTGCAGGGCCTGTCCGACCTGCTCATGAACGTCTGCGGCGCCACCGGGACGATCATCGCGGGCGCCATCGTGGGCATCCTGTCCTACGGCGTGCTCGGCCTGGTCGTCGGCGTCATGGTCACCCTGTCCGGCCTCTGGCTGGCCTCGGCCCGCTACCGCGAACGCGCCTGACCGGCTCGGACGGTCACTTGGCGTCGCCGTAGCAGGCGACGGCGACGGTCTCCATCGGGAAGCGCACCGGGGTGGAGCCGAACAGCAGCCTGCTCGCCTCGGCCGCCGCCGTCGTCACCGCCGCGGCCACCTCCTCCGCCTGCTCCAGCGGGCAGTGCACCATGACCTCGTCGTGCTGGAAGAACACCAGCCTGGCGGGCTCGGGCAGCAGCCCGCGCAGCACCGCCAGCAGCGCCAGCGCCCATTCGGCCGCCGTGCCCTGCACCACGAAGTTCCTGGTGAACCTGCCCCGGTCGCGGGCCGCCCGCCCGCCCTCCGGGCCGGACACGAGCTCCTTCCACCGCCCGGACGGCGGCGGGCTGGTACGCCCGAGCCACGACCGGACCAGCCGCCCTTCTTCCCCTGCCTTGGCCGCGTCCTCCACGAACTGGTACGCCTTCGGGAAGCGCTGCCGCATGACGGCCAGCAGCTTGGAGGCGTCGCCGCTGGTGCCGCCGTACATGGCGGACAGCATCGCGATCTTGGCATTGGCGCGCTCGCCCCCGAACGACCGGGCCAGCGCAGAGTAGAGGTCGATCTCCCCCGCCGCCCTGGCCAGCCCTCCGTCGCCGGCCATCGCGGCCAGCACCCTCGGCTCCAGCTGGGCCGCGTCGGCGACGACCAGCGTCCATCCCTCGTCGGCCACCACGACCCGGCGCATCACCTTGGGGATCTGCAGCGCCCCGCCGCCGCTGGTCGCCCACCGTCCGGACACCACGCCGCCGACGACGTACTCGGGGCGGAAGCGCCCGCCGCGCACCCACTGGTCGGCCCAGACCCAGCCGTGGAAGCTGTACAGCCGGGCCAGCTCCTTGTAGGCCAGCAGCGGCGCGACGGCCGGGTGCTCGATCTTCTTCAGCTCCCACGACCGGGTCGTCTTCAGCGCCACCCCCGCGCCCTTGAACGCCTTGACGAGCTGCTGCACCGAGTCGGGGTTGACCGGGTGCCCGAAGGCCGCCGCCACCTCGTCGGCCAGCGCCTGCAGCTTGGCCGGGCGCATGCCGTGCACGGGACGCGGTCCGAGCATGTCGGTGAGCAGCGCGTCGTGCACGTCCCGGCGCCAGGGCATGCCCTCGTCCGACATCTCGGCGGCGACCAGCGCGCCCGCGGACTCGGCGGCGACCAGCAGCCGGAAGCGGCCCGGCTCGGGCAGCGCCTCGATGCGGCGGAGCTGCTCGGCCAGCACCTCGGCCACCGCCTCGGCCCCCAGCGGCTCGGGCGCGAACAGCGTGCCGGACACGCTCGGCTGGTCGTCGGGCACCGGCAGGCCGTGCAGCCGGGCATGCGCGGCCCGCGCTGAGCGCGGCTCGCCGTAGCGGCCCTCGTGGGCGAGCAGCAGCCCCTCGGTGAGCGCGAGGTCGTGGCAGCGCGCGACCCGCACACCCTGCTCCAGCAGCGGCGGGTACGTCTCCCGCGTGTCGGCCCAGACCCACCGCGGCCCGGCCCCGGCCTCCAGCTCCCGCACCGCGGACGCCGGATCGGCCACGCGCCGGGCCGTTCCCCCGACGGGGAGCACCGTCTCCCCTGCTACCACGACATACACGCACATAAGGGTGCCAAACAGCTACGACAAACCGATGTGCACCTCGTCCTCCAGCGGCGGCCGGAGCTCCTGCTCCAGGCAGCCGGTGGCGGCGAAGCACCGCAGGGTCAGCCGGTCGGGCGTGACCGACACGTGCAGGAACTGCTTGAAGAACGGCGGGTGGTCCCAGTCGGACAGCTCCGACAGGAAGCGGTGGAACACCTTGTCCACCGGCAGCCTGAACGGCCACGGCCAGGCCCCGAGCAGCCGCGCCGCCCAGCGCATCCGCCGGGTGACCGTGACCTGGCCCTCGATCGGCCGGGCCGGCCGGTTGCCGATCCGGCTCGACATGATGCACACCGCTTCCTCGGGCGTGAGGCGCAGCCACTTCATCCGCAGCCGGCGGGCGTAGAGCTGGCTGTAGAAGGACAGCGAGTCGCCGCGCAGCGGGTAGCACTTGAAGTCGTCCTCGGCCACGCCGGCGACGTCCACCCTGTCGATGATGTGGGTGGCGTGCATGAACGCGCCGCCGCCGCCGGTCACGACGTACTGGATCACCCGGTCGCCCACCTTGACCGGATAGCGCTGGTAGTTGTGCACGTCTCCGCCGATGGCCGCGACGTACCGGTGGGCCGGGTCGCGCACGATGTCATCGATCGTGCCGCCTTCCTCCAGCAGTGACGGCTTGTGGACGTTGCCGGTGTAGATGGGCTTCCCGGTCACCAGGATCTTCGGCCGCGGGTCGAGCGAGACGCGGCGCAGCCAGGCCGTCTGCGCCTTGTCGATCACGTTCTTGATGCCGGTGTCCACGCCCACGATCACCAGGCTGTCGCTCTCGATCGCCCAGTACGACGCCGGCTGCACGGCCTGCTGGGCCGGCCGCCCCCGCAGCTTGCGCGCCTCGGCCAGCTTCGCCTCGTCGATCGTCTCCGGCTTGCGCCACAGCAGGCCGCGCAGCCCGCGGTCCGGCTTGGGCTTGAGTGGCGGGGCGTCGCAGAAGACCCGCATGAAGCCGCCGAGCCCGTCGTACCAGTCGTGGTTGCCGGGGATGGCGTAGATCGGCGCCTCGTAGTCCTGGTACGGGCGGAAGAACTTGTTCCCGTACTCGTTGCCCGACCCCGTCGGGTAGATGACGTCGCTGGCGATGACGGCGAACGACGTGTCCTGCCCCAGCCTCAGCATGCCGGGGACGACGGCGTACTGGGAGGCGTCGCCCTCGCCGGTGTCGCCGAGGATCAGGAAATTGAAATTTCCCCCGACGCCGGGCTTGATGCGAAATTCCGGATCTATCCCGCGCGCTTCCTGAGCCGCGATCCACCGTTCCCGCACCTCCCCGGAAGGATCACCGAACAAGCCGGCCAGGATCTCGTTCCTGGACAACCAGAGCGTGCGTAAATTAAACCAGGTGAATCCGCCCTTGTCCGGCCTGAGCTGGGCGAACGTCCCCGGTTCCGCACAGGCCCAGCCGGCCCCCGCCTCCGACACCCGTGAGGAATGTTGTTTCCCGCGCTCGGCCGCCACTTCCACCATGACCACATCTTTACCGGCATCTTCCATTCGCGCACACTCCACGCTCCGTACTCCCGGAAACACAGATGGTGCGGCATGGTGTAACCTCACGTCCCCAAGCAAGCCCTTGGGACGCGGAGGTGGGCTCCCATGAACCGGAACGGCCCGGACGACGCGACCCGGATGGGCACCCCCGACGCGGCGGCCGTGCAGGCGCTGCTGGCCTACGCCCTGCGCCTGCCCCGGTGGGGCCGGGGCGCCGAACGGGCCCGCGAGGCCATCGCGCAGAGCCGGGCGCTGGCCGCCGGCTCCCCCGCCGAGTACACCGGCCTGCTGGTCCACTGCCTGCGCACCACGGCCGGGCTGCTGCTCGACCGCTCCCGCGCCGTCGAGGCGCTGCCCATGGCGCAGGAGGCGGTGGCGCTCAGCCGCGGGCTCGGCGGCGGCCACCTCGCGGTCTCGCTGTACCGGCTGGCCGAGGCGTACGAGGCGCTCCACCGCTACAGCGACGCCGCCGAGACGCTGGCCGAGGCCGATCAGATCCCGGGCGGCGACTGAGGCACGAGCACCCCGGGGTTGAGGATCCCGGCCGGGTCGAGCCGGTCCTTGACCGCCTGGAGCACTCCCACGCCCAGCGGGCCCAGCTCCGCGCCGTAGGCGTCCCGGTGGTCGCGGCCCACCCCGTGGTGGTGCGAGATCGTGCCGCCGGCCTCGACGATGGCCGCGTTCACCGCCTGCTTGGCCCGCTCCCACTGCTCGACGGGGTCGCCCTCCTGCGGGGTCACGACGGTGAAGTACAGCGACGCGCCGGTCTCGTACACGTGGGAGACGTGGCACATGACCAGCGGCGAGCCGAGGGCGCCGAGCAGGGCCAGCCGGACGGCGTCGTACAGGCGCGGCAGGTTCGACCAGAACCCGGCCGTCTCCAGGGTCTCCACGGTGGCCCCCGCGCCGAGCAGCGAGTCGCGCAGGTACGGCGCGGAGAAGCGGCCGTGCTCCCATGCCTGGCCGGGCTCGGGGCCCAGCGGCTCGCCGCCGTGCCGGGCCAGGACCGCGGCGGCCGCGGCGTGCCGGTGGCCGATCCAGTCGCCCTCGACGCCGAGGATCACCAGGCAGCCGGAGCCGCCGCCGCCGATCGCGTCCGGCCGGGCCAGGCCGATCATGGTCTCGGTCTCGTCGGAGAGCCGCAGCACGGTAGGAAGCGGGCCGTCCTGGGCGAGTGCCCGCACGGCGGCCGTCCCCGCTCGGAACGACTCGAACCGCCAGCCCTCGTAGCGGCGCTCGGCCGGACGCCTGCGCACCCGCAGCCGCAGCGACGTGATGACACCGAACGCCCCCTCCGACCCCAGGACGAGCTGGCGCAGGTCGGGCCCGGCCGCGGACTTCGGCGCGCGGCCGAGCTCCAGCGTCCCGGACGGCGTGGCCAGCGTGAGGCCGACGACCATGTCGTCGAAGCGGCCGTACCCGGCCGAGGCCTGGCCGCTGGAGCGGGCCGCGGCGAAGCCGCCGAGCGTGGCGTACTCGAAGGACTGGGGGAAGTGCCCGAGCGTGAGGCCGTGCTCGGCGAGCAGCCGCTCGGCCTCGGGGGCGCGCACGCCCGGCTCGAAGTCGGCGACCATCGACTCGGCGTCGACCGAGCGCAGCCGGTCGAGCCTGCCCAGGTCGAGCGCGATCACGCCGGTGAAGCCGGCCCGCGCGGCCACGAGCCCGCCGACGACGGAGGTGCCGCCGCCGAACGGCACGACCGCGACCCGCTCGGCCGCGCACAGCCGCAGCAGCTCAGCCACCTCGTCGTGCGAGCCGGGCAGCACGACCGCGTCGGGGGCGTCGGACCCGTCGCCGGCGCGCATCCGCAGCAGGTCGGGCGTGGACTTGCCGCGCGTGTGCCGCAGCCTGGCCTCGTGCGACGTCAGCACGTGCGCGGGCCCGGCGACGGCCGCGAGGGCGGCCAGCACCGGCTCGGGCAGCGCGACCGGCGGCAGCCGCACGTCGTCGAAGGCGGCGGCCGGGGTTTCGGGCGCGCGCACGCCGAGGAGGTCGTGCAGCAGCTTGCGGATCTGTTCGGGCAGCTCGCGGGCCTTGGCGGGGTCGCCCCAGCCACACCAGAGCATGGGTTCACCGGTCACGCATACACTGTGACACATGACGTCGAACCGTCACAATGAGGGCGTGCTGGACGCGGCGCGCGCGTGCGTGCTGGCCTACGGCGTGCGCAGGACCACGCTCACGGACGTGGCCAGGCGGGCGGGCGTGTCGCGGATGACGATCTACCGCCGCTGGCCGGACGTGCGCTCGCTGGTCGCCGACCTGATGACGCGGGAGTGGGTCGCGGTGGTGTCGCGGCTCGACCTGTCCGATCCGGTACGCGCGATCGTGGACGGCGTACGCGGGCTGCGCGCGCACCCGCTGTGGCGGAAGATCGTGGAGGCGGACCCGGAGCTGCTGCTGCCGTACCTGCTGGACCGGCGGGGGGCGAGCCACGAGGCGGTGCTGGCCCTGCTGGAGCCGGCCGTCGGCGGCCCGGCCAGGGCGCGGGCCGTGCTGCTGGTGGCCCAGTCGTTCCTGCTGTCGGCCCCCACGATGCTCGACCCCGTGACGCTCGACGACCTGGACGCCGAACTCGCCGCGCTGCTGGAGGCCTACCTTGGATAGCTCGCTGAACGCCCGCAGAAGGTCGTACGAACTGGGCGTGGTCGCCGGGGAGCGGCTCGACGTGCTGGTGGTGGGGCTCGGTGCGACGGGAGCCGGCGCGGCCCTGGACGCCGCCTCCCGCGGCTTGAGGGTAGCCGCGATCGACGCGCACGACCTGGCTTTCGGCACGTCGAGGTGGAGCTCCAAGATGGTCCACGGCGGGCTGCGCTACCTGGCCAAGGGCCAGGTGGACGTGGCCTACGAGAGCGCGGTCGAGCGCGGCATCCTGCTCAGGACGACGGCTCCGCACCTGGTCAAGGCGCATCCGTACCTGCTGCCGCTGACGCCGGCGGTCGACCGGCGGCAGGCCGCCGTGGTGATGGCCGGCTACCGGCTCGGCGACGGGCTGCGGACCGCCGCGCGCACCCCGCGCCGCCTGCTGCCCGGCCCCACGCGGCTCGGCGCGGCGCGCGCCCACACGCTCGCCCCGGTGCTGGCGCGCGACGGCCTGCGCGGCGGCCTGCTGTCCTGGGACGGCCGGCTGCTCGACGACGCCCGCCTGGTCGTGGCGCTGGCCAGGACCGCCGCCGGGCACGGCGCCCGCGTCCTGACCCGCTGCCGGGCCCTGCGGCTCACGGACGAGGGCGCCGAGGTGCGCGACGAGCTGACCGGCGAGCAGTTCACCGTCCGGGCCAGGGCGGTGGTCAACGCGACGGGCGTGTGGGCCGGGCAGCTCGACCCGGCGGTGCGGCTGCGTCCGTCCAGGGGCAGCCACCTCGTGCTCGACGCGGGGACGTTGCCGGGGCTGATCGCCGGCATGCACGTGCCCATTCCCGGAGAGACCAACCGATTCGCGCTCGTACTTCCCCAGGGCGACGGGCGCGTCTACGTCGGGCTGACCGACGAGCCGGTGGACGGGCCGGTGCCGGACGTTCCCGATGTGCCCGCGGAGGACGTCACAGCGCTCCTGGAGGTGCTGAACGGCATCCTTGAGGCCCGGGTGACCCCTGAGGCGGTCGCGGGCGCGTACGCGGGCCTGAGGCCGCTTCTGGCCGCCGACGGCCGCACGGCGGACCTCTCGCGCCGGCACGCGGTCCTGTCGGACGGCGGCGTGGTCACGGTCGTCGGGGGCAAACTCACCACATACCGGCGAATGGCCGAGGACGCCGTGGACCGGGCAGTCTCCCTCAAAGAGCTCGACGCCGGACCGAGCCGGACGAAGAAGATCCCCCTGGTCGGCGCCGGACCGCAGCCGGGCGGCGTGCCGGCGCGGCTCACCGAGCGGTACGGCAGCGAGGCCGAGGCGGCGTACGAGCTGGTCAAGGCCCATCCGGAAGAGGTCGGGCTCGGCCTGACCAAGGGCGACCTGCTCTGGTCGGTCCGGCACGAGGGCGCGCTGGACGAGGCCGACCTGCTGGACCGCAGGACCAGGATCGGCCTGGTCGCCGCCGACCGCGTTCGGGCGCTGCCCGCGACACGCGACGTGCTCGGGAACCGGTGACCCCGCCCCCGAACCCGCCGATGCGTTAGGTTATCCTTACCTAATTCGTCGGGAAGGGAGAGGCGTTGGCGAGGGGCTGCGAGCACATGGCGGGCTGCCACACGGGAGCCATGCCGACCCTGGCCAGCGCCACCGTGGGAGCCAGGCTCTGGCTGCTCGTCGAGTACGACGGCCCCTGGCCCTCCCACCTGGAAAGCTTGCAACTTCCTGAAGAAATCTCCGAACTCGTGCGCCGAGCGCTCGAACGCGGTATCAGGCCCCAGCTCATCAGGCGTCCGGGGAGGCGAACCCGCCAGCGGGACCAGGGAATCCGTGTGCTATTGGCCTACGCGGCGGGCGACCGCCCCTGGTTGGCCCGCGGTGTCGTCGCAGGTCCGGACGATCTTGACCTGGACGCCTTCGTGGCGGGAGTGCTCCCGGAGTCCTGCATACTTGAAGACGAGCCGGTATTTCTGGTCTGCACGCACGCCAAGCGCAATGTGTGCTGCGCCCGCATTGGACTACCCCTCGCTCGGTCGCTGGCCGAATCTTTGCCCGACAGAGTGTGGGAAACGTCACACGTTGGCGGCGATCGCTACGCCGCCAACCTCGTGTGCTTGCCACACGGAATTTTCTACGGCAGCATGTCTCAGGCTGCTGCACTGGCAGCGGCTAACGCGTACCGGTCGGGCGAGGTCATTCTCGACCGTCTCCGGGGGCGCGCAGGCATCCCTGAGCCATTGCAAGCCGTCGAGCATTTTGCCCGAGCCCATACGGGAGAGTGCTCCGTCGGCGCAGTGGCCGTGGAATCCTCCAGGTCGGACGGCGACGTCACCGAAGCAGTCGTGCGCTGCGGAGACGTCCGGTTCCAGGTTGTGGTTGAGCCATCGGCGTTCACAGCGCCGTGTGGTACGGCTTGCGCCGAGACGATCACCACCTACCGGCTGGTTTCGCTGGACAGGCTCACGCCTGTGCGGTACGCCACGCCCGCCCTCGCCTGACTAGGGAACATCACGGCCCGTCCTTGCGTTGGAACAGTGACGCCAAAAGCGTCCAATGCGGCTCAATTACCGAAATACCTCTCACGAAGGTGGTTTTCTCATGTCTCAGGTACGTCGGCAGCTCGCCCGCCCGCGCCCCAGCTGGGGTTGGCAGGATGATGCCGCGTGCCGGGGTGAGGATCTCGTGCTCTTCTTCGGCCCCGACGGGGAGCGGCAGCCCGAGCGTGACGTACGTGAGCGGAAGGCCAAGGCGATCTGCGCCGGGTGCCCTGTCCGCAACGAGTGCCTAGACTACGCGCTGTCCCGGCCGGAGAAGTACGGCACGTGGGGCGGTCTCAACGAGGACGAGCGCGCCAGCGAGCGTCGCCGTCGCATGCGCCGCGCCGCCAGCGCCGGCATCTCCGCCGCCTGACACACCTCGGCAGCATCAACGATCATCGCGTGATCACTCAGTTGTCCCGATGAACCGGAGCCTGGCCTTCCATGTCCAGGCTCTGGCGAACCCGGTCGGGGTAACTGCCTGATCAGGCCCGAGATCGTCATCCCGGACACACCCGGCCACCCCCGCCCGATCCTGGGCAGGGGTGGCCGTCGCGGTTTCCACCGCACCCACCTTTTCTCCGGGCATTTCCGTCTTTCCTGCGGACTCGACCTTTCTCCCGAGCGTGTCCGCCTTTCCTCCCGGCTCGGCCTTTCCTCCGAACTCGGCCGCCTCTTTCCCGGATCGCCCCTTCCTCCAGGTGGGCCTTTCTTGTGGGCGTACCCGCCTTGGTTTTTCTGCGGGCTTGGGTGTGTTTGCTCCTGGTATGGCCGGTTTCCTGGCGGTTGCCCGTTGTTCGGAATGCCGTCATGTGGCGCCTCTAGCGTGCCCGCCATGAGACGCATCACCACCTTGACGTGCGCGGCGGCCATGACGCTCGCCCTCGCCGCCCCCGCCACGGCCGCCCTGGCCGACCCCGCTCAGCCCGAGGGCCGAGGCAGCGCGACGTTCGGCCGCGCCACGCTCACCGGCTTCGCCGCGCTTCCCGCCCAGACCTACGTCCCCCGGAGCGAGCCGTCGGGCTCGCTGCTCGGCACCGCGCCGGTCAACGGCGTCACCCCGCCCTTCCCCGGCCAGCCCGTGCAGGGCTTCAGCGGCATCGCCCGCCGCCACGACGGCAGCTTCGACGTGCTGTCCGACAACGGCTTCGGCAACAAGGCCAACAGCGCCGACTTCCTCCTGCGCGTGCACAACGTCAAGCCGGACTTCGACGCCAGGACGGTCGAGGTGCTCGGCGGCTTCAACCTCACCGATCCGCGCGGGCTCGTCCCGTTCCCCCTGACCCGCCCGGACCGTACGCTGACCGGCTCCGACTTCGACGTCGAGTCGATCGTGCGCGCCACGGACGGCACGTACTGGATCGGCGACGAGTTCGGCCCGTTCCTGCTGCACTTCGACCGCAAGGGCCGGCTGCTCGACGCCCCGATCGAACTGCCCGGCGTCAAGGCCCCCGAGAACCCCTACCTGAACGGCGGCCGTCCCAACCTGGCCAGTAGCAAGGGCTTCGAGGGCATGGCCAGGTCGGTGGACGGCCGCAGGCTCTACCCGCTGCTCGAAGGCACGGTGAACGGCGACCCGGCGGGCACTCTGCGGATGAACGAGTTCGACCTACGCAAGCGCGCATACACCGGGCGCACGTGGACGTACCGGCTGGAGGACCCCTCGCACTCCATCGGCGACGCCGTCGCCGTGGACGAGAACCGCTTCCTGATCATCGAGCGGGACAACCTCCAGGGCGACGCCGCCAAGGTCAAGCGCGTCTACCTGGCCGACACGCGGGACCGGGACCACGACGGCGCACTGGACAAGACGCAGGTGGCCGACCTGCTCGACCTGGCCGACCCGCGCGGCCTCGGCGGCACGCCCGGCACGTTCCGGTTCCCCTTCCAGACCATCGAGGACGTGGTCGTGCTCGACGACCGCACCCTGGCCCTCCTGGACGACAACAACTTCCCCTTCTCCAGCGGCCGCACGCCGGGTCGTCCCGACGACAACGAGTTCATCACCGTCCGCCTCTCGCGCGGCCTTCAGGCGGATCCGCGAATTTTTCGTTAGAGGCATGTAGAGAGGCGCGGGCCGGCTCCGACCTCCTGGTGACACAAGCACGAAGAAGGAGTCCGGCAATGCAGTCCACGCTTCAGACCGTCACCTCGGCCGACGGCACCCGCATCGCGTTCGAGAGCGGCGGCGACGGCCACCCGGTGATCCTGGTGGGCGGCGCGTTCAACGACCGCACCACCGTCGCCGCCCTCGCCACCGCGCTCGCCCCCGGCTTCCGCGCGATCGCCTACGACCGCCGCGGCCGGGGCGGCAGCGGCGACGCGCCCGCCTACGCCGTCGAGCGCGAGATCGAGGACCTCGCGGCGCTGATCGAGCACGCGGGCGGCTCGGCGAGCGTCTTCGGCCACTCCTCCGGCGCCATCCTCGCGCTGGAGGCCGCCGCGTACGGGCTGCCGATCGCCCGCCTGGCCGTCTACGAGCCGCCGTACGTCGTGGACGGCGCCCGCACCCCTCCCGGGGACGACTTCGCCGAGCGCCTGCGCGCCCTCATCGCGCAGGACCGCCGCGACGACGCCGTGGCGCTGTTCCTGACCGAGGGCGTCGACGTGCCGGAGGAGACCGTGGCGGGCATGCGCTCGGAGGGCGTGTGGGGCTGGTTCACCGGCCTGGCGCACACGCTCCCCTACGACGCCGCCGTGTGCGGTCCGGGGCAGCTCCCGCCGGTCGAGCGGCTGTCCCGGATCACCGTGCCCACCCTGGCGATCGGCGGCGACCAGTCTCCGAAGTGGATGCTCGACGCCGTACGGGCGGTCGCCGAGGCCGTGCCGGCCGCGCGGCACCTGGTGCTTCCCGGCGAGGACCACGGCGTGCTCGGCCGGCCCGAGGCGCTGCGTCCGGTCCTGGCGGATTTCCTGTCCTGAGCGGGATCATCCGCTCGCGCGGCTTCTGCCGAGGGCGTCCCGCAGCTCCGCCGCCGCCGCGGGGGTCAGCAGGGGGTGGGAGTAGAGGTCGAGCAGGGTGAGCGCGAGCAGGTGGGCGCCCTCGGGGCTGAACACGTCCACGCCCAGGCCGCGGGAGACGTGCTTGTGCAGGACGCCGATCGACAGCGACATGGCCGTGGACACCGTCGCGCGGGCCTTGCGGCCGGCGAACGGCTCGTCCGTGCGGGTCTCGTCGAGCTCTTCGAGCCACCGCTCGCTCAGCTCGGCGATGCCGTCGAACAGCGGCTCCGCCCAGCCCTCGGCCAGCGCCCGCGCCACGTACAGCCGGTAGGGCGCCAGCGCGTCGAGCGCGGCGGCCACGGGGTTGCTCCCGGCGGGCACGGCCCCGGCGCGGACGTCGCCCTCGATGCGCCGGACGATCCTGATCAGGTGCTCGTCGCACGCCTCGCGCAGCGCCCGCTTGGAGCCGTAGTGGTGGCGCAGCAGCCCCGGGGACACGCCCGCGGTCTCGGCGATGGCCCGGGTCGTGGCCCCCTCGAAGCCGTGCTCGCCGAAGTGCAGCAGCGCCGCCTCCCTGATGCGGGCGCGCGCGGTGAGGTCTTCGGGCTCGGTCATGCGGTACGGCTCCCGTCCGGACGTGCGGATCGTGACGACCCTACACGCGGACGCACGAAGCGGACGGAGATAAGGTGCGCCCTATGCCGGATTCACCGCTCGTGACCGCGGACGACCTCGACGAGGCCGTCGCCCTCGCCGTCGACACCCTGCGGGACGCGCCGCCGCAGGCGTGGGAGGAGCAGGCGGGCTCGCTGGAGTGGACCTGCTGGGAGACCGTCGAGCATCTCGCCGACGACCTGTTCTCCTACGCCGCCCAGCTCGGGCTCAGGGTGCCGCCGCTGGACACGTACGTGCCCTTCGCACTGGACCGGCGCAGGCCCGGCGGCCCGAACAACGCCGTCCACGCCGACCGCGCGGCCGGGCCCGTCGGGCTGCTGCAGGTGCTCCAGGCCAGCGGCGCGCTGTTGTCGGCCATGGTCCGCACCGCGCCGCCAGGGGCCGGAGGTCATCACATCTTCGGCACGGGGGACGCGACGGCGTTCGCCGCGATGGGCCTGGTGGAAACGCTCGTGCATATGCACGACGTGTCCGCGGGGCTCGGCCTGGCCTGGGAGCCGTCCGCGGATCTGTGCTCGCGGGTGCTGGCCCGCCTGTTCCCCGACGCCCCCGTGGACACCGCCCCGTGGGCCACGCTGCTGTGGGCGACCGGCCGCGGCGAGCTGCCCGGACGCCCGCGCCTGCCCCGGTGGCGCTGGTACAACGAACCCCGCTGATCAGACGATCAGGTCGTCGAACTCCCCGTCCTTGGCCCCGAGGACGAACGCGCTGATCTCGGCCTGCGTGTACACCAGCGCGGGGCCGTCGGGGAACCGGGAGTTGCGCATGGCGATCTCCCCCGTGGGCAGGCCCGCGACCTCGACGCAGTTGCCGTTGGGGTTGCTGCGCCTGCTCTTGCGCCATACGACGGGGAGGTGACCGGCGGGGGTTCCGTTCCGGAACTCGTGCATGGGGGACAGCTCCTAGCGATCTTACGGATGCACGTGCATCCGCGTTTGCGCTGACCCTACGACAGCACGACAGACTCCATATACCGGATGCCCAAAAATCCGACTATGGAGTGGATCACAGGAGTTTCAGCAGCTCATCCGGAAATGAACTGTTCCAGAAAGCGCCTCGTCTGCTTCGGCTCCAGCGCCTGGATGCTCAGCCGGTCCATGACCTCCATGAAGTGGTCGGAGTCTGCCGGCTTGTCCAGATAGAGGGCGCTGGTGAGCTGCTCCATGTAGACCACATCGGGCAGCTCGCGCTCGGGGAAGCGCAGAATGCTGAACGAGCCACCGGCCGCCGCGTGCCCACCGCTCTCGAACGGCACCACCTGGACGGTGACGTTGCGCTCCTCCGTGGCGTCGAGCAGGTGGCGGACCTGCTCGCGCATGACCTCGGCCCCGCCGAGCGGCCTGCGCAGGACGGCCTCGTCGATCACGGCCCAGAGCTTGAGCCCGCTCTCCAGCCGCCTCTGCCGGGTGGTGCGCAGGGTGACGCGGCGGTCGAGCTCGGAGTCGAGCGCCTTCTCGTTGCCGAGCCGGATGACGGCCTTGGCGTAGGCGGGCGTCTGCAGGAGGCCGGGGATGAACTGGTTCTCGAACGTGCGGATGGCGGAGGCGGCGCCCTCCAGGCCGATGTAGACCTCGAACCAGCCGGGGAGCAGGTCGCCGTACTTGTGCCACCAGCCGGGGGCGTTGGCCTGCCGGGCCAGGGCGAGCAGCGGCTCCCGGTCGTCGGGATCGGTGACGCCGTAGAGGGTGAGCAGGTCGGCGACGTCCCGCTGCTTGAAGCTGACCTGCCCGAGCTCAAGTCGGCTGATCTTCGCATGAGATGCGCGAATGGAGTATCCGGCATCCTCTCGGGAGATGCCCTTCTCGGTACGGAGTCTGCGCAGTTGCGTACCCAGCAGGATCCGCAGCACCGTCGGGCTTCCCGGCGAGTAGCTGAGAAGCTTTCCCTCCGCGCTCTGTGCGCTCACTCGACCGCTCCTAGATCATCTGCACGTGCAGATGGTATTCGCATCGGTAAAACACGAAAAGTCTTGCATCAATAACCACACCCCGTAAAGATGGGCACTGGATCACCAGACCGCGCTTCGGGGGCCAGGATGACGACTTTCGACGCTCGGCCGCAAGCCGCCATAGGTTCCGGGCCACCAGGGTGGCTCGCCTCCATTCTGGTGGATGGGCGGGCCGGACCGTGCGACGCGGTGTTCCCGTTCCACGAAAGCACCGCGTCCGAGCCGGGGTGCGTGGCGATGGCCCGGCGTTTCGTGGACCAGACCCTCACCTCGTGGGCGGTCGCCGACGTGGCCTTCGACATGCAGCTGGTGGTCTCCGAGCTGGTCACGAACGCGATGCGGCACGGCGGCGGGGCCGTACAGCTGCGGCTGCTCTTCCGGCGGCCCGAGCTGGCCTGCGTGGTGACCGACCACAGCCAGACCGTCCCGGTGGCGGCGCAGACCGACGTGTTCGCCGAGTTCGGGCGCGGATTGCGGCTGGTGGACGCGCTCTGCAGCGCATGGGGCTGGTTCGCCCCCGGCAGCTCCAGGAAGCTGGTGTGGGCGGTCCTGTCCACCTAGGCACCAGCCTGAGCGTCGGTGTCCGGTAGGGGTCATCTCCGGTTCAGGAGGTCGAGCACGTCGGCGTCGGTGAGCTGGTCGAAGTGCTCGTACCACTGGCCGACCGCTCTGAAGTCGACCGGGGTCAGCAGCACCACCACCTCGTCGGCCTCCGCCCGCATCATCCTGACGGTGTCCTCGGCGCCGACCGGCACGGCCAGCGTCACCTTGGCGGGACCGGCGGCGGCGACCGCGCGCAGGGCCGCCCTCGCGGTGACGCCCGTGGCCAGGCCGTCGTCCACGACGATCACCTCGCGACCGGCCAGCGGCGGCAACGGCCGGCCGCCCCGGTACACCTCCACCCTCCTGGCCAGCTCGTGCCGCTCCCGCTCGACCACGCCGGCCACGTCCTCGGGCGTCATGCCCAGCCGGTCGAGCATCGTCAGGTCGAACACCGGCTCGCCGCCCTCGGCGATCGCCCCCACACCCAGCTCGGGCGCCGGCGGGTAGCCGATCTTCCGGGTGACGAGCACGTCCAGCTCCCCGCCGAGCCGCCGTACGACGGGCACGGCCACGGCGACCCCGCCGCGCGGCAACGCCAGCACGACGGGGTCGTTCACCTCCGGCAGCCGCTCGGCCAGCAACGCCCCGGCCTCGGCCCGATCCGCGAACAGCTCCATGACCTGTGCCTACCCCCACAACCCGCCCTACTCGCCTCCCACCCCAGGAGGCGGAAGGGGTGCGGGCTCGCCCCCACCTCCCGCACCGAGCGGAACGGGAGGTGGGCCCGGCCACACCTTCCGCGTCAGGCAGGGCGGGAGGTGGGATCAGGGGTCAGGGGCGGTTGCGGTTGGAGCGGCGCATCTCCTTGTGGATGATCTTCCACTTGTTCTGCTGCTCCTTGCGCAGCCGCGCGTCCGTGCGGGACGCCATCCACGCGGCCTCGCGTTGCAGCTTGCGCCAGCTCTGCAGCCGGCGCTCGGGCAGCTCGCCGCTCTCCATGGCGTCCAGGACCGCGCAGCCCGGCTCGCTCACGTGCCCGCAGTCGGCGAACCGGCACCGCTGGCCCAGCTTCTCGATGTCGGAGAAGACGAGATCCACGCCCTCCCCGATGTCGTAGAGGCCGATGCGCCGGATGCCCGGGGTGTCGATGATCAGGCCGCCGCCGGGCAACGGGATCAGCTCCCGGTGGACGGTCGTGTGCCGCCCGCGCCCGTCGGCCGCCCGGACCTGCTGGGTGTCCATCGCACCCATGCCGGCCAGCGCGTTGACCAGGGTGGACTTGCCCGCGCCGGACGGCCCGAGCACGACCGCCGTACGGGAGCCGTGCAGATAGCTCGCGGCCAGCGAGACCCCCTCCCCCAGCAGCGAGGAGACGGCGTGCACGTCGATGCCCGGCGCGGCGGCGCGTACGTCGGCCATCAGCTCGTCGAGCCCGGCCTCGAACAGGTCGGACTTGGTCACCAGCACGACGGGCGTGCCGCCGGACTCCCAGGCCAGCGCCACCAGACGCTCGATACGGCCCAGGTCGGCGAAGTCGGTCGCGTGCATGGACGGCTCGGCCACGAAGACGACGTCGACGTTGGCCGCCAGCACCTGGCCCTGACCGTCGCCGGACAGGCCGCCGACCGAGTCGCGGCTCACGCCGCCCCGGACGAACGCGGTGGTCCTGGAAAGCACCTGGTCGAGCTCGTACCGGCCTTCGGGCAGCCATCTGAGCGCGGCCCAGTCGCCGACGCACGGCAGGGCCACCGGGTCGTCGGCGGAGGAACGGCGCACGCGGGCGCCGTACTTGACGTGGTGCTGCCCGTCGGCGGCGATCACCTCGGCGGCGCCGCGGTCGACGCGGGCCACCCGCGCCGGGACGGTGTCAGCGGGAAGCTCGGCGGCGCGCAGGTCGGTCCAGCCGAGCAGGGAAAGATCGTGAGACAAGACGGTGAAACCTTTGATCGAGAAGGAAACGGGCAGCTCAGACGAGCCCCCGGAGGTAGAGGGACGGCAGACGGAAAAGAACGACCCGCATGGTCCTCACCTCCTCGATCGGTTGCGCAAGCGACTCTAACCACCTGTCCCGGGCGATGCAATCGGATTATCTTCGCCGATCCGTTGAACCCTGCCAGGGCGGCCGAGCGTACTCCCTCCCGACGGACGCGAGAAAGGGGAATGATGCGGATCAGCACGTATCCCCCGCCCTCGGCGGAGGACGCGGCCCCGGCGGGCAAGACGCGCCTACGCCACTTGATCCGGCGGGTGCGGCCGGACGACGAGGTGGTCGTGTCCGTGCTCTACCGGGAGTACCACCGGCCGCTGCTGGCCTTCGTGGTACGCCTGACGGCGGGCGACCGGCAGTGGGCGGAAGACGTGGTGCAGGAGACGATGATCCGGGCCTGGCGCAGCGCCGAGCGGCTGGACCCCGACTCGGTCTCGCTCATGCCCTGGCTCGCCACCGTGGCCAGACGTATCGTGATCGATGACCGGCGGCGCAGAGAGGCGCGCCCGCCGGAATCGGGCGACGGCGCGCTGGACAGCGTGCCGGTGCCGGACGAGTTGGAGGGGCTGCTGCGCCAGGTGGTCGTGTCAGAGGCGCTGAAGGCGTTGTCACCGGCGCACCGCGAGATCCTGAACGAGACGATCCTGCGGGACCGGTCGGTCAACGACGCCGCGGCGGCGCTCGGCATCCCGGTGGGCACGGTGAAGTCCCGGGTCTACTACGCGGTCCGCGCGCTGCGGGTCGCGCTGGAGGAGCGGGGGGTGACGGCGTGAGCCCGGGAGTCGAGCACACCGACGTGGGCGCCTACGCCCTCGGCCTGCTGGAGGCGGACGACCGGGTGGCCTTCGAGGCCCACCTGCGCACCTGCCCCTCCTGCCGCTTCGAGCTGTCGGACCTCGCGGGGGTCGCCGACATGCTGCACGGCCTCGGCCCCGTGGAGGACGCCGGCCCTCCTCCCGATGAGGGGCAGGCCGCCGTGGTCGACCTGCTCCGCCGTAAGAAGGCGGCCGACCGGCGGTCGCGCAGGGGCACGTTCCTGCTCGGGATGGCGGCGGCGGTCGCGCTGGCGGCCGGCGGGCTGACCGTCGGCACGCAGCTCACCGGCGGCGGCGACCCGCCGCAGGCCATGGCGGGGCGCACCGACCACATGGGCCCGGCCGAGCAGTTCTACGCCGACGGCACGCCGATCGCGGGCAAGGGCGTCGACGGGGTGTCGGGCGGCCTGGTGGTGGAGTCGAAGGCCTGGGGCACGCACGCGGCGCTCAAGCTGTCGGGGGTGAAGGGGCCGCTGGAGTGCGAGCTGGTGTCGGTGGGCAAGTCGGGCGAGCGGCGCGTGATGACCGGCTGGGCGGTTCCGGCGCCGGGTTACGGGGTGCCGGGCTCGCCGGCCCCGCTCTACATGCACGGCGGCAGCGCGACGCCGCTGAAGGAGATCGACCGCTTCGAGGTGGTCACCAGGACGGGCACGACCCTGCTCACCGTCAAGACCTGAGCCCCGCTTCGGTGAAGGCCCTTCCGCCGGCGGGCGGGAGGGCCTTCGGCGCGTTCACGAGGACGCGCGGTCGGCGGTGACGACGGCGTCGAGCAGACCGGGGAACGCCTGGTCGAACTCGGCCCTGCGCAGGGTGTTCATGCGCGAGGTGCCGACGTAGTGCTGGCGGATGAGGCCGACCTCGCGCAGCACGCGGAAGTGGTGGGTGGCGGTGGACTTGCTCACGGAGATGTCGAACCCGCCGCAGCTGATGTCGGCGGGGGCGTCGCTGAGCTGGGTGACGATGCTGCGCCGGACCGGGTCGACGAGGGCTTCGAGCACCCGCTGGAGGGTGACTTCGCGCAGGTCGGGGTGGTCCGGGGTGCGGTCGGCGTCCATGGGGCCATAGTACGACAACCATCGAAGTTTGACGACGGTCGTACTTTGGCGGTTGAATGACGGCCTCTGACGCGGAAGGGCGAAGTGATGACCAGGACGGTGCTGTTCCACGAGCTCGGCGGGCCCGAGGTGCTGAGGCTGGAGGACGTGGCGGCCGGCGAGCCGGGGCCGGGCGAGGTGCGGATCCGGGTGGAGGCGATCGGGCTCAACCGGTCCGAGGCGCTGTTCCGCAGCGGGCACTACATCGAGCCCGTACGGCGTTTCCCCGCCCGGCTGGGCACCGAGGCCGCCGGCGTGGTCGAGGCGGTGGGCGCGGGCGTCACGGGGCTGGAGGCCGGCCGGCCGGTGAGCACGGTGCCGGCGTTCTCGCAGAACGACTACGGCGTCTACGCCGGGCGGGCCGTCGTGCCGGCGGCGGCGGTGCTGGCCCGTCCCGAGGGGGTGGGCCCGGTGGAGGGCGCGGCGGTGTGGATGCCGTACGTGACGGCCTATGGCGCGCTGGTGGAGGTGGGCGGGATGCGTCCCGGTGACACGGTCGTGCTGAACGCCGCCTCCAGCAGCGTCGGCCTGGCCGCCATCCGGGTCGCCGACCGGGTGGGCGCCACGCCGATCGCCCTCACCCGTACCGCCGCCAAGAAGGAGGCGCTGCTGAAGGAGGGCGCGGCCGAGGTGATCGTCACCGAGGAGGAGGACGTCACCGAACGGGTGCTGGCGGCGACGGGCGGGCGCGGGGCCGAGTTCGTGTTCGACGCCGTGGCCGGGCCGGGCGTGACGGACCTGGCCAGGGTGGTCGCCCCTGAGGGCCTGCTCCTGGTGTACGGCGCGCTGAGCGGCCGGCCGACGCCCTACCCGGCGATCGACCTGGGCATGCCGGCGCTGAACATGCGGACGTACACGATGCACGAGACGACGCGGGTGCCCGAACGGCTGCGGCGGGCGGCGGCGTTCGTGGCGTCGGGGCTGCGTTCCGGGGCCTTCCGGGCGGTGGTGGATCGCACGTTCGACCTGGAGGAGATCGTCGAGGCCCACCGGCACCTGGAGTCGAACGCGCAGTTCGGCAAGATCGTGGTGACGGTCCGGCAGTGACCGTTCCGCGGGACGGTTGAACCTCGGACGGGCCGGGCCGCGTACAGCCTGGAGTACACGCCGCTCCGTCCAGGGGCGGTCGCCCGATGCCGGTCAGGGGCGATTCGGTCCGCCCCCGCCGGCCGTGCCGGCCGGTCCACGCGGACCGGCCACCGCGACGGGGGAACTCCGGCCCCCGCTCGCGACCGGCGCCCCGCCGCACACCGGGAGCCCGTGCGGCGGGGCGTCCGGCCGTCCGCCGTCAGCAGCGGGACGGGCCGGGCGCCGGATCAGGACAGGCCGGGCGCGGGGAACTGGGCGGTCAGCTCGCTGACCTCGTGGTGGACGCGGGTGATGACGTCCTCGGCGTCGCCCTTGGCCAGGGCCGTGACGACCTCGTCCATCCAGGCGCCGATCTGCCGCATCTCGGCCTCGCCCATGCCGCGCGAGGTGACCGACGGGGTGCCGATGCGGATGCCCGACGGGTCGAACGGCTTGCGGGTGTCGAACGGCACCGCGTTGTAGTTGGTCTCCAGGCCGGCCCGGTCGAGCGCCTGGGCGGCGGGCTTGCCGCCGATGCCCTTGGGCGTCAGGTCGAGCAGGATCAGGTGGTTGTCGGTGCCGCCGGAGACCAGGTCGAAGCCCCGGCTGGACAGCTCTTCGGCCAGGGCCTTGGCGTTGGCGACGACCTGGTGGGCGTAGTCGCGGAAGGACGGCTGGGCGGCCTCGTGCAGCGCGACGGCGATGGCGGCGGTGGTGTGGTTGTGCGGGCCGCCCTGGAGGCCGGGGAAGACGGCCTTGTTGAGCGCGGTGGCGTGCTCGTCGCTGGTGGCCATGAGCATGGCGCCGCGCGGGCCGCGCAGCGTCTTGTGGGTGGTCGTGGAGATCACGTCGGCGTGACCCACCGGGGACGGGTGGGCGCCGCCCGCGACCAGGCCGGCGATGTGCGCGATGTCGGCCGCGAGCACGGCGCCGACCTCGCGGGCGATGGAGGCGAAGCCCTCGAAGTCGATCGTGCGCGGGATCGCGGTGCCGCCGCAGAAGATCAGCTTCGGCCGGTGCTCCAGGGCCAGCTCGCGGACCTCGTCGAGGTCGACGCGGCCGGTGTCCCGGCGCACGCCGTAGCGGACCGGGTTGAACCACTTGCCGGTGGCCGAGACCGACCAGCCGTGGGTCAGGTGGCCGCCGAACGGCAGGCCCATGCCGAGCACGGTGTCGCCGGGCTGCAGGAAGGCCAGGTAGACGGCCAGGTTGGCGGGCGAGCCCGAGTACGGCTGGACGTTGGCGTGGTTGACGCCGAACACGCCCTTGGCCCGCTCGATCGCCAGCGTCTCGATCTGGTCGATGACCTGCTGGCCCTCGTAGTAGCGCTTGCCCGCGTAGCCCTCGGAGTACTTGTTGGTCAGCACCGTGCCGGTCGCTTCGAGCACGGCCTTGGACACGTAGTTCTCGGACGCGATCAGTTTGACGGTGTCGGCCTGGCGGCGCTCCTCCGCCTTGATGAGCTCGGCGAGCTGCGGGTCGGCGCTAGCAAGAGAACTCATGACTCCCCTGTCATCATTGACAATTGGCGAAGACCCAGGCGCTCGGCCTCCGCTCCCGGTTGATTCGCTCCCTGGTGGTCGATCCCACCGAATGCGCCAGTCGCGTCGCCCTAGACGATAGCGGATGCGCCGCAGGCCGCTCGTCCCGCTACTTGGTCCGGCTCACACCGGGCCAGAGCCGGTCGACCTCGGCGTTCAGGATGGCCCCGATGAGCACGGCCAGGGCGGTGATGTACAGCCACAGCAGCAGCGCGATCGGGGCGGCCAGGGAGCCGTAGACGGACACGGGCGAGAACCAGGCCGCCAGCACCGCCCGCAGCACGGCGGCGCACACGATCCACAGGAACAGGGCCAGGATCGCGCCGGGCAGCTCCCGGTACCACTTCGTCCGCACCGGCACGCTGACGTGGTAGAGCACGGTGAGGAACAGCACCGATCCGATGATCACGACCGGCCAGTAGAGGACGTCGATGAGGATGCCGTACTCGCCGGGGAGGGCGTCCTTGAGCAGGGTGGGGCCGATGACGAGGATCGGCATGACGATGATGCCGATGATCAGGCCGACGACGTAGAGGCCGAACGACAGGAGCCGGGTGCGGATGATGCCGCGCTCCTCCCCCAGCCCGTACGCGACCGAGATGAGGTCGACGTAGACATAGAGCGCCCGCGAGCCCGACCACAGCGACA
This sequence comes from Nonomuraea sp. NPDC001699, assembly GCF_053596455.1. Taxonomy (NCBI): domain Bacteria; kingdom Bacillati; phylum Actinomycetota; class Actinomycetes; order Streptosporangiales; family Streptosporangiaceae; genus Nonomuraea; species Nonomuraea sp. NPDC001699. The sequence goes on along the minus strand of NZ_JBSFGF010000002.1, from coordinate 537,919 downwards.
GCAGGAAACCGAGGGAGATGATGGACACCTTGTTGGCGTCGTCCCTGAGCACGTCGGTGATGAGCGGACTGATCACCTTCTTGACGGCCTCGTCGGTGAACAGCAGCCCGGCCTGATCGATCACCCAGGTCTTGACCTCGGTGACGACGCCGCCGCCGAGCCAGGTGCCGAGCTTGCCCAGCACGCCGATCAGGCCCAGCACGAACGGCGGCAGCGACAGCAGCGCGAAGAACGCGGCCTCGCCGGCCAGGCCGGTGACCCGGTAGTCGACACCGGCGTTCGTGGCCGCGCGCACGATCGCCCACGACTTGGTGTCGAGCACCCAGTTCAGCCTGGCCCGGGCGTTCGAGGCGAGCCGCCTCCTGGACCGGGAAGGCGCATTGGTGGACGTCATGGCACCCAACGGTATTTCGCAGTGACTCTCCGGGACAGCTTACGTCCCGGCACCTGCCCTAGTCGTTGTCCACGATGCGCGCGCCCAGCGGAAGGAGGGAGACGGGGATGAGCTTGAGGTTCGCGATGCCGAGGGGGATGCCGATGATGGAGATGAACAGCGGGATCGAGGTGATCACGTGCCCGATCGCCAGCCAGATGCCCGCGACCACGCACCAGATGATGTTGCCGATGAGGGAGAAGACGCCGGCGTCCGGGTCGCGCACGACCGTCCGGCCGAACGGCCACAGAGCGTAGGCGGCGATCCTGAACGAGGCGATCCCGAACGGGATGGTGACGATGAGGACGCAGCAGATGATCCCGGCCACGGCGTAGCCGATCGCCAGCCAGATTCCGGCGAACACGAGCCAGATGACGTTCAGAATGGTCCGCATGCTCACAGGATGTCACCGGCCGTGCCGCCGACGTCATCCGGTACGACCCTGAACTTACCCTGACCGCGGCGGCCGCCCCTTCCCCGGCGGCCCGGCGAACGCCTGCGCGATCTCCATCCAGGCGCGGGCGGGCTCCCCTGTCGCCTCCAGGGCCGTGTCCGACAGGTGGACGCGCTGGGTGACGAGCAGGCAGAAGTCGAGCATCGGGCCGCGTACGACGGCGGAGGCGTCCGCGGGGCCGGCGGTCCACGGGTCGCCGCCGGGGGTCGTGAGCTCGACGCGTACGGGCTCGGCGGGCTCGGGCAGGCCGCGGGCGGCGAAGCTGTAGGGCAGGGCGCGGCAGCCGAGCAGGGCCACGTGCCGCAGCCGTTCGGTGGGCTCCCGGGTGACGCCGAGCGCGTCGGCCACGTCCTGGCCGTGGGCCCAGGTCTCCATCAGGCGCGCGGTGACGAAGGACGCGCCCGACATCGCCGGCCCGAACCAGGGCACCCGTACGCGGGCGCCGAGCGCGCCGAACGCCTCCAGCGAGCCGGCGCGGGCCGTGCGGAACCAGGCGTGCAGCTCTCCCGGCGGCATCGCGTGGCAGGCGGCGGCGAGGTCGTCCACCGAGCCGGCCCGCGCGGCCAGGGCCCGGAAGGCGGCCGGATCGGTGACCGACACCACGGCGGCGTCGTCGAACCAGGCCAGATGGCTCACCTGGTCGCGCACGGCCCATCCGTCGGCGGGCGTGGGCGTCTCCCAGTCGGCGGGTCGCAGGGGCGCCAGCAGCGCCTCCAGGGAATCGGTCTCGGCCCGGAGGTCGGCCAGCAGCCCGGCCATGAGGTCCACGCACGCCAGCCTAACCCGAACAACGTTCTAGGAGAATAATGCAGACGTGATCTGCGAGAGCTGCAAGGACAAGCGTCACGACGACTGCCGCGGCGGCTCCTGGTGCGACTGCCAGCACCAGAGCGAGGAGCGGCCGCAGGAGTCCGCGCTCGACTGGCCGCGCCAGGGTTAGGGTCCGGCGGAGTCCAGACTCTGGACCCCATCTTGGACATCCGGGATCTCCGGAGTATCTTCAGAGGTATGCCAGCGGACCCCATGCTCGTCGGTCGACGCCACGTCGACCTTCAGCGTGTCCGCAGTGCCATCTGTTGCGACGCCCGCTAACTCATCTTCTCCACCGCAGAGCGCGTCGCAACCACCTGAACCCCTGCACTCGACGACGAGGCAGGAGGAACGCTGCGCGCGCCCACAATTCGAAGGACGCGCAATGAGCACCCCTGCCAGCCGGCATCACAAGCGCCCGCGCGGCGAAGGCCAATGGGCCCTCGGTTACCGGGAGCCGCTGAACAAGAACGAAGAGAACAAGAAGAACGACGACGGCCTCAACGTCCGCCAGCGCATCATCGACGTCTACTCCAAGCGGGGCTTCGACTCGATCGACCCCGCCGACCTGCGTGGCCGCATGCGCTGGTACGGCCTCTACACCCAGCGCAAGCCCGGCATCGACGGCGGCAAGACCGCGATCCTGGAGCCGGAGGAGCTCGACGACCGCTACTTCATGCTCCGCGTGCGCATCGACGGCGGCCAGCTCGACCTGCGCCAGCTCCGCACGATCGCCGACATCGCCAACGAGTACGCCCGCGGCACGGCCGACCTGACCGACCGGCAGAACATCCAGCTCCACTGGATCGAGATCGAGTCGGTGCCCGACATCTGGGAGCGCCTGGAGGCCGTCGGCCTGTCCACCACCGAGGCGTGCGGCGACACCCCGCGCGTGATCCTGGGCTGCCCGCTGGCCGGGATCGACGCCGAGGAGGTGCTGGACGCCACCGACGACATCCACGCGATCAACCGGCAGTTCATCGGCAACCCCGAGTACTCCAACCTGCCGCGCAAGTTCAAGAGCGCGCTGAGCGGCTGCCCGGCCCACTGCACGGTGCACGAGATCAACGACGTGGCCTTCGTCGGCGTCGTCAACGAGCACGGCGAGGCGGGCTACGACCTGTGGGTCGGCGGCGGCCTGTCCACCAACCCGATGCTGGCCAAGCGCCTCGGCGTGTTCGTCAGCCCTGACCGCGTCGACGACGTCTACGCGGGCGTGATCGGCATCTTCCGCGACTACGGCTACCGGCGGCTGCGCCACAGGGCCCGGCTGAAGTTCCTGGTCAACGACTGGGGCGTGGAGAAGTTCCGCGAGGTGCTGGAGACCGAGTACGTCAAGGAGAGCCTGCCCGACGGCCCGGCGCCGGCCCTGCCGCGCGGCAGCCGCCGCGACCACGTGGGCGTCTACCCGCAGAAGGACGGCAACTTCTACGTCGGCTTCGCGCCCAAGGTGGGCCGCCTCGACGGCGACAAGCTCCACACGATCGCCGACATCGCCGAGCGGCACGGCTCGGGCCGGGTGCGCACCACCGTCGAGCAGAAGATGGTCGTCCTCGACGTCGCGCCGGACCGGGTCGAGTCCCTCGTGGCCGAGCTGGAGGCCAACGACCTCCAGGTCAATCCCTCCACCTTCCGCCGCCAGACGATGGCCTGCACCGGCATCGAGTACTGCAAGCTCGCCATCGTCGAGACCAAGGCCACCGCCGCGCATCTGATCGACGAGCTGGAGCGGCGGCTGCCCGACTTCGAGCAGCCGCTCACCATCAACGTCAACGGCTGCCCCAACTCCTGCGCCCGCATCCAGGTCGCCGACATCGGCCTGAAGGGCCAGCTCGTCGTGGACGAGAACGGCGAGCAGGTCGAGGGCTACCAGATCCACCTGGGCGGCTCGCTCGGCGTCGAGTCGGGCTTCGGCCGCAAGGTGCGCGGCCTGAAGACCACCGCCAAGGCCCTGCCCGACTACGTCGAGCGCGTGGTGGGCAACTACGACGCCCAGAAGAAGGAGGGCGAGACCTTCGCCAACTGGGTGCAGCGCGCGGACGAGGCGGACCTGAAATGACCACGCGAGCGGTTCCCTTCCACTGCCCGTACTGCGGCGACGAGGACCTGGAGCCCTACGAGGGGGACGGCGGCTGGTACTGCCGCGCCTGCGCCCGCGCCTTCAAGCTGAAGTTTCTCGGAATCGGAGTGAAGATATGACGCTGGTCGACATCGAAGTCGGTTTAAGAGATCAGCGCGGCACGCTCGACCTGCAGGACATCGTCGAGTCCGCCGCCACGTTCCTTGAGGGCGCCCCGGCCCGGGAGATCATCCGGTGGGCCGCGGCGACGTTCGGCGACCGGTTGTGCCTGACGTCCTCCATGAGCGACGCGTTGCTCATCGATCTGGTGAGCCGCGTCAAACCCGGCGTGGACGTGCTGTTCATCGACACCGGCTACCACTTCGCCGAGACCATCGGCACGCGTGACGCGGTGCGGCAGGTCTATGACGTCAACGTGATCGACATCAAGCCGTCCAGGACGGTCCAGGAGCAGGATCGCGACCTCGGGCCGCGCCTGTTCGGCCGCAACCCGGACCTGTGCTGCTACCTGCGCAAGGTGGAGCCCCTGAACCGGGCGCTGGAGCCGTACCTGGCGTGGATCTCCGGCATCCGCCGGGACGAGTCGTCAAGCCGTACGGACACCAGGGTCGTCGAGTGGGACGCCAAGCGCCAGATGGTGAAGGTCAACCCGATCGCCGCCTGGACGCAGGAGGACGTCGACAACTACATCGCCGACAACGGGGTGCTGATCAACCCGTTGCACTACGACAACTACCCCTCGATCGGCTGCGCGCCGTGCACGCGCCAGGTGGCCGAGGGCGAGGACCCGCGCAGCGGCCGCTGGGCGGGGCTGGGGAAGGTCGAATGCGGCATTCACCTGTGATCCCCGGAAGGGGCCGCGTCCCGTTGGCAGGCGGGCCGGCCCCCGGGCGCGTGCCACTGGTGGCGGTGGCGCACGGGTCGCGTGACCCGCGGGCCGCCGCCACCGTGGCCGCGCTGCTGGACCGCGTGCGCCTGGCGCGTCCCGACGTGCCGGTGCGGGTGGCCTACCTCGACCACTGCGCCCCCACGCTGGGGCAGGCGCTCGACGGGCTCGGCGCGGCCGTGGTGCTGCCGCTGCTGCTCACCGAGGCCTACCACAGCCGGGTCGACCTGCCCGCCGCGCTCAACGAGGCCCGCGCGCGCGACCCGCGCCTGCGGGTGCGCTACGGCACGACGCTCGGGCCGCACCCGCTGCTGCTGCCGGCGCTGGAGCGGCGGCTGTCGGAGGCGGGCGTCCCGGCCGGCGACCCCGACACGGCGGTGGTGCTGGTCTCGGCCGGTTCGAGCGACGCCAGGGCCAACGAGGTGGTCGCCGGCATGGCCCGCGCCTGGCGGCGCGCCGGCTGGTGGACGGTGACCGCGGCCTACGCCTCGGCCGCCGGGCCGACCCCGGAGGAGGCCGTCGCGCGGCTTCGGGCCGCGGGCGCGCCGCGCGTGGCCGTCGCCCCCTACCTGCTGGCTCCCGGCTTCTTCGCCGACCGCATCCGCCGGGTCACCGCCCCGGCCGTCTGCGCCGACGTGCTCGGCCCTGCGCCCGAGCTGGTGGACGTGCTGCTCGAACGGTACGAGGCGGCCCTGCTCGACCGCGTCCCGGTGGCCGGCTGAGCGCTCAGCACCGAGCCGTGATCTCGCCGCTCCTCGGATCGACCCGGATCACGTCGGCCCGGCACGAGCGGGTGCGGGCGTCTACCAGCGTCAGCCGCCACTCGGCGGCGTAGGACGCGGTCCTGGCCAGCAGCAGCTCGGCGCTCGCGGCGGTCATCGGGCCGGCGCCCACGTCGGCGGCGCGCACGACGGCGGCGCTCACCTCGTTCACGCCGTCGCGGGCCGTGGCGTCGCCGAACCAGCCGGGAGGCTGCCGGACCGTGGGCCCGCACGCGCCGGTGGCGGCCAGGTCGCCGTTGAGCCAGACCAGCCCGTAGCCGCCGGACGGGCAGGTGAGGGCGAAGGACAGCTTCTCGGCCTTCGCCCTGAAGGTGAACGTCTCCCGCCTGCCTCCCTGGGAGTAGCCGTGGAAGAGCGGCAGGCCAGGCTGGGCGCGGCCGGGCGACGGCTCAGCCAGGGCGCCGACCCACACGTCCCCGGAGGCGGAGGCGGCCTGGGGAACGGGCCGGGCGTCCACGGTGAGCACCGTGACGGCCGTGACCGCCAGGGCCGCCGCCGCCACCGAGCCCGCCGCCCGGCCCCGGCGCCACCGCAGGCGGCGGACGCGGGCGTCCACGTCGGCCAGCCGGATCCCGCCCGGGGGCGCTCCGGCGCTGTCGTGGTCGAGCAGGTCGCGCAGTCGCTGTTCTGTCATCGTCAGCTCCCGGTCTCCGCCGCGGCCCTGGCCGCGGGGTCCAGCCGCAGCTTGGCCAGCGCGCGGCTGGCCTGACTGCGTACGGTGGCCACCGAACACCCCACGATCCCGGCTATCGCCTCGTCGGGCAGGTCCTCGAAGTACCGCAGCACGACCACGGCCCGCTGCTTGGGCGGCAGCGCGGCCAGGGCGGCCCTGAGCGCGTCACGGGTGCCGATCCCGGCCGTCTCGTCCCGCTGCGGCTGGTCCGGGAGCTCGCCCGTGGCCACCTCGCCCCGCCAGCGCCGCCGCCACCAGGTGGCGTGCGTGTTGGCCAGGATGCGGTAGACGTAGGCGTCGGGGTTCGCGCCGACGCGCCGCCAGGCCAGCCACGCCTTGGCCAGCGCGGTCTGCGTCAGGTCCTCCGCCAAGGGCCAGTCGCGGCACAGCAGGTACGCCGTCCTGAGCAGGCGGGCCGAGCGCTGCTCGACGTAGCGCTCGAAGTCGGCACGATCCCGCATCGAGAGATCCTCACTGTCCGGTGATGTTCACCGATCAGTACGCCGAGGACCCCCGCGTACGTTGCACGGCCTCAGTAGCCCCGGTAGTCGCGGCGGCGTTCGCGGCGTTCGTGCTCCAGGGCGCGGTGCTCGTCGCGGATCTGCCGGCCGACCTCGCGGGCGTCGTCGCGCATCCGGCGGCCGATCTCGCGCCAGTCGTCGCCGTGCAGCGCCCGCCAGTGCTCCCGCCAGGCGGCCAGACCGCGCTTGAGCGGCTGGGCGCGGGAGTCGCCGAGCACCTTGACGTCGCCCATCACGGCGTAGGCGCGCACCCGGATCACCGGCACGTTCATCCCGGGGGCCGCCTCCAGCACGTCGACCCTCTTGTCGCCCATCACGGCGACGCCGTCGAGGTCCACGTTCACGCCGTCCGGCACGATGATCTTGACGTCGCCCATCACGGACACCGCCGTGACGTCGACCACGTCCGTGCGCACCTCGGCCTCGCGCAGGTCGAGCAGCACGTCGCCCATGACGGCGACCGCGCCCAGCTCCTGGTCGATGCGCCAGGTGCCGCGCCGCTTGGTGTCGCCCATGATGCCGACGAACCAGCGCCGCTTGCCACCCTGACGGGCCGGGGCGGGCGCGGGCACAGGGCCGGCACCCATGGGGAGGTCCTGGGTGAGCAGCGCGAGCTCGGCGTGCGTGGTCGCGGTGTAGGCGGCCTCGGTACGGTCGGTCAGCTCGGCGAGCGTGAGCCGGCCCTCGACCGAGGCGACACGGAGCTGCTCCACGACGGCCTCGCGTTCGGCGTCCGACGCGCGCACCTCACCCGGATCTGTCATAGACGCAACATATCGCGTCTTGGACCGATCTGGACTCCTCCCTTGGGAGGAACATCCGTACACCCTTGGATGGGCACGCTCCCCGGCGCCGCCCCATCGCCGCCGCCGCGCGCGCCCGTCAGCGTGCTCCGGCGACCCCGGGCGGCGAAGACGCTAGGGTCCTGTCATGCATGAGGAACAGCTCTACCGCGCGGCGTTGAACGGCGAGACCGAGACCGTGGGCAAGCTGCTCACCGGGGGCGCCGACCCCAACAAGGCCAGCGAGGGCGAGGAGGCCGGGCTGCCGCTCTGCGCGGCCGCCGCCTGGGACCGCGTCGAGGTCGCCGAGGCGCTGCTCGCTGCCGGGGCCGCAGTCGACGGCCGCGAGGCCGGCGGCTGGACCGCCTTGCTGTGGGCCGCCGCCAACGGCCACGCCGCCACCGCCCGCGTGCTGATCGAGGCCGGGGCCGAGCTCGACGCCGCCAACGACGACGGCGACACGCCGCTGACGCTGGCGGCCAGGCGCGGGGCGCTGGGCGTGGTGCAGACGCTACTGGAGGCGGGCGCCGACCACGAGAAGTTCGACGGCGACGGCGACAGCCCGCTCGACATCGCGGCCGACTGGGTGGGCGTGCACCTGGAGTCCGCGCTGCTCGACCAGATCGCCCAGGAGGGCTGGGAGTACGTCGTCGGCCGCCAGTACGCCAAGGACGGCACCGAGCTGGTCACCGTGGCCGGCCGCTCCCCCGACGGCTCGGAGACCGAGCAGGTGCAGGCCCAGCGCGGCCACGCCGCCATCGCGACCGTCCTGGAGGACGCGGCGGGCGTCTACACGCCGGCCGACCAGCTCGTCGCCAGGGCCGTCGCCCACCGCGACGTCGACGAGGACGCCGAGACCTGGTGGATCGTGGCCGACTCGCTGGGCCGGCGGGCCGACGACGAGACGTACGAGGCCCTGGCCCGGCTGTGCGTGAGCGAGGACGCGCGGGAGCGGGAGTTCGGGGTCGACGCGATCGCCCAGTTCGGCTTCGCCGACGGCGAGAAGCCCTATCTCGACCGCACTCTCGCGCTGCTGCAGAAGATGGTGACCACCGAGGGCAACCCGCAGGTGCTGCGCTCGGTGCTGGCCGCGCTCGGGCACCAGGGCGACCCGCGCGCGCTGCCCGCCGTGCTCGACATCATCGGCCGGCCGGGCCACAAACGCACGATGACGGACGCCATCGCGCTGGCCGACGTCCTGCCCGCCGACCACGAGGAGGGCCTGGCCCTGCTCATCGAGATGTCCCGGGACGAGGAGGCCGAGATCCGCGACTGGGCCACGGCCGGGCTGGCCGGGCTGTCGGCGGACACGCCCCGCATCCGGGAGGCGCTGGCCGACCGGCTGGGCGACGCCGACCTGCGCACGGTGGCCGAGGCGGCGCGGGGGCTCGCGACGCGCGGCGACGAGCGGGCCGAGCAGGGCGTCCGGCGGGTGCTGGAGGAGAGCGACGACGACTACGCCAGAGACCTCGTCACGGGGATCGGCGAGGAGTGACCCCGGCGCCCCCCGGCGCCCCCGCCGTGCGGAGGCGCCGGGGGGCGCGGGTTGTCGGCCGGGCCGCGGACCGCCTGCCCGCCCGGTCAGTCCGACAGGGCGGTGCGGAGCCGGGTGAGCACGGCGCGCAGGATGCGGGAGACGTGCATCTGCGAGATGCCGAACTCGGCGGCGATCTCCGACTGGGTCATGTTGCCGTAGAAGCGCATCAACAGGATGTTGCGCTCGCGCGACGGCAGGGCGTCGATGAGCGGCTTGACGGCGTACTTGCCGAGCAGCGTGTCCAGCGAGTCGTCCTGGGAGGGCAGGAAGTCGCCGAGGTCGGCGCCGTCGTTGTCGCCGCCGACGGGGGCGTCCAGCGACAGGGCGCTGTAGGCGGTCGAGGCGTCCATGGTGAGCAGGACGTCCTCCTCCGTGATGTTCATGTGCGCGGCGAGCTCGGAGACGGTGGGCGAGTGGCCGAGCGTCTGGGTGAGGTCGGCTGTAGCCTTGTTGAGCTCCAGCCTGCGCTCCTGGTAGACGCGCGGCACCTTGACGGCCCACGTGCGGTCGCGGAAGTGCCGCTTGACCTCGCCGACCATCGTGATCATGGCGTAGCCGCGGAACTCGTGGCCGAGCTCGGGGTCGAAGCCGTTGATGGCCTTCATCAGGCCGACGTACGCGGCCTGGCGCAGGTCCTCCATCGGCTCGCGCTGGTGGCGGTAGCGACGGGTGACCTCGGTGACGAGGGAGTCGTACATGGTGACGACACGCTCGCGGATGCGGGCCTTGTGCTCGTCCGAGGCTTCCGGCCTGTTCATCTCAGCCAGAAGCTGTTCGGCGGTCATTTCGTCGAGTGCGATTTCCAGGACGGCCATCTGAGTAGCTCCATATGCCCGATGGCGGCTCTGCCCATGGAAAAAGCCCAGGCAGAGGCACGCCACGTTTGAACGTGAGATGAAGCCCTCTGCTGGACTTCGGATCAAAGGATTCCCTATGGATCCCGATTTATCACCTTATATTAGGTAACAAATCGATCACAGCCTACCCGCTCACGGCCCCGACAGCGCGGGAGCCGTGGTCAGGACGTCGCGGGCCAGCGCGAGGTCGCCCGTCAGCTCGGCCGGGAACGTGTCCGGCTCTCCCCTGCCGCCCAGCAGGAAGCAGAAGGCGACCACGTCGGCCGTCACGTGGGCGTCCGGCGTGCCCGGCGCGGTGTCGGAGACGCCGAGCGGGATCCGCCACTCGCCGCCGCCGGCGCCGGTCAGCGTGAGCAGGAGGGTGCGGCCGGAGCCGTCCAGGCCGGACAGCAGCATCGTCCAGGGCAGCAGGCGGGCGCACAGGTCGGCCGTCGGGCGGATGTGCTCGGGCACGGGGTCGGGCAGGCGGATCCCGGCCGTCGTGGCGGCGTCGGCGGTGTGCACCCACGTCTCCAGGCTCCTGGCCAGCACGTGGTCACGCACGGCCGCCTCCATGCCGTCCACCGTGGCCGGCCGGGCCGGGTCGAGTCCGTCCAGGTGGCGGCAGAGGGCGTCGGCCTGGGCCCGCCAGTCGCGCCTGGTCTGCTCGGGGCTGCGGGCCCGCTCGTACGCCTGCACGTCGGCCGTGCGGCCGGCCGCGTCGGAGGCGGCCGGCGGAGGGCCGAGCACGGGCGCGCCGACGGAGGCGGCCAGCAGGCCGTCCTTGGCGGCCAGGTGGGCCACGAGCTCCTGCAACGTCCAGCCCTCGACGATGACGCGCGACCAGTCGTCGTCCACGGCCGAGGCCAGCAGCGCGTCCATGGCGGCGACGCGGCCCGCGTACGGCCGCGCCCAGCCGGCGGTCGGCGCCGCGGGACGGCGGCGGGCCCTGGCGCCGGCCAGGAGCTGCGGGCGCAGAGAGCCGACCGGCACCGCCGGGTCCTCCATCAACGCGTCCAGAAAGAGGCGCTCGACAGGATCCATCAGCCTTCTTCCTCCGCCAGCGCGTCCGCCAGGCGCCGCAGCGCCAGCCGGATGCGCGACTTGGCCGTGCCCTCGGGCACGCCCAGCTCCTCACCCACCTGCCGATAGGTACGGCCGCCGTAGTAGGCCAGTTCGACCGGCCGGCGCAGCCCCTCGGGCAACGACGTCACGGCCTGCCGAACGCGCTCGGCCTCCTCGGCCGCCAGCACGGTGTCCTCCGGCCGCACGGGCTCGCGCTCGAACAGCTTCGGCCCGAGGACGGAGACCCGGCGGCGTTCCTCGGCCCGTACGTGGTCGACCCCGCGGCGGTGGGCGATCGTGGCGAGCCAGGCGCGCAGCGTGCCGCGCTCCGGGTCGTAGGCCAGCGGGCGCTCCCAGAACACCAGGAACACCTCCTGCGTGATGTCCTCGGCGATCACACGGTCCCTGGTGACCCGTAAGGAGAGCCCGAAGATCAGCGCGGACAGCCGATCGTAGACCTCCCCGAGCGCCGACTCGTCGCCGCCGACCACCCGCTGGTGCAGCAGGCGGTCGTCGTACGGTGCCTCCACTGGCACCACACTCCCGTGGTCCGGACCAAGACGGCGGGTGCGCCGCGACCCGAGCATGCCATTGTTCGCCGGAAATGTTGAGGCGGACGACCCCCCGCGGCGGCTCCTGAGGCCCACGATAGTGTCGGGAGGACGACGACAGGAGGGATCACCCGCCATGGCCACCACCCGCACCGCCACCGCGCAGTGGAAGGGCGCCCTGCTCGACGGCTCGGGCACCGTCTCGCTCGACTCCTCGGGCGTGGGCACGTTCGACGTCTCCTGGCCCTCCAGGGCCGAGGCTGCGGGCGGCAAGACCTCGCCGGAGGAGCTCATCGCCGCCGCCCACTCCTCCTGCTTCGCCATGGCCCTGTCGCACGGCCTGGCCGGCGCGGGCACGCCGCCGGAGTCGCTGCGCACGAGCGCGGACGTGACATTCCAGCCGGGTGAGGGCATCACGGGCATCGTGCTCACCGTGCAGGGACAGGTTCCGGGCATCACGGCCGAGCAGTTCCAGGAGGCCGCCGCGACCGCCAAGGCGAACTGCCCGGTCAGCAAGGCGTTGGCGGGCACCACGATCACACTGAACGCCGAACTCCTCTAACGGGAGCGCTTTGGCGTGCGACAATCGGGTCACATGCGCGAGGTCTGGCCGGGCGAGCCCTATCCACTCGGCGGCACCTGGGACGGCGTCGGCACCAGCTTTGCCGTGTTCTCCGAGGTCGCCGAGCGGGTCGAGCTGTGCCTTTTTCACGATGACGACAGCGAGGAGCGGGTCCCGCTCCCGGAGGTCGACGGCTTCGTCTGGCACGGCTACCTGCCGGGGATCCAGCCGGGCCAGCGGTACGGTTACCGCGTCCACGGGCCGTACGAGCCGTCGCAGGGGCGTCGTTGCGACCCGTCCAAGCTGCTGCTCGACCCCTACGCCAAGGCCATCGACGGCGACCTGACCTGGAACGAGGCGCTGTTCCCCTACTACTTCACCGATCCGTCGGTGCGCAACAGGGAGGACAGCGCCCCGTACATGCCGAAGAACGTGGTGGTCAACCCGTTCTTCGAGTGGGGAAACGACCGGCCGCCGCGCATCCCGTACCACGAGACGGTGATCTACGAGGCGCACGTGCGGGGGCTGACCATGCGCCACCCGGGCGTGCCGCAGGAGCTGCGCGGCACGTACGCGGGGGTGGGGCATCCGGCGATCATCGAGCACCTGCTGTCCATCGGCGTGACGGCGGTCGAGCTCATGCCGGTGCACCACTACGTGCCCGAGCACTTCCTGGTGGCCCGGGGGCTGACCAACTACTGGGGCTACAACACGATGGCCTACCTGGCGCCCCACGGCCGCTACTCCGGCTCGGGCACGCGGGGCCAGCAGGTGCTGGAGTTCAAGGCCATGGTGCGGGCGCTGCACGAGGCGGGCATCGAGGTCATCCTCGACGTGGTCTACAACCACACGGCCGAGGGCGACCACATGGGCCCCACGCTGGGCTTCCGGGGCATCGACAACGTCAACTACTACCGCCTGCACGACGGCGACCGGCGCTACTACCTCGACTACACCGGCTGCGGCAACTCGCTCAACGTGCGCTCGCCGCACGCGCTGCAGCTCATCATGGACTCGCTGCGCTACTGGGTGCTGGAGATGCACGTCGACGGCTTCCGCTTCGACCTGGCCTCGGCCCTGGCCAGGGAGCTGCACGACGTCGACCGGCTGAGCGCGTTCTTCGACCTCATCCAGCAGGACCCGGTGATCTCGCAGGTGAAGCTGATCGCCGAGCCCTGGGACGTGGGGCCGGGCGGCTACCAGGTCGGCAACTTCCCGCCGCTCTGGACGGAGTGGAACGGCAAATACCGCGACATCGTGCGCGATTTCTGGAGGGGCACGAACTCCGCCCTGCCCGAGTTCGCCTCCCGCCTGACCGGCTCGGCCGACCTCTACGAGTCCTCCGGCCGCCGCCCGGTGGCCTCGATCAACTTCGTCACCTGCCACGACGGCTTCACCCTGGCCGACCTGGTCTCGTACGACCACAAGCACAACGAGGCCAACGCCGAGGAGAACCGCGACGGCACCAACGACAACCGCTCCTGGAACTGCGGCGCCGAGGGGCCGGTGGAGGACCCGGACATCGTCGCGCTGCGCCGCCGCCAGCGCCGCAACTTCCTGACCACGCTGTTCCTGTCGCAGGGCGTGCCCATGCTCTCCCACGGCGACGAGATCGGCCGCACGCAGCGGGGCAACAACAACGCCTACTGCCAGGACAACGAGCTGGCCTGGATCGACTGGTCGATGCTGCACGCCGAGTCCGACCTGCTGGCGTTCGTCCGCACGCTGTCGAAGCTGCGCCGCGAGCACCCGGTCTTCCAGCGCCGCCGCTTCTTCCACGGCCGCCATCCCGACAACGGCAAACGCGACCTGGTCTGGCTGACCCCGGGCGGCAAGGAGATGACGGCCGGCGACTGGCACACCGGCTACGCCAAGTCGCTGATGGTCTACCTCAACGGCGAGGCCATCACCGAGCCGGGCCCCCGTGGCGAGCGGATCGTCGACGACTCCTTCCTCCTGCTCATCAACGCCCACCACGAGAACCTGTCGTTCACGCTGCCGGGGCCGGAGTTCGGGGCCGAGTGGCTGCCGGTGCTCGACACCGGCCACGACGTGGTGGAGGAGGCGTCCGGCGACGAGCGGTGGCGGGCGGGCGACCTGGTGGCGGTCACCGGCCGGTCGTTCCAGGTGTTGCGGCTGCCCAGGGAGCCCCGGACGCCGTAGCCGGCCGGGCCGCTAGAAGAGGCGGGCGATGCCGGCCGTGACGAGGAGCAGGGCGAACGTGGTCACCCCGGCCACGCCGTGCAGGACCACCGCGAGCACCGGGAAGCCGGCGGCCCGGCGCTGGTGACGTCCGCCGCCGAGCCAGCGGGTGAACATCGCGAAGCCGAGCAGCGCCGCCACGGTGAGCCCGCAGAAGGCGATCCAGGCCAGCGGCACGCTGCCGGTCAGCACGTACGCGACCCAGCAGGCCAGCGACGACACCGCGAGCGCCGGATGGGACAGCAGCAGCGTCACGGGGAAGCGGGTGACCTTGGCCTCCTGCCCGCGCAGGCCGCCGGCCGAGAGCCAGCGGTAGAGCAGGTACACCCCGATCAGTGCGGCGATCGCCCATGCGGCGGCGGTGACCAGGCCCACGTTCCCTCCCGGCAAGTCCCTTCCGTCACCGTATGCAGGCAAGGGGCCTTTCGTCCTTCGATTACCCAAAAGTGCTGTCGGCGGCAAACCCCCGGGACGGATTGTCAGTGGGGTGTGCCAAGGTAGAGGAGTGCGGCGCATCTATCCCGACATTCAAGACAACCCGGACATCGAGCAGGCGTACGCCTACCCCGAGGGGCGGCCCTGGCTGCGGCTCAACATGGTGTCCAGCGCCGACGGCGCGGCCTGGCTGAAGGGGCGCTCGGGCGGGCTGTCGAGCAGGGGCGACAAGCGCATCTTCGGCGTCCTGCGCGGGATGTCCGACGTGATCGTCGCGGGGGCGGCGACCGTCCGCACCGAGGGCTACGGCCCGGTCAAGCCGCGCGCCTCCTGGTCGTCGATGCGGGCCGGGCGTCCGGAGGTGCCGCCGATCGCGGTGATCACCCGCAGCCTCGACCTCGACCTCGACGGCGAGCTGTTCACCGACGCGACCAGCCCGACGATCTTGATCACCTGCGAGGCCGCGCCCGCCGAGCGGCGCAAACTGGCCGCCCAGCGGTCCGACCTGATCATCGCCGGCGACGACGGCGTCGACATGCGGCTGGCCGTGCGCGAGCTGCACGAGCGCGGCCTGACCCGCGTCCTGTGCGAGGGCGGCCCGCGCATCAACGCGCAGCTCTCGGCCGACGACCTCATCGACGAGTTGTGCCTGTCGGTGAGTCCCATGCTGGTCGCGGGCGGCGCGGCCCGCATACTGAACGGCGTGGCCGCGCAGGTCCCGCTTGACCTCCGCCAGGTCCTGGAAGAGGAGGGGGTCCTCTTCTGCAGATACACGAGGGAGCAGAGCCCATGACCGAGCAGCCCGTCGAAGAGCCGGTGCCCAACCTGCCGGTCCGGCCGCCCGTGCCGCCGATGCTGGCCAAGCCGGTCAAGGCCATGCCCAAACAGGACGGCACGCTGTTCTACGAGCCCAAGTGGGACGGCTTCCGCTGCATCGTGTTCCGCGACGGCGACGAGGTCTACCTCGGCAGCCGCAACGAGCGCCCGTTCACCCGCTACTTCCCCGAGCTGGTCGAGGCGGTCAAGGCCGAGCTGCCCGACAAGGTGGTCGTCGACGGCGAGATCGTGCTGCCCCGGGGGGCGCAGCTCGACTTCGACGCCCTCCAGCAGCGCATCCATCCGGCCGCCTCGCGGGTGAAGCTGCTCTCGGAGCAGACGCCGGCCCAGTTCGTCGCCTTCGACCTGCTGGCGGTGGGCGACGAGTCGCTGATGGAGGAGCCGTTCTCCGAGCGTCGGCGGCGGCTTGAGGAGCTGTTCCCGCACAAGGGCGGGTCCGTCCGGCTGACGCCGGTCACCACCGCCGACGAGCAGGCGCGCGAATGGTTCGAGACGTTCGAGGGGGCGGGGCTCGACGGCATCATCGTCAAGCCGGGCGACCAGCCCTACGTGCCCGACAAGCGCACGATGTTCAAGGTCAAGCACGAGCGCACGGCCGACGTGGTGATCTGCGGCTACCGCGAGCACAAGAGCGGGCCCATCGTCGGCTCACTCCTGCTCGGCCTCTACGGCGACGACGGCCGGCTCCACCACGTGGGCGTGGCGGCGTCGTTCCCCATGGCGCGCCGGGCCGAGCTGGTGGAGGAGCTCAGGCCGTACCTGGCGGAGCTGAGTGAGCACCCGTGGGGCCACTGGGCCGAGCAGTCCGCCGCCAACGCCGGGCAGCCGGCGGCGGGGCCCGCCACCGGCGGGCAGCGGGTGCCGGGCGCGGTGTCGCGGTGGAACGCCAAAAAGGACCTGTCGTTCATCCCGCTCAGGCCCGAGCTGGTGATCGAGGTGGCCTACGACCAGATGGAGGGCGACCGGTTCCGGCACACGGCGCACTTCCGGCGCTGGCGGCCCGACCGTACCCCGCAGTCGTGCACGTACGAACAGTTGGAACGGCCGGTCAGTTACGATCTCGATGACATCCTCGCCCGTTAGGGGGCAAAGCGGTCTAGTCTCTCCCGTATGACCACCGGTGATGAGCTCAAGGCGGCCGTGTCCGCGCGGCGCGACCTCGGCCCCGACTTCGAGGACGCGCTGGTGGAGTCGTTCCTCGACAAGGTGGGCCAGGAGGTCGATCGGCGCGTCGACCAGCGTCTGGCCGGCGCGGCTCCGCGCGCCAAGGCGCCCGCCAGGGGGTCGGACGGGCAGCGGCTGGCGCTGGCGATCGTCTCGCTCTCCCTGGGCACGCTGTCCACGATCGCGCTCGCGTTCGCGGGGGGCGGGCGGGCGTTGATGATGATCCCGATCTGGGTGGGGATCATCATCGTCAACGTGGTCTTCAACAGCTCCCGCGAGAAGTAGGCCCCCGGCCCGGGCGCCGCCGCCGTCCGGCGAGGCCCCGGGGTCAGGTCAGCCAGATGAGGCCGGCGAATCGGCCGCCGGGCTGTTCGCGGCGGTGGGAGTAGAGCTCGGCGGACTCGATGGTGCAGCGGGCGTCGTGCCGCACGTCGGGCACGCCCGCCGCCCTGAGCTGGGACTCGATCCCGGCCCGCAGGTCGAGCGCCGGGGTCTCCCACGACGTCGTCGACCAGGTCGCCGGCACCTTCGAGGCGACCCGGTCGCGCAGCTCCGCGGGCACCTCGTAGCAGCGGCCGCACGCGCCCGGGCCGATCAGCGCGACCATCCTGCCGGGGCGGGCGCCCTTGGCGGCCATGGCCTCGACGAGGGCGGTGGCCACGCCCGCCTCGGTGCCCGGACGGCCGGAGTGCGCGGCGCCCACCATGCGCGCCTCGGGGTCGGCCACCAGCACGGCGGGGCAGTCGGCGCCCAGTGAGGCCAGCGCCAGGCGCGGCTCGGTGGTGAACACGCCGTCGAGCGGCGGCGGGTCGTCGCCGAAGGGCTCGCTCACGTACGCGACCTCGGCGCCGTGGACCTGGCGCATGTACACGACGGCGCGCACGCCCAGCTCGGCCGCCAGGGTCTCGCGGTTGGCCCGTACGGCCGCCGGGTCGTCGCCGACCATGCCGCCGAGGTTGCGCGAGCCGTACGGCGGGGCGCTGACCCCTCCGTGGCGGTCGGTGACGACGGCGTGCACTCCGGGGGCCAGCAGCATGCCCCCGATCCTAACCGCGACTCCCGGGCGAACAGGAGCCGGACCGCCAGGGACGGGCCAGGGGGTCGTGGATCAGGGGGTTGCGGGGTTGGGGGAGGAGCCGGGGCCGCCCGGGGAGGAGCCGTGGAGGATGACGCCGGACCGGCGGCCGAGTTCCAGATACATGCTCACCTCGTCGAAGCGCCACTCCCCCACCTCGACGACGTTCGGCAGCCGCCCCCACTCACGGAACCCGAGGCTCCCGTACAGGGCGATCGCGCCGTGGTTGTTGCCGCGCACGCGCAGTGTGAGCGTCTCGATGCCGGCGGCGCGGGCGTCGTCCGCGAGGCCGGACACGACCAGCCGGCCAAGACCGAGCCCGCGCGCCTCCGGGTGAGCCATGACCTTGCCGATCTCGCCGGAGTGCCGGAAGACGGCCTCCTGGCCGCGGCGCCAGACCCCCATGGCCTGGACCGTGCCGTCGACCGTGGCGAGGGCGAGGCGGCCCTCGCCGTTCGCCGCCGACGCGAGCGCGGCCCGCACCCAGGGGTCGGTCTCGTCCCGGGTGGGCGGCGCCAGGTAGCCGACGGCGCCACCCAGCTCGACGACGGCGTGCAGCACGCGGTGGACGGCGGCGAGCACGGGTTCGTCGGCGGTTTCCGGCCAGGTCAGCTCAATCTTCACGGAAGACCATTATGCCCCGATCCATCCAGGACTGGCCCATCGCTGTCAAGCAAGCATATGCTTGGGCGCGTGCCTGAGTATCGCAATCTCATCGGCGGCGAGCTGGTCCCCGCGGACCGGACGATGGACACCGTCAACCCCGCCACCGGCGAGGCGTGGGCGAGCATCCCGGCCAGTGGCGCACGGGAGGCCGAGGCCGCCGTGGCGGCGGCGCGGGCGGCCTTCCCCGCCTGGTCGGCCATGCCCGCGCTGGGCCGGGCGCACTTCCTGCGCAAGGTGTCGGAGCTGTTCGGCCGGCACGCCGAGGAACTGGCCCGGCTGGAGACCCGCGACAACGGCCGTATCCTGCGCGACACGCTCAAGAAGGACCTGCCGGGCATGGCGTACCTGTGGCAGCTCGCCGCCGGGCAGTGCCTGGACGCGGTCAAGGGCGACACCGTCCTGCTCGGCCCCGACACGCTGGGGCTGACGCGGCGCGAGCCGTACGGGGTGGCGGTCTGCATCATCCCCTGGAACTCCCCCATTTCCACCTTCTCCGCCAAGGCCGCCTACGCCCTGGCCGCCGGGAACACGGTGATCGTCAAGCCCGCCGAGCAGGCGAGCGCGTCGGTGCTGCGGCTGGGCGAGCTGCTGGCCGAGGTGTTCCCGCCCGGCGTGCTGAACATCGTCAGCGGGCTCGGCGAGGAGGTCGGCGACGCGCTCGTCCGGCATCGGGACGTCGCCAAGGTCAGCCTCACCGGCTCCACGGCCACCGGCCAGGCCATCACCCGGGCCTCGGCGGACGCGCTGAAGCCGCTGACGTTCGAACTGGGCGGCAAGTCGCCCAACATCGTCTTCCCGGACGCCGACCTGGACGCCGCCGCGCAGGGCGTCACGGTGAACTCGATCTACACCGGCAACGCCGGGCAGGTGTGCGTGGCCGGCTCGCGCATCCTCGTCCACCGGTCGGTCTGGGACGACCTGCTCGGGCGGATCAGGCACATCTGCGCCGGGCTGGTCCTGGACGACCCCCTCGACCTGGCCACGTCCATGGGCCCGATCGTGTCGGCCGGGCAGTTCGAGCGGGTGCGGTCGTACCTGGAGACGGCCGAGAAGGAGGGGGCCGAGCTGGTCTTCGGCGGACGGTCGGGGGCCGAGGTGGTGCCCGGCCTGCCGGGCGGCTACTGGGTGGCGCCCACGCTCTACACGACCGAGGACAACGGCCTGCGCATCTGCCAGGAGGAGATCTTCGGGCCGGTGGCGGTGGCCATCCCGTTCGACGGCGACGAGCAGGCGCTGGAGATCGCCAACGACTCGCCGTACGGGCTGGCGGCCGGGGTGTGGACGCGGGACCTCGGGCGGGCGCACCGGTTCGTCCGGGATCTGCAGAGCGGGACCGTGTGGGTGAACACCTACCGCCAGATGCCTCCGGGCCTGCCGTTCGGCGGCGTGAAGGACAGCGGGTACGGCCACGACTCGGTCCTGGAGTACACCCGCGAAAAGGCGGCCATCATCCAGATTTAGTTAGATAGATTCCCTCCATGAGCGAGGGGATCAACGACCAGTCCGAGCTGACCGAGCTGACCGAGGCAGCCGCCCAGTCGCGCGCGTCAGTGTTGCGCAGCCGAGCCGAATCGTACATCGCGCTGTCGCGGCACGAGGCCGCTATCGCCGATCTGACCGAGTCGATAGCGCTGGTCCCGGACAACGCCCGCGCCTGGCGGCTGCGCGGTGAGAGCCATCGGGTCATCGAGCGGTACGAGGCCGCCCTGGCGGACTTCGACGAGTCGTTGAGACTGGAACCCGACAGCGCGTACGCGCTGGGCTCGCGCGGCCAGGCGTACGCGGCGCTCGGCCGGCCGGAGGAGGCGATGGAGGACTTCGACCACGCCCTCACCCTCGCCCCCGAGTCCCTGTGGATCCTGGAGGCCAAGGCCGACGCCCTGGTGGACATGGACCGGCTGGCCGAGGCCCTGGACGAGCACGCCAAGATCATCGCGTTGAACGAGGAGCTGGCGTACTCGTGGGTGGCGCGCGGCGACCTGTACCAGCGCATGCACCTCTACAGCGAGGCCATCGACGACTACACCAGGGCTCTGGCGGCCGACCCCGACCACGTACGGGCGCTCAGCCGGCGCGGCGAGGCGCTGCGCATGATCGACCGGTACCAGGAGGCGCTGGCCGACCTGAACCGCGCGGTCGAGCTGGACCCCGACAACGACCGGGCGTTCGGCAGCCGGGGCGCGGTGCTGAGCGAGATGGGCGACAACGAGGCCGCGCTGCGCGACCTGGACCGGGCCGTCGAGCTGGACCCCGAGTACATCTGGGCCTACCGGGTGCGCGGCGAGATCTTCCAGGAGATGGAACGCCACGAGGAGGCGGTGACCGACTTCACGCTGGCCCTGCGCCTGGAGTTCGGGGACGACTAGGCCGACGCGAGGGGCGGGCCGCCCCGAAGGACGACCCGCCGTCTCACGAACGCGCCTCACAAGGCGCGCCTCACAGAACGCGTCTCAGAGGCGCGTCTCACGCAGAACGCGTCTTCACAGCGCCAGCAGCGCGTTGACCGGCAGGCGGCTGTCGGACAGCGGCCGGACGGCGATGCGCAGCAGGGCCAGCGCGTTGTCGTCGCCGGCGATGCGGTTGGCGCTGAGCCCGCCGCACGCCTGGCAGTGGTGGATGATCAGCCACTCCCCGTCCGGCCTGACGGTGACGCTCAGCGCCGCCATCGGGCCCCGGCAGCCCGCCCGCCGGTCCCCCGGGATCCGGTGGTCGACGTGCAGGCTGGTCAGGCAGTGCGGGCAGTGGTTGCGGTGCGCCGTTCCCGGCGCGTCCATCGGTACGTCCAGCCGGCAGCCGACGCAGCGGAACGCGTCGCCGCGCTCGCCCCGCTGTACGGCCTTGGGCTGTTGCGGCCTGGCCCGGCCAGGGTTCTTCCTGGGCATGTCACAGGTCGCCGAACGCTTCGAGCGGGAACGGCGGCTGTGCGAGCGGGCGTACGGCCATGCGCATGAGGATGAGCTGGTTGTCGTCCCCGCAGATCGGGCTGGACGTCAGCTCGCCGCAGCGCGAGCAGCGATGGATGATCATCCAGTCGCCGGTGCGGAGCACCGCGATGGAGATCGGGTTCATCCGCGACCGGCACTCCGACGGGCCGCCCTCCACCCGGTCGAGCACGTGCAGCGAGTGCAGGCAGCTCGGGCAGTGGTTGCGGCGGGCGCCGTCGGGGCCGTGCGCGGCGACGGTCAGGCCGCAGCGGACGCACGCGAAGGTGTCGGTGCTGATGATGGAACGAGGTTTGCCGTTGGCAGACAACCTGGGTTCTCCTTGCCGGATCTTGGTACGAGAAAAGGCAGCAAGGGAGCGCCGAGCGGGCCTCACAGGCACGCTGGTGCGACAGGTGGTCCGGTCCTTCCGAGGCCTTGACCCTTTCGGAAGCCGGTCCTCCGGCTCTCAGGGAAGGCGGGGCACACCCGTGGCACGGAGAGGCGCGCTGGGCGCCGTGCCGGGCATCAACCCACCTCCAGAAATCGCGCCGAACGGGACAGTTGCGAGGGTAACCATCCCCGCCGGTCGCGCGCCAACGGTTTTCCGGGGCGCTGGAGATCGACCGAATATCGTTCTAGTGTGCGTCCATGGGGATCGGGCTGACCGAGGAACACCGGGCGCTGGCGGCCTCCGTACGGGGGCTGGCGGGGCGTACCGTCGAGCACCGGGCGCTGGCCGGGCAGGGGCTGCTGGGGCTGCACCTGCCGGAGGAGCACGGCGGGCAGGGGTACGGGCTGGTGGAGCTGTGCGTGGCCGTGGAGGTGCTGGGCGAGTTGCGGGTGGCGGGGCCGTACCTGCCGGTCGTGCTGGCCTCGGCGGCGCTCGCCCGGTCCCGGGCCCCCGCGCCCGGCCTGCTGCGCGGGCTGGCCGACGGGTCGCTGACGGCGGCCGTCGTCCTCGGGCCGGTCGCCCTCGGGGCGGCCGGGGCCGACCTGTTCCTCGTGCCGCACGGCGACGGGTGGGCGCTGCTGGACCGTGCGGACGTGACCGCCGAACCCGCCGAGGGCGTCGATCTGGACCGGGACCTCTGCACGGTCACGGCCCGCGGGGTGCCGCCGGACCGCCTGGTCCGCGCCATCCCGCCGGAGCGGGTGCTCGGCCCGGTGCCGGTGCGGGAGCTGGCCGCGGTGCTGCTCGGCGCCGACGCGTGCGGCACCGCCGCCTGGGCGGTCGGCACGGCCGCCGCCCACGCCAAGGTACGCGAGCAGTTCGGCCGCCCGATCGGCCAGTTCCAGGGCGTCAAGCACCGGGTGGCCGCCGCCCTGGTGGCCCTTGAGCAGGCCCGCGCCGCCGTCTGGGACGCCGCCCGCGCCCTCGACCACCCCCGTTCGGACAGCCCCCACCCGGACGCCCCGCCCTCGGACGGCCCCCGCCCATACGCCTCCCACCCGGACGGCCCGCACGAGGCCGAACCGCGCGAGGACGGAACGCGTGTGCTCGGCGGCGAGGCGAGGCTGGCCGTCGGGGTGGCGGCCGTGCTGGGGCCCGACGCGGCGGTGCGCTGCGCGGCCGACGCCATCCAGGTGCTCGGCGGCATCGGCTACACCTTCGAGCACGACGCCCACCGCCACTATCGCCGCGCCCTGTCCGGCCGCATGCTCGCCGGGGACCCGGGACCGTGGGCCGAGCAGGTCGCCGAGCTGGCCCTCGCGGGCGTCCGCCGGGCGATGGAGCCCGACCTGCCCGAGGAGTCCGTCCCCCTCAGGGAGACGATCAGGGCGGAGGCCGGGTCGCTGCGGCGCGAGGAGCCGCTCGCCCGGCTGGGACGGTTCGCCCGCGAGGGCTGGATCATGCCGTATCTGCCCAGGCCGTGGGGGCGCGCGGCCACGCCGCTGGAACAGGTGATCATCCACCAGGAGTTCCGCGACCTCAAACGCCCCAACCTGGGGATCGCCGCCTGGGCGGTCCCGTCCATCGTCACGTACGGCACCCGCGAGCAGCAGGAACGTTTCCTGCCGAGGACGTTCACCGGCGAGCTCGTGTGGTGCCAGCTGTTCAGCGAGCCGGGCGCCGGGTCCGACCTGGCCGGCCTGTCGACCAGGGCCACCCGCGTGGAGGGCGGCTGGTCGCTGAACGGCCGGAAGATCTGGACGTCCCTCGCCCAGTACGCCCACTGGGGCATCTGCCTGGCCCGCACCTCACCCGACAGGCCCAAGCACGAGGGGATCACGTACTTCCTGGTGGACATGTCCGCCCCCGGCGTCACCGTCAGGCCGCTCAAGGAGATCAACGGGGACGAGATCTTCAACGAGGTCTTCCTCGACGACGTCTTCGTCCCGGACGACCTGGTGGTCGGCGAGGTGGACGGCGGCTGGCGGGTGGCCCGCGACACGCTCTCGTACGAACGGGTCGCGCTCGGCGACTCCTGGGGACCCGGCTCTCAGCACACCGACATGATCCGGCTGATCGGCGGCCTGCCGCCGCTGCGGCAGTCGCGCCGCGAGCAGGCGGGGGGCCTGTGGGCCGAGGGGCAGGCGATCTCGGCGCTCGGGCTGCGCGTGACGCTGTCCAGGCTGGCCGGCGCCGACCCCGGGCCCGCCTCCAGCGTGCGCAAGCTGCTCGGTATGCGGCACGCGCAGGCGATCTCGGAGTTCTGCTGGTCGCTGGTTCCGTCCGACCGTCACTGGAACCGCATGATCCTGGCCACCCGGGCCTTCACCATCGGCGGCGGCACCACCGAGGTGCAGCTCAACATCATCGCCGAGCGCGCGCTCGGTCTTCCCCGCGATCCTTGACGCCCGCCCGCACGCATCTGACCTCGGCCGACATCGTCAGGTGACGCGCGGCGAGCCCGGGCATGGCGGTCACCCCGAAGGCGGTGCGGTCCACGCGGGCGGCGACGACGACGGTGAAGCCGTTCGGGGTCACGTCGCAGCGTTCGACGGTGAGGGTGAGCGGCTGTTCGACGCCGGCGACGGTGAGCGTGCCGGTCAGCGTCTCGCCGTCGGTGTGGCCGCCGGTGAAGGTGATGACCGGGTTGCGGGCGACGTCGAGGAAGCGGGCCGAGCGGACGGTCTCGTCGCGCCGGTGGTTGCCGGTGTGGAAGCCGGCGGCGTCGATCTCCACGCGCACGCGGGAATCGGCGAGCGGCTCGGCCACGTCCACGGTGCCGCCCTTGACGTCGAACGTGCCGCGGGCGCGGCCGAGGCCGTACAGGTGCCTGGTGGTGAAGCGGATCGCGGAGTTCTCGACGTCGATCTCGTAGCGGCCCAGCGGGGGAAGGTTCGTCATGGGTCCATTGCACGGCGGCGGGACGGCCGTCCGGCAGGGCGGGCCGTCGGTCGTGGGGGCGACGTTCGGAGGGAGCGCGTGCGACTTTCGTATGGATTCCAACTTGCCCGATATCTACGGCATACAGGGATGTCATAGCGTTTGCGGCATGAGTGCAGGGGCGTGTCGCCGTTCCCTCGTGCTGGACGTGGTCATCGCGGTCGGCT
Source organism: Nonomuraea sp. NPDC001699 (assembly GCF_053596455.1). Taxonomy (NCBI): domain Bacteria; kingdom Bacillati; phylum Actinomycetota; class Actinomycetes; order Streptosporangiales; family Streptosporangiaceae; genus Nonomuraea; species Nonomuraea sp. NPDC001699. The sequence continues at coordinate 513,146 of NZ_JBSFGF010000002.1, read as the reverse complement.
TCGCGCTGCTCGACACCGGCTCGACGCTGCTCGGCCTCACGTGGTGGCCCGAGCGTCCGGGCCCGCTCGCCTGGGGGCTGCTGGCGGTCCAGGCGGCCGTCTGCCTGTCGCTGGTGGCCCGCCGCCGGGCGCCGCTCACGGTCCTGGCCGTCCTGGGGACGTTCACGCTGGTGCTGACGTTGCTGATCTCGCCGGGCGGGGCCCTGGTCCCGGCCGGACCGGGGAACGTGTGGGCGCCGTTCGCGACCATCGCGGCGGCGTACGGGCCGGTCTACCGCCGGGACCGGCGGGTCGCCCTCGCCGCGCTGGCCGTGTACACACTGGTGATCGCGCGGGTGTGGGAGCCGTCGGTGGGCGTCCTCGTCAACGGGGTGCTGCGCACGGCCGTCGGGCCGCTGCTCGCGCTCTACCTCGACGGACGGCGGCGGGTGATCAGGATGCTGACCGAGCGCGCCGAACGGGCCGAACGCGAGCGGCACCTGCTGGCCGAGCAGGCCCGCGCCGAGGAGCGCGCCCGGCTGGCCGCCGAGATGCACGACGTCGTCACCCACCGAGTGAGCCTCATGGTGTTGCAGGCCGGCGCGCTGCGGGTGACCGCGGGCGACGAGCAGACCCGGCAGGCCGCCGAGGAGCTGCGGGCCGCGGGCTGCCAGGCGCTCGACGAGCTGCGGGACGTGATCGGCCTCCTGCGCACCGCGCCGGAGCCGGACGCGCCGCCGTCGGCGGCCGACTTCGCCGCGCTGGTCGCCGAGTCCGCCTCCGTGGGCACCCCGGCCGAGCTGGTCGAGGAGGGCGACCGGGCGCTGGCCTCGCCGGTGGTGGGGCGCACGGCGTACCGGATCGTGCGCGAGGCACTGACGAACGTGCGCAAGCACGCGCCGGGCGCGCGGGTGGAGGTGCGCATCGAGTACGGCCAGGCCCAGGTGCGGCTCACCGTGCGCAACACCCCGCCGACCGGCCTGCCCGGCGGCCCGCTGGCCGGGACCGGCTCCGGCCTCGGCATCGCCAACCTGCGGCGGCGGGTCGAGGTCGTGCACGGCACACTGCGCGCCGGGCCCGCCGACGACGGCGGGTTCAGCGTCGAGGCCGTCCTCCCCGCGTACGTGGCCACATGATCAGGGTCGTGGTCGTGGACGACGAGCCGATGGTCTGCCGCTTCCTGCGCACCATCCTCGGCTCGGCGCCCGACATCGAGGTCGTGGACGAGGCCCACGACGGCGCCGCCGGCATCGAGGCGGTCGTGCGCAGCCGTCCGGACGTCGTGCTCATGGACCTGCGCATGCCCGGCCTGGACGGGCTCACCGCCATCGAACGCCTGGGCGAGCTGCCCCGTCCGCCGGTCGTCGTGGTGCTGACGACGTTCGACGCCGACGAGTACGTGCTGCGCGCCCTGCGCGCGGGCGCCTGCGGCTTCCTGGTCAAGTCGACGCCGCCGGAGGACCTGATCGGGCTCGTCCGGGTGGCCGCCGAGGGGCACACCGTGCTGTCACCGGTCGCCGCCCGGAGGCTGGTGGCGGCCTCGACGGCGGCGGACCCGGCGCGCGCCCGCGCCCGCGAGCTGGTGGAGTCGCTGACCGGACGCGAGCGCGAGGTGCTGGCGTGCCTCGGCGAAGGGCTGTCGAACGCGCAGATCGGCGCCCGGCTGCACCTGGCCGAACCCACCGTCAAGGGCTACGTGTCCCGCCTGCTGGACAAGCTGGGCTGCCTCAACCGCACCCAGGCGGGCCTGATCGCCCACGACGCGGGCCTGACCCGGTAGCCGTCGGCGGGCGGAGGGTTTGGCGGCGGAGGTGCGAGGTAGGTGATAAGCCGCAAAGGGGGACAAAAGCCATGAGTAATCCGCAACAGCCCGAACTTCGCCGGTCGGGTAAGTCCGGCGCGAACTCCAAATCCACCGACGCCGTGCCGGAGTCCAAGAGCGGCGGCAAGCGGGCCGGGCGGCCGCACGGCAGCGACAAGGGACACAAGGGCGGCGGCAAGGGCGGCGGCGTGCCCCCGGGCCAGCACCCGCCGTATCCGGGGTGAGCACGATGAAGGGCAGCCTGCAGTTCATCGGCAACGCGACCACGCTGATCCGCTACAACGGCTTCACGATGCTGACGGATCCCAACTTCCTGCACCGCGGCCAGCGGGCCTACCTGGGCTACGGCCTGAGCTCGCGGCGGCTGAAGGACCCGGCCATCGACGTGTCGGACCTGCCGCCCGTCGACGCGGTGGTGCTGTCGCACCTGCACGGGGACCACTGGGACCGGGTGACCGAGAAGGGGCTGGACAAGGACACCCAGATCATCACCACCCGGCAGGCGGCGCGCACGTTGCGCCGCCGCGGCTTCGGCCGCAGCACGGGCCTGGAGGTGTGGGAGCAGCACGAGCTGAACGGCCCGCAGGGCAGCGTGACCGTCACCGCCCTGCCCGCCAGGCACGCGCCCGGCCCGGCGGAGGCGCTGCTGCCGCCGGTGATCGGGACGATGCTGGAGTTCCGTGGCCCCGAGGGCCTGGTGGAGCTGCGCCTGCACATCAGCGGCGACACGCTGCTCGACCGCCGCCTGGAGGCGATCCCGCGCCGCTTCCCCGACGTCGACCTGGCCCTCGTGCACCTGGGCGGCACCCGCCTGCTCGGCACGCTGCTCGTCACCATGGACGGCGAGCAGGGCGCGACCTGGGTCGACCTGATCAACCCGCACACGGTGGTGCCGGTGCACTTCGACGACTACGGCGTCTTCAGCTCGCCGCTGGACGACTTTCGGCACCACATCGAGCAGGTGGGCCTGGCCGACCGCGTGGTCTACCTGGAACGCGGCGAGACCCGCGAGCTGGCGCCACATCATCTCGTGCGCCGCTGAACCAGCGTTCCGCACCCGTCCCGGCTCGTCCTGGACGGGTGCTTCGGCGATTCCACCCAGGATGAGATTTCTTCTACCTGAGGGGAGAATCCTCTACCGCGAGCGGAAATCAGATATCCGATTCCTCCCTCAGCGGGAGATGTGCGCGTTACCTTCGTTTCTCGGCCGCACCTCTTGTGCCGCCGCACGGCCGGGCCGTCGGGTCCCGTCCCAGGCGCCGGGTCCGGCCGTGCGGCTCTCACGCCCGGCGCGGGCCGCACGTCAGGAGATGCGGGTCAGCTTCTCGGACGTCCGCTGGAACGCCTTGCCGGTCCACTTGTAGGTCTGGCGGACGAGCAGGTCGGGGCAGCATCGGGGAGCCCGGTCGCTGAGCACCTTGCCGCTCAGGCGCACCTGGCCCTGCTGGATGGTGACGCTCTGGGTCTTGAAGTAGCGGTTCTTGCCCAGCTCGCCGATCAGCCGCGGGGCCGAGCGCTTGGAGGCGCCGTCGTAGACGAAGGCGATCATCGGGTTGCCCGCCGTGGGGCTCGGGCAGGACGAGACCACGACGGCCTCGGGCCGTCCGTCACGCGTGAGGTCGCCGACGGCGGCGACGCGGGCGCGGACGACGTACCACTTGTCCTTCGGCCCCGGCTTGGGGCAGTGGAGGGCCCGCTCCACGACGGGCGCCCAGTCGACGCCCCGGAAGGGGTCCGTCGCCCGGCCGGTCGCGGCGGAGGCGGCGCCCGTGGCGAGGATCGGCGCCAGTGAGGCCGACAGGGCGACGGTCGACGCCCAGACGAGGAGCCGGCGGGCCGTCGGGCTGTTCTTGTGCGTGGCGCTTGAGTTCATGACCGTTTCGATGCGGGAAACGCCTGACAAGTTCGGCCGGAGGCGCATGACATCTGCCGTCATGCCGTTCGCGGCGTTTCGTCAGGCGGAAGGCGCGCAGGTCTTTGTGGGGACTCGACCATATTTTCGGGAACGCCGTCGCGGCGTTACACGCGACACGCCCAGACCTGCGGCTCTCATCCTGTGCCCTGACACGATCGCCACCACCGTTACCAGTCTGAGATGTTCGCTTATGTCTCCACCTCGCCCCCTGCCCAGGCAGCCGCCTGGCCGAGGCTGGAACGGAAGGACATCGCATATGCGCCCAGCCACCCGAGCAGCCCTCACCACCCTCGCCGTCGCGTGCTGCACCTTCAGCACGTTGCCGGCCTGGGCCGCCGCGCCGGCCGGTAACGCGCCGTCGTGCGTGACCGTCTGGCAGAGCACCGGCACCATCACCAAGACCGGCTACGCCCGCAACGACTGCGAGGGCCGGCTCAGGCTGAAGATCATCTGGGCGCACGGGACCGACGGCGCGTGCCAGACCGTCGACCCCGGCGAGACCATCTACTCGCGCGTGCCGCGCGGCGTGCGTACCTTCGACGGAGCCGACACCTGCTGACCGGCTCCCGCGAAAAGGCCGGCCTCCGCGACGGGGCTGGCTTTTCGCCGTCACCCCCTTGGCGACAGGACCCTGCCTCGGCGACAGGGGCCGGCCGCGGGTCACTCCCCGGTGTCGGGTCTGGCCTTGCTGGGCTGGACGCGCTTGGGCTCGCCCGGCATCTTCGGGTAGTTGGGCGGGTAGGGCAGGTCGCCGCGATCGTCGGCGGCGTACATCTCCAGCAGGGGCTCGATCGAGTACGCCTGGTCGTCGATGGCCGCGTGCACGTCGCCCAGCTTGGCGAAGCGGGCCGGGACGGTGCGGATGTCGAAGTCGCGCGGATCGGCGTCGGCCAGCTCGTCCCAGGTCAGCGGGGTCGAGACGGGGGCGTGCGGGCGGGCCCGGACGGAGTAGGCGCTGGCGACCGTGCGATCTCTGGCGTTCTGGTTGAAGTCGACGAACACGCGGTCGCCGCGCTCCTCCTTCCACCAGGCGGTGGTCACCAGGCTCGGGTCGCGCGCCTCGACCGCCCTGGCCAGGGCGATGCCGGCATGCCGCACCTGGACGAAGTCCCAGCGGGGCTCGATGCGCACCGCGATGTGCACGCCGCGGTTGCCCGAGGTCTTGACGAAGCCCGTCATGCCCAGCTCGTCGAGCACCTCGCGGGTGCACTCGGCGGCCCGGCGCGCCGCGTCGAACTCCAGGCCAGGCTGCGGGTCGAGGTCGATGCGCAGCTCGTCGGGGTGCTCGACGTCGGCGGCCCGCACCTGCCAGGGGTGGAAGTCGATCGTGCCCAGATTGGCGCAGTAGGCGATCGCGGCGATCTCGGTCACCCGGAGCGAGTCGGCGGTGCGGCCGCTGGGGAAGGTGACCGTGACCGACTGCAGCCACTCGGGGTGCCTGGGCGGCATGCGCTTCTGGTAGATGGCCTCGGTCTGGACGCCGTCGGGATGGCGCTTGATGTTGGTCGGCCGGTCTCGGAGCGCGCGCAGGGCACCCTCGCCGACGCTTACGTAATATTCGACCAGCTCCCGCTTTGTCGCCCCGATCTCCGGGAAGTAGACCTTGTCGGGATTGGTGACCTTGACGGTCCGCTCCCCCACCTCGAGCTCTATGAACGGCGATGCCATGCCACCGAACCTACTCCCCCGCCCCGACAAAAGAGGTGGGCCCGTCCCGGAGCCGCGTCGGTGGCGGGACCGGGGCTCGACGGGACGGACCTAAGATCATCCTTCGCCGTTCCGGGCGCTGGCGCGCCACCCGGCCGGCCATCTCCGGTCGCCGGCGGCGCCAGCACGGGCGTGGGCTGTGCCGCTACGGCGAGCCGCGGACGATCTCACCCCTTGGCAGGAGGCGATGACACCCCCTTACCGACAAAGACGCGAATTCGGCCGAGAAAGGATGCTTCACCCTGCGGAGATCTCTTTTTGCCGGATCTCGTAGTCTGGACACATGGACAAGGTGGTCAAGAGCGAGGCCGAATGGCGGGCCAGGCTTTCTCCTGAGGAGTTCCACGTGCTCAGGGAGGCCGGGACCGAGCGCCCGTTCACGGGGGAGTACGTCGACACCAAGACCGAGGGCGTGTACTCGTGCCGCGCCTGCGGCGCGGAGCTGTTCCGGTCCGACACGAAGTTCGAGTCGCACTGCGGCTGGCCGAGCTTCTTCGAGCCGTCGGAGTCGGAGGCGGTGAGGCTGATCGAGGACCGCAGTCACGGCATGACGCGCACGGAGGTGCGCTGCGCGAGCTGCGACTCCCACCTCGGTCACGTCTTCCACGGCGAGGGCTACGCGACGCCGACCGACGATCGTTACTGCATCAACTCGCTCTCATTGCGGCTCGAACCCAAGGGGTGATCGATCACCGACAGAGCGTACCGATCGCCCACGGAGGGTAGGGGCCTCTTCGTGGGCCGGGTCCATCTTCGCCACCGCTGGATGACGATTGAGACGATCGGACGTGTCATGACCCAGCGGTGTGAAGTGTGCGCGAAGACGCGGGTCCGGGTGCGCTAGTCCGGCCACGGGTCAGTTCGGCCGGGGGTAGGTGACACGGCAGCTGCGGTCGGACGGGCCCAGGATGTTGGCGAGGACGGGGTTCCCGTTCTCGCCGAACTCCGCCTGCACGAAGACGATCGGACGCTTCACGCCGTTCGCCCGCAGGAATTCCAGGCCGCGTTTGCACAGCGTGATGGCCGTGCGCGAGTTGTCGGCTGAGTCCGGCAGGTTCGTGTAGATGCGTAGATATCCGCCTATGGTGCGGATGTCCTTGAGGTGTTTCATCGCCTTGTCGCCGGGGCCCCAACGGGCGCGGAAGTACTCGACGGCCTCCCGGTCGGTGTGCCGCGACGGCCCGTCCGCCTTGAAGCCGGCCGAGTCGCCGCGCTTGCGGCCGGCGGAGTCGTCCTTGCGACCGGCCGGGTCGTCGGCTTCGGGGACGCTCACCTCGGCGTCGCCGGTGTCGGTCGTCCCCTGGACGGTGTCGGCCTTTCCCGGGACGGCGTCCGGCTTCGCGGCGGACTCCGTGCCGGGCTTCCCGGCGGGATCGGCCGTGCCGGTCTGGGCGGGGGCGCCGGAGCCTCCGGAGTCCGTGGGCGATGTGCTCGGCCGGGCCTCGCCCTTCTGCTGCTCGCGGGCGTCCGCGGCGCCCTTGCCGTTCGCCGGCGCCCGGCCCGCGTTCGCCGGGACACGGCTGTCGGCCGCCGGGTCCTGCCGGGCCGTGTCGCCTTCCGCGCCGGCCTGGACTCCCAGGGCGGTCACCGTACCGCCGAGCGCGCCGTTCAGGCCGAGGAGCAGCGCGACCCCGCCGGCCAGCGCGATCGCGCCCGCCGTCAGGCCGCGTTTCCTCGTACGCCCGCGCCGCCGCCGTCCATGCCGCCCACGCCCCGCCTGCACCTCCACCCGCTCGCTGGTCGCCCGCTCGCGGGTCGGTCGAGGGTCAGTCGGTTGTTCGCCGGTCAGGCTGTCGGCGCGTCCCGATTCCCGTAACGCCGCATGGCGGCCCGTCGCGCGGCGCCGTCCGGGGCGCGGCCCTTCCGCGGACTGCTCCACCCCGCCCTCCTCGCCCCCTCGTGGACCGTGCCACCGACGTCACGCCACCCGAGGGAATTTATCCTCGATTGTGACAAAGGGGATAGATCAATGCAGGGAGATCGTCAAGTTGGTCTTGATCTTCCCGGCCGTCCGGCACGACACTGCTCCTGTGGCCCAGGACGAGATCCTGAGGTGTCCGGCTTCGACGTCGCCGCCACGTCCCAGCTCCTGCTGTTCGTCTTCCTCACCTCGCTGACCGGCGCGTCGGCGCTGATCGAGACCAGGCGGCTCGGGGTGTCGCGGCGGATGTACGCCGCCCCGGTCGGCAGCCGGGCGATGTTGCTCGGCGCGGTGGCGCGCACTTCGCAGCAGGCGGTGTCCGTGGGGGTGCTGGCCGGGATGGGCCTGGCCGCGATCGGCGGCGCGATGGTGCCGCTGGACCAGTTCACCGGCCCGATGCGGCAGATCGCGCACCTCACGCCGCACGCCTGGGCCCTGGACGGCTTCGCCGAGCTGCTGCGCAGGGACGGCACGGTGGCCGACGTCCTGCCGCAGCTCGGCGTGCTCGCGCTCTTCGCGGCGGCGTTGCTCGCCCTGGGGTCGTGGCGGCTGCGGGCCGCCCTGACCCGCTAGGGCAGGGCCGCGACGAGCTCCTGCACCGGCTTGCGCGCGCCCGTGAAGAACGGGATCTCCACGCGGGTGTGGCGGCGGGCCTCCGCGCCGCGCAGCGTGCGCATCAGGTCGACGATGCGGTGGAGCTCGTCGGCCTCGAACGCCAGCATCCACTCGTAGTCGTTGAGCGAGAAGCAGGCCACGGTGTTGGCCCGCACGTCGGGGTAGTCGCGGGCCATCCGGCCGTGCTCGGCCAGCATCGCCCGCCGCTCGGAGTCCTCCAGCAGGTACCACTCGTAGGAGCGCACGAACGGGTAGACGCTCACGTACGCCCGCGGCTCCTCCTCGGCGAGGAAGGCCGGGATGTGGGACTTGTTGAACTCGGCCGGCCGGTGGAGGGCCATCGCCGACCAGACCGGCCTGCTGTGCCGGCCGAGGCCGGTGCGGCGGAACCGGGAGTAGACGTCCTGGAGGTCCTCGGGCGTGGGCGCGTGCCACCAGAACATGTAGTCGGCGTCGGCACGGAAGCCGGCGACGTCGTAGACCCCCCTGGTCACGATGTCCTTCCCGGCCGCCTGGCCGAGCAGCTCCTCGACCTCGTCGGCCATGTTCTCCCGGTTGCCCGGGACCTGCTCGGTCACCTGGAAGACCGACCACATGGTGTAACGGATCACCTGGTTGAGATCGCGGGCCTTCAGCCGCGGCGCGCCCTCTGTCATGTCCTTCATTCTCCTTGTCGCGACAGGTGGTCCAGAATCCGGGCCGCGGCCGTGCGGGCGGTCGCGACGCAGGCGGGGACGCCGACGCCGTCGTAGGCCGCGCCGCACACGGCGAGCCCGGCGGCGCCCGACACCGCGGCGCGCACCCGGGCCACCCGGTCGAGATGGCCCACGTTGTACTGCGGCAGCGCGCCGCCCCAGCGGGTGACCCGGCTGTCGATCGGCAGGCCGCGCACGCCCACGACGTCGGCCAGCTCGGCCGTGGCCAGCGACACCAGCTCGGCGTCGTCGCGCTGGAGCAGGTGCTCCTCGCCGATCCTGCCGACCGAGCAGCGCACGACCAGCAGGTCTTGGGCCAGGTGGGGCCACTTGACCGAGCTGAACGTGACCGCCTTGACCGGCCGGCCCTCGACCGGCGGCACCAGGTAGCCGCTGCCGCCGGGCGGCTGCGCGAGCGCGTCGACGGGGTAGGCGAGGGTGACGACGGCCATGCTGGCGTACTCGATGCGGGCCAGCTCGGCGGCGGCCTTGGGCACCTCGTCCTTGAGCAGGCGGGCGGCGGCGGGGCCCGGCGTGGCCAGGATCACCGCGTCGGCCTCGATCACCTCCGGCTGCGGCACCGGCCCGGCGACCAGCCGCCAGCCGTGCTCGGTGCGGTGGAGCTCGCGCACGGTCACGCCGGTCCTGACGTCGGCCCCGGACGCCTTGGCCACCGCCTCGGGCAGCCCGCCCAGCCCCTGGCGCAGCGTCGTGAAGACCGGCCCGCCGTTCTTGGGGGCCTCCTCGACGATGTGCCGGGCGGCGTTGAGCAGCGAGCGCTCGGCCCTGGCGACGGCCGCGACCTGCGGCATCGTCGCCTCCAGCGACAACATGTCGGAACGGCCGGCGTAGACGCCGCCGAGCAGCGGCTCGACCAGGCGCTCGACGATCTCGCCGCCCATCCGGGCCCGGATGTAGGAGGCCACGGACACGTCGGTGCGCACCAGCGTGGGCGGCAGGATCTGGTCGAGCGGCACGCGCAGCAGGCCGCCGGGCGAGACGATGCCCGACTTCGCCAGCTCGGCCAGGTCGGCGGGCACGCCCATGACGTGCCCCTTCGGCATCTGCCGCAGCGCGCCCCGGGAGTAGACGGCCGACCGCACGGTGCCCGGGAAGACGAGATCGTCCTCCAGCCCGACGGCCTTGGCCAGCTCGACGCCCTCCGGCCGCCGGGCCAGCATGGCCTCGGCCCCGGCGTCGACGCTCACCCCCGCGACCTCGGAGGCGTGCAGCTTGCCGCCGAGGCGGGGGCTGCCCTCCAACACGGTCACCTTGACCTGCTCGCTCGTACCCTGACGGAGGAACCACGCGGCCGCCAGGCCGGAGATCCCACCGCCGATGACGACGACGTGCGCCCGATTGCCTTCCACGTCTCCTGACGCTACCGCCTCGGCAGACCGCCCAGCTGATCGGGGCACGTGACCGTACCGTGACGTAGGTCGCCAAACCGGGGTGATCCACCGTCCGTCATAGAGGGCATGAGGAGAATCCGGTTAGGCATCGCGCTCTCGGCCTGTGCCGCCCTGCTGCTCGCGGGCTGCGGCGCCGGCGGTGGCGAGCCCATGGTGGCTGCGGGCAGCGCGTCGGAGGCGTCTTCGCAGGCGCTCGCCGCGCCCGAGGCACAGGATCAGGCGGCGCCTGAGAAGAGGGTCGCGCGGCAGAGCGGCGACAGCGCGGTCTCCGGCGTCAAACTGGCCCAGCAGCAGCAGGACCGGCAGGTCATCTACACCGGCAGCATGACGGTACGGGCCAAGCAGGTCACCTCAGCAGCGCAGCAGGCCAAGCAGCTCGTCACGGCGGCGGGCGGCTACCTGTCGAAGGAGGAGACCAACACCGCCAGCGACACCGAGGACTCGGCCCTGCTGGAGTTCAAGATCCCGCCCACCCGGTACGCCGACGTGACCGGCAGGCTGGGCAAGGAGCTGGGCAAGCAGCTCTCGATGAACCAGGGCACCCAGGACGTCACCCTCCAGGTCGCCGACGTCGAAAGCCGGCTGAAGTCGGCCCAGGAGTCGCTGGCGTCGTTGCGCACGCTGCTGAAGAAGGCCGACACCATCGGGCAGGTGCTGCAGGTGGAGCGGGAGATCAACTCCCGCGAGTCGGATCTGGAGGCGTTGCAGGCCCAGCAGAAGGAGCTGGCCACCCAGGTCGCGATGGCCACGCTGACGCTCCGGCTGGTCGGGCCGGTGGCCGTGGTCGAGGACCCGGCCGAGGAGCCGGCGGGCTTCCTCGGCGGGCTGAAGGCCGGCTGGGAGGCGCTGGTGTCGTTCACCAAGACGGCGCTGACCGTGTTCGGCGCGCTGCTGCCGTGGCTGGTCGTCATGGTGCCGCTGGTGGCCGTGGCGGTGTTCCTGGTGCGGCGCAACCGCGCGCGCCGCCCCGCTCCCCCGGCCGCCCCGAAGCCCGCCGAGGCCGAGCCCGGCGAGCCTGGGCCGTCGGCGGCCTGACGGTCAGGCGCTCGCTTCGTGGACCAGGTCGGTCAGGCGCTTGAGCTGGTCGGGGTCGGTCGAGGGAAGCACGCCGTGGCCGAGGTTGAACACATGACCCTCGGCCGCCGCGCCACGCCGCAGCACCTCGCGGGCCTTGCGCTCCACGACCTCCCACGGCGCGAGCAGGATCGCCGGGTCGAGGTTGCCCTGCAGCGCCTTGCCCGGCCCGACGCGCCGGGCCGCCTCGTCGAGCGGCACCCGCCAGTCGACGCCCACGACGTCGGCCCCGGCCTCGCCGAGCACGCCGAGCAGCTCGCCGGTGCCGACGCCGAAGTGGATGCGGGGCACGCCCGTGACGCCCTCGAAGATGCGCCGGGTGTGGGGGAGGATGAACTCGCGGTAGTCGGCCGGGGCCACCGCGCCCACCCACGAGTCGAAGAGCTGGATCGCCGAGGCGCCCGCCGCGATCTGGATGCGCAGGTGTTCCAGGACGATGTCGGTCAGGCGCTCCATCAGGGAGTGCCACAGGGCCGGCTCGCCGTACATCATGGCCTTGGTGCGGTCGTGGTTCTTCGACGGACCGCCCTCGATCAGGTAGGACCCGAGGGTGAAGGGCGCGCCGGCGAAGCCGATCAGCGGGGTGCCGGCCAGCTCGCCGACCAGCGCCGAGACGGCCTCCGTCACGTAGGGCACGTCGCCGGGCTCCAGCGGGCGCAGGGCGGCCACGCCGCGCGCGTCGCGGATCGGGTCGGCGACGACCGGGCCGACGCCCGGCTTTATGTCGAGGTCGATGCCGATGGCCTTGAGCGGGACGACGATGTCGCTGAAGAAGATGGCCGCGTCGACGCCGTAGCGGCGCACGGGCTGCATGGTGATCTCGACGATCAGGTCGGGCGTCGCGCAGGCGGTGAGCATCGGCACACCCTCGCGGACCTTCAGGTATTCGGGCAGCGAACGCCCGGCCTGCCTCATGTACCAGACCGGGGTGTGCGGGACGGGCTGCCTGCGGCAGGCGCGCAGGAAGGCTGAGTCGGCGAGATTCACCCTCCAAGGGTGCCATGGCCCCCGATCGGCCGGGACATCGGCGCGAGGTGTCGGAAAAACATGCATTGGATACCCAAAATCATGATCAGATAGCCAGATGAAGGTTTACCGGTCTGCCCGGCAGCGGCGTCGCACACGGGTCGAACACACCCCATGGCCGCCCAGAGAGCCGGTCTCGACTGGACCAAATGTTCACCAACGCACCGCGCGGCATCGATTCAGCGACCACTTTCGGGACACGCCGAGCGCGTTGCGGGGAATTGTCAGCGGCTCGTGCCAACGTCGGAGCCACGACCCGAAGAAAGGCCCCGGTTCGATGACTGGTGCGATGACCGCGTTGTGGAGTTCCCCGGAGCGTCGCAGCGAACGCTGTGCCGCCTGTGCCGGCGAGCGGCTGTTCGAACAGCCGCCCTGTTTCGACGGGCACGGGCCGGGCGAGTGCCCGGAATGGGCCTGCGCCGAATGCGGCCACGCGATCCTGCTCGGCCCGGCCGAGACCACCCGACCGGTCCGCCAGCTGGTTACGGCAGCGGCTTGATCACCAAGGATGAGCACCCCCGTGGTCCCCTTCCGTCCGTCCTCGACCTACGCTTCGGCTATGACCCTCGGTGACCAGCCACCGCCGCCCGCCGCGTTCACCCGCGCGGCGGAGAGCCTGCGGCTGTGCGAGGTCAGGCCGGAGATCGAGCTCGAGGACCTGCCCGCGCCGCAGCGGCTGGCCCCCTACTCGGCCGCCATCGGCGCCTCGGTCTACCGCGACGACGACGAGCTCGCGGTCGGCCGGCTGATCCTGCTCTACGACCCCGACGGCCAGCGCGGCTGGGAGGGCCCGTTCCGGCTGGTGGCCTACGTCCGGGCCGACATGGAGCCGGAGATCACCTCCGACCCGCTGCTCGGCCCGGTCGTGTGGAGCTGGCTGACCGAGGCCCTGGAGGCGCACGAAGCCGACTACTCCGCCGCGGGCGGTACCGTGACTAGAGCCGTGTCCGAGGGCTTCGGCAACAAGGCGGAGGACCCGGTCACTACCGAGCTCGAGCTGCGTGCGTCCTGGTCGCCCGCCGAGGAGGATCTGACCGGCCACGTCGCCGCCTGGTGCGACCTCATGTGCCTGGCGGCGGGGATCCCGCCGCTCCCGCCCGACGTGGCCGCGCTGCCGCGCCGACGTGATGATCCGGAGAGTGACCGTACGAAGTGAGGGCACCAGTCAAGACAGCACCAGCGTCATGAGGTCGGTGAGCTCATGACAGAAGAACGCATCGTTGAGCCCCTGCTCGAACCCCGCGAAGGCATCCCGCCGGTGATCGCCGACGCGCAGGGGCTGGCGCGGGTCGTCGACGCCTTCGCCGCGGGCACCGGGCCCGTGGCGGTCGATGCCGAGCGCGCCTCCGGCTACCGCTACGGCAACCGGGCCTACCTGGTCCAGCTCCGCCGGGCCGGCGCGGGCACCGCGCTGGTCGACCCGGTCGGCTGCCCCGACCTGTCGGCGCTCGACGCCGCGCTGACCGGCACCGAGGTCGTGCTGCACGCCGCGTCCCAGGACCTGCCGTGCCTGATGGAGGTCGGCTTCAAGCCGCGCGAGATCTTCGACACCGAGCTGGCCGGCCGGCTGCTCGGTTACGAACGCGTCGGGCTCGGCACCATGGTCGAGACCGTGCTCGGGCTGCGGCTGGAGAAGGGCCACTCGGCCGCCGACTGGTCCACCAGGCCGCTGCCCGAAGACTGGCTGCGTTACGCGGCCCTCGACGTCGAGGTGCTGGTCGAGCTGCGCGACATGCTCCACCAGGAGCTGACGGAGTCGGGGAAGCTGGAGTGGGCGCGCGAGGAGTTCGCGGCCGTGCTCAACACCCCGCCGCCGGCGCCGCGGTCCGACCCGTGGCGGCGTACGTCGGGCATCCACAAGGTGCGCAACGTGCGCGCGCTGGCCATCGTGCGCGAGCTGTGGACCATGCGCGACACGATCGCCAGGGAGAGCGACCTGGCTCCCGGCCGGGTGCTGCCCGACGCCGCGATCGTCACGGCGGCCCTTGAGGGCCCCCGCACGAAGAAGGCGCTGACGGAGATCTCGGCCTTCACCGGCCGCAGCGCCCGCCGGTACATGAACGACTGGCTGGCCGCCGTCAACCGGGCACGGGCGCTGCCCGACGCCCAGCTCCCCCAGCCGAGCACCCCGGGTGACGGGCCGCCGCCGCCCAACCGCTGGGCCGACCGCGACCCCGCGGCGGCCAAACGCCTCGCTGCGGCGCGCGCCGTGGTGGCCGCGCTGGCCGAGGAGCACCACATGCCCACGGAGAACCTGCTCCAGCCCGACGCGGTGCGCAGGCTCACCTGGGAACCCCCGTCCGAGATCACCGACGAGAGCGTGACCGCGCGGCTGCGGGCGCTCGGGGCGCGTGAGTGGCAGCTCACGCTCGCGGCCCATCCCATCGCCAAGGCGCTGGCCCGGCTCGAAGGCCGGGGCGACAGCTAGCCCACTGCCGGCGTACGGGCGGAGGGTCCACCCCTCCGCCCGCCGTCGTCGCCCTCCCACTTGACGCTCCGAGGGGGACGGCCGTACGTTTCGGGAAAGCGCTTTCCCCTCCCCCGCTGCCTGAAGGGATCCTCATGAGCGTGCGCACCATCGGCGTCGTGATGAACGGCGTCACCGGACGAATGGGCTATCGCCAGCACCTCGTCCGCTCCGTGCTGGCCATCAACGAGCAGGGCGGCGTCACGCTCTCCGACGGCGAACGCGTCAGGCTGCGCCCGGTGCTGGTCGGCCGGAACGCCGCCAGGATCGCCGACATCGCGGACCGCCACGGGATCCCGGACCACACCACCGACCTGGACGCCGCCCTCGCCGACGACGACAACCTGATCTACTTCGACGCCCAGGTCACCAGCGCCCGTGTCAAGGCCGTGCTCAAGGCCATCGAGGCGGGCAAGCACGTCTACGCCGAGAAGCCCACGGCCGAGTCTGTGGAGGAGGCCGTCGCGCTGGCCGAGGCCGCTGCGGCCAAGGGGGTGAAGAACGGCGTCGTGCAGGACAAGCTGTTCCTGCCGGGCCTGCTCAAGCTGAAGCGGCTGATCGACGGCGGGTTCTTCGGCCGCGTCCTGTCGGTGCGCGGCGAGTTCGGCTACTGGGTGTTCGAGGGCGACTGGCAGGAGGCGCAGCGCCCGTCCTGGAACTACCGGTCCCAGGACGGCGGCGGCATCGTGCTCGACATGTTCCCGCACTGGCACTACGTGATGGAGAACCTGTTCGGCCGGGTCCGGTCGGTCTACGCCAAGGCCGTCACGCACGTCCCGTCCCGGGTGGACGAGCAGGGCCGGGCGTACGAGGCCACCGCGGACGACGCCGCGTACGGCATCTTCGAGCTCGAAGGGGACGTGATCGCTCAGATCAACTCCTCCTGGACGGTCCGCGTGAACCGGGACGAGCTGGTCGAGTTCCAGGTGGACGGCACGCACGGCAGTGCCGTCGCGGGCCTGCGCAACTGCCGCTTCCAGCACCGGGCCGCCACCCCCAAACCGGTCTGGAACCCCGACCTGCCGGCCACGGCCCGCTTCCGCGAGGACTGGCAGGAGGTCCCGGACAACGCCGAGTTCGACAACGGGTTCAAGGTCCAGTGGACGGCGTTCGTCCGGCACGTGCTGGAGGACGCGCCCTTCCCCTACGACTTCGCCTCCGGCGCGCGTGGCGTGCAGCTCGCCGAGCTGGGCCTGCGCTCGAACGCCGAGGGCCGCAGGATCGAGGTGCCGCAGCTGTGAGGATCGACCTGCCGGGCGGCGCGTACGAGCTGCGCGAGCCGGTGACCTGGCCGGTGTCGGCCGCCCCGGCCACGAGCAGGGTTGTCTACGCGGCCGCGCACGTCGTCGCCGACCCGCTCGGCGACAACACACCGGGCTCCCCCGCCGCCGTCGACTGGGACGCCACGCTGCGCTTCCGCCGCCACCTGTGGTCGCACGGCCTGCGGGTGGCCGACGCCATGGACACCGCCCAGCGCAACATGGGCCTGGACTGGGCGGCGACCAAGGAGCTGATCCGGCTCAGCGCCCAGGAGGCGTCCCCCTTCGGCGACCCGGCGGCGCTGGTGGCCTGCGGCGCGGGCACCGACCACGCGCCCGGCGCCGCCAACCTGCACACGATCACCGCCGCGTACGCCGAGCAGGTGGAGACCGTCCAGGCGGCCGGCGCGGGCGTGATCGTGATGGCCTCCCGGCAGCTCGCCAGGGTGGCCGAGGGGCCGCGGGACTACCACCAGGTGTACGGCAAGGTGCTCGGCCTGGCCGACCGCCCGGTCATCCTGCACTGGCTGGGCGAGATGTTCGACCCGCAGCTCGCCGGCTACTGGGGCGCGCGCGACGTGGACGCCGCGACGGAGTCGTTCCTGGAGCTGGTCCACGCCCACGCCGCCCTGGTGGACGGCGTGAAGGTGTCGCTGCTGGACGAGCAGCACGAGGTGCGGCTGCGCGCCGCGCTCCCCGAGGGCGTCCGCCTCTACACCGGCGACGACTTCAACTATCCCTCGCTCATCAGGTCGGGCTCGCACGCGCTGCTCGGCATCTTCGACGCGATCGCCCCGGCCGCCGCCGCGGCCCTGCGCGAGCTGGACGCGGCCGAGACGGCCACCGGTGCTGAGGCGGCCCATCATTTGGCCCGCTACGACGAGATCCTGGCCCCCACGGTCGCCCTGTCGCGGAAGATCTTCGAGGCGCCGACGTACCACTACAAGACCGGCATCGTCTTCCTGGCCTGGCTGAACGGCCACCAGGACGCGTTCGCCATGGTGAACGGCGCCCAGTCGGCGCGCTCGCTGCGCCACCTGTCGGAGGTGTTCCGGCTGGCCGACCGGGCCGGGCTGCTGGCCGACCAGGAGCTGGCCGTGCGCAGGATGACGGCGCTGCTGGCGGTGAACGGCCTGTGAGCCTGTCGCTGAACCAGTGGACGACCCGGCGCTGGTCGGTCGCCGAAGCCGTGGACGGCTGCGCGCGGCACGGCCTGGAGGCGATCGGGCTGTGGCGCGAGAAGGTGGCCGAGGAGGGGCTCGCGCGCAGCGTCAAGCTGGTGCGCGAGGCCGGGCTGCGGGTGTCCTCGCTGTGCCGGGGCGGCTTCCTCACGGCGGGCGGGCTGCCCGGCGAGGAGGGCCGGCGCGCCTTCGACCGGGCGCTCGACGACAACCGGCGGGCCGTGGACGAGGCGGCCGAGCTGGGCGCCGCGTGCCTGGTGATGGTGGTCGGCGGGCTGCCGGGGGTGCGGCCGGGCGAGCCGCTGCCGTCCGGTTTCTCCAAGGACGTCGCCGGTGCGCGCGAGCGGGTGGCCGAGGCGCTGGCGGTGCTGGCCCCCTACGCCGGTGAGCGCGGCGTCCGGCTGGCGCTTGAGCCGCTGCATCCGGTCTACTGCCCGGACCGGGCGGTGCTGTCCACGCTGGGCCAGGCGCTCGACCTGAGCCTGCCGTACCCGGAGGAGCAGGTGGGGGTGGTGGTGGACACCTTCCACGTGTGGTGGGACCCCAGGCTGTTCGAGGACGTCGCGCGGGCCGGCCGGCGGATCGCGTCGTACCAGGTGTGCGACTACCTGCACCCGCTGCCCGCGGACGTGCTGCTCGGCCGGGGGATGATGGGCGACGGGGTGATCGACTTCGCGCCGATCACGCGGGCCGTGCTGGCCGCCGGCTACGCGGGCGACATCGAGGTCGAGATCTTCAACGCCGACGTCTGGGCGGCCGACCCGGACGAGGTGCTGGCCACGATGAAGGCCCGCTACGCCGAGCTGGTGGTCTAGACGCGGCTGGGGTCGACCGTGCCGTCGAGGGTGAGGGCGGCTTCGAGCAGGAAGTAGTCGCCCCAGATGAGCTCGTTGCCGGTGGCCAGGCCCTTGCGGCGGTCGTAGCAGCCGTCCACCAGGCCGCCGTGCTCGTTGAGGTGGTCGCGGGCCAGCGACTCCAGGGTGTCGGCGGCGTGTTCGCGGTAGCCGTCCTTGGCCAGCGGCGCGAGCTTGGACAGGGCGGCGGCGGCGATCGCGGTGGCCGAGGTGTCGCGGGGCGCGTCGGGGATGGCGGGGTCGTCGAAGTCCCAGTAGCAGACCCGGTCGGACGGGACGTGGGCCAGGTACCAGTCGGCGACCTCGGTGGCCGGCCCGATGAACTCGGCCGACAGGTGGGCGGCCTGGGCCAGGCCCAGCATGGCCCACGCCTGCGCGCGGGCCCAGGTGCTGCCCGGCGAGGAGCCGTTGACCGCGCCGGCCGAGGTCTGGGCGACCGAGCCGTCCTCGCGGACGCACATGGCGTAGCTGGCGCGGGCGTGGGACTCGGCCATCACCAGCAGCTCGCGGGCGCCGGTGCGTTCGCAGGCGAAGGCCAGCAGCGGGACCGTGCCGGGCAGGCCGTCCACGCAGGCGCCCGGCCGGGGCCAGTCGTACTTGACGACGTCGTCCTCCTGGGGTGGGAGCAGGCCGGCCAGCGGGTCGAAGCCGATGCTCAGGGACCGGGCGGCGGCCACGGCGGTCGTGGCGCCCGGGTCCTCGTCGCCGGCGAGCACGGCCGGGAGCGCGGCGCCGTACCAGAACAGCAGGCCGCGCAGCAGGGTGGGGGCGTCAGTGCGGGACGTCAGCCGCTCGGCGACCTGGCCGGCGGCGCGGGCGTAGCCGGGCTCGCCGGTGGCGACCGCGGCCAGGGACAGCAGGCCGCCCCAGAAGCCGCCGCACCAGTCCCCGTCCTCGGACCATGTCCATTCGCCCGTCACGGGGTCGGCGTAGAGGGGGAAGCGCCCTTGCGACTGCGCAAGGGTCGTGCCTACCCTGCGCACCAGCTCTGTGACCAGCATGGAACCGCCTCATCCGGGAACGTCATGCCCTCCCCGGTTACCCTCGGCGGCGCGGGCTTAACGGCAGGCGCCGCCCACGATCGGGTGGCGCCGCGGTGACAACCACCCGGCCGGCCTACAGGGTCACGGTGCCCGCGGACCCGTCGAGGGTGATCTTCTGGCCCGTGGTGACCCGCCGGGTGGCGTCGGGCACGCCGACGACGGCGGGGATGCCGTACTCGCGGGCCACCACGGCGCCGTGCGACATGGCGCCGCCCATCTCCATCACCAGGCCGCCGGCCGTGAGGAACAGCGGGGTCCAGCCGGGGTCGGTCGAGGGGCAGACCAGGATCTCGCCCGGCTCCAGGTGGGCGCCGGTCGGGTCGAGCACCACCCTGGCCACGCCGGTGACCGTGCCGGCCGAGGCCGCCGTGCCGGTCAGCGCGCCCTCGGGGGCGGGGCCGGCCAGGGCCTCGGGCTCGGTGCCGTCGGAGAGCATGATCCGGGGCACGTGCCTGCGGCGCGACTCCCGCTCGTACGCCGCCCGCCGCTCGCGCACGAGGTCGCGCAGGTCGCCGCCGGTCAGGGCGGCCCTGGCCTCCTCCAGGCGCAGGAAGTACACGTCGAGGGCGTCGTCCAGGACGCCGGCGCGGACGAGGTGCTCGCCGACCGCGCGCAGGCTGTCCCGGACGGCGGCGATGGCCCTGACCAGGTGGAACTTGGGCAGTTCGCGCAGCCCCGCGTAGGCCCGGGTGCGGCCGAGCGCGAAGCGCACCACGGGCCCCCGCCACCGGCCCCTGCGCGCGGCCAGCGCGGCGACCCGGTCCACCTCCTCCCGCGCGGCCCGCGCGCCCTTGGCGAACAGCGCGGCGGGGGCGAGGTCGGAGTCGCCGTCGATGCGCAGGTAGTTGGCCAGGACACCGAGGATGTGGGTGGGGTCGTCGGACCAGCGGGGCACGCCGAGGTCGATCTCGGCCACGCCGCGGTGCCCGTACTTGTCCAGGAACGCGGCGAGGCCCTGCTGGGCCCGCGGCGGGAGCTCGCCGGCCTGGTAGCGGCGGGCCAGCTCGGCCGCGGGCAGGTCGCGGAACGGCTCGGGCTCGACGCGGGTGGCCAGATCCCACAGTTCGAGGTCCATCTCGGTGGTCGGGTTGTGCGGGACGCCGCGCAGGACGTCCTGGAGGTCGCCCACCCGCGTGCCGGAGAGCCGGGCGGCCAGGCCGAGCAGCGCGTAGCCGGTGATCACGATCGGCATGATCGAGACGATGGCCGGGAACGTGCCGCCGAGCAGGCGTTCGGCGTGGTCGAGCCGCTGGGCGGGGGTGGCGCCGGGCGGCGGTTCGAGCCGTCCGTCCAGTTCCGCCCCGACGCGGGCGGCGTGGGCGAGCGCCCTGGCCGGGCTGAGCAGCGCGTCGCGGACGCGCGCCGGCGCGTGCACGCGGCGCGCGAAGCGGCGCAGCCCGCGCAGGAACGGGCGGCGCGAGTTCTGGACGACCGACAGCCGCGGGTCGTCGGCCAGCTCCCGCAGGACGGCCGCGGCCCGCGCCTCCCCCAAGGGCATCAGCCGCGTCAGGACGGCCCGGCCGGTACGGCTGCGCAGCGGCGTGGTCAGGTCGAGCCACAGGCGCTGCCCCGCCTCCGACAGGAACGCGGGCCCGTCGAGCCGGTCGGCGGGCGCGTGCCCGAACACGCCCGCCGCCCCCGAGCTGACCAGGTTGAACGCGGACACCCCCATCGGCGTGAACGGCCCCATCACGCCCTGGGCGACGTTGAGCGACAGGTGCACGCGCAGCCCGGGACCGGCCGGCTCGGGCACCGGGTGGAGCGTGGTGATCGGCCTGGCCTGGGTGAGCCAGAGCGTGCCGTCCGGGCCGATGGCCCATTCGGTGTCCTGGGGCGCGCCGTAGTGGTCCTCGACGCGCGCGCCGAGTGCGGCCAGGGCGAGCACCTGCGCGTCGGTCAGGCACAGGCCGCCGGCGGCGGTCTCGACCCGTTCGACGCCGCCGCCGGGCAACGGCCGGACGGCCAGCCTCTTGTCGCCCGCGTGCCGCTCACGCACCTCGCCACCGGAGACGACGAAGTGGTCGGGGTTGACCGCGCCGGAGACGACCGCCTCGCCGAGACCGGGGCTCGCGTCGAGGACGGTCTCGCGCCGCCTGCCGGTCACCGGGTTGGCGGTGAACATCACCCCGGCCACCCGCGCGTCCACCATCACCTGGACGACCACCGCGAGCCGGACGGCGGCGTGGTCGATGCCGTTGGACTCCCGGTAGGCCACGGCCCGGTCGGTCCACAGCGAGGCCCAGCAGCGGCGGACGGCGTCGAGCACCGCCTCGGCGCCCACCACGTTGAGAAAGCTGTCCTGCTGGCCGGCGAAGCTGGCGAACGGCAGGTCCTCCGCCGTGGCCGAGGAGCGCACGGCCACCGGGACGTCCGCGCCGAGCCGCGCGTAGGCCGCCATGATCGCCTCGCGCACCGGGCCGGGCACCGGGGCCTGGAGCAGGTGCCGCCTGGCCCGCGCGGCGAGCCCGTCGCCCGGGGTGAGGTCGAGCCCGGCGGCGACCTGGCGGTAGGCGTCGGTGGTGAGGGCCCAGCCGGGCGGGACGGGCAGGCCGGCCCGGGTCAGCTCGCCGAGGTTGGCGGCCTTTCCGCCCACCTCGGCGAGCATCGTGGCGTCGATCTCGGAGAAGTCACGCGTGGTCCTCATTGAAGGCACCCCCTTCCCCGGAGTCTGCCATAAATTCACCAACTGTTGAACAGCGGTTCCCCGTCCAGTTCCCAGGCCGGGTCGAGCGGCACGCCGAGCAGGGCCAGGGCGGTCGGGCCGACGTCCACCAGGCGGGGCTCGTCGAGCGGGCGGCCGCCCAGGTCCTCGCCCAGCCGGTTGGCGATCACGAACACCGTGCGCTCCTCGGGCGAGGTGCCGCCGTGGCCGCCCTCGTCCACGTGGCCGTGGTCGGTGGTGACCAGGACGGTCCAGCTCTCCCCGGGACGGGCGCGGACGGCGTCGAGCAGGCGGCCGAGGTAGGCGTCCTGGGCGTGCAGGGCGGCGGCGTACTCGGGGCAGTGGGGGCCGAGGGCGTGGGCCACCTCGTCGGTGTCGCCGAGGTAGACGAAGGCGAGATCGGGGGCGGTGTCGGCGAGGTGGCGCCCGGCCGCGTCGGCGATCTGCCGGTCGGCGGCGGTCCAGGTGAGGGCGTAGCCGTCCAGGACCATGCGGTGGTCGATGGCGGGGCCGAACGCGTTGTGCTCGCCCAGGGCCGCCCAGGAGAGGAAGGCGGCGGTGGTGAGGTCGGGGCGGGCATTCTTCGCACGACTCAAAAAGTCCGGAAATTTCGTGAACTGGGGGCTGGTGAAGCTGTTGTCTACGACGCCGTGTTTGTCGGGCCAGGTGCCCGTGGCGATGGACGACCAGCCGGGGCCCGAGTCCGTCCGCGACCTGATCACGCGGCCCGCCGACGGCGGCTCCGGGCTCTTCGGCACGACCTCGCCGGGCGACTCCGTCCTGGGCGCCGCCGCCTCGCCGTACGGGAGCCGGCTGGTGCCGTACGCGCCGGAGGCCATCAAGGACGACAGGACCGGCGGGGCGAGGGCGACGAGCCGGTCGAAGCGCAGGCCGTCCATGCCGACCACGAGGACTTTGTTCTTGTTAAGGGGCATTCCCCTATCTAAGCGGTGAACCGCCGCACCCAGTCGGCCGCGCCCGGCAGGATCTCCTCGACCGGCGCCACCTGCGGGTACCACGTGCGCTCCCACTCCAGCGAGACCCACCCGGCGTACCCGGCCGCGCGCAGCAGGTCGCCGGCCTCCTCCAGCGGGACCGAGCCCGTCCCCATCGGGACCGGGGTGGTGTCCGCAGCCGAGACGGCGTCCTTGACCTGGACGTAGGCGAGCGAAGGACCGAGCGCGGCGAGCGTGGCGGCCGGGGGCTCGCCGTTCCGCCAGGGGTGCAGCAGGTCCCACAGCGCGCCGGTGGACTCGGGCCGGCCCGCCTCGGCCAGCAGCCCGGCCACGGCCGCCCCGGTGGCCATCTCGTCGTGCGTCTCGACCAGGACGCGCACGCCGAGGGCGGCGGCCGTACCGGCGACGGACCTCAGCCTGCGGGCGCCCACCGCCGGATCGTCGCCGCGCGGGAACACCCGCACGCCCGGCGCGCCCAGGTCGGCGGCGAGCCGCAGGTCGGCGAGGAGCGCGTCGGCGACCGGCTCGTCCGGGCCCGGCTCGCAGATGCCGACATATCCGGCCAGGGCGGCGATCTCCAGCCCCGCCCGCCCCACCCGCTCCCGCACCGCGCGCCGCTCCGGCGCGGTGAGCCCGGCATGGACGCCGGTGTCCGGATGCAGCCGCAGCTCAAGCCCCTGACAGCCGTGCGCGGCGGCGATCTCCACCGCCCGTTCCAACCCCTCGCCCGGCATCCCCAGCGTGCTGACGGCCAGCCTCACGCCATCCTCCTGACGCTCTCCCGCAGCACGACCTCGCCCGCGACGTGCTCCACCACGGGCGCGGCGGTGACGTCCGCGCCGCCGAGCGCGAGCTCCAGGGCCCGCGCCCCCATGTCCTTCAGCGGCAGCCGCACGGTCGTCAGCGCGGGCACGTGATCACGCAGCGTGACGATGTCGTCGAACCCGGCCACCGAGACGTCCTCCGGCACCCGGATCCCGCGTTCCCGGCAGGCGGCCAGCGCCCCTACCGCCATCACGTCGTTGACCGCGAACACGCAGGTGGCGTCGCCGATCTCGGTCGCGGCCCGGTAGCCGCCGTCGCGGTCGAACGCCCCGTGGACCACGACGGGCTCGGGCAGCCCCAGGCCCCGCAGCGCCTCGGCGAACCCCTCGCACCGGTCGGCGGCGGTCACCAGCTGCGGCGGCCCGGCCAGCACGGCGAACCGGGTGTGGCCCAGCCCGGCCAGCGCGCGGGCCAGGGCCGCGGCCCCGGCCCGGTTGGCGGGCGCGACGGTGTCCACGCCGAGCAGGTCCTGCCCCACGCACGCGGCCCGCCCGCCGCCCTCCCGGTACCGGGCCAGCTCCTCGCGCAGCCGCCCGGTCACGACGGGGTCGGCGACCCGCGAGCCGGCCAGCAGCACGGCCCGCACGCGCTGGGCGTTCATGGTGGCGACGTAGGCGATCTCCTGCTCGGGGTCGCGATGGGTGGTGCCGACCATGACCAGCAGCCCCTCGGTGGCGGCGGCCCGCATCGCGCCGTCGGCCAGCGCCGCGAAGTACGGGTCGGTCAGGTCGTGGACGACGATGCCGATGACGTTGCTCGCCCCCCGGGCCAGCGTCTGGGCGGCGATGTTCGCGCGGTAGCCGAGCTCGTCGGCGGCCCGCTCGACACGGGCCCGCAGGGTCGCGCCCACCTGGCGGGTGCTGCCGTTGAGCACCCGCGAGGCGGTGGCGAGGGAGACGCCCGCCTGTTTGGCGACGTCCTCAAGCGTGACCACGAGACCTCCCGGAAAGCGGTTTCCAAGTCTGCCAGACGGCGACCTGGCTCCGCATCCTCGCACGCCCGCCCCCGGCGGCGACAGAACCCGCGCACCGTGCTCGGGCGGGCCGCTACAGGCGTCTCGCTACCAGGGGAACAGGATGTCGAACAGGCCCTTCTTCTCGCTCGGCGCGGGCGCGGGCTGGTCCTGCTGGGTGGGGGGCGGCGCCTGCGTGGGGGCGCCGGTCTCCTGCCGCTCCGGCTCCTTGGTGGCGGGCGCCTCGGCCGCGTCCTCGGGGGCGCCGTCGGAGGTCTCGTTCATGTGGCCGCGCGTGCCGCGGGTGGCGTCGTCGTCGGGCGTGGCCGTCGGGCGGCGCTCGCGGCTGGAGGTGGTGGGCCGGGCCGTGGGCTCGCGGGTGGGACGGGGGCGGCGGGCCACGGGGGTGGGGGTTACGGTCTCGGACACGGTCGGCTCGGCGGTGTCCGTAACCTCGGGCTCGGGGGTGGCCTCCTCGGTCTGCTCCGGCAGCGCGGTCTGCGGCGGGGCGCTGACCTCGCTCGCGCTCGCGCAGCGGGCGGTCCCACAGGGGTCGTCGGAGGAGGTGCCGGTGAGCAGCCAGCCCGCCCCGGCCCCGACCAGCACCACCGCGACGCCCGCCAGCACCAGCACCCTGGTACGCCGGCGCACCTCGCGCTCGCCGGCGCCACGGCGGTCGTCGGCGTCGTCGGTCCAGCCCGAGCCGAGGAATCCGCGCCTCGTCCCGCCCGCGTCGGCGTCGTCGTCGCGCTCGGGCTTGTAGCCCTGGTCCAGCGGCAGGTAGGGCAGGTCGTCGTCGACGGCACGGTCGCCGGTGGCGGCGTGGAGTGCGTCCGCCCCGAGGACGGCGTGCGGCCCGCTCAGCGTCTCCTGCGGCCCGGCCAGCGTCTCGTGCGGCCCGCTGAGGGCCTCGTGCGGCCCGCTCAGCACGTCGTGCGGGCCACTCGCGCCGTCGAGGACGTCGTGCGGGCCGCTGGGACCGTCCAGGACGTCGTGCGGCGCGTCGGCCGGGGTCGCCGGGGTCGCCGGGGTCGCCGGGGGCTCGACGGACTGCGCGGCCTGGCCGGGCGGCAGGATGTAGGTCTCGTTGCCGGAGACCTGGATGGCGGGCTGCTCGTCGGTGTCCTCGGTGCTCCACCGGGGGGACAGCACGTCTCCGGTCATCTCCGGATTTAACGACTTACTACCCTGCCCATCCTCGTACGGCCTGTCGTTCTCGTCGCGCGCCACGATGGACCCTCTCTAGCTTTGAATACGGACCGCGACCTTTCTTAACAGACTTGTCCGGAAATTTCACATGTTTCCCTAAAGTTACTCTCCGTCACACAGGCCCCAGCCACCGGGCCAGCGCCGCCTCCAGCGGACGCCCCGGCACCCCCGACGTCCAGGCCGTATACCCGTCGGGCCGCACGAGCAGCGCCTCGGCGTCGTGCTCCGCGCTCCCCCGTACGATCTCCAGCCGGTCCGCCCACGGGGCGGCCGCCGCCACCAGGTCGTCGCGCCCGGCGAGGTCCAGCAGCAGCGCCCGGCCGCCGCGCAGCAGCTCCACCGTGCGCACGACGCCGTCGGCCGTCTTGACCGGCAGGTCGGGCGCCATCCGCCCGGCCCCGGGCACGCCCACGTCGTAGACCGTGTCGAGCCCGCTGATCATCCCGCTCAGGTACTCGTTGACCTGGTCGAACCGCATCAGCTCGGCGAACAGCTCGCGCAGCGGGTCGACGGCCGGGTCGGGGTCGGCCAGCGCGCTCTGGGCCCGTACGTTCCACAACACCCGCGCCCCGACCGGGTGCCGCTCGGCGTGGTAGCTGTCGAGCAGCCCGGCCGGGGCGTCGCCGCGCACCTCGGCGGCCAGCTTCCAGCCCAGGTTGAACGCGTCCCCCAGGCCGGTGTTGAGCCCTTGGCCGCCCCACGGGAAGTGCACGTGCGCCGCGTCCCCGGCCAGCAGGACGCGGCCCGCGCGGTAGGTCTCGGCCTGCAGGGCGGCGTCGCCGTACCGGGACAGGTTGCGCGCGCCGGCCATCGGGACCGGGACGCCGAGGATGTGCTCGGCCGCCTCCTGGAGCTCCTCCAGGGCGACGGGGGCCTCGCGGTCGGCGTGCGGGGCACGGAAGTCGTAGGTGGTGACGCGACTGTGCCCGGCGGGGTCGAGCCAGACGATGATCCAGCCGCGCGGCGTCCGCGTGTAACCCGGCGGCACCGTGTACGGGTCGAGCAGCCGTACGTCGCCCATGAGCGCGGCGACGCGGGCCCCGGTGCCGGTGAACGGGATGCCGGCGGCCTTGCGCACCACGCTACGCGCGCCGTCGGCGCCGACGACGTACCGGGCGGCCAGCTCGCGGCCGTTCACGGTCAGCACGACGTGGTCGTCCCGCTGCTCCAGGCCGGTGACGTCCTGGCCGCGCCTGATCTCCGCGCCCAGGGCCGCCGCGCGGCGGGCGAACACCTGCTCGGCCCATGCCTGCGGACTGCCCACGATGGTCGGCCCGCCGTCCGACACCGCCCCGAGGTCGAGCCCGAACATGCCGGAGAAGTGGAAGCTCACGCTCCCGTACGTGGTGCGGCCCACCGCCTCCAGCAGCCCGCGCCGGTCGAGGCTCTGGGCGATGCCCGCGTGCAGCGTCCCGGCCTTGGACTGGCCGGTCGGCGCGGGGAGCCGTTCGAGCACGAGCGGACGTACCCCCTGAAGGCCCAGCTCGGCGGCGAGCAACATGCCCACGGGCCCGCCACCCACCACGGCGACATCGAACACGACACCCTCCTCGGACCGATTGAGTACGTAATCTTCGTACATACGAACAATGCCCGTCAAATCATCGTTCGCGTTGTCCGTACAATGGCCGCATGCTGCACCCGTCGCGTGACCAGATCCAGTTGGTGGAGGTGCTCGCCGCGCTCGGCCACCCCGTACGCGCCCAGATCGTGCGCGCGCTGGCCTCGGGGGACGAGCTGTTCTGCGGCGAGGTCGTCGAGGACGTGCCGAAGTCGACGCTGACCGCCCACTGGCGGGTGCTGCGCGAGGCCGGCGTCATCTGCCAGCGCCCGGAGGGCCGCAAGTTGTTCATCCGGCTGCGCCGCGACGACCTCGACGCCCGCTTCCCCGGCCTGGTCGACCTGCTCGTGGCCGAGGACCTTTAGCCCGCCGCCCTCACAGGCAGGGGTTCGTGGTGGAGTCGACCACCTTGTCCTTGAGCGAGCCCGGGATCGGCGACACCACCCGCACGCCGGGCCAGTCGGCCCCGATGACGAGCTGCACGATCGGCCCGTCGGGCATCTGGGCGACCTTGGCCGGGTACGGCTTCGGGTTCACCGGGGCGACCTTGCCCGCCACCGGCGTGCGCTTGTCCTTCGACAGCCGGGCGGCCACCGCGTCCCCGTAGGCGATCCCGTTGTCGGCGTCCTTCTTGGCGTACCGGATCGACGTGGTGGGCACCGGCGCGGCGTTGCCGACCTGGACGACGACGAAGCCCTGGTCGGCCAGCTCGTCGGCCACCTGACCGGCCTTGCCGACCTCCGTCGTGCCGTTGAGCACCTGGACGCGCACCCGCCCGTTCTCGACCTTCGGCTTGGTGGCGGCGGTCGAGGGCGGGCTCACCTCGGTGTCCGAGCGGACGGCCTCGAAGAAGTTGCGGGCGTCCGGCTGCCTGAGCTGCACCCGGTTCTTGTCGGCCGGGTACGCCTCCACGGGCACGGTGATGCCCTTGAGCTCCTTGGCGGTCAGCCCCTTGACGCTGCCCGCGATCTCCACCATCCGTTCCAGCGTGAGCTTGTCGTCCAGGGTGACGGCCTTGGCCCCGGCCCTGAGGAACGCGTTGAGCTTGATGGGGTCGGTGAGCAACCCGCCGTTGGTGATCTTGTCCAGCACCTTGGTGAGGAAGACCTGCTGGCGCTGGATCCGGCCGAGGTCGCTGCCGTCGCCGAGGGCGTAGCGGGTGCGCACGTACGCGAGCGCCTGCTCGCCGCGGACCACGTGCTTGCCCGCGCTGAGCTGGAGCTTGGCCTTGGGGTCGTTGACCGCCTTGGGCAGGCAGATCTCGATGCCGCCGATGGCGTCGACGATGCCCTTGAAGCCGGTGAAGTCCACCTTGGCGATGTGGTTGATCTTGATGTTGGTGAGCGATTCGATCGTCCGGACCGTGCAGTTGATGCCGCCGTCGTTGAAGGCGGAGTTGATCTGGCGCAGGCCGCCCGCCAGCGTCGCGCCGGTGCGGCTCTGGCACTGCGGGATCATGACCATGGTGTCCCGGGGGAAGCTGATCATGGTGGCCTTGTCCCGGTCGGGGGAGATGTGCAGCACCATGATCGTGTCGGTGCGCTCGCCGAGGCCCTGCGACTTCGCGCCGTACTTCTTGTTGTCGCCCTCGCGCGAGTCGGAGCCGACGAGCAGCACGTTGAGCGCGCCGGTCTCGGGCGGCCGCGTCGATCCGGGGTCCACGGCGACGCGCGGGATGTCGCTGTCGATGCTGCGGTAGTACGCGTACCCGCCCAGCGTGACCGCGACCAGTACGAAGGTCAGCACCATGCTCGTCCACGCCAGCGGGGTGATGCGCCGCGTGCGCCCCGGAGGCCGGTCCGGGCGGCGATGGGGACTGCGCTGCGGCCGTTCCGCCACTCTCCGGCCCTCGCTCACGCGCCCCCCTCTACGCGCGCCCGCACAGGACGCACCCCGCGCGCCCCTCGCGGAACGCGGCCCCCTTTGGTGTGACGCGCAGCATACTGACATTCCTCCACTAATACGGAATGTCGCGGATTTCACCCGATGCCAGACTCCTGGGGACGCGTCCGGCGAGGGCTCCATGTGAAGCGCACAAACCCGGGGCGTCACTACGGTCCGTGACGCCATCATGACGTTCATGCTTCTGACCGAGATGGCGCCCCCTCCAGGCGCCGAGGCGTTGACCGGGCTGCGTGCCCGGGCCAGAACCGCCCGCCGAGCCGTCTTCGTCGCGCTCACCGGCTCGATCGCGCTGCTGACCACGGCCCAGGTGCTGGCCGACCGGGCGCCGACCAGAGAGCAGACGTTACCGCTCGCCGTGTTGTCGCTGGCGGTGCTCGCGACCGCGCTGCCCGTCCTGGCGGCCACCCAGCTCGTCTGGGGCGCGCGGGCGCGCGTGGTGCGCCGTCGCGAGCGCGAGCTGTTCGCCGTGCCGCCCTCGGCCCGGCGGCGTCCGCTGAGCCGGCTCGGCATCGCGTGCGGCTGGGCGGTGCTGCTGCTGCTCGGCGGCACCTGTCCCGGCCAGTTCAGGGCGTCCGCCCTGTACGCCTTCGCCGACGCCCTGAGCTGGGCCGTCGAGGCCGCCATGGTGATCGGGTCGGCCGCCGGGGTGTCGTTCCTCATCTGGTGGGCACGGGACGCGCTGGGGATAATGGCGCGCGCCGGCCGTCCGGGAGGATCACCTGGCGATCCGTGGGATCCCGGCCGGGGCGCGCGTCCACGAGGGGGCGCGGCGCTCTGGACGGGCGCGGCCGTGGCGGTCGCCGCCCTGCTCGGAGCCCGCGCCCATCTCTGGGAGCCGCCCATGCCGATCATTTACGCGCTGCTGACCGCCGCCCTCGTCTGCGGGGTGGTTACCGACGAGTAGCATAGGCCGCGGAACCCCATCCAAGAACGAGGAGCGAATCCGTGCCTTCCTCTCGTGACGTCGTGTTCGTCGACGGCGTACGCACGCCCTTCGGCAGGTCAGGGCCGAAGGGACTGTACGCGGAGACCCGCGCCGACGACATGGTCGTCCGCGTCATCCGCGAGCTCATCCGGCGCAACCCCGGTCTGCCTCCCGAGCGCGTGGACGAGGTGGCCATCGCCGCGACGACCCAGATCGGCGACCAGGGCCTGACCATCGGCCGC
Source organism: Nonomuraea sp. NPDC001699 (assembly GCF_053596455.1). Lineage (NCBI taxonomy): Bacteria > Bacillati > Actinomycetota > Actinomycetes > Streptosporangiales > Streptosporangiaceae > Nonomuraea > Nonomuraea sp. NPDC001699. The sequence goes on along the minus strand of NZ_JBSFGF010000002.1, from coordinate 482,939 downwards.
TCGGCGGCGGTGCTGGCCGGTCTGCCCAAGAGCGTGCCCGGCTACGCGATCGACCGCATGTGCGCGGGCGCGATGACCGCGGTCACCACGGTCGCGGGCGGCATCGCCTTCGGCGCCTACGACGTGGCCATCGCCGGCGGCGTCGAGCACATGGGCCGCCACCCCATGGGCGAGGGCGTGGACCCCAACCCGCGTTTCCTGTCGGAGAAGCTGGTCGACCCGAGCGCGCTGGTCATGGGTATGACCGCCGAGAACCTGCACGACCGCTACCCGTCGATCTCCAAGGAGCGCGCCGACGCCTACGCGGTGCTCTCCCAGGAGAAGGCGGCCAAGGCGTACGCCGACGGCAAGATCCAGCCCGACCTCGTGCCCACCGCGGTCAGGACGGCCGAGAAGGGCTGGGGCCTGGCCGCCGAGGACGAGGCGCCGCGCCCCGGCACCACGATGGAGGCGCTGGGCGCGCTCAAGACGCCCTTCCGCCCGCACGGCAACGTCACCGCGGGCAACTCCTCCGGCATCAACGACGGCGCCACCGGCTGCATCGTGGCCGCCCGCGACGTCGCCGGCGAGCTGGGCCTGACGCCGAAGATGCGCCTGGTCTCCTACGCGTTCGCGGGCGTGGACCCCGAGGTGATGGGCGTGGGCCCGATCCCGTCCACCGAGCGGGCGCTGCGCCTGGCCGGGCTGTCCATCGGCGACATCGGCCTGTTCGAGATCAACGAGGCGTTCGCCGTCCAGGTGCTGGCCTTCCTGGAGCACTTCGGCCTCGCCGACGACGACCAGCGCGTCAACGCCTACGGCGGCGCGATCGCCTTCGGCCACCCGCTGGCCTCCTCGGGCGTACGGCTCATGACGCAGCTCGCCCGCCAGTTCGGCGAGCGGCCCGACGTGCGGTACGGCATCACCACCATGTGCGTCGGCATGGGCATGGGCGGCACTGTGATCTGGGAGAACCTGGCATGAGCGACATCGAGACCTGGCGCGCGCTGCTGAGCGGGCGCAACACCGACGAGGTCGTCACCAAGGCCCTGGTGCGCGACGTGCCGCTGCCCGGCGGGGCGGGCACGATGGCCCTGATCACGCTGGACAACGGCTTCGACCACACCAAGCCCAACACCTTCGGCCCGCACGGCCTGTTCGCGCTGGACGAGGCCCTGTCGGAGATCGCCGCGCGCACCGACCTGGCCGCCGTGGGCGTCACGGGCAAGCCGTTCATCTTCGCCGTCGGCGCCGACCTCAAGGGCGCGGCGGCCGTGGCCTCGCGCGAGGAGGCCCACGCCATCGGCGCGCTGGGCCACCACGTCTTCCGCAGGCTGGGTGAGCTGCCGATCCCGACGTTCGCGTTCGTGAACGGCGCGGCCATGGGCGGCGGCCTGGAGATCGCGCTGCACTGCACGTACCGGACGATCTCCTCCGGTGTGCCCGCGGTGGCGCTGCCCGAGTGCTTCCTCGGCCTGGTGCCCGGCTGGGGCGGCACACAGCTCCTCCCCCGCCTGGTCGGCCCGGCCAAGGCGATCAAGCTGATCATCGAGAACCCGCTGTCGCAGAACCGCATGATCAAGGGCGCGGACGCGTACGAGCTGGGCGTCGCGGACGCGATGTTCGAGCCGGCCGACTTCCTGGAGGAGTCGCTGCGCTGGGCCGCCCGCGTCGTCAAGGGCGAGGTCACCGTCGAGCGGCAGGAGCACGACGGCTGGGAGAAGGCCGTCGCCGACGCGCGCTTCCTGGTCGACATGAAGCTGCGCGGCGCCTCCCCCGCCCCCTACCGGGCGCTCGACCTGATCGAGCTGGCCGCGACGGCCTCGCGCGACGAGGGCTTCGCCGCCGAGACCGAGGCGCTGGCCGACCTGCTGATGGGCGACGAGCTGCGGGCCGGGCTCTACTCCTTCGACCTGGTCCAGCGCCGTGCCAAGCGGCCCGCGGGCGCGCCGGACCGGTCGCTGGCCCGCAAGGTCACCAAGGTCGGGGTCGTGGGCGCCGGGCTGATGGCCTCGCAGATGGCGCTGCTGTTCGCCCGCCGCCTGGAGGTCCCGGTCGTCCTGACCGACCTCGACCAGTCCCGCCTGGACAAGGGCGTCGGGTACGTCCACGCCGAGGTCGACAAGCTGCTGGGCAAGGGCCGCGTCTCGGCCGACCAGGCCAACCGGCTCAAGTCCCTGGTCACCGGCTCGCTGACCAAGGACGCCTTCGCCGACGCCGACTTCGTCATCGAGGCCGTCTTCGAGGACATGGCGGTCAAGAAGCAGGTGTTCGCCGAGGTCGAGGCCGTGGTCTCGGCCGAGTGCGTGCTCGCCACGAACACCTCCTCGCTCTCGCTCACCGAGATGGGCGCCGGGCTGGCCCACCCCGAGCGGCTGGTCGGCTTCCACTTCTTCAACCCCGTCGCCGTGATGCCGCTGCTGGAGATCATCAGGGGCGCCTCGACCGACGACGCCACGCTGGCCACGGCGTTCGCGGTGGGCAAGTCGCTGAGGAAGTCGTCCGTGCTGGTCAAGGACGCTCCGGCGTTCGTGGTCAACCGGCTGCTGACCTGCTTCATGGGCGAGGTCGTGGCCGCCGTGGACGAGGGCACGCCGCTGGAGGTCGCCGAGCACGCGATCGACGGGCTCGGGCTGCCGATGACGCCGTTCGCGCTGCTGCAGCTCGTCGGCCCGGCCGTCGGCCTGCACGTGGCCGAGACGCTGCACGCGGCCTTCCCCGAGCGCTTCGGCGTCTCGGAGAACATGGCCAAGCTGGTCGCCTCGGGCAAGCCCGGCGTCTACCGTCCGGACTTCTCGCTCGACCCGGAGGCGGTGGCCCTGTTCGCCGGCGGCACGTCGCCGTCCACGGCCGAGCAGGTCCGCGAGCGCGTGCTCGGAGCGCTGGCCCGGGAGATCCGGATCATGCTGGACGAGGGCGTCGTCGCCGGTCCGCAGGACATCGACCTGTGCATGATCCTGGGCGCCGGATGGCCGTTCCATCTGGGTGGCATCACGCCTTATCTGGACAGGTCGGGGATCGCCCAGCCTCGGTTCCTTCCGCCCGGCGTGGCCTCGCTGCCCGCGTGATTTTACGGAGACCCGCCCGGCGGGTCTCCGTACGTCATGGCCTTCTTCGCCGTAGCGTACTGTGCCGTCCTACGAACGGAGAGTAACCATGATGCGAGCAGTCGGCACGATCGCTCTGTCCGGAGCCCTCGTGCTGGGCGCGTCGTCGCCCTCCCTGGCGGCGCCGCGCACCCCCAAGGCCGTCCTCAAGGTCACCGTCGCGGTGAAGAACGGTCCCACCAAGGGCGCCTGGCTCAACTGCAGCCCCGACGGCGGCACCCACCCCTCCGCCCACGCCGCCTGCGAGATCCTGCGCAAGGTGAACGGTGACCCGGCCAAGATCAACCTCTCGCCGAAGGCGGCCGCGGCCTGCGGCAAGGAGGTGGAGCCACGTGCCGTCATGATCCTCGGCAAGTGGTACGGCAAGACCGTCCAGTGGGGCAAGGTCTACACCAACGCCTGCACGATGAAGGCGGGCCTCGGGACGCTCCTGGCCGTCTGAGCCGACAGGGGGATGGGCGGCCGGCCCATCCCCCGCCGTCTCACTCGCCGGTCACGGCGGCGCCCCGCCTGCTGTGGCGGTAGCCGTAGGCGAAGTACACGACCACGCCGACGATCATCCAGATGACGAACCTGAGCCAGGTCTCCAGCGGCAGGTTGAGCATCAGGTACAGGCAGGCCAGCACCGACAGGATCGGCAACAGCGGCACCAGCGGCACCCGGAAGCCCCGCTCCAGGTCCGGCCGGGTGCGCCGGAGCACGATCACGCCGATCGAGACCACCATGAACGCGAACAGCGTGCCGATGTTCACCAACTCGGCCAGCTCCCCGAACGACACGAACCCGGCCAGCGCCATGGTCACCAGGCCGACGAGGATGGTGAGCCTGGCGGGCGTGCCGAAGGTGGGGTGGACGACGGCCAGCCGGCGCGGCAGCAGGCCGTCGCGGCACATGGCGAACAGCACCCGGGTCTGCCCGAGCAGCAGCACCAGCACCACGGTCGTCAGACCGGCGATGGCGCCCACGCTGATGATCGTGGCCAGCCAGGGATGGCCGACGGCGGTGAAGGCGTCCGACAGCGGCGCGCTCGTGCTCAGCTGCCGGTACGGCTGCATGCCGACCACGACCAGCGAGACGGCGACGTAGAGGATCGTGCAGACGGCCAGCGAGCCGATGATCCCGCGCGGCACGTCGCGCTGCGGGCGCACGGTCTCCTCGGCGGCGGTGGCCACGATGTCGAAGCCGATGAACGCGAAGAACACGATGGCCGCGGCCGAGAAGATGCCGATCACGCCGAACGCGACGGGCGTGACCCCGAACAGCACCTGGATCAGCGGCGCCTTCAGCCCCTCGACCCGCGGCGTGGTCACCGGCTCGGGGATGAACGGCGTGTAGTTGGCGGCCTTGACGAAGAACAGCCCGGCCACGATGACCAGCAGCACCACCGTGATCTTGGTGATCACCAGGATCAGGTTGACCCGCGAGGAGATCTTGATCCCGGCCACCAGGATCGCGGTGAGGATCAGCACGATGACCACCGCGGGCACGTTGACCACGGGGTCGTCGCCCGCGATGGAGGGCGGCAGGTGGAGGCCGACGGAGTCGAGCATCGAGGCGAAGTAGCCCGACCAGCCGACCGCCACCACGGCCGCGGCCAGCGCCAGCTCCAGGATCAGGTCCCAGCCGATCACCCAGGCGGGGAACTCGCCCAGGGTGGCGAAGGAGAAGGTGTAGGCGGACCCGGCCACGGGGATGGTGGAGGCGAACTCGGCGTAGCACAGGGCCGCCAGCCCGCACACGACGGCCGCCACGACGAACGAGACCGCGACCGCCGGCCCCGCCACCTCCTTGGCGACCTGGCCGGTGAGCACGAAGATCCCCGTGCCGACGATCACGCCGATGCCGAAGACCATCAGGTCCATGGCGGACAGGCGCTTGCGCAGCTGGTGCTCGGGAGTTTCGGTGTCGCGGATCGACTGTTCGACGCTCTTCGTGCGAAAGATGTCCACGATCAGCGATCCTTCCCAGACCCTCCGTGATCATGCGCTCCCGCCGGGCTTCCCGGTGAAGCGCCTCCCTGGGGGTAGCGGACCCGCATCATGTTCGACGATCTGCTGGACACGCTGGCCAGGCAGGACGTGGCGGTGGTGCTGTCATTCGTCCTGGTCTTCCTGACCCTGGACGCCTCGGTCGGGATCGGCCTGATCACGCCGGGCGACGGCCTGCTGCTCGTCGCGGGCGCCACGGCGGGCAGCGTGCCGGAGACTCTGGCGCTGATCGGCACCGGCGTGCTGGCCTGCCTCCTGGGCGCGACGGGCGGCCACTGGCTGGGCCGCCGGTACGGCCCCCGCCTGCGCCAGAGCAGGCTCGGCCGGCGCGTCGGGGAGGAACGCTGGACGCGCGCGGAGCGGATACTCCGGCGCAGCGGCTGGGCGCTGGCGCTGGCCTACTTCCTGCCGATGGTGCACACGCTGACGCCGGCCGTGGCGGGCGCGGTGGGCATGCCCTACCGCAGGTTCATGCCGTGGGCGCTGCTGGGCAGCACGGCGTGGGTGAGCACGTACATCGTGCTGGGGGCGGTGGCCGGGCAGGTGGCGCGGCGGGACGCGGGCCTGCTGCTGCCCGTGGCGGGCGCGGCGGTGGCGGCCGTGCTGGCGATCACCGCCGTGGCCCGCCGGGTGCTCAACGGCGGACGGGCTGCTCCACGCGGGAGGTCCGCCGGGCGACGGCCTCGGTGATCTGACGCGCGAGGTCCTGGCCGGTCAGGCCGATGCGGCCGAGGATCGCCGCCCGCTTGGCGTGGTCGAGGAACTCCTGCGGGATGCCGAAGGTGCGCACCGGGACGTCGACGTCGGCGTCGCGGAGCAGGCGGGCCACGGAGTCGCCCACGCCGCCCACGCGGCCGTTGTCCTCGACCACGGCGACCAGCTTGTGGGCGCCGGCGGCCAGCGTCAGCGCCTCGTCGAGCGGCTTGACCCAGCGCGGGTCGACCACGGTGGCCGAGATGCCCTGCGCGTCGAGCAGGACGGCCGCCTCCATGCACACGTGCGCCATCGGGCCGACGCCCACCAGCAGCACGTCGGGTTCGCCCTCGGCGGCGCGCAGCAGGTCCATCTCGCCCAGGCGGCCCACGGCCTCCAGGGGCTCGGCCACCGGCCCCTTGGGGAAGCGCAGCACGGTCGGCCCGTCGGTGACCTCCACGGCCTCGCGCAGCAGCTCGGTGACGCGGTCGCCGTCGCGCGGCACCGCGATCCGCAGGCCGGGCACGACCTGGAGGATCGACAGGTCCCACATGCCGTTGTGGCTGGCGCCGTCGTCGCCGGTGACGCCGGCCCGGTCGAGGACGACGGTGACCGGGAGCCGGTGCAGGGCGACGTCCATCAGGAGCTGGTCGAAGGCCCGGTTGAGGAAGGTGGCGTAGACGGCCACGACCGGGTGCAGGCCGCCGAGCGCGAGACCGGCGGCGCTGGTCAGCGCGTGCTGCTCGGCGATGCCGACGTCGTAGATGCGGTCGGGGAAGGCGTCGGCGAAGGCGTTGAGGCCGGTGGGGTGGAGCATGGCCGCGGTGATGGCGACCAGGTCCTCGCGCTCCTTGCCGAGCCTGACCAGCTCCTCGCTGAAGACGTTGGTCCAGATGCGGGGCTTGGGCTTCTCGGCGCCGGTGGCGCGGTCGAAGGCGCCGGGCGAGTGGAACTGGTCCTCGTCGTGGTTCTCGGCGGGGGTGTAGCCGCGGCCCTTCTGGGTGAGGGCGTGGACGATGACCGGGCCGCGGAAGGCGCGGGCCTTGCGCAGCGCCGCCTCCATGGCCTGCTCGTCGTGGCCGTCGATCGGGCCGACGTACTTCATGCCGAGGTCCTCGAACATGACCTGCGGGGCCAGGACGTCCTTGACGCCCTTCTTGAAGCCGTGGAGGGCGTCGTAGATGACCGGAACGTTCCCGAGCTTGTCCTTGACGTACTCGAGCATGTCCTCGTAGCGGCGGTTGACGCGCAGCGAGGACAGGTGGGAGGCCAGGCCGCCGATGGTCGGGGAGTAGGAGCGGCCGTTGTCGTTGACCACGATCACGACGGGCAGGTCTTTGATCGCGGCGATGTTGTTGAGCGCCTCCCAGGCCATGCCGCCGGTGAGCGCGCCGTCGCCGATCACCGCGACGACCGTGCGCTCGCGGTCGCCGCGCAGCTTGAACGCCTTGGCCAGGCCGTCGGCGTAGGACAGCGCGGTGGAGGCGTGGGAGTTCTCGACGAAGTCGTGCTCGGACTCGGCCTGGCTCGGGTAGCCCGACAGGCCGCCCTCCTGCTTGAGCGCCTCGAAGCCGGCCGCGCGGCCGGTGAGGAGCTTGTGCACGTACGCCTGGTGGCCGGTGTCCCAGATCACGGGGTCGTGCGGGGAGTCGAAGACGCGGTGGAGGGCGATGGTGAGCTCGACCACCCCCAGGTTCGGGCCCAGGTGGCCGCCGAACCTGGCGCAGGAGTCGACGAGCAGGTCACGGATCTCCCCCGCGAGCCGCGGCAGCTCCTCAACAGCGAGCCGTTTGACGTCGTGCGGTCCCTCTATCGAGCCCAGCAACCCGCTCACGGATGCGACTCCCCTCTGCCTCGTTCGCCGTCTGTTCCTTTTCGACGACGCAGAAGAGTCTAGTTCGCCGACGTCTCACTGACTCCATCGAGTCAAATCCACCCACTTATGTCCGATCTTGACCTAGTCTTTCCGGACATATGAACTCCCTCCCTAAAGGCAGGATCGCGGCCGTCGCCGCCGCCGCCCTCGCCCTCGCCATGGCCGCCGCCTCCCTCGTGCTCGTGCTTTCCGACGTCGCCCCGACCTCGGCCGAGCGTGCGCCGGTCAACCAAGCTCAGAAGATCGCCCTGCCTCCGGCGGGCGCCGCGGCCCGCAGCGGCGGCGCCGCCGCCCCCGGCGGCCAGACGCAGGCCACCGCGAACCGGCTCTACAAGACCGGCAGGCTCGTCGACGTGAACTGCGCGCCGGGCGCCCTGCCCGCGGGCAGCATGATCGCCTACCGCCGCTTCCTCACCCGGGTGACGAACTGCCTGAACAAGGCGTGGGCCACCCAGTTCCGCAAGGCCGGCATGTCGTTCAGCAGGCCGCGGCTGCGGATCATCACCAAGAAGGTGCGCACGCCCTGCGGCGCCTGGAACACCGGCGCGGACGGCGTCTACTGCTCCAGCGACCGCACGATGTACCTGATGATCAGCCGGGACCAGCTCCGCAACCCGTTCCCGCTGGGCATCAGCCGCCTGGTCGCCCACGAGTACGGCCACCACGTCCAGCAGGCCTCCGGCATCTGGAACTACTTCTGGACGGCCAGGTCCGCCGCGGGCAAGGCCGGACGCCTCCAGCTCTCGCGCAGGTCCGAGCTCCAGGCCGAGTGCTTCTCCGCCATCTTCATGAGCACGATGAAGGGCACCGACCTGGTGAACCAGTCCGACTGGGACTACACCGTCCAGTGGTTCTACAAGAACGGCGCCAAGGGCTGGCCGCAGAACGACCACGGCAAGGGCCCGACGCAGGCGGCCTGGATGACCAGGGGCTTCAACCGGGGCGCGCCGGGCGCCTGCAACACGTGGGCGGCGGCTGCACGAAACGTCCAGTGACGTCGGGCGTTTTCCGCTTTACGTAAAACCCCCTCTTTTGTAGTGTGCCTTCCCATGCGTACCCCCCGATTGGCGATCATTGCCGGCGCCCTGGCGAGCGTCTTCGTCGCCGGTACGGCCCACGCGGCCGTGGCCGCCCCGGCAAGCAAGCCGGTCCTGACGAAGAACCCGATCTACAAGACCGGCCGGCTCGCGCTCAGGACGTGCGAGGAGCCGCCGGTCCAGTCCGGGACCGAGGACGAGGCGCGGGTCTACTTCGACGCGGTGCTCGGCTGCCTCGACAAGGCATGGGGCCCGAAGCTCAAGCAGGCGGGCTTCGCCTTCGGCAAGCCGAAGTTCAGGGTGACCACCAAGCTGGGCACCCCGACGGGATGCGGCGGCTTCCCCGAGGGCGCGCAGGCCCTGTACTGCCCGGTCAACAAGACGATGACCCTCCTGCTCAGCCCGGGCGTCGTCGAGCAGCCGTCGGACCCGGTGCTGATGCTGGTCGTGGCCCACGAGTACGGGCACCACGTCCAGAAGCTCACCGGCATGCTCCGGCACAACAAGCGCGGCGAGTACGTCCTGGACAACCCGCGTGACCTGGAGCCGGTCCGCCGTACCGAGCTGCAGGCCGAGTGCTACGCCGGCGTGTTCATGGGCAGCGTCTGGGACTCCCTGGGCCGCAGCCAGAAGGAGTTCGACTCGCTGCTCAAGGGGTCGCACAACGCGTTCGACCTGAGCGCGATCGGTGTGAAGGCGCGTTCCTCGGCCGACCTGACGCACGGCACGGACGCCAACGTCGCGTACTGGCTCAAGCGCGGCTTCACCGGCAGGTCGGCGGGCTCCTGCAACACCTGGGCCGCCTCCAAGGCCAAGGTCCGCTAGCCCGAACCCGCCCAAACTCCTCTAAGATCCGCGATCGTGCGCATTCCCCTCATGGCGCTTGCCATGTGCATGATCGCGGATCTTCTGCTGCCGGCTCCGGCGGCCGCGGCGGGCAGGCCCGCGCAAGGGGGGCTCTCGGCCGCGCCGGTCGTCGCGCGGGAACGTCTGTCGTGCAGGATCCCCGCCATCAGGACGGGCAGCGCCGCCTCGCTCAAAGCCTTCCACCGGGCCATGGCCGGGTGCGCCGACCGCTTCTGGGCCGGCCGGTTCGCGGCCGCGGGCCTGACGTACACCCCGCCCGAGGTCACCGTCACCACGGGACGCGACTCCGTCTGCGGCCGGATCACCACCAACGGCGCGCAGTACTGCCCGGCGCAGCGCACGATCGTCATCCGCATCATGAAGCACGACCTGGACGACCCGTTCCGGATGAACATCGCGCACTCCGTCGCGCACGAGTGGGGACACCACGTCCAGCAGCTCACCGGCGTGCTGGACGCGCAGAACGCCCTGTACTGGCCCGCCTCCACCGGGGCGCGCACCGTGCTCAGCCACCGGCTGGAGATGCAGGCCGAGTGCTACGCCGGCGTCTTCTACAACGCCGCGCTCACCTCGATCAAACCCGACGTCGGCTGGCGCGAATGGCTGGCCGCCGTGCGCCGGGCGGACTACAGCAAGATCCACGGACGCCCGCGCAACCTGGCCTACTGGCAGGACCGCGGCTACCGCGAGGGCTCCACCGCCGCCTGCGGCACCTGGACGGCCGCCAAGGAGCGGGTGCGCTAGGAGCTGACCCTGGCCAGCACTTCCAGCGGGTCGGCCAGCACGTGGGCGAAGGCCAGCTCGGCCGCCCCGACCAGGGTCACGTGGTCGCCGAGCGCCGAGGTGCGCAGCCGTACGTGCTCGCGCTGGGGGGCCATGGCGTGCAGCGCCAGCCGGGTGCGGACCTGCGCCGCCGAGCCGAGGTAGACCTCCCGCAGCATGCCCCCGAAGATGACCATCTCCGGGTTGAAGATGTTGACCAGGTTCGCCACGCCCAGCCCGAGCCAGTCGCCGACCCGGCTCAGCGCCTCCTGGGCGACGATGTCTCCCCGGTCGGCCGCGTCGACCACGGCCCGTACCGCGTCGCGGCCGTGCTGGCCGGGCCCGAAGCGGCCGGCCAGCTCCAGCAGTGCCCGCTCCCCCACCTCGGCCTCCAGGCAGCCGTGCGAGCCGCAGGAGCACTCGCGCCCGCCGGGGTTGACGACCATGTGACCGACCTCGCCGCCATAGCCGTCGAAGCCGCCGAGCAGGTGGCCGCCGGCGATGATGCCGCCGCCGATGCCCACGTCTCCGTGCAGGCAGATGAGGTCGCGCACGCCCACGCCGAGGCCGCGGCTGTGCTCGGCCAGGGCCGCCAGGTTGGCGTCGTTGCCCACGCTGACCGGCAGCCCGAGGCCCAGCCTGCGGCCCAGCTCCTCGCCGAACGGCACGTCGTGGGCCATCAGGTTGGGCCCGAACGTCACCACGCCGTCGCCCTTGCGCACCCCGCCGGACACGGCGGCGGCGGCGCCCACGCACACGGTGTCGTCGCGGGTCTTGCGCCGCATCTGCCGGGCGAACCCCGACAGCACCCCGGTCAGCTCGTCGAGGGCGAACTTGCCGCGCTCGCGGGTGGTCTCCCTGCGGTCGAGGATGACGCCGCCCAGCCCCACCCGGGCCGCCACCAGCCGGTCGGGGCCCACGTCGAACGCGAACACGTAGACGCGCGCCGACTCCGGGCGCACCACCAGCGAGGGCCGGCCGGCCCGGCCGGTCTCGCGCGGCAGCTCCTCCCGAACCAGCCCGGCGGCGGTGAGGTCGGAGGTGAGCGCCATGATGGTGCTGCGGTTGAGCCCCATCTTCGACGTCAGCTCGGCACGCGAGATCGGCCCGCCCAGGTGGACATGGCGAAGCAGCGCGCCGAGATTGTGGCGCCTGATGTCCTCCTGGGACGGTCCGGCACGCATCGTCTGGGGTTCCTTCGGGGGCTGCGGGTCGCTGATCACCTTAGACCAGCAGCAGCCGCCCGCTTGCGCGCCAGGGCGTCGACACCCGCGGCCAGCAGCAGGACGCACCCCGTGACCAGGTACTTCACGCTCGCACCGTAGCCCATCAGGCCCATGCCGTTCTCGATCACGGCCACCACGGCGCCGCCGAGCACCGCGTCGAGCACCCGGCCCTTGCCGCCGAACAGGCTGGTGCCGCCGATGACCGCCGCGCCGACCGCGTACAGCAGCACCGAGCTGCCGCCCGTGTTCGGGTCGACCGAGCTGGCCCTGGAGGCGGCCACGATCCCGCCGACCGCCGCCATCGACGAGCAGATGACGAACGCCGCGATCTTGATGCGGTCGACCGGGATGCCGGCCCGGCGCGCGGCCTCGGTGTTGCCGCCGACGGCGTACAGGTGCCGGCCGAACGCGGTGCGCCGCAGCACGAGCGTCCACACGACCAGCAGCACGACGATGACCGGCACCACGATCGGCACGCCGGTGAGCGAGACCAGCGCGGGGTTGCGGCTGCGCTCCAGGTTGAGCACGTAGACCGCGAGCCCGCCGAACAGCGCCAGCGCGCCCACCCGGGCCGCGATCAGCGACAGCGGGTCGGCGACCAGGCCGCGCGCGGACCGGCTCCTGGCCCGCGCGAGCTGCACGCCCGCGAAGCCCGCCACGCACACCGCGTACAGGATCCAGCCGAGCAGCGGCGACAGGTTCTTGTTGGCGACGGCGACGATCACGCTGTCCCGGACCGAGATGTTCGTGCCCTCGTTGACCAGCACCAGGACCAGGCCCTGGAAAGCCAGGAAGGCGGCGAGCGTGACCACGAACGACGGTATGCCGACCTTGGCCACCAGCGTGCCGAGCACGACGCCGATGAGCACGCCGGTGGCGATGGCGGCCAGCACGCAGACGTACCAGGGCAGGCCGAAGCTCGCGAGCGTGACGGCGAGCACCGCCGCGCAGACCCCGCTGGCGAAGCCGGCCGACAGGTCGATCTCGCCCAGCAGCAGGACGAAGACCAGGCCCATGGCGATGAGCGTGACGTTCGCGCCCTGGGTGAACAGGTTGGCGAAGTTGATCGAGGTGACGAAGGCGGGCCGGGCCAGGGCGAAGACCGTGCAGAGCACGATCAGGCCGAGCACGGCGGGCAGCGCGCCCATGTCGCCGCCGCGCACGCGCTCCCAGTAGGCGCGCACGCTGTGCGCGATCGACGGGGACTGCGCGGCGACGACGATGGCCTCGCCCGGGAGTTCCTTGACCTTGCTCATGGGGTGACCCCGTTCTTGAGGCCGAGTTCGCCGCTGCGGCCGGAGGTGATCAGTTCGACGACCTGGGCGTGCGTCAGGTCGGCGGTCTTGACCTGGGCGGCCATCCTGCCGAGGTAGAGCGCCGCGATCCGGTCGGAGACGGCGAACACGTCGTTCATGTTGTGCGAGATGAGGACGACGGCCAGGCCCGTGTCGGCCAGCCTGCGCACGAGTTCGAGCACCTGGGCCGTCTGGGCCACACCGAGGGCGGCGGTGGGCTCGTCGAGGATGACGACCTTGCTGTTCCACAGCACGGCCTTGGCGATCGCGACGGTCTGCCGCTGGCCGCCGGACAGGCTGGAGACCTGCTGCCTGATGGACTTCACCGTGCGCACGGACAGGCTGCTGAGGGTCTTCTCGGCCAGTTCCTCCATGCTGTCCTCGTCGAGCAGGAAGCCGTTCTTGCGTTCCCTGCCGAGGAACATGTTCTGGACGATGTCGAGGTTGTCGCAGAGCGCCAGGTCCTGGTAGACGATCTCGATGCCGAGCTCGCCCGCGTCCCGGGGGGTGTGGACGGTGACCTGGCGGCCGTCGAACAGGATCTCGCCCGAGTCGATGGGGTAGATGCCGCCGATGCACTTGACCAGCGTCGACTTGCCGGCGCCGTTGTCGCCGACGAGCGCGGTGACCTCGCCGGGGTAGGCGGAGAACTCGACCTCGTGCAGCACCTTCACCGGACCGAAGCTCTTGTCGATCCCGCGCACTTCGAGGAGGGGGGTCATGGGGCTCCCTAAAGAGGGGCGCGGCCTCGCGCCGACGGCATCCGGCCGCGCCCGTCCCTGCTATTGGATTCCGGCCTCAGTGCACTTCTTGGCGAAGTCGGCGGTGCAGAGCTCCTCCTTGGTGACGTAACCGTCGGCCACGACGTCCTTGACGTTGTCGAAGGTGATGGCCTGCGGCTCCAGCAGCTCGGAGGGAACGTCCTGGCTGGTCTCGGGGTCCTTGACGCTGGCGCTCGCCGTGGGCTTCTCGCCCTTGGCCAGCGCGACGGCGAGCTTGGCCCCGGCGTCGGCCTCCTTCTTGACCGCCTTGTAGACCGTCATGCACTGGTCGCCGACGAGGATGTTCTGCAGGCCCTGGACGGTGGCGTCCTGGCCGGTGACCGGCACCTTGCCGTTGAGGTTCTGCTTCTTCAGCACGGTGATGGCGGCGTTGCCGAGGCCGTCGTTGGCGGCCAGCACGCCGGCGATCTTCGGCTGCTGGGTGAGCATCTGCTCGAAGATCGTCCCGGCCTGGGCGTTGTCCCAGTCGGGCACGGCCTGGTCGGGGCCCTTGACGTACTCGCCGGCGTCGAACTTGGGCTTGAGCACGCCGTCGTAGCCGTTCTTGAACAGCGTCGCGTTGTTGTCGGTCGGCGAGCCGTTCAGGTAGGCGACGATGGGCTTGTCGGCCTTCTTGTCGGCCAGGCACTTGCTCAGGCCCTCGCCCTGGAGCGTGCCGACCTTGGTGTTGTCGAAGCTGACGTAGTAGGCGGCGCCGCCGCCCAGGGTCAGGCGGTCGTAGTCGATGGTGGCCACGCCCTGCGACTTGGCCTTCTCGATCACGGCCTTGCCGCTGCCGCTGTCCAGGTTGACGATCATCAGGACGGTGGCCCCGTTGGTGATCATCTGGTCGGCGATGGTCTGGAACGCCGTCTTGTCGTTCTGGGCGTTCTGGATGTCGTACTGGACGCCGGCGGCCTTGAACGCCTCTTCCAGGTACTTGCGGTCCGCCGTCTCCCAGCGCGCCGACGACTTGCTGTCCGGGAGGATGACGCCGATCTTGCCGGCCTTGGCGGGCTGCGCCGCCGTGGCGGAGGAGGTGGCGGTGGTGCCGGTCTGACCGCTGTCGCCCCCGCAGGCGGTGAGACCGAGGGCGAGCGTCGCCGCCGCGGCGGTCAGGCTGAGGATCCCCTTGCGCATGATGCAGGGTCCTTTCTTCCGGAGGGGCCCGGATGAATGTTGTTTGCGGCAACGTATTCCGCCACAGCCTGCTTTGGAAGACCCTTCCGTTCGGGAGTTTGTTGTTTCCGGTAACAATCCAGAAACACGAGGACGCGGTTCCGTGACCGGGAGCGGGCCGGCGCCGCCGGAAGTGACCGACTCCGGGGCGAGCGGCGGCGGGGGAAGTGGCCGGCTCTTGGGCGGCCGGCGGCGGGAAGTGGCCGGCTCTTGGGCGGCCGGAGCTCCGGTCGGGCGGGGTGGCGCGACCGGAGCGGATGCCGGGTGCCGGACCTCGTCGCGCGAGGTCCGGCGGATGTCCGGGGTCAGCTCGCGGCGCGGTCACCCAGGTGGCGGCGGCGCAGCGCGGGGTCGGTCAGGGGCGCGGGGCTCCAGAGGCCGACCGGGTGGTAGACGTTGGTGCCGGGCGGCACGAGCTCGTCGATCCGGTCCATCACGGCGTCGTCGAGCAGCAGCGAGGCGCCCTTCAGCGAACCCTCCAGCTGCTCCATCGTGCGCGGGCCGAGAATGACCGAGGTGACCGCCGGATGCGACGTGACGAAGGCGACGGCCAGGGCCGGCAGGGTGCAGCCGAGCTCGTCCGCCAGCTTGACCAGCTCCTCCACGACCTCCAGCTTGGCCGCGTTGACCGGGATGGAGGGGTCGAACCGTTCGGGCGCCCGCGCCGCGCGCCCCCGGGACAGGTCGACCTGCTGTCCCTTGCGGTAACGTCCGGTCAGGAACCCCCAGCCCAGCGGGCTGTAGGTGAGCACGCCCATGCCGAGCCGCTGCGCCGTGGGCAGCACGTCGCCCTCGATGCCGCGGGCCAGGAGGTTGTACGGCGGCTGCTCGGTGCGGAACCGGTACAGGCCGCGCTGCCGGGCCACGTGGTAGGCCTCGACCGTCTCGTGCGCCGGGAAGGCCGAGCTGCCGAAGGCGCGGATCTTGCCCTGCCGTACCAGGTCGGTGAGTGCGGAGAGGGTTTCTTCGATGTCGGTCCGGTGGTCGGGGCGGTGGATCTGGTAGAGGTCGATCCAGTCGGTGCGCAGCCGCCTGAGACTCGCCTCCACCTCGCGTACGATCCAGCGTCGCGAGTTGCCGCCCCGGTTGGGCCCCTCCCCCATGGGGAAGTGCACCTTGGTGGCCAGCACCACCTCGTCCCGCCTGCCCTGCAACGCCTTGCCCACGATCTCCTCCGACTCGCCCGCCGAGTACATGTCGGCGGTGTCGACGAAGTTGATCCCATGGTCGAGGGCGGCGTGGATGATGCGGATGCTGTCGTCGTGGTCGGGGTTGCCGGCCGCGCCGAACATCATGGTGCCGAGGCAGTGGGCACTGACCTCGATGCCGGTGCCGCCGAGGATGCGATATCTCATATCCCGGAACCGTAGGTTCTAGAGTCGGCTCTAGGTCAAACTGGACAGCATGTCAGGTTTGAGCATTGGCCAGGTCGCCGAGCGCACCGGGCTCAGCGTGCACACGCTCCGGTTCTACGAGCGTGAGGGCCTGCTGGCCCAGCCCGTACAGCGGGGAACGACGGGACGCCGGGTCTACGGCGAGGGTGACGTCGACTGGCTGGGCGTGTGCATCCGGCTACGCGCCTCCGGCATGCCCCTGACCGACATCCGGCGCTACACCGAACTCGTCAGGGCGGGCCGCGGCAACGAGGCGGAACGGCTGGAGGTGCTGCGCGAACATCAGGAACGGGTGCTCGCCCGGATGCGGGAACTCGACGGCTGCCTCAAGCTGATCACCAACAAGGTGGCGGTCTACGAGGGACGCCTGGGCCTGCGGGACGACACCCCGGAATGCACACCTTGATCCGTCACGGAGAGTAATGCCCCGCGGGGGACCACGCCGAGCGACATAGCTGCTCAGGAGGCCACTGCATGATCCACGGCTAGATCGAATGTCACCTTACGGTTACTGTGCGTGACAGATGAGGCGCATGAGGATGGAGGGGCCCTCGAAACGAAAGGAACCCCGCCCATGCGCCACTCTGCTCGCCTGGCCGCCCTGACCCTGGTCCTCGCCTCGACGACCGCGCCGTTCGTCGCGGCAGCCCCCGCCCGGGCCGCGACCGGCCAGGTCGTCGTCTTCCAGGTAGAGGCCCTCCCCCTGGAGATCTACGACGACCCCAGCGGCTGCACGAAGTTGCCCCTCGCCGCCCACGTGCTGAACAACCAGACCGATCAGGCCGTCCGCATCTACGGCGACCCGTTCTGTCTCGGGTCCTCCGTCACGGTCCGGCCCGGCTACGGCAGCCACGTCCCGGCGGGGTCGGGAAGCTTCTCCGTCGCCTAAGCGAGCGCCGAACGGCCCCCGCACCCGCGGGGGCCGTTCCTCGTGCCCGCCGACCGGGCGTCAGCGGCGCGACGTGTACGGAGCCAGCGCCCCGAAGTCGCGGTCCGCGTCCGGCCAGCGACGCCGGAGCGCGGCGGCCCCCCGTCGGCACCACCCGGCCAGCCGGGGCAGGGCCCCCTCGGCGGCACGGGCGGCCGCCTCCAGGGTCGCGACGAGCTGGGCGCGGCTGTCGTCCCCCGCCGGGCGGCCGTCCAGCACGGGCAGCCGGGTCAGCCTGGCCAGCGCGTACGACGCGCACGCCGCCGCCAGCCCCCTCCCGTAGCGCCCGTCGTCCTCGGCCTGCGGGACCCCGGCCGCCAGCGCCCGCCGGTGGATCTCGGCCTCGGCCGCGCCGCCCAGCGACAACCAGCCGGGGCCCGGCACGTACAGGGGGACGGCGTCGTGCAGCGCGTGCGTGAACCCGGCGAACTCGAAGTCGATCAGCCGCGGGTCGGCGTGGCCGTCCGCGCGTACCAGGACGTTGTTGGCCTCGGCGTCGCCGTTGCTGAGCACGAGGAACGGGCCGGGATCGGCCAGTTCGTCCAGGGCCGCGCCGAACTCCCGCTCCACCCCGCCCGGAACCGGCACGTCCGGCACCGACGGCATCCCCGACGCGCGCTGCCGGGCGACCCGCCCGAGCCGGTCGGCGGCCGGATCGACCGGCCCGAGCGCGCTCCGCCGCCGGTAGTACGCCTCCGCGTGCCCCGCGGTGATCGCGCCGAGCTCACCGCGGACGCGCGCGGCGGCGGCCAGCCGGTCGGCGTGCGCCGCTGCGCCGTCGCGGCGCAGCAGCCCGTCGAGCGCGGTCCGCGGCGCGAGGTCCTCCAGCACCAGCCGTCCCGCCGCCAGATCGACGGCCAGCACGCGCGGGGCCAGGCCGGCCCCGAGGTCCTCCGACAGGAACCGGAGGGCGGCCGCCTCCGTGCGCACCCGCCACGCCTCGTCGTGGGCGCCGGAGGCGTGCGGCCCGGTCCATTTGACGATCACGCTCTCGTCGCGGTCGGTACGGCCGCGGGCCACCCGCCACGGTTCCAGCCTGGTCCACTCCACCACGTTGACCATCACGCGAGCGTACACAGAAGCCGCCCGACCGCCGCCGCGTGTTCGAACCCGTCGGTAGACTGCCCGCCCATGACCGACTTCGACGAGCAGGGACGCCCGGAGCCGCCCTTCATGGGCGACGAGGCCGAGACCCTGCTGGGCTTCCTCGACTTCCTGCGGGCCACCCTGGAGTGGAAGTGCTCCGGCCTCGACGCGGCGGGCCTCGACACCACCGTCGCCGCGTCCACGCTGACGCTCGGCGGCATGCTCAAGCACCTGGCCTACGTCGAGGACCACTGGTTCTCCCGCCGGCTGCACGGGCACGACCCGCACGCCCCCTGGGACACCGTCGACTGGACGGCCGACCCCGACTGGGACTGGCACTCCGCCGCCTCCGACTCCCCCGACGAGCTGCGCGCGCTCTGGCGGGACGCGGTGGCCCGCTCCCGCGCCCTGACCGCCGAGGCGCTGGCCGCCGGCGGGCTCGACCAGCCGGCCCAGCGCGCCTGGCCGGACGGCCGCCGTCCCCACCTGCGCTGGATCCTCGTCCACATGATCGAGGAGTACGCCCGGCACAACGGCCACGCCGACCTCATCCGCGAGGCCGTCGACGGGCAGACCGGCGAGTAGCCCGGCGGGTCAGGCCAGCAGGCTCTGCGTGATCAGGGCCAGCGCGGAGACCGTGGCCACGACCAGGACGGCGACGCGCACCTTGCCGCCGTCCAGGTAGCGCCGCAGCGGCCCGGAGGCCAGGAAGCCCAGGATCATCGGCACGATCAGGGTCGCGCCCGTGGCCAGCGCGCGGGCGGGCAGATGGCCGACGAACGCCAGGATGGCGATCGACTGCGCGGCGCTCAGGAAGAAGAACATCGCCAGGGTGGCGCGGATCTGCGGCCCCTTGGCGCTCTGGTACACCAGGGCCAGGGGTGGGCCGCCGATGCCCGTGGCGGTGCCGGTGATCCCGGACAGGAAGCCCGCGCCGGTGATCGTCGCGCCGTTGCGGGCGATGCTGACCGTACGGGCGGTGAGCCCGACCGCCAGCAGCACCATCACGCCGACCAGCACGCCGAGCGCCTGGACGGAGACGTACACGACGATGAGGGCGCCGACGGCGCTGCCGGGAACGCGGCCGAGCAGCGCGAACCCCAGCCCCCGCCAGTCCACCCGCCGCCACTCGACGGCCAGCGTGAACAGCGGCAGCGTCATGTTGACCACCTGGATCGCGCCGGGCATCAGGCTGTGGTCGAGCATCGTCAGCACGGGCGCGGCCACCAGCCCTAACCCGAACCCCACGCTCCCCTGAACGACCGCCCCGACAAACACCGCCAAACTACCGACAACCAGTACCAATACCTCATCACTCACGCAGAGCAGTCAATCACCCATACTTTCCGCCACCACCCGTGGACGGAAAGCGGGCACACCGGACGATCCGCCGCCACCAGAAGCCCTATGCTGCTCACCGTGCACTCCCCCGCCCCGCGCGCCCCCACGATCCTGGCAGCCCTGTTGATCGGGGCGACGGTCCTCCAGGCCGGGCCCGCGCAGGCCGCGACGCCCAGGCTCGGCCGCTCGGCGTGCCCGGAGACGGCGATCAGCTCCGGCGGCATCCCCCGAAGCCGCGAATACCTCACGACGATCGTGAAGTGCCTGGACAAGTCCTGGTCCGCCTACCTCAGGCGTACCGGCCGGACGTTCCGCAGGCCCGTCGTCCGCTACTACGACGAGCCGGTGCGCGAGGTGTGCGGGTTCGCCTGGCCCGAGCACGCGGCGGCCTTCTACTGCATCGGCCGCGACACCCTCGTCTTCCCCCTGACCGGCGCCTGGATCGAGGGCCGCACCGACCTCTACCCGTTCAAGGTCGCCGCCCACGAGTACGGCCACCACGCGCAGAGCCTCCTCGGCGTGCGCAAGGGCGCGCAGAGCCGGCGGTACGAGCTCCAGGCCGACTGCCTGGCGGGCGCGTTCATGGGCAGCGTGTGGCCGTCGCTGAGCCGTACCCGGCATGACTGGGCCGCGCTGCTCGACGCCACCAGGGCCGCCGGCGACGAGGACGGGGAGCACAGCCACGGCACGGGCGCCAACCGCGTCCGCTGGCTGGAGCGGGGCTACCGGGCCGTCTCGCCGGCGGCCTGCGACACCTGGTCGGCCCCCGCCTGGCAGGTCTCCTGACGGTCGAGGCGGCCCTGCATGCCGTCGAGGATGAGCTGCAGCCCGCCCTCGAACGACCGCTCCCCCTGCGGGTCGCCCACCTCCGTCAGCCCGGCCGTCAGCCGGGGATGGGCCCGCTGGAAGGCCGCCATGTCCGGCATGGCCCCGTCGGCGTCCGGCCGCATCCGGTCGGCCTGCTCCTCCAGCACGAACCCGGCGACGTACACGCTGACCGCGAACAGCCCGCGCACCGCGTCGGCCACCGCGAACCCGGCCGACTCCAGGGCCACCACCGACCGCTCCACCACCTCGAACAGCACCGGTGAGGGCCGGGTGCCGGCCACCAGCCGGGCGCCGTCGCGGTAGGAGTTGAGCATCGCCCGGTCGCGGTGAGCGTGGTCGCGCACCCACTCCCGCCACGCGGCGGGCTCGGTGAGCGCGGGGCGGTCCATGTGGGCGGCCGTCATCGCCTCGGCCATCGCGTCGAGGAGTTCCTGCTTGTTCCTGAAGTGCCAGTAGAGGGCGGGCGCCTGGACGCCGAGCTCGGCCGCGAGCCGCCGCAGCGTGAGCCCGTCGAGCCCGGTCTCCTGGAGCAGCCGCAGCGCCGCGGCCACGATGGTGCCCTTCTCAAGTGCCACGGTTGACAGCTTAACAACGTTCAATGCATCCTTAACGCTGTTAGATTTAACACCGTTAAGGAGCCTTGCGATGATCTGCGCGGAGGGTTTGCGAAAGCGGTACGCGGCCAAGGAGGCGCTCAGGGGCATCGACCTCGACGTCCCGGCCGGCACGGTCTGCGGGCTGCTCGGCCCCAACGGGGCAGGCAAGACGACGACCGTGCGCATCCTGGCGACCCTGCTCCGCCCGGACGGCGGCCGGGCCGAGGTCGCCGGGCTCGACGTGGTGCGCGACGCGGCGCGGCTGCGCTTCCGCATCGGCCTGGCCGGACAGCACGCCGCCGTGGACGAGCTGCTGACCGGCCGGCGCAACCTGGAGCTGTTCGGCCGCCTCTACCACCTGTCCAGGGCCAGGGCCAGGAGCAGGGCCGACGAGCTGCTGGAACGGTTCGGGCTGGCCGAGGCCGGGCGGCGGCTGGTCAGGACGTACTCGGGCGGGATGCGGCGGCGGCTCGACCTGGCCGCGAGCCTGATCGTCGCGCCGCCCGTGCTGTTCATGGACGAGCCGACCGCCGGCCTCGACCCGCGCAGCCGCCTCCAGCTCTGGCAGGCCCTGCGCGACCTGGTCAGCGAGGGCACCACGCTGCTGCTGACCACCCAGTACCTCGACGAGGCCGACCACCTCGCCGACCAGGTCGTGGTGCTGCGCGAGGGCAGGGTCGCGGCGGCGGGCTCCCCCAGCGCGCTCAAGAAGCAGGTCGGCGGCGACCGCGTCCAGATCGTCTTCCGCGAGCCCGGAGACGTGGAAACGGGCCTCAGGACGCTCGGGCTCAGGGCCGGGCTCGGGTCCGGGCTCGGGTCCGAGCTGGTGTCGGAGCCGGGCGGGACGCGGGTGACGCTGCCGGCTCCCGACGGGGCGCAGTCGCTCGTCCGCGTCGCCCGCGCCCTGGACGCGGCCGGGATCGCCGTCGAGGACCTCGCGCTCCGCCGTCCGACCCTCGACGAGGTCTTCCTCCGCCTGACCGCCTGACCGCCCGACAGCCTGCCCCCTGACAGGAGCCACGAGCATGAACCTGCGCTGGACCGTCAGCGACTCCCTGACCATCGCGGGCCGCACGTACTCGCGATGGCGGGCCCAACCGGGAGAGATCGCCGGTTTCCTGGTGTTCCCCATCCTCATGACCGTGCTGTTCGGGTACGTCTTCGGCAGCGCGATCACCCTCCCCGGCGGCGGCGACTACCGCGAATTCCTCATGCCGGGCGTCTTCATGCAGGTCATGGCCATGACGGCGACCGCGGCCGCCACCGCCGTGGGCGAGGACATGGAACGCGGGATCATCGACAGGTTCCGCGCGCAGCCCATCGCCCGCAGCGCCGTGCTCATCGGGCGCAGCGTGGCCGACCTGTCGATGCACCTGATGTCGCTGGCCGCGATGGTCGCGGCGGCCGTGTTCCTGGCCGGATGGCGTCCGCACGGCTCGCCGGGCCGGACGGCGGCGGCGTTCGGGCTGCTGGCGCTGTTCGGCCTGGCGATGATCTGGGTGGGCACCTACATCGGCCTGTACGTGCGCAGCGGCGCGCAGGCCGACGCCGCCACGTTCGGCTGGCTGTTCCCGATGACCTTCCTGGCCAACACGTTCGTGCCCACCGAGGGACTGCCCGCCTGGCTGCGGCCGGTGGCCGACTGGAACCCGATGAGCGCGACCGTGGCCGCCGCCCGTCTCCTGTTCGGCAACCCCACCTCGGCGGGCTCGGTCTGGCCGCTGCGGCATCCGGTCGCGGCGAGCCTGCTGTGGTCGGTGGCGCTCATCGCGATCTTCGCCCCGCTGGCGACCCACCGGTACCGCACGTCCAGCCGGTGACCGGAAAGGGCCGGTGAACAGCGGAGAGCCGCCCGGCGGAGGGTGTTCCGCCGGACGGCTCTCACGGGTCGGGTGATACCCCCGATGCGGGCGCGTGAGGATCCGCGCCCCGTCCCCGGCCCGCGTCCGGCTCTTGACCGGACGCGGACTCGGGAAGTTCCTACTTGGCCAGCAGCGAGCGCAGGACGTACTGCATGATGCCGCCGTGCCGGTAGTAGTCGGCCTCGCCGGGAGTGTCGATGCGGACGACCGCGTCGAACTCCACGTCACCGGCCTTGACGTGCACCGTGGACGGGATGCCGCCCCCGTTGAGCGCCTCAACGCCGGTGATGTCGAACGTCTCCTCGCCGGTCAGTCCGAGCGAGCCGGCCGTGGCCCCCTCGGGGAACTGCAGCGGGAGCACGCCCATGCCGATCAGGTTGGAGCGGTGGATGCGCTCGTAGGACTCGGCGATCACGGCGCGCACGCCGAGCAGCGCGGTGCCCTTGGCCGCCCAGTCGCGCGAGGAGCCCGAGCCGTACTCCTTGCCCGCCAGCACCACCAGCGGCGTGCCGGCCTCGGCGTAGTTGACCGAGGCGTCGTAGATGAACGACACCGGGCCGTCGGCCTGGGTGAAGTCGCGGGTGTAGCCGCCCTCGGTGCCCGGCGCGATCTGGTTGCGCAGGCGGATGTTGGCGAACGTGCCGCGGATCATCACCTCGTGGTTGCCGCGCCGCGAGCCGTAGGAGTTGAAGTCTCTGACCTCGACGCCGTTGGCCTGCAGGTATTGGGCGGCCGGGGTGCCGACCTTGATGGAGCCGGCCGGCGAGATGTGGTCGGTGGTGACCGAGTCGCCGACCTTGACCAGCACGCGGGCGCCCGGGATGTCGGTCACCGGCTCCGGCTTCTCCGGCATGCCCTCGAAGTAGGGGGCCTTGCGCACGTACGTGGAGGACGGGTCCCACTCGAAGGTGTCGCCGGTCGGGATCGGCAGCGAGCGCCAGTGGTCGTCGCCCTTGAACACGTCGGCGTAGTCGCGCTCGAACATGTCACGGCCGATCGAGGAGTTGACCACGGCCGCGATCTCCTCCGGCGCGGGCCAGACGTCCCTGAGGTAGACCGGCTGCCCGTCGGAGCCGAGCCCGAGCGGCTCGTTGTCGAGGTCGATGTCCATCGTGCCGGCCAGCGCGTAGGCCACCACGAGCGGCGGCGAGGCCAGGTAGTTCATCTTGACGTCGGGGTTGATGCGGCCCTCGAAGTTCCGGTTGCCGGACAGGACCGCGGTGACCGCGAGGTCGTTGGCCTGGATGGCGTCGGAGATCTCCGCGGGCAGCGGGCCCGAGTTGCCGATGCAGGTGGTGCAGCCGTAGCCGACCAGGTTGAAGCCGAGCTTGTCGAGGTACGGCTGGAGCCCGGAGCGCTCGAAGTAGCCGGTGACGACCTGCGAACCCGGGGCCAGCGAGGTCTTGACCCACGGCTTGCGGGTCAGGCCCTTCTCCACGGCGTTGCGGGCCAGCAGCGCGGCGCCGAGCATGACGTACGGGTTGGAGGTGTTGGTGCACGAGGTGATCGCCGCGATCGACACGATGCCGTGGTCGATCTCGAACGACGTGCCGTCGGGCGAGGTGACCGGGACCGGCTTGTGCGGCCGGCCGCCGTCGGCGCGGGCGTTGGAGGCGGGCGCGTCGGAGGCCGGGAAGGACTCCTCACCCTCCTCGTCGACGCCGTCGGCCACGTAGTTCTGGACGTCGCGGCGCCAGGCGTCCTTGGCCGCCGACAGCTCGATGCGGTCCTGCGGGCGCTTGGGGCCGGCGATCGACGGGACGACCGTGCTGAGGTCGAGCTCGATGTACTCGGAGAAGACCGGCTCGGGGCCCTGCGGGTCGAGCCAGAGGCCCTGGGCCTTGGCGTACTCCTCGACCAGCGCGACCTGCTCCTCGGAGCGGCCGGTCAGGCGCAGGTAGTCGATGGTCTGGCCGTCGATCGGGAAGATGGCGCAGGTCGAGCCGAACTCGGGGCTCATGTTGCCGATCGTGGCCCGGTCGGCCAGCGGCACGGAGGAGACGCCCTCGCCGTAGAACTCGACGAACTTGCCGACCACGCCGTGCTTGCGCAGGATCTCGGTGATCGTCAGGACCAGGTCGGTGGCGGTGGCGCCGGCGGGCAGCTTGCCGCTGAGCTTGAAGCCGACCACGCGCGGGATCAGCATGGAGATCGGCTGGCCGAGCATCGCGGCCTCGGCCTCGATGCCGCCGACGCCCCAGCCGAGCACGCCGATGCCGTTCTCCATCGTGGTGTGGGAGTCGGTGCCGACGCAGGTGTCGGGGTAGGCCTTGCCGTCGCGGATCATGACCACGCGGGCGAGGTGCTCGATGTTGACCTGGTGGACGATGCCGGTGCCGGGCGGCACGACCTTGAACTCGTCGAAGGCCGTCTGGCCCCAGCGCAGGAACTGGTAGCGCTCGCGGTTGCGCTCGTACTCGCGCTCGACGTTGCGCTGGAAGGCGTCGGGGTGACCGAAGTAGTCGACGATGACGGAATGGTCGATGACCATCTCGGCGGGCGCGAGCGGGTTGATCCTGGAGGCGTCGCCGCCCAGGTCGCGCACGGCCTCGCGCATGGTGGCCAGGTCGACCACGCAGGGGACGCCGGTGAAGTCCTGCATGATGACGCGGGCCGGGGTGAACTGGATCTCCACGCTGGGCGTCGCGTTCGGGTCCCAGCCGCCGAGCGCACGGATGTGGTCGGCGGTGATGTTGGCGCCGTCCTCGGTGCGGAGGAGGTTCTCCAGCAGGATCTTCAGGCTGTACGGGAGGCGTGCGGCGCCCTCGACGGCGTCAAGCCGGAAAATCTCGTACGCCGCGTCTCCGACGCGTAGCGTGTCACGGCTGCCGAAGCTGTTCGCGGACACGGTGATTCGCCTCCTCCATCAGACAATTGCTCACTTGAATCCTGCCGCACCCACGGAACGACACGTACGTTAGGTGAACCTAACCTGCGGGGCTCGCGGCGGATGTCTCGACGTCAAGATATTACTACGGTATCTCGACATCAAGTTAAAGCGGCGCGAGGCGCCAGAAGAGCAGGCCGATGATGGCGACGGAGAGGATCGGCGCGAGGATCTTCTGCTCGAACTTCTTGCCGGTCTTGATGCCGATCTTCCACGGCAGCACGAACTTGGCGCCCAGCGGCCACAGCACCGGGCATCCCCGTTCGGTCATGCAGTCGCCCACCACGTGGATCAGGCAGCCGACGCCCACGGCCAGCCCCAGCCAGGCGTACCCGACCTGCAACGACATGAAGACGGCGTAGAGCCCGGCGGTCAGGCCGATGTTGACCATCACCGATCCGGCCTTGTTGCCCGGGATGCCGATGCCGATGGCCCGCAGCGCCAGCCCGACGAGTAACACCACGATGATGTCCCGGCCGATCGGGTAGGTGTTGGCCAGCCAGTGGACGCCGAACCCGAGCGCCGCGGCGAAGGCCAGCGAGTGCGTCATGCCGCGATGGCCGCCGCTGATCCACGACACGAACTTGCTGAGCAGCCAGGTGACCGGGCCGAACGTCTGGGCGATGGTCGCGCTGGGATGGTCGAGGTCGGGCAGCATGGCCGCGCCCGCGCAGACCAGCGCGCCGGCGATCAGTTCGGCCGGGCCGAGGGCCCCGGCCATGATGCCGGTCTCGATGAACCGGGAGCTCTCGTTCAGCAGTGGCAGCGCGGCCAGCGGCGGCGCCAGCCCCAGCCAGGCGATCGCCCCGGTCATCGCGTGCGTGTGCCCCATCATGATCGGGACTGTATTGCAAAGAACCGCTTTACGCGGAGAGCCCCGCCGCCAGGTTGTCCTCACGGTGGAACGGTCCGGCGAGAACACCCGTAAACGCAGACGAGGTCGTCTCCGCGGCGACAGCACCCCCCAGCCCTGCCGACGCGGAACGACCTCGTCTGCTCTGTTCAACGGCGGGCATCCCAATACTGTTCCCCGATTCCGCAACTTTTTCGTGATCTGTCTCACTCTCTTCCGCGCCTTGCCAACGAAACAGTAGCGATATATCGTTGACGCATCGAGAATAGATCGCGATACAAGGAGAAAGAACATGACATACGCACATGCGGCGGGCAACCAGTGGTTCGGCCCGCGGGAGAACCTGCGCGCGGCCCGCGAGAAGCTGAGGGCCATGGCCGACGCCTTCGAGCAGATGGGCGGCCACCACCACCATCGCCAGGGCGGCGGCGGTCACGACGAGCACAGGCAGCGCGGCCGGCGCGGCGGTCCCGGCGGACCGTTCCCGTTCGATTTCGGGCGCGGCGGCCCCTTCGGTCCGGGCGGGCCCTGGGGCGGGCACCACGGGTGGGGCGGCGGCCGGGGGCGCAAGGCCAAGCGGGGTGACGTCCGCGCCGCGATCCTGGCCCTGCTGTCGGAGGAGCCGCGCAACGGCTACCAGATCATCCAGGAGATCGCCGCGCGCAGCGAGGGCGGCTGGAAGCCCAGCCCCGGCGCCGTCTACCCGGCGTTGCAGCAGCTCACCGACGAGGGCCTGGTGATCTCGGAGGAGAACGAGGGCCGCAAGACCTTCCGCCTCACCGACGAGGGACGCGCCTACATCGACGCGCACGCCGACGAGGTCCGCGCCCCCTGGGACGAGATGCGTCCGGACATCGACGACAACACCGCCGATCTCTGGCACATCGCCCGACAGTCGGCATTCGCCATGATGCAGGTTCTTCAGACCGGAAACGACGCACAAATCCGCGAAGCGCGTAAGACTCTGGTTGAGACCCGGCGCAAGCTCTACCAGATCCTGGCCGACGGCGAACCGGGTGAGGAGTAACCAGGTGACCGGCTCCGCAGCGACAGGCCGGTTCGGGGAGAGCGAGGAACCAGAGATGGACCACAACGATCTCCGCATCGGCGACGCCGAGCGCGAGCAGACGATGGCGGCCCTGCGCGAGCACTTCGCCCAGGGCCGTCTGACCCACGAGGAGCTCGACGAGCGGCTCGACCGGGCGCTGGCCTCCAAGACGGTCCGCGACCTGTCCCAGGTGACGGCCGACCTGCCCGGTTCGTCCCCCGCCTACGCGCCGCCCCAGCAGGTCCCCCAGTTCGACCGGGACGCCTGGCGCGAGGCGATGAGGGCGCACCGCCACCAGATGCAGGCCATGCGGCACGCGCCCGCCGGCCGCCCCTGGCACGACCATTCCCGCCGTCACCGGCACGGCCACCGCGGCCCCGGACCGTTCCTTCCCTTCCTGATCCTCTTCGGGGTGCTGGGGATGGTCTTCGGGTTCGGCCTCTTCAAGATCCTGCTGGCGGTCTTCGTGGTGGCCACCGTCGCCAACTTGGTCCACCGCCGATTTCACTACCGCGGGTGACCTTCACGCCCCTTTGTGATGTTGGGTCTTGACCCGGGTCAAGTGACATTTCATGATCTGGTCGGGTCTCACCGAACGAAGGGGCGTCGTATGGCAGAGCCGGGTTCCGTGGTGGCCGTCACGAATCCGTTCGCCGCCGTGGGCGGCGCCGACGCACTCGTCCTGGACGCGCCCGGCTACCTGGCGGCCTTCGACCGCGACCACGAGGGCTGCGCCGTCCCGCTGTGGAAGCTGGAGCGCGCCCAGACCTTCTACGAGCCGGACGTGGCGAGCTGGCGGGCCATGATGGACGGCGACTGGAGCGGCTCCCTCGCCCTGTCCGAGCAGATGGCGCCGCTGGTGACCGGCTACTTCCGCCACCGGATGCCGGTCCGGCGGGTACGCGTGGTGGAGTTCCCGGTCACCCCGTACCTGCAGTGGGAGATGCACCTGCTGGACATGCGGGCCCGGGCGGGCTCCCCCTGCCGGGTGGTGCCCGCGGCGCGCGTGGCCGCCCTCGAACCGGTGCCCGAGCTGGTGATCTTCTCCCCCGGCCTGATGTACGAGGTCCTCTACGACGAGTACGGCGGCGGACGCGGCGGCCGGCGCATCACCGATCCCGGCGTGATCGGCCCCTGCCTGCGGGCGGTCCAGGAGCTGTTCGCCGAGGGCGAGGACGTCGGCGACTTCCACCGGCGGGAGATCGTGCCGCTGCCGCCGCCGTCGGTCACCGACGAGACGCGGGCCGCGGTGCCCCCCTACGCCCACCGGACCGAGGAGTTCCGGGTCTGAGCGCGGCGGCGGCTGGAACGGGCCACGACGCGTTTCCCGACACTTTGGTTTACTCGGACCTCAGGGAAATTTCGCAAATTTCGTGACACGGGGGTTGCGGTCCTACCAGAATGCGGTGCGATCCAGCGTCCATCGCAACTGGAGGAAGCCCCCAATGCGCAGACCCCTAGGGGTACTCGCCGGCCTGGTGAGCCTGGCGGCACTCGGTACGCCGATGACCGCGGCCACGGCCGCCACGGCCGGCAGCGAGGCCGCCGGCCGCTGCCGGGTCACCGTGGCCACGCCTCGCGTCACCGACACCGCACAGATCGTCTCCTCCGCCGCCCGCCAGGGCTGCCGTACGGACGCGCTCCTGCGCGTCCGGCTCAAGCGCGCCGTCCCGGGCACCGACCCCGTCGTCAAGAGCGGCGCCACCAGGTCGGGCAGCCTCGCGCTCACCCTCCCCTGCGCGCCCGGCGTCTACTACGCGGTCGCCACCGACCACCGTGGCCGCGGCGCGACGTCCAAGGCGGTCAGGCTGTCCTGCGCGCCGACCGGCACGCCGAGCCCGACCCCGACGGCCACCCCGTCCCCGAAGCCCAGCCCGACGACCTCCGCCACCCCGGCGCCGAAGCCGTCCGGGCCCGCCGGCACGGTGGGCACCGCCGAGGAGAACGAGGTCCTGCGCCTGGTCAACGCCGAGCGCGCCAAGGGCGGCTGCAACCCGCTCAAGCACGACGCGCAACTGCGCGCCGCGGCGTTCGGCCACTCCTCCGACATGGCGGCCAAGAACTACTTCGACCACACCTCGAAGGACGGCCGCAGCTTCATGGACCGCATCCGCGCGGCCGGCTTCACCGGCGGCACCGCCTTCGCCGAGAACATCGCCAAGGGCCAGACCACCCCGGCCTCCGTGATGAGCTCCTGGATGAACAGCTCGGGCCACCGGGCCAACATCATGAACTGCCGGTACACGGTGATCGGCGTGGGCGTGGCCAGGAACGGCCAGGGCCCCCTCCACTGGACGCAGGACTTCGCGGCCAAGTAACCGTCACGGGTGCCCCGCGCAGACACGCGGGGCACCTCCTGCGTCAGACGCGGGTCAGCAGGACGTCGCCGTCGCCCGCCTTCCTGACCACGACGACCGCGTACAGCCCGGTCACCTTCGGGTCGCTGATGGTGAGGCGTTCCATCTTGTTCGGGCCGCCGCTCGCGGACTTGCGGGCGGCGGACCTGGGCAGGCCCCACACGGCGGGGTCGGGCGCCATCACGAAGAGGTCGAGGTCCTGCCCGTTGCGCGGCACGACGGTGAGCGTGGCGGGCACACCCTTCTCGATCCACGTCGTACGCACCTCGACCAGCCGGCCGGCGGCCATGGGGAACTGCTGCGGCGTCCCGGCCTCCAGGTTGCCGGCGGGCGCCTCGGTCACCTCCATCCCGTACTCCTCGTAGTCGGCGTCCGAGCTGACCGAGTTCACGAACCAGTTGCGGGTGGCCGGGCTGGGCTGCACGGCGACGAAGTCCGCGCTGGTGGCGGCCAGTTCGGCGCTCCTGACGGTGGCGCCGCTGCCGTGGGGCGTCGTGGCCAGGTCCACGTCCGCGCCGTCCGGGCCGGCGACCGCGGCCATCACGTGCCATCTGTCCGGAGTGGTGATGAAGGCCGTCTGGAGCGGGACGTTGGCGGGCCGGCGCGTCGGGGTCCGGTCGGCCAGGTCCTCCACGTGCTGGGCAGGGATGGCGTTCTGGAACAGCGCCGCCTGCGCGAGGTCGTGGTGCTGGGGGTCCAGCAGGTTCAGGAAGTCGTCGAGGTCCTGGGCGACCCCCTTCCTGAACGTGGCCACGATCGCTTCGGGCCCGAGGCCGCCGAGGTCCCAGTACTTCTCGTCGCGCGTTCCCGAGTCGGCCAGGTCGATGAGCACCCCGGCCACGCGGCCCTCGGTCTTGCTCGCGTCCGCCTTGGTCGGCCAGCCCTCGCTGAACCAGTGCGGGCTCTCCAGGTCCAGACCGGTCGTGTACCACCGGTAGTGCGTCTCGTCGTAGGTCTGGACGGCGACCCAGTCCGCCCAGCCCTCTCCCCACGCGCAGACCGTGCTACTCATCGGCGTCGTCATGTAGTGCTTCCCGCAGTCGGTGCCGTCCGAGGGCATCAGGCCGTAGGTGTAGTCCATGATGAAATGCCCCAGCTCGTGGGGGACCGTCATCTTCGCCAGCGGGATCGACGCGTCCAGGTTGATCTGGAACCGGCCCAGGCAGTCGGCGCCGTCTGAGCCCGGGCAGTAGTACGACGTGGGCAGGACCCTGTCCGGGGCCCAGATGAGGGTCACGGACTGGCAGTTCTGCTCGCCCGGCTTCCAGCAGTCGTCGGCCGGGTCGTTCAGCCAGCCGGTGTAGGCCTTCCACGTGTCGTAGGCGGCGGAGTGGAGGCGGAAGGCCCCCTCCATCGGATCGCCGCCCGCGCTCTGGTAGTCGATGACGGTGGTCGACGTGCCGGGGGGAACGTCCTGCGTCGGCGCGCTCGCGTCGGTGTAGATGTCGTCGGCCTTCTCCGAGAAGCCCACGGTCCAGTAGATGTTGGCGGGGCTGACCTCGATGGTGACGTCCTGGCCGGTGCCGTCCTCCTCGGTGCCGGGGAAGCACACCTTGTAGCCGCCGGAGGCGTCGGTCTCGGCCCAGCCGAGCATGAGCCGGCCGCCCGTGTCGGTGTCGAACGCGTCCACCTCCGCCATCGGCACGCCGCCGATGGAACCGTCCGTCCTGACGTGAGTGACGCGTCCCTGGACGCACGTGTCACCGGCCGCCGCCGTCGCCGCCGCCGATCTCTCCGTACGGCGTCCGCGGCCCTCGCGCGGCATGCCGAACACCGACGACTCCGCGCCGACGGTGACGTAGGCGAGCCCGTCCGAGCCGGGTCCGGGCCGCCCGTCGCGGGCCTGGACGCGGATCGAGGCCGGGCCGGGCCTGACCGCTGTGACGACGCCCTCGTACCGGACCGGCTTGCCGGCGCGGGCGCGCCAGGTCCGGGTGGCCCGGTCCACCGGGCTGCGGCCGATCGTCGCGGCGGCACGGGAGAGCCCGGCGGGCGGGGTCGCCCACCGCATGGTCTCCGGCAGTTCGATGATCGTGGTGGCGTCGGGGATGTCCTGTTTCGGCGTCACCATGACCGTGAGTCTCGCGCTCTGCCCGACGACGGGGGCGCGGTCGAGCGAGACCTCGACGGTGAAGCAGTCCCCCGGGTCGCACGGGGGCCGCCCGGGTGCGGCGGCATGGGCCGGGGCCGTGGTGAGTCCCACGGCCGCCAGCACCCCCGCCAGGATGGTCGCCATCAGACGGCGTGACATCGGCATGTCTCCTGATCAGCCCGCGCAGGCCACGGGCGAGTCGAAGTGTCCGGGTGAGGTGGGATAGGGCGAACCGCTGTCGCCCGAGGCCGGGACGGCCACCTCCCGCGTCCCCGACGGGTCGCCCGCCGCACGCCCGGCGCCCGAGCCCCAGGCCACCTTGGCCAGGAAGTCGAGCATCGCCGGGGAGTGCTGGCGGACGATGTTGTGCCCGCCGTTGGCCGGGCCGCAGTGGGTGTAGAGGTTGAAGCCGCCGTTCCAGTCGATCATCTTGTCGCCGGGGTTGGGGCCGTTGGCCGTGCGGTCGCCCTGGAGCACGTCGCGGTCGGCGCCGCCGTACTGCCAGTCCACGCCCTGGTGGTGCTGGTCGTCGGTGGTGTCGGCGTTGTCCTTGTCGGTCATCCGGAACCACGCGCACGGGTCCACCACCGTGGTCAGCTCGCCTTCCGGCATCTTGCCGGGGGCGCACGAGCCGGGGTACGAACCGCGCGGGTTGTAGTCGAGCAGGTCCGCGCCGGCCCCGCCGAAGACGTGGTCCACGAAACGGTCGCCGGTGCCGCGCGCGGCCGGGTCGAACGCGCCGCCGGACTGGCAGTCCGGGGTGGCGGCGTCCAGGACCGGGTCGCAGCCCTTGCCGCCCCAGATGACGTCCGCGCCGTCGCCGCCGAACACCTCGTCGCCGCCGCTGTCACCGTTGACCAGGTCGTCGCCGGCGCCGCCGTGCATGCTGTCGCGTCCGGGGCCGCCGCGCAGGCGGTCGTCGCCGCCCTTGGCGAAACCGTCGTGCGGCATGGCGGCTTGGGTCCAGGTGTCGCCGTCGGTGTCGTGCAGCAGGTCGGTGCGGCGGTCGTACGTGCCGGCCTGGAAGCCCTTGTAGGTCTCCTTCGGCGGCGCGTTGAGGCTGACGGTGAAGCCGAGCCGCTGGGCGTCGGAGGCGTCGATGCGCTCATTCAGCACGCCGCCCCGGTCGCCGAGCATGGCGTCCTCGCCCGGGCCGCCGTACAGGGTGTCGTCGCCCAGTTCGCCGAACAGGTCGTCGTCGCCCTGGCCGCCGTGCAGTTCGTCGTCGCCGTCCTGGCCCCACAGCGCGTCGTCGCCGTCGTCGCCGTACAGGTGGTCGGGGCCGGAGGAGCCGGCCGGCTCGCAGGTGGTCTGGGCCTGGGTGCAGAACCTGGTGGAGTCGCCGGGCAGTGCCGGGTCGTGGCCGCGGACGCGGGTGGCGTCCGCGGGTGCCTGGCCTGCGGGGTAACGCTCGGTGTACACCTTCTCGGTGTTGCCGGTGAGGGTGCGGATGAGCGAGCCGTTGTCGCCGAGCAGGACGTCGGCGCCGCCGTTGCCCTCGATCGCGTCGGCCTGGTCGGCGGCGGCCTGCTTGGCCGAGCCGCCGATCAGGTCGTCCTGGCCGGGGGTGTCGTCGCCTTCCAGGTCGGCCGGGCCGCTGGGGTCGCCCTTCCAGCCGGGGTCGGGCAGGGGGTGGCTGGTGGTGCGGGTGGACTCGGCCGACAACGGCAGGTCACCACGGATCTGATCCGCACCCTCACCGCCCTCGGCGTAGTCTCCCTGACCCCCACCGGACATCTGGTCATCCCCGCCCTGCCCCCACAGGACGTCGACTCCGGCCCCACCCGATATACGATCCCCGCCAGAGCCGTCGCTCAGGAGGGTGACCGCGCGTGGGGTCATCGGGGTGCCCGACGAGCCCAGGCGGACGGTGGCGCTGGCCGGGGTGCCCGTCAAGGTCACCACGGCGTTGTCGCCGGCGATGACGTCGTCACCGGGGCCGCCGTACAGGGCGTCCGCGGCGTCGTCCGCCGTGGTGGTGTGGGTGCCGCCGACCAGGTCGTCGTTGCCCTGGTCGCCTTCGACCCAGTCCACGCCCGCGCCGCCCTCGGCGTAGTCGTCGCCTTCCTGGCCGCGCAGCCGGTCAGGGCCGCCCTGACCGAAGATCGCGTCGTTGCCCGCACCGCCGTCGGCCACGTCGGGGCCGAAGCCACCCGCGAGCAGCTTCACCCGGTGCGTAACCGCCTGCCCCGGCCGCGCGGCCACCGAAGTAGCCGCGTCCATGTCGGATGCGGACGTCCCAGACGGTGTGGCCGTGGCCGACGGCGTTGCGGTGCTGCTCGGAGTCGGCGTCGAGGTCGGGGGTTGGAGGGAGATGGTCAGGAGGGCGTTGTCGGCGGTGATCACGTCCGGGCCTTCGCCGCCCAGCAGTGTGTCGCCGCCGTCCGGGTACGGGCCCGAAGCGCCGCCCACGAGTTCGTCCTCCCCGGCCTCGCCGTACACCTTGTCGCCGCCGACGCCGCCTTCCAGGTGGTCGTCGCCCGCGTCGCCGTGCACCTCGTCGGACCCGATCCCGCCGTACCCCGCGTCGGCGCCGTCGCCGCCGTGGATCACGTCCGGGCCGCCGGCCTCCTCCGGGGTGCCGTCGAGGTCGAACGGGCCACCGGCGTCGCCGTTGTCGCCGATCAGCCGGTCCGCTCCCGCATCGCCGTACAGGACGTCGCCCTTGTCGTCCTTGCCCGCCGTACGCGTGCCGCCGATGACCAGGTCGTCACCCTCGCCGCCGAACAGACGGTCCTGCCCGGACTCGCCCACCACGGTGTCGTCGTGAGCGCCGCCGTACAGGGTGTCGTCGCCGGAGCCGCCGGTCACCTCGTCATCGCCGTCGTCGCCGAGCGCCGTGTCGTCGCCCGAGCCGCCCGCGACCTGGTCGTCGCCCGAGCCGCCGGCCAGGCGGTCGTCGCCGCGTTCGCCGCAGACCCGGTCCTGGCCGCCACCGGCCTCGACCCGGTCGGCGCCGCCACCGGCCGACACGATCTCCTTGCCCGCGCCGCCGAGGACGAGGTCCCGGCCGTCGGCGGCGCCGTCGTGCTCCTCACACGGTTCGTCCCGCCAGCGGTCGCCGAAGACGGTCGCGCCTCCGTCGCCGCCGACGACGTGGTCGTTCCCGTCGCCGCCGGACAGCCGCTTGGCCGAGGGCTGCACGCCCGCCGGCAGCGGCAGATGACGCACCTGCCGGGCAGGACCGAAGTCGTCACGCCCCTGCGCCTCACCGACGTCGGACGGCTCGGCGATCACCCAGTCGTCACCGGGACCACCGAAGATCTCGTCCTTGCCGTGACCACCCGCCAGCACGTCGTCCCCGCCACCACCGATGATCTTCACGACCTCACCCGGAGCCGAGTGGCCGGCGACCAGATCAACGGCCTGACCGCCGAACACCTTGTCCGCGCCCGCGCCGGTGTCGACGTAGTTCGGCCCCGAATCGGCGGGGCCCGCCTCGTCCCGGCCGAACTCCTCACGCGGCCCGGTGTAGATCTCGTCAGCCGCCGAACCACCGGTCAACGTGTCCGCACCGGGTCCACCGACCAACAGGCTCGGCTGCGCCCGGAAACGCGGCGAACCGTCCGTCGTCGCCAGCGGACTGTCGGAGGCCACGGCGATGGTGTCGTTCCCGCCGTTGCCATAGAGCCGGTTCTCGCCGAGCCCGGCCGCGATGCGGTCGGCGCCGTCGGACGAGCCGTCGGCGGGCGTGCCGGGCAGATCCTCGGCGGTCCAGTCGGCGACCTGCACGTCACCGACCTTGCGGGTGGCGGGGGTCAGGTGGCCGTCACCGGCCACCCAGCCGCCCGCGCCGCCCATGGTGACGTAGTCGTCGCCGGGGCCGCCGGCCACGATCGCGGCGGGACCGTCGTACTGGTCGCCGCTGGTGATCTGGTCGTCGCCCTTGCCGCCGTCGATCACGTTCCGGCCGGCGCCGGCCAGGATCATGTCGTCGCCGTCACCGCCGAACGCCACGACGGTCCGGTCGAACGGGCGCGGCCCGGCGGTGTCGTCGCCGTACCCCTGGAAGACCAGCCGCAGCGCGCCCTTCGCGCCGCGGCCGTCGGCCAGCACCCGCGTCAGGCCCGCGTTGCGGTGCTCCTCGCGCACTCCCAGCGCGCTGACCACGAAACCCTCGTCGCCGGGGAGCTGGCTGACGGTCCACTGCTCGGCGTCGTCGCCCGGCTTGGCCGTGCTGCCGCCCCTGGCCTTGCGCATCGGTCCGACGTGCAGCACCAGGGCGTCGCCTGCGACGGTCGCGAGCTTCGGCGGGTCCTCGTCGCACTTCGGCCTGACCGAGAAGTCGAGGAGCTTGGCCTCGACGATCGTCCAGTCGAACCGTTTCTTGAAGATCGAGATGCCCACCTCGACCCAGGCCTTCAGGTAGACCTTCAGCTCGCCGTCCAGGGAGAACAGGCACAGCGGGTTGCGCAGCAGAACGTCGGCGAACTCGGAGAACCTGAACTTGCCGTCGTTGGTGGGATCGAGCCAGTTCATGGCGACGGTGAGGAAGACGCCGCCGCTCACCCCCGCCTTGACCAGCACCACGTCGACCGCCGCGCCCGCCTCCAGCCGTCCGGTCAGGGTGATCGCGGGCAGGGGTCTGCCCTGGTCGTCGGTGGTCTTCAGGTACAGGCTGTCCAGGACCTGGAGGTCGAGCTTGCGCTGCTCGATCGCCTTGCGGATGCCGTACGTGTCGAAGCCCGCCCTGATGTGAGCCTCGACCGCGGCGGTGCCGGAGATGACCACCATGATGGGCGGCGGCGACCAGACCGGGCCGAAGGACTGGCTGTAGGAGAAACCGAGCCGCAGCGGCCCGGAGTCGAACGCGACCAGCTCGACGTCCTTGCCCATGAGCAGGCTGAAGATCGACCGTCCGGCGTTCTGCAGCACGGGGAAGCTGAAGCCCGCCTTGGCGGAGTGCTCCATGGGCCCCTGCGCGTCGGCGACGGCGGCCTTGCCCTTCCCGCACGTTCTGGCGCCCTGGTCGAGCGCCGCGAACAGGTCGTCCGTGGCGGGGGCCATGTCCTTGATCAGCGAGTCCGCGACGTCGGGCGAGTTCTCGGTGTTCAGCGCGCGGTCGCCGGCCACGGTGAAGCTGCCGATGGGGATGTGCAGCTCGCCCTGGCAGTCGGGCAGCGCCGAGACCAGCCTGCCGACCTCGATCATCCGCTCGATGAACTTGGTCGTGCCGCCGCCCGCCACCGTGTTGTACTTCTTGGCGATCGTCATCAGGTTCACCTCGCCGCCGCCCGCGGCCTTGCTCAGGTCCGACAGCACGGGGATGGGCGCGTAGAGCTGGTCGATCACCGGTCTGACCGGGTCCGTGACCTTCTTGACCTGGGTCACCACCGGGCCGAGGACGCTGCGGAAGAAGTCGCCGGCCTCCAGGTTCACGTTGTTGAAGGCGATGTTCAGGTTCGCCGGGTCGGGGGAGCCGCCCTTGGTGAGGTCCCAGTCCAGGTCGAAGTCGCCGAACAGGCCGGGGAACATGGCCGAGCCGGCCGTCACCTTGAAACGCCAGTCCACCGCGACCTTGGCGTGCACGGAGGTCTCCACCAGGCCGGTGGCGTCGGCGAGCTGGTCCAGCCCGATCCGGCCGACGGGCTTGAGCCCGATGGTGAAGGCGCCCGCGAACAGGTCGGGAGCGTTCTGCTCGCGGTTCTTGAGCGTGACGTCGAGGATCGCCAGCCTGGCGTTGATCTCCTCGGGCAGCGAGACGTTCACGCCGACGGTCGCCCGCGGGCGGTTGGCCTCGCCGGCGTCGAGGTAGAAGCCGCTGGTCCGGTCCAGGCCCACCATGGCCTCGGCGTGCCAGCCGAGCTCGGCCCGTACGCCCTTGCCCGCCCCCTGCCGCAGCGCGAGGCCCGGGACGCCGATGTCGAGCGGCCGCTCCACGCCCAGGCAGTCCTTGACGCAGCCCTGCTCGGGATCGACGTCGCCCCTGCCGATGCTGACCTTGAACGCGATGCCGGTCAGCTCGGCGCCCTTGGCCGCGTCGCACGCCTCGGGCTTGGCGGGGTCGGGGACGGGCGCCTGCACGCAGGTGATCACGGGCTGCACGCCGGGCCCGACCTTGGGCGCGAGTTCGTCGTTGTACCACTTGCGCAGGTCGCCGCCGGTGGGCACCTTGCCGCCGTTGGGCAGCTTCGCGAGGGCGGCCTTGATCTCCTGACGCTTGGCGCCGACGAAGTCGGCCCCCTGCTGGAGGTCGGCGCCGACCATGGGCAGCCGGCCCTGGCCGGAGGCCATGCGCATGCCGGTCTCCAGCGCGGTGAGGTATCGGTCGATGCCGTCGCCGAGGTTGGTCCAGTCCAGCTCCAGGCCGGGAGGCAGGGTCGAGAAGTCGAAGGAGGGCAGCTCCAGCCGGTTCACGTCGCCGGGCAGCTTCCTGGTCAGGTCGAACATCTCGGCCAGCGGGGCGGACCTGGGCAGCCGCAGCACGAGCGCGTGCTTGCCGTCCGCGGTCAGCGGGGCGCCGTTGAGGTAGGCGGGCAGGACGGCGCACAGCGCCAGGTCGGTGTCGTCGCGGTGCGGGTCGCGGTCGCAGGCGACCGGCTCGCTCGTCTCGTTCAGGGCCAGGTCGAGCCCGGAGAAGAACGCGGCGGGGGTGACGGCGTCCTGCGCCTCGCCGCCGTAGCGCAGGCTGACGCCGTAACCGAGCCTGGCCTGAAGCGGGTCGTCGCCCTCCTTGCCCACGGCCAGCGGCAGCGGCCCGACGTCGGCCTTGACCGTGCCGTCGAGCTGCGCCTTCGCCTGGAGTTCGAGGCCGGAGTCGGTCTCGATGAGCAGGTCGCGGGCCGGGTCGAAGTCGCGCTTGAGCGCCACGCGCAGGCCGAGGCGCACCTCGCCCTCGACGGCGGCGTCGAGCGTGGCCGAGCCCTTGGCGGCGACCAGGCTGCTCTCGCCGAACGCGAAGCGCAGCGGCTCCTTCACGGCCGCCTTCTTGTCGTAGGCCAGCGACAGCCGCAGCGCGCCGTCCTCGTAGCCGATGTGCGCCTGGCCGCCCAGCGCCTTGTTCAGCTCGGCCACCAGCGCCTGGACGGTGTCCGGCGGGGCGGCGGTCAGGCGGTCGATCGCGTCCCTGAGCGGCGAGCGCAGCGCGTAGGCGGCGCCCGCCTCGGGAACGGCCTGGCCGAACTTCTCGGCGAAGGACAGCGTGTGCTCGCCGCACGCGG
Source organism: Nonomuraea sp. NPDC001699 (assembly GCF_053596455.1). Classification (NCBI taxonomy): domain Bacteria; kingdom Bacillati; phylum Actinomycetota; class Actinomycetes; order Streptosporangiales; family Streptosporangiaceae; genus Nonomuraea; species Nonomuraea sp. NPDC001699. Next base: position 443,737 of record NZ_JBSFGF010000002.1, on the reverse strand, counting down.
TCGCGACGGTCAGCACGCGGGTGCCGACGGCCACCCGACGGCCGATGTGCGCCTGCGTGAACGTGCGCGAGGGGTCGGTGACGTAGGCGTTCTCGTTGCCGCAGGCGCCGTCGCCGTAGACGACGCCGGGGCCCGAGCCCATCTCCTCGGAGGCCACCAGTTCGGACAGCGAACGCCCGAGCAGCGGCACCTTCGCCGTCATCGCCTCGCCGACCGGCCCGCTGCCCTTGACACTGTCGAGGTACGCGGCCACCGCGCCCAGCGACTTGATCAGCGCGCCGAACAGCGCCTGCGGGTTGTCGGGATCGAAGGCGAAGTCCTTGACCCTGCCGATCTGGTCGAAGCCGCTGAACGTGACGGTGGTGGGCTTGCCGATGTCCGGCATCTCCACCTCGCCGGAGACCTTGCCGCCGAAGAAGTCGGCCAGGCCCGGCACGCCCAGGGTGAGCCGCGCCTTGGCGACCGCGTCCACCTGGGAGGTCAGGACGTCGCCCGGCTTGCTCGCCAGCCGCTCGAACAGCCGGGTCAGCGGCACGTCGCCGAGGTCCTTGAGGCCGACCTTGACCAGGTCGCCGTCGTTCCTGCTGCCCATGGTGAGGTCGCCGGTGATCTGGACGCCCAGGTAGCCGGCGACGGCGTTGACGTTCACCGAGGAGAGCACCGACACGCGGGCGCCGAACAGGTCGCGGCCGGTCCGCAACATGATCCGGTCGGCGGCCCTGGGCAGCTCGTTCACCACGGTGGCGCTGCCGTCGGCGTTGACGTGCTTGTACGGGCACGCCTTCTGCTGCCCGTCCGGCCGCTGCGCGCACCCCTGGCCGGTCACCGGGTCGCCGAGGTCGAGCACGACCGTGGCCGAGGCGTGGTAGCCGCGCATGACACCCGCCACCGCGGCGGTCGCGTTGGCGCGGTCGAGCCCCGCGGCGGTCTTGAAGGTGTCGCCGAAGGCGACCTGCCCGATCATCGGGTCGCTCGCGGAGATCCGGTACGGCGCGCCCGCGGCGGGCACACCACCGCGCCACCCCTGCTCGGCGAGGGTGACGGTGTCGGCGGTGTTGTCGGCCACGATGCCGCTGGACGCGCCCGCGGTGACCGTACGCCCGGCGAACTGCCCCGGCGTCCACTTCTGCCCGGCGTGCTTGAGCGTCTTGGCCGTGTACGTCACGCCCGTGCCCGTCCCGCTGACGGTCTGCCCCGCGGGGTTGAGCGGCTCGGGCGTGGGGTTCACGGTCCGGTCCACGACGAGGGTGAAGGCGATCTTCTTGGCGGCGTCGTCGTAGCCGGCGTCGGCGACCTTGATGATCGCGCCTCCGGGCAGGCCGCGGGCCTTGCCGAGCGCGGCGAACAGGTCCTGGATCGAGGTGAAGGTGGGCCGGCCGGTGTTCCGGTCCACGCTGGCCGCGGCGAAAGCGTGGATCGCCTCCGACACCTGCACGGCGTCGGCCAGGGACCCGCGCATGAACGGCAGGTCGAGGTCGCCCTGCCCGTCCCAGCGGGCGCGCTGGGCGGCGGTGATCGCGTTGGCCAGGTGGGTCAGCCCGTCGAGCAGGTCCTTCGGGGTGAGCGTCTGGAAGCGGTCGAGCCGGTCCAGGTCGGCCTGGGTGACGGTGACGGCCGGGCCGCCGGTCGCGAGGTCGGGCCAGCTCACGTCGATGGTCGCGGTGGCCCCCTCGACCGGGGCGCCGGCGAACGGCTGCGCGGTGACCTGGAGCTTGGCGGTCGCCGAGCCCTTGCGGGCGAAGGTGAACAGGCTCTCGGAGCCCAGCTCGCCCGGGTCCAGCCTGCCGTTGCCGTCCGGGTCGGCGGCGGTGGCGGTGAACTCGGCGGTGAAGGAGAGCGCCGAGGCCGCCGAAAGGTCGACGCCGAGGATGCCGAAGGCGGCGGTCGGCCTGGCCCCGGCGGCGAGCTTGCCGTCGGCCCGCACGGTGACCGTGGCGTCCTTGCCCAGCCAGGCGGACTTCGTGGCGGGGTCGTAGGCGAAGGGCAGCTTCGCGGTGAGCTTCAGCGTGACGTCCACGCCGCCCGAGGTGGTCAGTGAGACCTTCGGCTGGGCGCTGGCGATGGAGATCGGGCGGCCGGCGACCGTCCTGGTGACGTCGAGGGTCAGGTCGAGCCGCCTGATCCCGCCCTGGGTGCTCGCCTTGGCCAGCAGCTTGCCGGCGCGGGGGCCGGACAGCTCGTACTCGTCCTGGAGGTCGTCCAGGGCCGTCAGGTTCTTGAGCTTGTCGTGGACGGCCACCTGGAACAGGTCGCCCAGGCCCAGGGCGTCCTCGCCGCCGGGCACCAGGCCGACGAGCGGCAGTTGCTCGCCCATCGGCCCGACCGCGGCCAGGCCGCCGCTCGCGGTGGAGAAGCGTTCCACCGCGGACAACAAGGCCGCCGTCTCGGCGTCCGGTTGTGCGGACGCGACGGCCGGCGGCGGCACGGCCGCCACCAGACCCGTGAGTAACGCCAATGCGCATGAGACACGCGACAATCGCCGGCTTGCCACCAGACCCCCCAGTGCGAAGACGCAACGAACCGGGCACGTGTCTAGCGATCAACGCTTGTGCGTCACTTGGATCCGTCCGCAAGCGCAGTTCAGCGACCGGCCGTGCGGCGCTCGCCGGGCCTATCCGGAGTGCGGCCGGTCCAGCGAGGCCCGCAGGCGGGCCATCTCCTCCGCGATCGTGGTCACGGTCCAGTGGGCGTTGAGCCCGCTCGGGTTCGGCAGCACCCACACGCGGGCCTCGCCGACCTGCTCGGGCTGGGGTCCGATGACCGCCTTGCGCCGCTCGAAGGCCGTCCGGTACGCCGAGATGCCCAGGACGGCCAGCACCCGCGGCCCCGATTCCGCCACCTTCTCCGCCAGCGCCCGGCCACCCTCCACCAGTTCGTCCCTGCTCAACTGCGACGCCTTGGCACTGGCCCGGGGGACGATGTTCGTGATGCCCAGCCCGTACGAGGGGAGCAGGTGCTGCTCGGCGGGGGCCAGCAGGCGCGGCGTGAAGCCGGACAGGTGCAGCGCGGGCCAGAACCTGTTGCCGGGCCGGGCGAAGTGGTGGCCGGTGGCCTCGGACATCAGGCCGGGGTTGATGCCGCAGAAGAGCACGTTCAGGCGGGGGCCGAGCACGTCGACAAGCACGTGCCGGAGGTTAGTCCACTCCGCGGCGTGGTCAGCCCATCTCTTCGAGTCTGCGGCCCTTGGTTTCCTTGACCCATTTGGTGACGAAGAGGAATGACAGCAGGGCGAACAGGGCGTACATGGCGTAGGTGAGCGGCAGGTTCCACTCCGACAGCGCCGGGAACGAGACCGTGATCAGCCAGTTGGCGATCCACTGCGCGGCCGCGGCGACGCCGAGGGCGGCGGCGCGGATGCGGTTCGGGAACATCTCGCCGAGCAGGACCCAGACCACCACCCCCCACGACAGGGCGAAGAACAGCACGAACACGTTGGCCGCGATGAGCGCGATCGGCCCCTGCGGGCTCGGCAGCGAGACCACGCCGCCGATCTCCCGCGACGCGCTGAACGCCCAGGCCGCCGTGCCCAGCGCGATCGTCATGCCGGCCGAGCCGATCAGCAGCAGCGGCCGGCGCCCGATCCGGTCGACCAGCGCGATGGCGATGAACGTGCCGATGATGTTGATGATCGAGCTGGAGAAGCTGATCAGCAGCGAGTCGCTCTGGTTGATGCCCACCGACTGCCACAACACGGACGAGTAGTAGAAGATCACGTTGATGCCGACGAGCTGCTGGAACGCCGACAGGATGATGCCGATCCAGACGATCGGCAGCAGGCCGAGCGCGCTCCCGCGCAGGTCCTTCAGCCCCGGCACGCGCTCGGTCCGCAGCACGTGCTGGATCTCGGCGATCCGGGCGTCGAGGTCCACGTCGTCGCCCTCGACCTCGGCCAGCACCTCGCGGGCCTTCCTCGACCGCCCCGACATGATCAGGTAGCGCGGCGACTCGGGGATGGTGGAGGCGAACAGCAGGTACAGCAGGGCCGGAACGGCACAGGCGCCCAGCATCCACTGCCACGCCTGCAGCCCCCACAGGTGGTTGTTGACGTCGCCGCCCGCGAGCTCGGCGATCAGGTAGTTGACGAGCTGCGAGACCGCGATGCCGAGCACGATGGCGAGCTGCTGGAACGAGCCCAGCCTCCCCCGGTAGGCGGGCGGCGCGACCTCGGCGATGTAGGCCGGACCGAGCACCGAGGCCATGCCGATCGCGAAGCCCGCGATGACCCGCCACAACCCCAGGTCCCAGATCGCGAACGGCAACATCTGCCCGATCGAGCTGACGGTGAACAGGCCCGCGGCCACCTGCATCGACCGGGTACGCCCCCACCGGTCGGCCAGCCCGCCCCCGATCCAGGCCCCGAGCGCGGACCCGAGCAGCGCGATGGCCACGACGAAGCCGATCTGGACCGCGCCCACCTGGAAGTGCCGCTGGATGCCGGTGACCGCGCCGTTGATGACCGAGCTGTCGTATCCGAACAGGAAGCCGCCGATGGCCGCCGCCGCGGTGATGAAGACGACGTGGCCCAGATGCTCCTGATGGGTGTACCGAGTTGCCATACAGGTCCCTTCCCCGTGATCGGGGACCTACCCGGAGATCACCTGTGTAGCGCGGCGCTTACCCAACCTTGCCGCAAACCGGGCATCAGGACCGGGTCAGCCAGAAGACCGCGATCACGACGACCGCCGCCACCAGCGCCAGGGCGTACCCCAGCAGCGCACGCCCGAGCCTGCGCCGGACGTAACCCGGACGGTGACGGTCGGCGGTCATGTCGTCTCCTTGGAGAGGGCCCGGGCGGTCACAGGCGCGGGTCCACCGGCTCGGACTCCAGGGCCAGCACCGCGAAGACCGGCTCGTGCACCCGCCAGCCCGCCTCGCCGTCCGCCAGGCGCGACAACGCCTCCAGGCCGAGGGCGTACTCGCGCAGCGCCAGGGAGCGCTTCTTGCCGAGGAAGCGCCGGCGCAGCACGTCGAGGGACTCGGTGTAGTCGGGCCCGTAGATGATCCGCAGGTACTCCCGGCCGCGTACCTTCACGCCGGGCTGCACCCGGCCGGGCACGTACGTGGCGGGCTTGACCACCATGCCCTCTCCCCCGGCGGCGGTCAGCGACTCCCACCAGGCGGTGGCCGCGTCCCTGGACTCCGGCGAGCCGAGCGTGACGGTCACGTTCCTGGTCGGGGCGATCAGCGGCGAGTCGAGCAGCGCCAGCGTGGACAGGTGCCAGGCGTGCGGCTCCAGCGCCGTGGCCCGCCCCTCGCAGGCCAGGATCTGGAACGGCGCCAGCCTGATCCCGTCGAGCCCGTCGACCGGCCAGCAGTAGCGCGCGTACGCGTCGCGGAACAGGGCGGCGTTGGCGGAGCGGCGCCGGGTGCGGGTCAGCAACCCGCCCACGTCGAGCCCGCGTCCGGCCGCCGCCTCCAGGGCCGTGACGGCCTCGGGCAGCGCGGCCCGCGCGGCGGCGCCGACGGAGGCGTACTGCGACCTGATCAGCTCGCCCGCCTTGGCCGACCAGGGCAGCAGCTCGCAGTCGAGCACGACCCAGTCCGAGCGCAGTTCCTCCCACAGCGGCTCGCAGGCCGCGCGCAGCGCCTCGACCAGCGGCGTCATGTCCCGGAAGAACGGCCGCCCGGTACGCGTGAACACCGCCCCCGCGCTGCCGTCGGCCACGCCGAACCGGGCGGCGGCGACCTCGGGCGTCCTGGCCAGCACGGCGACCGCCCGCGAGCCCATGTGCTTCTCCTCGCACACGACCTCGCTCACCCCCGCTGCGGCGAACTCCTCGAACGCCTCGTGCGGGTGCTCCAGATAGCCGTCGAGCCTGGACGTCTCCGGCGGCGCCATGGTCGGCGGCAGGTAGACCAGCCAGCTCGGGTCGACGGCGAACCGGCTCATGACCTCCAGCGCGGCGGCCGCGTTCTCCTCCAGCACCTTGACCCGGCCGCCGAAGCGGGTCTCGACGTGCCGGGTGCCGATCACGTCGCCGACGTCGAGCATGCCGGGCTCGCGGGCGGGCCCGCCGAGCGGCTTGACCGGCTCGTACCAGACCTGCTCGGCCGGGACCTGGACGATCTCGCGCTCGGGGTAGCGCAGCGCGGTCAGGTGGCCGCCGAAGACGCAGCCGGTGTCCAGGCAGATCGTGTTGTTGACCCACTCCGGGGTGACCGTGGGCGTGTGGCCGTAGACGACCATGGCCCGGCCGCGGTACTCGTCGGCCCACGGGTAGCGGACCGGGAGGCCGTACTCGTCGGTCTCGCCGGTGGTGTCGCCGTACAGGGCGAAGGCGCGTACGCGCTTGGAGGCGCGGCCGTGGTAGGACTCCTTCAGCCCGGCGTGCGCGACGACGAGCCGGCCGCCGTCCAGGCGGTAGTGGCTGAGCAGGCCGTCCATGAACGTCCTGGCCCGCTCGCCGAACTCGGGCGGCTCGGCGGCGAGCTGGTCCAGCGACTCGCGCAGGCCGTGGGCGACCGTGACCTTGCGGCCGTTCAGCGCGCGCACGAGCTTCTGCTCGTGGTTGCCGGCCACGCAGATGGCGGTGCCCGCCTCGACCATGTCCATGACCAGGCGCAGCACGCCCGGCGTGTCGGGCCCGCGGTCGACCAGGTCGCCGACGAACACGGCGATACGGCCCTCGGGGTGGGCCAGGCCCTGCCAGCCCAGCTTCCGCAGCAGCGTCTCCAGCTCCGAGCGGCAGCCGTGCACGTCGCCGATGATGTCGAACGGGCCGGTCAGCTCGGTCCGGTCCGACCACGCCTTCTCGTACGTGATCTCGGCGTTGTCGATCTCCTCCAGGCCGCGCAGCACGTGCACCCGCCGGAAGCCGTCGGCGGAGATCTTGGACAGCGAGCGGCGCAGCTCCTTGCGCTGGCGGATCACGACGCCGGGGCCGAAGTCGCGGTCGGGACGCGCGGCGTTGCGCTCGACGGCGACCTCCTCCGGCGTGTCCAGCACGATGGCGTCGGCCAGCACGTCGTGCTGCCTGGCCAGCTCGATGAGGCTCTTGCGGGCCGGGTACTGGACGTTGGTGGCGTCCACGACGGTGAACAGGCCCCTGGACAGGCGGACGCCGACGATGTGGTGCAGCAGGTCGAACGCGGCGGGCGTGGCGGCCTGGTCGTTCTCGTCGTCGGACACCAGGCCGCGGCAGAAGTCGGAGGAGATGACCTGCGTGGGCTTGAAGTGGCGGCGCGCGAAGGTGGACTTGCCGCTGCCGGAGACGCCGACGAGCACCACGAGGGACAGCTCAGGAACGCTGATCACGGGTGAAGACTCCCATCTGGGTGGGCGGGCCGACCTCGGGGTCGTCCTCGCCGACGGGTTCGAAGGCGACGTGGTAGCCGTACTGGGCGGCCACCCGGTCGGCCCAGGCGGCGAACTCGGCCCGGGTCCACTCGAAGCGGTGGTCGGGGTGGCGCAGGCCGGTCAGGAACTCGTAACGCACGTTGTGCTCGATGTTGGGCGTGGTGACGAGCACGTGCTCCGGCCGGGCGCGGCCGAACACGACGCGTTCGAGCGCGGCCAGCCGCGGCGGGTCGACGTGCTCGACGACCTCCATGAGCACGGCGGCGTCGTAGCCGGCCAGCCGCTTGTCGGTGTACGTCAGCGCGCCCTGGAACAGGGTGAGCCGGGCCCGCTTGGCGTCGGGCATGCGGTCCAGGCGCAGCTTGCGGGCGGCGATGGTGAGCGCGATGGAGGAGACGTCCATGCCGGCGACGCGGGCGAACCTGGGCCTGGCCAGCAGCGCGGCGACCAGCTCGCCCTGCCCGCAGCCCAGGTCGATCACGCTCGTCGCGCCGAGCTCTTCGAGCCTGCGCAGCACGGCCTCGCGCCGCAGCGTGTTGAGCGGCCGCGCCTTCGGCTCCGGCGGCCCTCCGGGCGCGGCCTCCCCCTCGGGTCCGGCTTCCGGAACGTCGGCAGCGGCAGGGTCGGAAGCGGCGGCGTCGGCGGTGAAGGCGGCGGCGGCCTCGTCGGCGGCGGTCTCCTCGGCGGGGGCCTCCTCGGCGAGCGCCGGCTCCAGCTCCTCCTCGGTCTCGTCGCCCAGCTCGGCCAGCCTGGCCAGCGCGGCGCGGGCCAGCGACCAGCGCCGCCCGAAGTAGCGCCGGGTGATCAGGCCGCGCTCAGGATGCTCGCCGAGCCAGCCCGCCCCCGCCTTGACGAGCTTGTCGATCTCGTCGGACGCGATCCAGTAGTGCTTGCCGTCGTCCAGCACGGGGAGCAGCACGTAGAGGTGGTTGAGCGCGTCGGCCAGGAGCACGGTGCCGCTCAGGGTGAGCCGCACGTACCGGGACTCGCCCCACTCGGGGAAGCCCTCGTCCAGCGGCAGTGGCTGCGCCTCCACCGTCCAGCCCAGCGGCTCGAACAGCCGCCGGGCCAGCTCGGGGCCGCCCCGGCAGGGCAGCGCGGGCACCCGGATCTCCAGCGGCAACGCGGTGCCCGGCAGCTCGGGACGGGCCTTGCAGCGGCCCGCCCGCGCGGTGCGGAAGACGTCGGCGAGCGCGACGGCCAGCAGCGACGAGGCCGCGTACGGGCGGTCGTTGACGTACTGCGACAGGCTGAAGTCGGGCGAGTTGCGGCCGCGCGACCGGACCAGCGCGATCGGGTCGACCTCCAGCAGGAGGGCCGCCGTGCAGCGCTCCTCGCCCGCCTCCGGGTAGAACACCGTGGCCGTGCCGAACGATTGGCCGAACTCCTGCACGCGCTCAGGATGCTTGTGCAGGAGAAAGCCCAGGTCGGTGGCCGGCGTGGCGGTGGTCGTGATCGTCAACAGCACGCCCCAAGTGTGCCGTAGCTGGACGAAGCACCGCCAACGGAATTACACGTGCGGCAACACCTCTGCGGCGATCAGCTCCAGGTGTTCGAGGTCGGCCAGGTCGAGGACCTGGAGGTAGACCCGCTCGGCCCCGAGCTTGGCGAACGCGCCGAGCTTGGCCACCACCTCGTCGGGGGTGCCGCACAGCCCGCCCTCGCGCAGCAGGCCGGGGTCCTGGCCGATGGCGGCGGCGCGCCGCTCGATCTCGGCCTGGTCGGCGCCGACGACGACGGTCTGCGCCGCCGAAAGGATCAGGCCGCGGCCCGCCGCGTCGGCCGCCTCGCGCACCCGCGCGAACGCCTGCCCGGTGTCGGCCAGGGTGCGGAACGGCACGTTGTACTCGTCGGCGTACTCGGCCGCCAGCCGGGGCGTGCGCTTGGCGCCGAAGCCGCCGATGATCACCGGCGGACGGGGCCGCTGGACCGGCTTGGGCAGCGCCGGCGAGTCGACCAGCCGGTAGTAGCGGCCCTCGAAGGAGTAGGAGTCCTTCGCCGTCCACAGGCCGGTGACGATCTCAAGCTGCTCCTCGAAGCGGCCGAACCGCTCGCCGAGCGGCGGGAACGGGATGCCGTACGCGGAGTGCTCCCCGTCGAACCAGCCGGTGCCGAAGCCCAGCTCGACCCGGCCGCCGCTCATCTGGTCGACCTGGGCCACGGTGATCGCCAGCGGGCCGGGCAGCCGGAACGTGGCCGGCGTCACCAGCGTGCCGAGCCTGATCGTGGACGTCTCCCTGGCCAGGGCGCCGAGCGTCACCCAGGCGTCGGTCGAGCCGGCGCCGGGGTCGCCGGGGCCGATGCGCTGGTAGTGGTCGGACCGGAAGAAGGCGTCGAACCCCAGGCGTTCCGCGGCCTGGGCGACGGCGAGCAGGTCGTCATAGGTGGCGCCCTGCTGGGGCTCGGTGAAGATCCGCAGCTTCATGAGGCTCATTATCCGCCCACATCGGACGGCGGCCGGAAAAGCCCCCCGCCACCCGGCGAAGGCTTGCTACCTTCACCATCAACCGCTGAAAGTAGCCGATCAATCACGATGGGTGGCATATGTCGCGGAAGGCAAGAGAGTCCGGCACACTCCCCCGTCCCCTGGCGGTGCTGGCCGCGCTGGCGCTGGCCGGGGCCACGTGCCTGGCGATCCGGATGTTGCCCGCGGGCGCCAGCCCGGCGCCGCCGTCCGCCGCCGCCGCCCGCTTCGCGCCGCCGCGGCCGCCTGTGGCCGTGCGGGAGCCGCCGCGCTCGTTCGTGGGGTTCGTCGACACCGCCCGCGAACCGGAGTTCGACCTGGCCGCCGAGTCGCGCGGCAGCGGCGTCCGCCGGTACGCGCTCGGCCATCTCGTCGCGGGCGGCGACGGCTGCCTCGTCCGGTGGGACGGACCGGGCGGCGATCCGGTGGCCGCCGGGCTCGGGCGGCTGCGGGCGGCGGGCGGCGACGCCTTCCCGGTGTTCGGCGGCCCCGATGGGCAGGATCCGGCCGCCACCTGCACCAGGCCCGGCGGCCTGGCCACCGCCTACCGCAGGGCGGTCGGCGCGCTCGGGGCCGCCGCGGCGGGCTTCGAGATCCGCGACGCCGCCGACCCGGCCGCCGTGCTGCGCAGGGCGCGGGCGCTGCGCGCCCTGCAAGGCGAACGGCCGCTGCGGGTGAGCTTCACCCTGCGTCTGAAGCCGGACGGGCTGGACGCGGCCGACCTGGCGATGCTGCGCACGACCCGGCGGGAGGGCGCCCGGGTGGACACGGTCGAGCTGCTGGCCGAGATGGAGCCGCGCGGCGGGCCGGAGGGGCGGCTGCGCAGGCTGGGATCGGCCGTGCGGGCGGCGGCCGGTCAGCTCGCACGGGCCTACGCCCTGCCAGACAAGGGGCCCGCCGATGAGCAGGTGTGGGAGCGGCTGGCCCTGACCCCGGTGCTCTCCAGGGCCGGCGATCTGGACGAGACCGAGGCCCGCAAACTGTCGGACTACGCCGTCCGGCACGGGCTGGCCTGGCTGTCGCTGCGCGGCAAACCTCCCAAACCGGACGTATCTCGAATTCTCTGGCTTACCCACTCCTGACATAGGATTTCGCACAAATCCAGGGGGTGAGGGAGACGGTGGCGAACCGGGCCGAGGGCGCGCGCAAGATCCTCATCTACTGGATGGACGCCATGATCACCCTCCTGGGCGTGGTGTTCGTGACCCTGGTCGTCATCTTCGCGGCGCGGGGCGTCATCACCGTCCCGCGGGCGCTGCTCACGATCGCCTGCCTGGTGGGCCAGTTCACGCTGTTCCCCCTGCTGCTGCGGGCCGCCTTCGACGGCCGGCCGCGGCCCACGGCCAGGCTGCTGCTGTCCGGCGCGTTCGCGGCCGGCTCGGTGCTGCTGCTGCCGCACCAGGAGCTGGCCGACATGAGCACCTGGCTGGAGGCCGGCGTCCTGTGGGTGTCGGTGGCCGCGCTCTACCTGCCGCTGTGGGCCACGGCCTGCCTGGGCGCCGCCGTGACCGGCCTGGTCAGCGCGTACGTCACACTGATCACCGACCGGTCCTGGGTCGGCACGCTGATCACCGAGGTGGTCAGTTGCGTCCTGCTGGTCGCGGCCACGCTGCTGTGGCGCTGGCTCTGGTGGACGATCAGGGACGCCCACGACGGCCAGGAGGCCAAGGCCCGCCTGGCCATCGCGGAGGAACGCCTGCGCTTCGCCCGCGACCTGCACGACCTGCTCGGCCGCAGCCTGTCGGTGATCACGCTGAAGAGCGAGCTGGCGGCCAAACTGTCGGCCAAGGACCAGGCCAGAGCCCTCGCCGAGATGGACGAGGTGCGCCGGCTGGCCCAGGGCTCGCTGGCCGAGGTGCAACTGGCCGTGGACGGCTACCACACGCTCGACCTGGACGCGGAGCTCGCCGGCGTACGGGCCGCGCTGGAGGCGGCCGGCGCGCGCTGCCTGATCGAGACCAGGGCCGCCGACCTGTCCCCCGCAGGACGGGCGCTGCTGGCGTGGGTCGTGCGCGAGGGCGGCACGAACGTGCTCAAGCACAGCTCGGCCACCACCTGCGCGATCACGATCGACGGCGGCGTGCTGGAGATGCGCAACGACGGCGTCAAGGATCTCCCCGTGGCCCCCGGCAGTGGCCTGCGCGGCCTGTCGGAGCGCCTGACCACGGCGGGCGGCTCGTTCTCGGCCGCCCCGACGCCCACCGGCGAGTTCCTGCTGCGCGCGGCGGTGCCCGCATGAGGCGGCCGACCCGGCTGGACAAGGTCCGCTGGCTGATCGTCTACTCCACCGACATCATCCTGCTGGTCTCCGCGACCGGCTTCTACAACCTGTACATCCTCGCCCAGTCGGTCGACCTGCCCTGGCAGGCGTTCGTGGTCGCCGGGGTGCTGCTGCTGGTCTTCATGGCGCTGGCCACGCGGCCGTTCCGGATCGCCGTGCGCGGCGGCCCGCGTCCGACGGCGCTGCTGGCCGTCTCCGGGGTGCTCGCCCTGGTCCTCTCGGCCTGCACGGTCCTGTACGCCATACCGGTGTGGCTGGCCATGCTCGCCCCCTATGTCCGCCGGCGGACGATCGTCTGGTTGTCCGTCGGCTGGATCGCCGTGCTCGCGCTCGTCCTCGCGCTGACCATGGGCATGCCCATGGAGATGCTGATGGCGGTCGTGGTCCTGGCGATGTTCACCGCGATCGGCGTGGGCGGCGTGCTGGCGAACCTGTGGTTGTGGCGGGTGGCCAAGGAGGCGCACGAAGGGCAGGAGGCCAGGGCCAGGCTGGCGGTCTCGGAGGAGCGGCTGCGCTTCGCCCGCGACCTCAACGACCTGCTCGGGCAGAGCCTGGCCGACGTCTCGGCCAGGACCGCCCAGGCCGCCGGGTCGCTGCCGGCCGACCCGGCCGCCGCCGAGCGCACCATGTTCGAGGTGCGCGACCTGGCCAGGCGGTCGCTGCGCGAGGTGCGCGCGGTGGTGCAGAACTACCGGGCGCTCGACCTGGACGAGGTGCTGTCCAGCGTCCGGGCGGTGCTGGAGGCCGCCGAGGTCCGCTGCACGGTACGGGCCGAGACCGCGGCGCTGGCCCCGGAGGCGCGCACCCTGCTCGCCACGGTCGTCCGCGAGGGCGCCACCAACGTGCTCAAGCACAGCAAGGCCGAGCGCTGCACGATCACGATCGAGAACGGGGTTCTGGAGATGTCCAACGACGGGGTGAGCGGCCCGGTGGGCGAGCACGCGGCCATCGGGCTGGCGGGCCTGGCCCAGCGGGTCGGCGCGGCGGGCGGCGTGCTGCGGGCCGAGCCGACGGGCGACGGCGGCTACCTGCTGCGCGCGGCGGTGCCGGCATGACCACCCGCGTGCTGCTCGCCGACGACGAGCACCTGATCCGCGGCGCGATCGCCGCCCTGCTCGACCTGGAGGACGGCATCGAGGTCGTGGCGCAGGTGGGCCGGGGCGACGAGGTCGTGGCCGCGGTCGCCGAGCACCGCCCCGACGTGGCCGTGCTGGACATCGAGATGCCCGGCATGGACGGCCTGAGCGCCGCCGAGCACATCAGCGCGCAGTGCAAGATCGTCATCCTGACCAGCCTGGGCCGCCCCGGCTACCTGCGCAGGGCGATGGCCGCCGGCGTGAGCGGATTCCTCGGCAAGGACGCCTCCGCCGAGGAGCTGGCGATGGCGATCCGCAAGGTCATGGCCGGCGGCCGCTACCTGGACGCCGAGCTGGCAGCCGCCGCGATGGCGGCCGGCGACAGCCCGCTGACCGAGCGGGAGCGCGACGCGCTGCGCCTGGCGGGCGACGGGGCGACGATCTCCAGGATCGCCGGCGAGCTCCATCTCACCGAGGGCACCGTGCGCAACTACCTGTCCAGCGCGATGACCAAGCTCAACGCCCAGAACCGGCTGGAGGCGATCCGCACCGCCCAGCGCATGGGCTGGCTCTGACCCTCAGCGCCAGTTGGTGACCCGGCGCAGCACGTACTCCACCGGGCCGTGGCGGTGGGTGCGCAGCCAGCGTCCGCTCGCCCACACCAGCAGGGTGTAGATCACCAGGGCGACGCCCATCACCGCGATCGGCGACAGCCGGCCCGCCAGCGCGAGGCCGTACCCGGTGAAGACCAGGGCGATGAGCAGGGACTGGCCGACGTAGTTGGAGGCGGCCACCCGTCCCGGGGCGGCCAGGACGCGGCCCACCGCCGGGTACCGGCCGATCACCCGGAGCAGGGTGGCGACGTACGCGGCGGCCAGCAGGATCGAGGTGATCGTGTTGACCGCGCCGCCGACCAGCTCCACCGCGCCGTTCCGGCCCGACGTCCAGGCGTACAGGAGGCCGCCGGGCAGGCCGACGCCGAAGCCCACCCACTGGACGCGGGGCAGCAGGTGCGACCAGCGCCCGAGGTCCTCCAGCAGCCTGGACTTGCCGGCCGCGAGCCCGAACAGGAACATGGCCAGCGCGGCCGGCCCCTGGAAGAGCCAGATCATGGTCACCAGCGGCGGGTACAGCTCGGTCTGCATCGTCAGGAAGTCCAGCGGGCCGCCGGTCGCCAGGCCCAGCACGCGGGCCGCCTCGGCCGGATCGGCCGGTACGGGCTGCCCGGCGGCCGGGTCGAGGGTCGACAGCCAGGCGAGCGCCAGCCAGAACAGGGTCAGCACGCCGATGATCGAGGAACCGGCGATGACGGCCGTCCTGGGCTTCAGCCCGCGCAGGGCCAGCAGGACCACGCCGAGCGCGGCGTACAGGGTGAGGATGTCGCCGATCCACAACAACAGGCCGTGAGCCACGCCGATGACGAACAGGGCCAGGCACCGGCGCAGCGTCCTGGCCCGTACGCTCGCCCCCGCCCGCTCGGCCGCCCGCATCTGGAGCGTGAAGGAGTAGCCGAACAGGAACGAGAAGATGATGTAGAACTTCGTCAGCACGAAGGCGGTGACGGCCAGGGCCACGGGCCCGTCAGGGGCGGGCATGGCGCCCGACAGCGCGTACCCGGGGTCGGCCAGGAAGCCGATGTTCGCGACCAGGATGCCCGCCAGCGCGAAACCGCGTACGGCGTCGATCTCCTGCACGCGCCCGGCGAGGGTGGTGTGCGTCATGCCCCGACGCTAGGGACGCCTCCCCGCGCGGCGCGTCCGTCCTTGGTCTCGCCGGACGCGACCAAAGGCTCGGACCAGAGGCTCAGGAGGGCGGACCGGCCGTGACCGCGGCGGCCACGGCGGCGTCGACGGTCGTGTGGACCGGCAGGTGCGCGTCGACCCCGGTGATCTCCAGCAGCCGGGCGGGAGCACCCTGCGGGGCGGCGAGGTGGACGCGCGCGTCGTGCTCCAGCGCCTCCTGGTGACAGGCGAGCAGGACGTGCAGCCCCGAGCTGTCCATGAACGTCATCGCGCTCAGGTCGAACACCACGTGGTCGCCCGGACGCGCCCTGGCCTGCCGGACGTGTTCCCGTAATCGTGTGTGGTTGGTGGCGTCGACCTCACCGCGCACCTCGATCACGGTCACGCCGGGCAGGTGCCGATGGCTCATCGCGAGCGGTGTCATCGGCGGCCTGTCCGATCCTGAGCGGCCCGTGCCTCCGGAGGCGACCATGGATGCACGATAGACAGCTTCACCCTCCCGAGGTTCCGACAAACCGTCACGATGAGGTCACGCCTTGGCCGGGCGACTGCCGTCAGCGCCCCGCGAGCGGCATGTCGGGTCAGCTGAGGGTCCACTCGCCCTTCTGATCGGCGAAGCCGCTGTCGAGCGCGAACTGGAACCTGACCACCTTCGCCGACTTCGGCACCTCGTACACGATCATGCCCTTCCGGCTGTCGCCGTTGTCGATCGTGGCCAGGCCACCGAAGCCCTGCCCCTCCCGCACGTCCTGGAACGACGACTGGTATTGCTGATCATCGGCATCGATCAGAACCGCGCCGTTCGTCGGCGAGTCGCTGTAGACCGTGGGCCCTACGTTCTTGAGGGTGAGCTGGACGGCGACGAGCCGGTGGCCTGCCCTCGGGGCCTGATACTGGCCCGCTGTCGCCGGATCGACCAGCCTGGTGAGCGTGACGGCCATCTTCAACCCCTCGAACCCCTCCAGGGTGATCGCCTCGCCGAGGCTCGCAGTGGACGGCTCGGCCTTCTTCGGCGAGGCGGTGCTTGGCGCCGGCGTGCCGGCGTTGGGCGAGTCGGCCTCGGTGACGATCCTGTCCCTGCTGGTGCTGTCGCCCAGCACGGCGACGATGGCGGCGCATCCGCCGAGCAGCAGCAGGGGCACCCCGATGACCAGTGCGAGGATGAGGCCGATGTTGCTGCGCCTGGGCGGAGGCGGCTGGGTCGGCTGCTGGTAGCCGTACCCGTGCGGCTGCTGAGGGTGTTGCGGGCCCGAGCCGTGGGGCTGCCGGGGGTTCTGGCCGTACGGGTCGTGCGGCGGCTGGGTCGGGTAGCCCATTGATCAACTCCAGGGGGAAGCGAGCGAGACCTTCGTGTGACGTTCCAGGTATGCATCTAGTTCACGGAGAGTGCACAGCCGATTGCGGAAATCGTCATAAAGGGCGCGGCGACACATGGAAGGGACCCGGGCTCGCCCGGCGGTTCGAGGCCGGCCGGGAGCGACGTACGGGGACATCCGGTTGGTCCTCACGGTGGAGTGCCACTCTTCGCTGCACTGAGCGACAGCCCCACGGAAGGACACTGCCGGCGAATGGGGCTTCACGTTCACGCAGCCGAATGGGCGGCCGCCGAGCTCCGGTGGCCTCAGCAACACCATCGCTATGAAGACACCCGCGCAAAATGATCTATTGACGTTTTTACGCCGTCACAGCCCTCCGAGGCGGGTTGTTGAGATCAAATTCCAACAGTCCACCCGCACAGCCCGACCCGATTGTTATATAGCTAGAATATAGAAGAGCAGCCCTTGTCCGCGTCTCCATCGCTGGTTACGCTCCCATTATCGTGAGACCGAAGGGGAGAGTCGTGCAAAGGCGATTACAATTCATCATTTCGGTAAGCATCATGCCGCTGCTCGCAACAATTCTCACGGGTCAGGCCCCCGTTTCCGCGTCGTCCTCCAAGGAGGCGAAGGCCTGGCGCGCCAGTGGCGCAGAGCAGACCATGGTTCTCTACCGAGGACGACAGTTCACCCTCAAACGCCTCGAACAGACGCTAGGCCAAACACACTGCCACGACTTCGCCGGCGGGCCACTGACCTGCTTCGCCACCGAACGCGAAGCGGACCTCGACCTCCTCGCCAAGGGAGGTTTCTCGCGCACCGCAACGACGACGGCCCAGCGCTGGGGCGCCTCCACGGCACCGCATGTCGCGTCAAAAGCCTCTCTCCCGTCGGGCTGCCACCCCTATGCGAACGGCCGCCTGTACGACGGAAGGAAGGGAACGGGCTCCTCGGTCACCCTGTACTGCGAGTCATATCCCAATCTGAGCACCATCGGCTGGGGCGGGAGAGCAAAATCCGGCATGTGTTACAAGTGCAGTTCTCGCTATCGAATGACTCTGTATTCTCAGCCGGCAATAAGCGGCAGCACACTTGAGATGATGGCGGAGATATCGACCATGATGTCCACCGTCACATTCCAGCTAGGAAAGTTCGTGCAGGCGATCATGTTCCGTGCGAAAAAATGACCGCGACCGAAGCCGAGCCGGGCATCGACTCGGACAGACGCCCCGGCCACCGAGAACCGGTGACCGGGCGTTTCTTGACCAGGCGCTGGTCAGGGCCACAGATCAGCGCTTCACCAGCAGCGCGACGCACTCGACGTGGTGGGTCATCGGGAAGGCGTCGAAGGCCCGCAGATCGGTCAGATCGTAGCCCAGCTCGCCCAGCCACTTGAGGTCTCGGGCCAGCGTCGCGGGGTCGCAGGAGACGTAGACGATGCGTAGCGCCTCCAGCCCCGCGACGCGCTCCACCACCTCGCGCCCGAGGCCCGACCGCGGCGGGTCGACCACCACGAGGTCGGCGCGCTCGATCTGGAACCGGTCGAGCGCCTCCTCGACCCGGCCGCGCTCGACCCTGGCCTGCGGGAGGTCGCGCAGGTTGGCACGGGCGTCGCGGACGGCCGCCGCGTCGGACTCCAGCCCGAACACCGCGCCCTCCGGCCCGACCGCCTCGGCCAGCCCGGCCGCGAACAGGCCGACCCCGCAGTAGAGGTCGAGGGCCCACTCCCCCGGCTCGGGCGCGGCGTAGGCGAGCACCGCGTCGAGCAGCGTCTCGGCCGCCCCCGGGTGGATCTGCCAGAAGCCGCTGCCGGCCACCCGGAACTCGCGGTCGCCCACGTGCTCGTGGAGCACGCCGGAGCCGCGGCGCGGCACCGAGCGGCCCTTGCCCTGGTCGAGCAGGATCGAGGCGGGCGCGTCGAGGTCGGGCACGCTCACGCTGCGCCGCGGACGCGGGGAGACCACCACGGCACGGTCGCCGCCTGCGGAGGCGATGACCTCGACGCCCGCCGCGCCGGGCCAGTCGTGGTCTTCGGCCGCGACCGCCTCGACCTCGGGGTGGGCGATCAGGCAGGCGTCGACGACCTCGATCTCGTGCGAGCGGTGCCGGCGGAAGCCCAGCTCGCCTGCGGGGGTGGCGGCGAACTGCACGCGGGTGCGCCAGCCGAGCCCGTCCTTGGCGCCGGGCACCTCCTCCACGAGGATCTCGCGCTCGATGCCCGCCAGGCGGTGCAGCTGCTCGGCCACGACCTGGGCCTTGAGCCGGCGCTGCGCCTCCAGCGTGGCGTGCTGCCAGTCGCAGCCGCCGCACCGGCCGGGGCCGGCGTACTGGCAGGGCGGGACGACGCGGTCGGGCGAGGGCTCCAGGATCTCCACGGCGTCGGCGCGCAGGAACCGGCTCGTCTCCTCGGTCACGTCGGCGATCACCCGCTCGCCGGGCAACGCGTGCCGGACGAAGACCACCCGCCCTTCATGGCGCGCCACACACCAGCCGCCATGCGCGACCGGACCGACCGTCAACTCCAGAGATGCCTGTTCCACACCCCCACCCTATGGTGAGCCGCCACGGGCGGCGTCCGCGTGCCCCGCCTCGCGCCCCGGACGACCACTTTCCGGACTTGAGTCACTACTGTGGGTGATGATGGACAGGACTCGGGTGGTGCGCCGGCGGCTCGGATTCGGGGGCACGCTGCTGGCCGTGCTGTTCGCCTGCGCCTCGCTGACACCCTCGCTGCTGCCGCGCACGTGGCTGTTCCAGGGCGTGATGGGCGCGGTCACCGGCATCCTCGGCTACGGGGTGGGGGCCGCGGCGGGCGCGCTCGGGCGGGCGGTGATCCCGTACCGGCTGCCGGAGCGGGGGCGGCGGGCCGCCTGGCAGATCATGGTCGGCGGCTGTTGCGGGCTGACGGTCGTGGCGCTGTGGTACAGCATCGACTGGCAGCGCGACGTGCGGGCGCTCATGGGCATGGACACCCGCATCACCTGGTTCCCGCCGGTGATCCTGGCGGTGGCGGTCACGCTGTTCGCCCTGTTCCTGCTGCTGTCCCGTCTCGTACGGCTGGCCGGCCGCAAGCTGATCGACTGGCTCGACCGGTACGTCCCCGCGTACGTGGGCCACGTCGTCGGCGTGCTGATCGTCGCCTCGATGGTCGCGCTGTTCGCCGACGACGTGCTGTTCTCCGGCTTCCTCAGCAAGATGAGCGACGTCTCCTCGGTCGCCAACGAGGGCACCCACCCGGGCGTGCGCAGGCCGGACTCGGCCAAGGTGTCCGGCGGCCCCGGCTCGCTGGTGACCTGGGACTCCCTGGGCCGCGAGGGCCGCCGCTTCACCGCCACCGCCTCCACGGTCACGGAGCTGGCCGCCTTCTCCGGCCGTCCGGCCGCCGAGCCCATCCGCGTGTACGTCGGGCTCGACGCCACCACCTCGCCCCAGGAGCAGGCCGCGGTGGCCGTACGGGAGCTGGAGCGGACGGGCGGCTTCGGCCGTCCGGTGCTCGCGGTGCTCGGCACGACCGGCACCGGCTGGGTCGACCAGCACATCGCCGACTCGCTGGAGTTCATGTACAACGGCGACACCGCCATGGTCGCGGTGCAGTACTCCTACCTGCCGAGCTGGGTGTCGTTCCTGGCCGACAGGCACAAGGCGGCGGCCGCGGGCCGGGCCCTGTTCGAGGCGGTGCGCGCCAGGTGGGACCGGCTCCCGCCCGCCCACCGGCCCCGGCTGCTGGTCGCCGGCGAGAGCCTGGGCTCCTACGAGCTGGAGAACTCCTTCCGCGACCTGGCCGACCTGGCCACCCGGACCGACGGCGCGCTGTTCGTCGGCCCGCCGAACGCCAACCCCGTCTGGAACCACCTCACCGCCCACCGCGACCCCGGAACCCCCATCTGGCGGCCCGTCTACCAGGACGGCAGGACGGCCCGCTTCGCCCAGCACCCGGCCGACCTGTCACGTCCCAAGGGCCCGTGGCCGCTCCCCCGCGTGGTCTACCTGCAGAACGCCACCGATCCCGTCGTGTGGTGGTCGCCCACGCTCATCTACCACCGTCCCGCCTGGCTGGAGGGCGAGCGCGGGCCCGGGGTGAACCCGCAGATGAACTGGTTCCCGCTGGTGACGTTCTGGCAGGTGCTGGTGGACATGACGGCGGCGATGTCCGTGCCGCCCGGCCACGGCCACCGCTACGGCGCCAACATCGTGGACGGGTGGGCCGCCGTCGCCGCGCCGCGCGGCTGGACGGCGTCCGACACCTGGCGGCTGCGGACGCTGGTCAGCGCGCCTTGATCTCGCCTTCGTCCTTGACGGTCTGGTGCCAGGGACGGCGCACCGCGCCCGGCGCGTACGGCTCGGGGCGGCCCTTGAGCCGGTCGGAGGAGTGGAGCTGCCAGGGCACGCTGGTCACCATGACGCCCGGCTTGAACAGCAGCCTGGCCTTCAGCCGCAACGCGCTCTGGTTGTGCAGCAGGTGCTCCCACCAGTGGCCGACGACGTACTCGGGGATGAAGACGGTGACCACGTCGCGCGGCGAGCGGCGGCGCAGGGTCTTGACGTAGTCGAGGATGGGCTGGGTGATCTCGCGGTAGGGCGAGTCGAGCATCTTGAGCGGCACCGGGATGCCCAGCCGCTCCCACTCCTCCTGGAGCCGGCGCGCCTCGTCGCCCTCGACGCCCACGGTGATCGCCTCCAGCGAGGAGGGACGGGTGGCGCGGGCGTAGGCGAGCGCGCGCATGGTGGGCTTGTGGATCTTGGAGACGAGCACGATCGCGTGGTTGCGGGCCGGCAGCATGGCGGGCTCGTAGTCGTCGGTGATCTCCAGCTCGGCCGCGACCTTGTCGTAGTGGCGGCGGATGCCCTTCATCATGAGGAACAGCACCGGCATCGCGATGACCACGATCCACGCCCCGACCAGGAACTTGGTCAGCAGCACGACGATCAGCACCAGGCCGGTCATGATGGCGCCGAAGAAGTTGATCACACGGGAGCGGTGCATCTGGTGGCGGACCTGGCGGTCGGTCTCGGTCTTCAGATGACGGGTCCAGTGGATGACCATGCCGATCTGGCTGAGCGTGAAGGAGACGAACACGCCGACGATGTAGAGGTTGAGCAGCCGGCTGACGTCGGCCTGGAAGCCCCACAGCAGCAGGCAGGCGCCGAGCGCCAGGATGATGATGCCGTTGGAGAAGGCCAGCCGGTCGCCGCGGGTGTGAAGCTGGCGCGGCAGGTAGCGGTCCTGGGCGAGGATCGAGCCGAGCACGGGGAAGCCGTTGAAGGCGGTGTTCGCGGCCAGGAACAGGATGAGCGCGGTCACCGCGGAGATCACCACGAACGGCAGCGAGCCGCCGCCGAACACCGCGTCGGCCACCTGGGAGATGATCGGCTGCTGGTAGTAGCCGTCGCCGACCGGCGTGCCGTCGGGCCTGAGCAGGTCGTGGGCGACGACGCTCGGCTCGGCCACCCGCACGCCGGAGGCCAGCCCGAGCGCGATGATGCCGCCGAACATGGTGATGGCGATCAGGCCCATCATGAGCAGGGTCGTGGCGGCGTTCTTGCTCTTGGGCTTGCGGAAGGCGGGCACGCCGTTGCTGATGGCCTCGACGCCGGTCAGCGCGGCGCAGCCGGAGGAGAAGGCGCGCAGGATCAGGAAGGCCGCGGCGAAGGAGGCCAGGTTCGCCTGCTCGGGCCGGATGGAGAACCCGGCGCTGGGCGCCCGAAGCTCGTCGCCAAACACCAGCAGCCGGATGCCGCCCCAGGCGACCAGGCCGATCACCGCGAACATGAACGCGTACGTGGGGACGGCGAAGGCGGCGCCGGACTCGCGGATGCCGCGCAGGTTCACCACGGTGAGCAGGATCACGATGATGATGGCGATCGCGGGCCGGTGGTCGGCCACGAACGGGATGGTCGCGCCGACGTAGTCGACGCCGTTGGCCACCGACACGGCGACGGTCAGCACGTAGTCGACCATGAGGGCGCTGGCGACGGTGAGCCCCGCGTTCTTGCCGAGGTTGGTGGTGGCCACCTCGTAGTCGCCGCCGCCGCTGGGGTAGGCGTGCACGTTCTGCCGGTACGACGCCACGACCGTCAGCATCACCACCACGACGGCGACGGCGATCCAGGGACTGTAGGAATAGAACGAGACGCCCGCCAGCGACAGGATGACCAAAATCTCCTGCGGGGCGTAGGCCACCGAGGACAGAGCGTCACTGGCGAAGACCGGCAGGGCGATGCGTTTGGGCAGGAGTTGCTCGTGGAGCTGCCCGCTTCGCAGGGCGCGCCCCACGAGCACGCGTTTGACAAGATCCGTTACCTTCGCCACGTAACGAGATGCTAGCCGCATGCCGATGCCCTAAACGCGGCGCTCCCCCATCGGGCCATACTGGTGTCGAGCAACCGGCCGACCGCGAAGTGCGGGGGAGTATGCATATAGTGATCATGGGATGCGGCAGGGTCGGTTCGACCCTCGCCCACATCCTCGAGGACAGCGGCCATTCCGTCGCCATCATCGACCGCGACCCGCAGGCGTTCCGCCGCCTGCGCGCGGGGTTCCGGGGGCGGCGGGTGACCGGCGTCGGCTTCGATCGCGACGTGCTCACCGAGGCCGGGATCGAGTCGGCGACCGCGTACGTCGCCGTCTCCAGCGGCGACAACTCCAACATCATCTCCGCGCGGGTGGCCCGCGAGACGTTCGGCGTCGACAACGTGGTGGCCCGCATCTACGATCCCCGGCGGGCCGAGGTCTACCAGCGGCTGGGCATCCCCACGGTGGCCACCGTCCGCTGGACGGCCGACCAGATCCTGCGCCGCATCCTGCCCGAGGGCGCCGAGCCGCTGTGGCGCGACCCCACGGGCACGGTCGTTCTCGCCGAGGTCGCCACCAACCCGGCCTGGATCGCCACCCGCGTCGTCGACCTGGAGAGCCGGGCCGGCGCCCGCGTGGCCTTCATCAACCGCATGGGCGAGGCCCTGACCATCACGGACGAGACCGTGGTCCAGGAGGGCGACCTGCTCCACGTCATCGCGGCGGAGAACGACATGGACCGGATCAACAAGGTGCTCGCCGCGGCGCCGGAAGAGGACGACTGATGCGCATCGCCATCGCCGGCGCGGGCGCCGTGGGCCGTTCCATCGCCTCCGAGCTGCTGGAGAACGGCCACGAGGTCCTGCTCATCGACGTCGACCCGCGGGCGATCAAGATCGACAGCGTGCCGCGCGCCGAGTGGCTGCTCGCCGACGCGTGCGAGATCGCCTCGCTCGACGAGGCCGGGCTCAGCAACTGCCACGTCGTGGTGGCCTCCTCCGGCGACGACAAGGTCAACCTCGTGGTCTCGCTGCTGGCCAAGACCGAGTACGGCGTGCCGCGCGTGGTGGCCCGCATCAACCACCCCAACAACGAGTGGCTGTTCAACGAGTCGTGGGGCGTCGACGTCGCCGTCTCGACGCCGCGGCTGCTGAGCGCCCTGGTGGAGGAGGCGGTCAGCGTCGGCGACCTGGTGCGGCTGATGACGTTCCGCCAGGGCCAGGCCAACCTGGTCGAGCTGACCCTCGCCGAGGACGCGCCGGTCGTGGGCCAGCGCGCCGGGTCGGTGCCGTGGCCGGTCGACTCCGCGCTGGTGGCGATCCTGCGCGAGGGCCGGGTGCTGGTGCCGACCGCCGACGACCCCCTGGAGGCCGGCGACGAGCTGCTGTTCGTGGCCAGCCAGGAGGTCGAGGAGGAGCTCGCCCACCTGCTCTCCCAGCGCTGAGCCCGGTCTTGGACGCCGCCCGCGCCCGCTCGCTGTTCGCCGGCGCCCGCGTCGCCCGCCTGGCGACGGCCGACGCGGGTGGGGTGCCGCGTCTGGTGCCCGTCACCTTCGCCGTCCTGGGTGACACCGTGGTGTCCGCCGTCGACCACAAGCCGAAGAGCACGTACGACCTGAGACGGCTGCGCGACATCCGGGCGAACCCGCGGGTCAGCCTGCTCGCCGACCACTACGAGGACGACTGGACCAGGCTGTGGTGGGCCCGCGCCGACGGCACGGCGACCGTGCACGAGGACGGCTTGTGGGCCTTGGAATCCCTGGCCGACAAGTACCACCAGTACCGCGACCGGCCGCCCGAGGGGCCCGTGATCGTGGTCGCGGTCAGTCGGTGGTCGGGGTGGGCGTACTCGGGATGAGCAGGTCGCGGTGGGCGGCCTGCAGGCCCTCGGGCAGGTCGTCGGGGGCGACCCAGCGGGCTTCGAGGATCTCCAGCGGGTCGATCCTGAGCGTGCCGCCGACGAGCACGGCCTCGTAGGCCACCTCGGCCCGCAGCCCGAACCCGCTGCGCACGCGCAACAACCGGCCCGTGCGCACACTCAGGCCGGTCTCCTCGAACACCTCGCGCTCCACCGTGCCCTCGAAGGTCTCGCCCCTCTTGGCGAACCCCGTGGGGAAGCCCCATTGCCGCCCTTCCTGCCACAGGCGGTGGCGCAGCACGAGCACGCGTCCGTCGGCGTCGCGTACGAGGCCGGTGACGCCGACCATGAAGGTGGCATGGGTCAGCCACAACACCCGCCAGCGAACACGCCCGCCCAGCGCCTTCCACACCCACGCCACCACCCGACCCACCCAGTTCCCCCTCACCCCATCCAGGCTCCCACGCCCCCGAACCCCCCGAACCCTCCTGCCGCCCACAACCCCCACGACCTGGCCCCTGCCCGGCCGGCCCGCGGTGTTGATGGTGGCCACCAGCCCCAGCTCGGTCGCGGTGAGAACGAACGTGGCCGCCCCGCCCTTTTCGCCCCCCTGCGGCGACCTTCAGCGGCGCTTCGGATGGGATGGAGGTCCGCACGGCCCCTCGCCTTAGCAGCACGCAGGCGCCCTTGCCCGTGGAGCTGCGAGCATCCTGGCGGGCCAAGAGGTCAGAGGCGGTGGATCCCGCTCTGGTCGACGTCCAGGTCGAAGGGGACGGTCAGCTTGAGCCTGTCGTGGTGGATGCCGGTGAGCGCGTAGGCGCGGGTGGCGGGGTCGCGCTCGTAGACGTAGACGACGGGCTCACCGGGGGAGCGGCTCCGCGCAGGCCGGCAGCGAGAAGGTCGACGATCACCGCGTGAAAGGACGCTTGAGCACGGGCGAAGACCAGGCTTCCGTCGATCAACTCGGTGTGCGCAGGCAGATCCGGAAGGTCATCGAGGTCTTCTGCGACGAAGCCTCCCGGCGGCGGGAAGACCCAGTCGGGCAGCGAGGACGTGGTCATCTCCAGGCTCACTGCTTCGGCTGTCGTGCGTCAACGCTCGTAAGGTGCCAGGTGCCTGGTTCGGTGACCGGGAGCAAGCCCCGGCGGGTCAGGCCGGGGCGACCGGGGGCTTGATGGGGGTGCGGCCGCGGCCGAGGAGCCAGAGCATCGCGGCCAGGGCCGCCACCTGCAGGGGCCAGCCCATCACGATCTTGGCGAGGCCGAGCGCGGCCACCGCCTGGTCGCCGCCGCCGAACAGGTAGACCGGGCCCTGCACCGCCACCCGCACCACGCACGGCAGCATGAGCAGCCAGGTCAGCCGCGTGCAGAGACGGACGATGCCCGCGTCTTTGTGCCAGCCCACCGGGTCGTTGGTGACCGAGCCGATGAGGAAGCCCACGACCGGCCAGCGGGTGACGATGGACAGCAGCATGCCCACCGAGTACGCGCCGTTCCACAGGATGCCGGGCAGGAAGTAGTCTTTCGCGTCGCCGGAGCGGCTGGCGAAGAACGCGCCGATCGCGATGCCGATCAGGCTGTTGATCACGAACTGCGGCGTGGACCGCTGGATCACCCGGGCCAGCAGGAGCAGCACCGACAGCGAGATGCTGATGATGAGCGACTTCTTCAGGTCTTCGGTGAAGATCCACGACAATGTGAAGGCGATCGTCGGCACCGCGGCCTCGATGATGCCGCGGACGCCACCGAAAGCCTTGGCGAGCTGGGCTCGCACCGCCGCCTCGACGGTCTCGTGCGCGACCTCTTCCGCCTCAGCACTCACCTGATCAACTCCCTGGGCGCAGTTCGTATCGCGGATTGAACATCACTTTGCGCCCGTCCTGCATGCTGACCAGGCCCTCGGCCTTGACCGTGCGGCCCGGCTCGATGCCGACGATCTTGCGGCGGCCGAGCCACACCAGGTCGATCACGTCGGACCCGTCGTACAGCTCGGCCTCCAGGGCGGGAGCGCCGCCCCTCGGACGCAGTGTCACCGTACGTAGCGTACCCGCTACACAGAATCTGCGGCGCCCGCCACACGACACGATGGGCGTCGCGCCGACCTCGTCGGCGTCTTCCCGCAGTTCCTGGGCCTCGATCTCGGACTGGGTCGTGGCCAGCCGACTGAAGAAGCCCCGCAATCCCCCGCGTTTCGGAGGCTCTGCCGTACTCATGATGGTTCAGCCTATGTGATGGTAAGCCGTCAGCGAATAGCCGATGGGGGGTCTTGGGAATGTCGCCGGACGGGCCCGGGCGAGTGCCCGCAAATGTAACACTCAGCGGGTCTCGCTGATTTCCGGACCGCGCTTGAAGGGGCTGAACGCCGGCCGTTCCTCCTGCTCCCCGGCCTGCCGCTCCTGCGGACGGCTCAGCGTGATGGGCTCCTCGCGGGTCATCGGCTCGTCGCCGCGCACGACCACGACGTCCTTGACGAAGTCGATGAACGCCCCGGAGACCCGTTCGTCGAAGGCTCCCGGGCCGGTGATGGCCGCCAGGAGGAACCAGCGCGGGCCGTCGACGCCGATGTAGCGCGCCGCCCTGGTGCCGCCTTCCATGGCGACCTCCCCGGCCAGCTCGACGCCGAACGGGCCCTCCCGCTCCTCCAGGGTCTGGGCCTGGGCCATGATCTTGGTCCTGACCTCGTCCCACAGGCCGGCCGAGCGTGGCGCGGCCAGGGCCTGGAGCTGCAGCGAGCTGTCCTCGTACAGGACGACGACGCCGACGTGCTGGTCGCCGAGCGAGGCCAGGCGCACGTCGAAGTCGGGGTTGTGCGGCAGCCGCAGGCCGCCGAGGTCGATCCTGTCGGTGTCGGGGTGGGGCTCGTCGGCGTCCCACGGGCCGGACTCACGGGTGGGGGCCGCCGACTCCTGCTCGGCCACCGCTTCCGGCTGCTCACGACGACGACGTCGGAACACGTTCCTCACTCTCCCTGTTCGCGGGGCCGTGGCCCCAGGCTTCTTCCCGGACCGCCGCTTCAGCGGCCCGTCGATCCGAATCCGTTGGCGCCGCGCACCGAGCCGGGCAGGCGTTCGACCTCGTAGAAGGCCGCGCGCTCGACCCGCTGGACCACGAGCTGGGCCACCCGGTCACCTCGCCGCAGGCGGAACGGCTCCTTGGCGTCGGTGTTGATCAGCGTCACCTTGATCTCGCCCCGGTAGCCGGCGTCGACCGTGCCGGGGGCGTTGACGAGCGTGACGCCGTGGCGGGCCGCCAGGCCGGAGCGCGGGTGCACGAACGCGGCGTAGCCGTCGGGCAGCGCGATCGCGACGCCGGTGCCGACCACGGCCCGCTCGCCCGGCAGCAGCTCGACGTCCTCGGCCGCGTAGAGGTCGGCGCCGGCGTCGCCCGGGTGGGCGTAGGACGGCACCGGCAGCCCGGTGTCGAGCCGCTGGATGAGGACCTCCACGTCGCTCACGGGTTCACCTCGAAGTCCTGGTGTTCGGCGGCGATCGCCGCGAGATCGCCGTGCTCGGCGAAGTGTTCCATGCTCACCTCGATGAACAGCGCTGCCGCGCGGACGGCGACCGGTCCGTCGGGAGCGCCGATGCGCCCCTCAGCCTCAAGGTACGCCTTCCTGCCCGTGATCCCGTTGCACCAGGCGCGCAGGTGGAGTGTCGTGCCCACGGGAACGGGGAGAAGGTAGTCGGTCTCCAGCCGTGCCGTCACATAGGGCTTGTGGAACAGGTAGACGGACATTCCGATGACCTCGTCCATCGCCGCGGCCAGCACGCCGCCGTGGGCGAGCATCGGCGCGCCCTGGTGGGCCTCCCCCACGGTGAACTCGGCCTCGACCGTGACGCCGTCGGGCGTGGCCGCCTTCAGGTGCAGGCCGGTCGGGTGGCCGTGGCCGCAGCCGAAGCAGCGGCTGTAGTGGGAGCCGAGGGAGCTGCCCGGCGCCGGGGCGCCGGGATGGGCCGCGGGCGCCGAGGCGTCCGGCGGCGGGGTGGTGAGGGAGGAACGCGTCACGGGTGACGAGGTTACTCGCTGCGGCCCCCGGACTCGCCCTCGACACCGGATCGGTACCGCCCGGCCTGCCCCACGTCATCACCCTCCGACGGCCCGCCGGGCGCGGACGGCGGCTCCTCGGCGGGACGCCCGCCCGCCGGCGCGTCGCCGGACGGCGGCTCCCCTGCCGGGGGCCCGTGCTCGGGCGGGGGCGGGAGGGCGGGCGGTTTGTGGCGCAGCTCCGGCAGCGCCCGGTAGATCACCGCCGCGACCGGCACGGCCACGGCCGCTCCGGCGATGCCCGCCAGGATGCCGCCCACGGACAGCACCAGGATGATCGCCAGCGGGTGGAAGTTGAGCGCCCGGCCCACGATCAGCGGCTGGAGCACGTGGTTCTCCAGCTGCTGCTCGACGATGAGGATGCCCAGGAAGATCAGCGCGTAGACCAGGCCCTTGGCGCCGAGGGTGACGAGGGTGGCGACGGTGCCGGCGAAGAAGATGCCGACGATCGGGATGAAGCTGGCGAAGAAGATCAGCACGGCCAGCGGCGCCCACAGCGGCACCCCCATGCCGGCCAGCACGATGCCCATGATCAGGCCGTGCACGGCGGCCACGGCCACGGTGCCCTGGACGTAGTGGGAGAGCGTGGTCCAGGCCGCCCGGCCCGCCCGGTCGACCCGCGGCGACATCGAGCCGAAGGCGCGCAGGAACCACGACCAGATGCGGTCGCCGTCCTTGAGCAGGAAGAACGTGACGAAGAGCAGCAGCACGATGGACGCGAGCACCTCGATCGCGACGGCGCTGGCCGACAGCACGGTGCCGGTGATGGCGGTGCGCTGGGCGTTGACCATCGTGGCGATCTCGTCGACGTACCCGGTGATCTGGGCCTGCTTCAGGTGCAGCGGGCCGGTGATCAGCCACTCCTGGACCGAGCGCGCGGTGGCCTGCACCTGCGTGACCAGGTTGGGGAACTCCTCGCTGGCCCGCGCCCCGACCAGCCAGCCGGTGCCGGCCAGGACGGCCAGCGCGACCAGCATGGTCAGCCAGGTGGCGTAGATGGGCCGCAGGCCCGCCCGTCGCAGGCTCTTGGTCAGCGGGAACAGCAGCGCGGTCAGCAGCAGCGCGATCGCCACGGGCAGCGCCACGAACGTGAGCCGGGCGATCGCCTGGACGAAGAAGTAGACGACCACGCCGACGAGGATCAGGCACCCGCACCATGCGGCCATCTTGGCCAGCACGGGCGGTACGAGTGTGGTGGGGCGGTCGATCTGCACGTGTTCAAGACTGGCACGTCCGCGCCGAGGATGCGCACCGATAAAACGCCCGGGTACCGAAGTGGCCCGCCCAGGCGGCGACACACCGGGCCCGGCGACGCCCGCCGGGACGGTGAGGGACCTGGCCCCTCACCGTCCGAGGCGGGCGCCGCCGCGGTTCAGCCCAGGTGCACCTCGACCGTCAGCTCGTCGCCGCCGGTCAGGACGAACTCCTCGACGTTGCCCGCCGCGCACAGGTCGTCCTGGGCCTGCCGGACGAGGTCGGCCTCGGGACCGGAGACGGTCAGCCTGGACACCTCGGCCCGCATCGACGACTTGGCCTCCGACTTGGCCTTGCGCATCCGCCGCAGCACCTCCGAGGCCACGGTCAGCACCGCCGGATCGCCCGTGCCGCGCTCGGGGGCCGGCCAGGCGGCGCGGTGCACCGAGCCCTCGCGCCACCACGACCAGACCTCCTCGGTCACGAACGGCAGCACCGGCGCGAACAGCCGCAGCAGCGTGTCGAGGGCCTGCCGCAGCGCCGCGTGCGCCGAGGCGGCGGCCGGCCCGGACTCGTAGGCCCGCGCCTTGACCAGCTCCAGGTAGTCGTCGCAGAAGGACCAGAAGAACCGCTCGACGGCCTCCAGGGCGCGGGTGTGGTCGTAGGACTCGAACGCCTGCGTGGCCTCGCGGGCCATGTCGGACAGGGCGGCCAGCATTGACAGGTCGATCGGCTCGGTGACCTCGCCCTCGCTGCCGGCCAGGCCGAGCACGAACTTCGAGGCGTTGAGGATCTTGATCGCCAGCCGCCGGCCGATCTTGAGCTGGCCCACGTCGAACGTGGTGTCCACGCCGTAGCGGCCGTTCGCGGCCCAGTAGCGGACCGCGTCGGAGCCGTGCTGCTCCAGCAGGTCGAGCGGGGTGACCACGTTGCCCTTGGACTTGGACATCTTCTTGCGGTCGGGGTCGAGGATCCAGCCGGAGATCGCCACGTCGCTCCACGGCAGCGCGTCGAACTCCAGGTGGGAGCGGACCACCGTCGAGAACAGCCAGGTGCGGATGATCTCGTGCGCCTGCGGCCGCAGGTCGTAGGGGGACACACGCCGGTAGAGGTCGTCGTCGGTCGCCCAGCGGCCGGCGATCTGCGGCGTCAGGGACGAGGTCGCCCAGGTGTCCATGACGTCGGGGTCGGCCATGAAGCCGCCGGGCACCCCCCGCTGCTCCTCGGTGTAGCCGGGCGGCACGTCGGAGGACGGGTCGACCGGCAGCGACTCCTCGACCGGCAGGATCGGCGCGTCGTGGACCGGGTTGCCGGACTCGTCCAGCGGATACCACACCGGGAACGGCACGCCGAAGAACCGCTGGCGGGAGATCAGCCAGTCGCTGGTCAGGCCCTCGACCCAGTTGTCGTAGCGCACCCGCATGTGCGGCGGGTGCCAGGCCAGCTCGCTGCCGCGCTCCAGCAGCCGGGCGCGCAGCGCCTGCTCGCGCCCGCCGTTGCGGATGTACCACTGGCGGGTGGTGACGATCTCCAGCGGCTTGTCGCCGCGTTCGTAGAACTTCACCGCGCGCTGCACCGGGCGCGGGTCGCCGTCGAGGTCGCCGGACTCGCGCAGCAGCTCCACGATGCGCTCGCGGGCGCTGTGGACGGTCTTGCCGGCCAGCTCCTTGTACGGCTCGGCGTCCACGCCGTCGGGCGGCTCGGGCAGCAGCCGGCCGTCCCAGCCGATGACCGGCCGGGTGGGCAGGTGCAGCTCACGCCACCAGGTGACGTCGGTGATGTCGCCGAACGTGCAGATCATCGCGATGCCGGACCCCTTGTCGGGCTCGGCCAGGTGGTGGGCCAGGATCGGCACCTCGACGCCGAACAGCGGCGTGAGCGCGGACGTGCCGAACAGCGGCTTGTAGCGCTCGTCGTCGGGGTGGGCGACCAGCGCGACGCAGGCCGGGATCAGCTCGGGCCGGGTCGTCTCGATCCAGACGGGCCCGCGCTCGCCGTAGAAGGAGACGCGGTGGAAGGAGCCGGGCCACTCGCGGTCCTCCAGCTCGGCCTGGGCCACCGCGGTGCGGTAGGTGACGTCCCACAGCGTGGGCGCCTCGGCGAGGTAGGCCTCGCCGCGGCCGAGGTTGCGCAGGAACGCCCGCTGGGACACCGCGCGCGACTCGTCGCTGATCGTGGTGTAGAGCAGGTCCCAGTCGACCGACAGGCCGACCCGCCGCCAGACCTCCTCGAACGCCTTCTCGTCGATGGCGGTGAGCTGGTGACACAGCTCCACGAAGTTGCGCCGCGAAATGGAGATCTCACGTTTGCCGGGCTTGTCCGGTGGAACGAAGTCGGGGTCGTACGGCAGCGACGGATCGCAGCGCACCCCGTAGACGTTCTGCACCCGCCGTTCGGTGGGCAGGCCGTTGTCGTCCCAGCCGATGGGGTAGAACACCGACTTGCCGATCATCCGCTGGTAGCGGGCCATGATGTCGGTGTGGGTGAAGGAGAAGACATGACCGACGTGGAGGGAGCCGGACACCGTGGGCGGCGGCGTGTCGATGGAGTAGACCTGCTCGCGCGGCCGGGTGCGGTCGAAGCGGTAGGTGCCCTCCTCCTGCCAGCGAGCTACCCATACCTGCTCCAAGCCGTCGAGGGTCGGCTTTTCCGGCATGGATGCATGGCGTAGTCGCTGTTGAGTCATGCCTCCTTATGGTACGGCTTCGGGGGGACGGCAAGCGTTAGAGACTAGTGTTCGTTACATAGGGGAAGGGAGTTGGCATGGCGGAGGACAAACCCGACATCGCCTGGCGTGTCATCGGTGGTCTGGTGGGCATGGCGACCGCTTGGGGGATGAGAAAGCTGCTCGGGTTCGTCTGGGTCAAGGCGACCGGCAAGGAGCCGCCACTCGACGACGACTCGCCCGAGGTCAGCATGGGTGAGGCGATCGGTTACGCGATCCTCACCGGCGTCGGGATGTCCGTGGCGCAGATCGTGGTCAACCGGACCGCCAAGAAGCGTTACGACGCGTGGAAGTCTGTGAAGCAGGTGTCTCAAGGGCACTGAGGAACTCGCTCGCCCAGCGGTCCACGTCGTAGGTGGCCACCCGGCGGCGCATCGTGCGCATCCGGCGGGCCAGCTCGTGCGGCGTGGCCCGCATGGCGGCGATCATCTGGCGCTTGACGTCCTCGATGTCGTACGGGTTGACCAGGTACGCCTGCCGCAGCTCGTCGGCCGCCCCGGTGAACTCGCTGAGCACCAGGGCGCCCTGGAGGTCGTGGTGGCAGGAGACGTACTCCTTGGCCACCAGGTTCATCCCGTCGCGCAGGGGCGTGACCACCATGACGTCGGCCGCCAGGTAGAGCGCGGCCAGCTCGTCGTGGCCGTAGGACTGGTGGAAGTACTGGATCGGCTGCACCCCGATCTGGGCGTGCTCGCCGTTGATCCGGCCCACCTGCAGCTCGATGTCGTCGCGTAGTTTGCGGTACTCGTCCACGCGCTCGCGGCTCGGGGTGGCGATCTGCACGAAGACCGCCTCGTTCGGGCGCAGGCTGCCGTCCTTGAGCAGCTCGCCGAACGCCTCCAGGCGCTGGCCGATGCCCTTGGTGTAGTCGAGCCGGTCCACGCCGAGCAGCACGTGCTCCGGATCGCCCAGCTCGCCCCTGATCTCCTTGGCCCGCGCCACCACCTGCGGCTCGCGCACCAGCGAGTCGAGCTGCCCGAAGTCCACCGAGATCGGGAACGCCTGCGTGGTCACCACCCGGTCGTCGAGGAAGATCTCGTTCCCCTTGTACGGCAGCCCGAGCAGCCGCCGGCACAGCCTGCGGAAGTTCGAGGCACCGCCGGGAAGCTGGAAGCCGACGAGGTCCGCGCCGAGCAGCCCCTCGACCAGTTCCTTGCGCCAGGGCAGCCGCCAGAACAGCTCCACGGGCGGGAACGGGATGTGCAGGAAGAAGCCGATCCGCAGGTCGGGCCGGAGCCGTCGGAGCATCGCGGGCACGAGCTGGAGCTGGTAGTCCTGCACCCAGACGACGGCCCCCTCCTCGGCGGCCTCGGCGGCGGCCGCGGCGAAGCGTTCGTTGACCGAGCGGTAGGTCTCCCACATCTCCCGCTCGAACACCGGCGGCGCCACCACGTCGTGGTAGAGCGGCCAGAGCGTGGCGTTGGAGAAACCCTCGTAGTAGAGCTCGACCTCGCGGGCCGACAACGGGATCGGGATGAGGCTCATGCCGTCCTGCTCGAACGGTTCGAGCTGCTCGTCCGGCGCGCCGTGCCAACCGGCCCAGGCGCCGTGGCGGCGCTTCATCACGGGCGCTATGGCCGTCACGAGCCCCCCCGGGCTCCTGCGCCACGAGGCCGTTCCGTCTGGCTCGATCGCGCGATCGACCGGCAAGCGGTTCGCGACGATAAGAAACGAGCTACGGCCGGTCACGCAGTCCTCCTAGGGCTCAGGTAGAGGAGAGCCGCAGGCGCGGCTCACGGCGGCCGCGACCTCGTCCGGCCCCCCGCGGGGAATGATCGCGGCGATGTGGGCATCTGGCCTGATCACCCATGCTTCGTCCGGCCGCGCGCCCAGTCTTTCGGCGAGCGAGCCGGACGCATCCATCTCCGTGAGCTCGCGGACGGCGAGCGGTGCCGTAATGACCTTGCCCAAGACCTGCACAAACAAACGCGAATCGCACATATCGCCCAACAGAACGAGGAAACCGTCCCGGCAGAACTCGCGCAGTCTGCCCTTCGCCAGCGGCACGTCCGGCAGGATCACCCCGGGGGCCGGCTCGCACAGCGCGCCCTTGGGCGGACGGCCCCGGAACGGCCGTTCCGGCTCGGGCGTGGTGAGCGGCGAGTCGACGTACCAGTAGGGCTCGGCGAAGCGTCCCGAATCGACCTCGGCGACCAGGCCGCCCTCCAGCACCTCCCGCCGTCTGGCCCGGTCCCGGACCGTCCGCGGCGCGAGGAAGCGCATGGTGGCGGCGGTGACCTCCAGGTTCTCCAGCGCCGCCGCGTGCCGCTCGACGTGGTACGACTCCAGCAGCTCGGGCCCGGCCCAGCCGTTGAGCGCGAAGGCCAGCTTCCAGGCCGCGTTCTCGGCGTCGGGTACGCCGGAGTTGAGCCCGCGGGCCCCGAAGGGCGCCACCAGATGGGCGCAGTCGCCCGCCAGCAGCACCCGCCCGACCCGCATCCGGGACGCGACCCGCGAGTGGAACCGGTACGTGCTGTGCCAGATCACCTCGTACGGCCGATCCCCAATGATTTGCCGGATTTTCTGCGAAATATCATCTTTTGTTGGGATGAAGTCCGGCGCGATCTGCCAGTCGATCCGGTACGTCCCGTTCGGGCAGGGATGGATGAGGACCTGGCGGCCCGGGTTCCACACCGGGTCGAAGTAGAAGCGCCGCTCGTTCTCCCAGCCGGGCAGCTCCGCTCGGATGTCGCAGATCAGGAACTGGTCGTCGAACGCCTCGCCGTCGAAGGAGACGCCGAGCGACCGGCGTACCTGCTGGGCCCGCGCGCCCGCGCAGACCAGCACGTAGGGGGCGCGCAGCAGCCGCTGCCCGCACTGGACCTCGACCCCGGCCGGGTCCTGGACCAGCCCGGTGACCTCGTGGTTCCAGCGCACCTCGATCAGCGGCTGGTCGGCGATGACCTCGTCGAGCAGCTGCTCGGTGCGGGCCTGGGAGATGTTCACGCAGGGCGGCAGCGGGCCCTGGCCGTCGAAGGACCAGGAGAACAGCTCGCGGTCACGGTAGTAGGTGCGGGCCGTGGTCCAGGCCAGCCCCTCCTCCGCCACCCGGCCCGCGCCCGCCGCGGCCCAGATGTCGAGCACGTCGCGCTGCTGGCAGATCGACTTCGAGCCGCCGCCGTCGCGGGCCTGGCGCCGGTCCAGCACCAGCACCCGGATGCCCCATCTGGCCAGCAGCAGCGCGGCGGTCTGGCCGACCGGGCCCGCGCCGACGACGATCACCTGCGGCACGGACTCCCCGGGTCTCATGACTGGAGCTCGTCCCACACTTCGCGGTCGCGTTCGGCGGTCCAGATGCGCGGACGTTCGACGCCGTGGAGCTCGTCCCAGAGGCGGGAGACGTTGAAGGGCAGGCAGTGCTCGAAGATGGGCCAGCCGCCGTAGCGGGGCGCGAGGGCCCGGTGGGTGCGCTCGAACGCCTCCTTCAGCCCGCCCGCCGCGCCGACCTCGCGCAGCATCACGGTCAGGAAGTCGCGGCTCTGGGTGATGGCCGCCTCGACCGCGGTCTTGCCGTGGGCCACCGCTCCCCTGCCGCCCACCAGCGTCTCGGCCCCGAACGAGGCGACGCGGTCGAGCGTGCCGGCGGCCCATTCGCGGTGGAAGGCGTCGCCGGTGTAGAGCGCGGCCTGCGACTCGACCAGGTCGCCGGCGAACAGGATGCGCTGTTCGGGCAGCCAGGCCACCAGGTCGCCCTCGGTGTGGCCGCGCCCGCAGTGGGCCAGCACCAGGTCGCCCCGGCCGCCGCCGAGGTCGATGGTGAAGGTGTCGCTGAACGTGGCACTGGGCCAGGTCAGGCCGGGGATCGAGGCGGGGTCCTTGAACAGGCGGGGCATCCGGGCGTACTCGCTGGCCCAGTCCTGCTCGCCGCGCTCGGCGATCAGCTCGCGGGTCTTGTCGTGGGCCACGATGACGTCGGCGCCGAACGCCGAGGCGCCCAGCACCCGGACCGCGTGGTAGTGCGAGAGCACGAGGTATCTGACCGGTTTGCCGGTGTGCTCGCGCAGCCTGGCCAGCCAGTCGGCGGCGGCCGTGGGCGTGGCCAGGGCCTCGAAGCAGACCAGGAAGTCCTCGCCCTCGATCGCGCCCACGTTGGGATCGCCCTCGGCGGTGAGCGCGTAGACGCCGTCCGCCAGCACCTCAAGGGACTGCCGCTTCTCACCGAGATCCGCCGACGAGGCGAACGGCTTGCTCATCGTCTCTCCTCACGCGCCGAGGCCGACCCGCTGATGAACCAGGACATACCCCACAAACGGCCCTTACCGCTCCACCGCGCCGGCCCTCCCTTGACAGTGCTCGGCAGGACGGTGAAGTGTTTACCGAACATTCGGTCAGTAAGCAAGGGAGACCTGTGTGGAGAGCGCGCGTCGCATGATGGACGCCGACACCGCCTCCGCCGCCCTGGGCATCGAGCTGGTGGAGCTGGCCGAGGGCCGCGCGGTGTGCCGGATGGCGGTGACCGGCCAGATGATCAATGGACACTCCCTCTGCCACGGCGGCTACGTCTTCCTGCTGGCCGACACCGCCTTCGCCTGCGCGTGCAACACCCGTGGCCCGGTGACCGTGGCGGCCGGGGCCGAGATCACCTTCGTCGCCCCCGCCCACGAGGGCGACGTGCTGGTGGCCGAGGCGGCCGAGCGCACCAGCTACGGCCGCAGCGGCATCTACGACATCACCGTGCGCGGGGCCGGCGGCCGGGTGGTCGCGGAGTTCCGCGGGCGCAGCAGGGAGCTGAGATGAGGCCCGTCCCCCCGCCGTCCCCCGAGGAGCTCGACCCGGTCGAGCGCGTCTCCAGGGACGAGCTCATGGCCCTGCAACTGCGACGCCTGCGCTGGACGTTGGCGCACGCCTACGACAACGTGCCGCTCTACCGGCGCAAGTTCGACGAGCACGGCGTCCGCCCTGACGACTGCCGGAGCCTGGACGACCTCGCGCACTTCCCGTTCACCACCAAGGAGGACCTGCGCGAGTCCTACCCGTTCGGCATGTTCGCCGTGCCGCGCGAGCAGGTGGCGCGGATCCACGCCTCCTCGGGCACCACGGGCAAGCCCACGGTCGTGGGGTACACGCGGGCCGACCTCGACGTCTGGGCGCAGGTGATGGCCCGGTCGATCCGGGCGTCCGGCGGGCGTCCCGGCGACGTGGTGCACGTGGCCTACGGCTACGGGCTGTTCACCGGCGGCCTCGGCGCCCATTACGGGGCCGAGCGGCTGGGCTGCACCGTCGTGCCGGTCTCCGGCGGCATGACGGCCCGGCAGGTCCAGCTCATCACCGACTTCCGGCCCAGGGTCATCATGGTCACGCCGTCGTACCTGCTGGCGCTGCTCGACGAGTTCGCCGCGCAGGGCCTCGACCCGCGCGAGAGCTCGCTGGAGATCGGCATCTTCGGCGCCGAGCCCTGGACCGAGCGCATGCGCGCCGAGATCGAGGAGCGCTTCGACCTGCACGCCGTCGACATCTACGGCCTGTCGGAGGTCATGGGCCCCGGCGTGGCCAACGAGTGCGTCGAGACCAAGGACGGCCTGCACGTCTGGGAGGACCACTTCTACCCCGAGACCGTCGACCCCTTCACCGGCGAACCGGCCCCGGACGGCGGCGAGCTGGTGTTCACCAGCCTCACCAAGGAGGCCATGCCGGTCATCCGCTACCGCACCCGCGACCTGACCAGGCTGCTGCCCGGCACGGCCAGGCCCGCCTTCCGCCGCATGGAGAAGGTCACCGGCCGCACCGACGACATGATCATCCTGCGTGGCGTGAACGTGTTCCCGACTCAGATCGAGGAGCTCGTGCTGCGCGTGCCCGGCCTGTCGCCGCACTTCCAGCTCCACCTGACCCGGCCGGACCGGCTCGACGTGCTCACCGTCAGGGTCGAGGCGCGGCCGGGCGCGACCGCTCGTGAGGAGGCCGGGCGCGCGCTGCGCCACGCGGTCAAGGCGGGCGTCGGGGTGAGCGTCGAGGTCGAGGTCGTGGACCCGGAGACGCTGGAGCGGTCGGTGGGCAAGCTCAAGCGCGTGGTGGACGACCGGGACGTCTGAGCCGTCCCGGTGCGCCGGACTACGGCGTCAGCTCGTCAGGGGGAGCCTGCGGCGGCAACGACGGGCCCTTGAGGCGCAGGTCGGCGCGGATGGCCTTGCCGAGCTTGCCGGTCGCGCCGCGGTTGAGCGCGCCGCCGGCGACGGCCCCGGTGAGGAAGGGGCCGAAGGTGGTCAGATGACGCCCGAGCGTACGCATGAGGCGGTTGCGAAGAGCGGCCTTGGACGCCGCGCCGAGCGCGAGCGAGACGGATGCGGGGGCGAGGGGGTCGATGCCGCGCTGTTTGGCCCAGGCGGAGGTGAAGGCGAAGGCCCGCTGGGTGCCGGTGCCCTGGACGCGGACGCCGTAGACCTCGTGCAGCTCGGCCAGGAGCTTGACCTCGATCGCGGCGACGACGATGGTCTCCGCCACGAGCTGCGCGGGCGCTGAGAGCAGGAGGGGTGGTGCGGCGAACTGGGCCGCCGCGAGTGCTCCGCCGATGGCCCCGACCGTCATGGTGGCCTTCTGGGCGGTGCGCACCAGGTCGTCGGCGAGCTCCTCGCCGGTGAGGCCGTGATGGTGCTCCGACAGCGTGTGCAGGTCGCGGATGGGGATGCGGGGCGCGATGCTCAGGAAGACCTCGGCCAGCCAGCGACCGCGGCCCGCGCCGCTCGCTCGTGCCTTCTTCGCCCCTGTGGCCAGGGACTTCGCCAGTCGGCCGAGCAGCCTGCGCCGCTCGGCCGGCTCCAGCTCACCCGGCTGGGTGAGCCGTACGACGAGCTCGCCGACCTCCTTCTCGGGGTCGGCGCTCCCGTCGTCAACTTGCCGGTCGTCCTTATCAGGTTCGGCCACGCGATGCCTCCGTCCACTTGGTCACGACCGCTCAGGGCAGGCGGGCTCGGTCGTTCCTTGGGTCCCTCACCCTGAGCTCCTTCGCTCCAGCGGTCAGGCGGCGCACTCCCGGCAGACCTGCTGGCCGTTCTTCTCGGAGGCCAGCTGGCTGCGGTGGTGCACCAGGAAGCAGCGTGAGCAGGTGAACTCGTCGGCCTGGCGGGGAATCACCCGCAGGGAGAGCTCTTCGTTCGACAGATCCGCGCCGGGCAGCTCCAGCGACTCGGCGAGGTCGGTCTCGTCGATGTCGATGCTGCCGGACGACTTGTCGGTACGCCGTGCCTGGAGTTCTTGGAGGCTGTCCTCCCCCAGGTCGTCGTCTGTCTTTCGCGGGCTGTCGTAGTCGGTAGCCATTGTGCTTACTCCATCCCCCTCATCTATATGTCTTCGCGCTCATCGCGCGTCTTCTAACGTCCGGGAGGCCCATCTTGTGCCCGTTCCGTCGGGGAGATTTTCCATCGGTACCCCGCACGAACGGACAACGAACCTCCCAACACGTCCGGGCCTGCCGCCGACGGCAATGGTTAGCCAAATATGGCGAAACCCACAGCCTTGGCGTCATGCACCACCGTGTTCGACGGCACATCCAACCACATGTACGGCGAGAACGAGACGCCCCCACTACATCAACACGCGGACGAACACACCGGAACGTCACCCCGTCAGCGCCCCATGGCCCACACAGGGGCGCTCGATCAACGTGTCGGAAGCCGAATCGTCACCACAAGTCCTCCGCCATCTCGTGGCACAGCGGTCACGTTCCCACCGTGTGCCTGCACGACCGCACGGACGATGGACAGCCCCAGCCCCGAGCCCTTGGCCGATTCCACGCGGTCGGCGTGGAGCCTCCTGAACGGCTCGAACAGGCTGTTCACCTCGTACGCCGGGACGTGCTGCCCCGTGTTGGCCACCTGAACAACCAGCCCCCCGTCCGCCATTCCCGTTCGGATCCAGACTTTTCCGCTTTCGGGAAGGTTGTACTTGAGGGCGTTCTCCAGCAGGTTGCCGACCGACCGCTCCAGAAGCACCGGGTCGCCCACGGTAGGCGCGCTGACCAGTTCGGCCACAACGGTCACGCCCTGTTCCGCGGCGAAGGGCGCGAGCTGTTCCATGGCCGTCTGCGCGACTTCCTGAACGTCGAGCGGTTTGCGCACCGCGAGTTCGCGTTCGCTCCTGGCGAGCAACAGCAACCCCTCGATGAGCTTCTCGTTACGCGCGTTGACTTCCAGCAACGTACGGCCGAGCGCTTTGAGATCCTCCGACGCCTCCGGATCCGACAGCGCGATCTCCAGGACGGTCCGGTTAATCGTCAACGGCGTGCGCAATTCGTGGGAGGCGTTGGCCACGAATCTGCGCTGGGTGTCGAAGGCGACGTTGAGCCGGGTCAGCATGGCGTCGAAGGTGTCGGCCAGCTCCTTCAGCTCGTCGTTGGGGCCGCGCAGGGCGATGCGCTGATGGGCCAGCGTGCTCTCCGACAGCTTGCGGGCCGCGCTGGTCATCTGGGCGACCGGCCGCAGAGCCCGGTCGGCCACGAAGTAGCCGATGATGAGCGCGAGGATGCCGACCCCGGCCAGCGCCATGAACGAGCTGCTGAACAACGCGTCGCGGGCGCTGCTGACGGCCCGCCCCTTGGCCAGGGTCCACCGGTTCTGCATGATGGCGGCGTCGAGGGGGTCGAGGTCGTCGGTGATCAGGTCGGGCCAGGCGTTCTCGATCGACCTGCCCACGATCGAGTAGACGACGAACAGCAGCACGGCCGCGGCGGCGAACACCAGGGCGCTGTAGGTGAGCGTGAGCCGCCACCGGATGCTGACCTTGGCCGGCAACCCCTTGACACGTTCCAGGGGGCTGCGGACGGGCGTCTCGGAGCCGGGCGGGGGCGGGCCGTCCCAGGCCGGCGGCCCGCTCGGGGGTGGCGCCTCCTGCACGCGCGTCGCCTTCCTGGCCGAATGGGGGCTGATCATCGGATGCGTCGGC
This sequence comes from Nonomuraea sp. NPDC001699, assembly GCF_053596455.1. Lineage (NCBI taxonomy): Bacteria > Bacillati > Actinomycetota > Actinomycetes > Streptosporangiales > Streptosporangiaceae > Nonomuraea > Nonomuraea sp. NPDC001699. The sequence goes on along the minus strand of NZ_JBSFGF010000002.1, from coordinate 402,573 downwards.
CCCGCCCCGCCCTCTGGCCGTTCACTCACAACTTGTACCCAACCCCGGGCACGGTCTCGATCACCTGAGGCTCGCCCAGCTTCTTCCGCAACGTCATCATGGTCACCCGGACCACGTTCGTGAACGGGTCGATGTTCTCGTCCCACGCCTTGTCCAGCAGGTCCTCCTGGCTGACCACCGCGCCCTCGGCGCGCATCAGCTCCTCCAGGACCGCGAACTCCTTCTTGGTGAGCACGATCTCCTTGCCCTCGCGCTCGACCAGCCGCTTGCCCGGGTCGAGGCGGATGCCGGCCCGCTCCAGCACGGGCGGCAGCGCGGGCGCGGAACGCCGGCCGAGCGCGCGCACCCGGGCCACCAGCTCGATGAACACGAACGGCTTGGCCAGGTAGTCGTCGGCCCCGAGGCCGAGCCCCTCCACCTTGTCGTCCACGTCGCCGGAGGCGGTCAGCATGAGGATCCGCGAGGCCGAACGCTGCTCGACCAGCCTGCGGCACACCTCGTCGCCGTGCACGACCGGCAGGTCGCGATCGAGCACGATGACGTCGTAGTCGATGTAGGAGGTGCGCTCAAGGGCGCCGCCGCCGTCGTAGGCGACGTCGACGGCCATGGCCTCACGCCTCAGCCCGGTCGCGATCGCGTCGGCGAGCACCCGCTCGTCCTCTACAACCAGCACTCGCACGCCTGGTACACCTCTTTCCGGTTCCGGTGCCTCATTCTGCCTACAGGCTCGATAAGCGCACGGTAAGGCATGTCCAGGGGTGGACCGGGCAGGGGCCGCGGAAATTCATGTTTCAGAGGGCGATAACCCGGGGTATGCCGTCGGGACACCCATTGCCCGGACATCCACTGGCAATGGGGTCCACTTCACCCCGCACGGATCGAACCCCTGAGAGAGTAGGTGAGATGGGCGAGTTCACCACCACGATCGAACGCCGCCTCGACCAGGCTTACAAGGGCCTCACCGAGGCCCGTTGCACCGGCGACGACTACCTCGCCGACACCCTCACCGCCGAGATCGAGGACCTGCGCCGCCTGGCCGACGATCACGGCATCCCGCTGCCGCGTTAGACAGACGTGTGCGACGGCCGGGGCCCATGGGGTCCCGGCCGTCCCGTCATGCGCGCCGATCCGTCAGGAGTCGCGTTCGGGGTCCAGCGGCACGAGCAGGTCGTGCAGCTCCTCGAACAGGCCGGGCGCCGCGCACAGCACGAACTCGGGCCCGGCCGGACGGCCGCGCAGCCCGCCGAGCCGGGCTCCCGACTCGGTCGCCACCAGCCCGGCCGCGGCGAAGTCCCACGCGTTGGTGCCGCGCTCGTAGTACGCGTCCACCCGCCCGGCCGCCACCGAGCACAGGTCGATGGCGCACGAGCCGCCGCGCCGGATGTCACGAACCCGCGGCAGCACCGACGCCACGACCCGCCCCTGGACCTCGCGGCGCGGCGCCGAATAGCCGAACCCGGTCGCGACCAGAGCCCTGGCCATCGGCACCTCTCTGTTGCAGCGCAGCCGCGCGCCGCCCAGCCAGGCGCCCTCGCCAAGCGCGGCGGTGAACACCTCTCCCCGCGCCGGCACGTTGACCACCCCCGCCACGACCTGCCCGGCCACCTCGACGGCGATCGACACCGCCCAGTCCGGCAGGCCGTACAGGAAGTTGACGGTGCCGTCCACGGGGTCGACGATCCACCGCACGTCGGACACGCCCGGCGCCTCGCCGCCCTCCTCGCCGAGGAAGCGGTCGTCCGGGCGGACCGCCAGGACGCGCTCGCGGATCAGCTCCTCCGACGCCTTGTCCAGGACGGTGACGACGTCGGTGGGGCTGGACTTGGTCTCGACGTCCGCCGACATCGTGGGCCGCTTGGCCAGCAGCATGTCGCCGGCCTCCCGGGCGATGTCCTCGGCCAGCCGCAGGAAGTCGGTCATCAGGCCACCGAGTCCGGGCGCTTCCACTCCTCGCCGAGCACGTGCTGGGCGAGGAAGGCGAGAACGGTCTCGTACCAGGCGATGACGTTGCCCGGCTTGAGGATCCAGTGGTTCTCGTCGGGGAAGTACAGGAACTTCGACTCGACGTCGGAGCGCTGGAGGTCCCACCACAGGCGCAGGGACTCGCCGATCGGCACCCGGTAGTCCTTGTCGCCGTGGATGACGAGCATCGGGGTGGTGATCTTGCCGATCGCCAGGTGCGGGGAGAGCCGGTCGTAGCGCTCCGAGCCCGGCTCGCCGAACTCGCGCTGCCAGTACAGGGAGGAGTCGGTGGTGCCGGCGAACTGGTCGAGGTTCCACAGCGCGGCGTGGGTGACGATGGCCTGGTAGCGGTCGGTGTGCCCGGCCAGCCAGTTGGCCATGTAGCCGCCGAACGAGCCGCCCATCGCCGCCACGCGCTCGTTGTCGATGTCGTCCCTGGCCAGGGCGACGTCCACGATGGCGTCGAGGTCGGCCTGGGTGCGGGGGCCCCAGTCGCCCCAGCCGCGGTCGATCATCTCCTGGCCGTAGCCGGTGGACAGGCAAGGGTCGGGCATGAGGACGGCGTACCCGCGCTGGGCCATGATCCACGACTGCCAGCGCCACTGCCAGTCGTTCCAGGACGCGACCGGGCCGCCGTGGATCCACAGCAGGAACGGCGCGGGGCTGTCGGCGGAGGCGCCCTCGGGCAGCACGAGCCAGCCGCGCACGGTCGCGCCGTCGTCGGCGGTGGCCGAGATCTCGGTCAGCGTGCCCGGCACCTCGGGACGCGGGGCCGGCGAGGGCAGGTCGGCGATCTCGCCGGTGGCCACGTCGATCCTGGCGGGGGCGGGGGCGAGCGCGATGTTGCTGCGCAGGGCGTAGACGTACGTGCCGTCGGCGCTGGCGTTGACCCCGAGGTAGGCGGCGTCGTCGGCGGTGAGCCTGGTGTGCTCGCCGGCCAGCGGGACGCGGAAGACCGGACGGCGGCCCTGGTGGTCGGCGACCAGATAGAGGGCCGAGGAGTCGGGGGCCCAGGCGACGTCCGTCGGGAACAGGCCGGGGGCGTAGGCCCGGCCCTCGCCGGTGGCCAGGTCGGCGATCCACAGCTCCACGCGGACGGAGACGTCCACGCTCGTGATGCGCTCGCGCGCGCAGGCCACCCGCGTGCCGTCGGGCGAGACGGCGATCGGGCCGCCGAAGTCGTGGGCCTCGTCGGTGAGCAGGGTGCGCCGCTCGCCGGTGGCCACGTCGATGGCGACCAGGTCCGTGCGGTTGTCGCCGCCGGGCAGGTACCGGCGCCAGGAGGCGATCACGGTGGAGCCGTCGGGGGTGAGCTCGAAGGTGGTGTCGCGCAGCGCCTCGCCCGCGTCGGGGGTCAGCTCGCGCACGTCCTCCAGACGGTCGGCGCCGAGCCGGCCGGCGAACAGCCGGGTGCGGGCCGGGCCGAGGTCGTGGTCCCAGTAGCGGACCGGGTAGCCCTCGTGCAGGATCGCGCTGATGCCGGCGTCCTTGCGGGCCTTGCGCCGCTCGTCCTCGGTCGCCTCCTCGCCGTCGAGCACGTCGGAGGCGAACACCACCACGTCGCCCGCCGTGCGGGCGACGCCGATGCCGCCGGGACGGGTGGCGATCTGGCGGGCCTCGCCGCCGGCGCGCGGCAGCAGCCACAGCGCGGGCACCTCGTCGGCCGCGTCCTTGACGGTGGGGTCGGGGCGCGCGGAGGTGAACAGCACGTCCCCCGCGTCGGTGAAGACGGCGGCCGACTCGCCCTTGGCGGAACGGGTCAGGCGGTACGGCTCACCGTCGACGGGGATCGCCCAGAGCGCGGTGCCGTACGACTTGCCGTCGGGTTCGAGCGCCTGCACGACCGAGATCAGGCGGGAGCCGTCAGGCGAGAGCTTCAGGGAGAGGACCCGGGGAATGGCCACATAGTCACGAATGTCATCGAATGCGCTCACTCGATCGAACCTACCTGGTCACCGCCGCTCCACGGGAGGCGGCGCGCTCGGTGCTCCCTCGGGCGCGGACCACCGGGCCTCCTGACTAGGCTTGACACGTGGCTGATTACGACGCTCTCCTCCTCCTGTCGTTCGGCGGCCCCGAGGGGCCCGACGACGTGCTGCCGTTCCTGGAGAACGTCGTGCGGGGGCGCGGCGTCCCGCGCGAGCGGCTGCTCGCGGTGGCCGAGCACTACCAGGGCTTCGGCGGCGTCAGCCCGATCAACCAGCAGAACCGCGAGCTGGTCGAGGCGCTGCGCCCGGTCGTGGGCGTGCCGGTCTACTGGGGCAACCGCAACTGGCACCCCTTCGGCGAGGAGACCGTGCGGCGCATGGCGGCCGACGGCGTGCGCCGGGCCGCCGTCTTCGCCACCTCGGCGTTCGCCGGGTATTCGAGCTGCCGCCAGTACTACGAGGACATCGCCAGGATCTCCGTCGAGGGCGGCCCCGAGCTGATCAAGATGCGGCACTTCGGCGATCACCCGGGGTTCGTCGCGGCGATGGCCGACCACACGCGCGCGGCGCTGGAACGGCTCGGCCGCGACGACGCCAGGCTGGTGTTCACCGCCCACAGCATCCCGGTGTCGATGGCCGAGACCGCCGGCCCCTCGGGCGGCCTGTACGAGTCCCAGCTCCGCAGGAGCGCCGAGCTGGTCAACCGGGCCCTGGGCCGTGACGAGCCATGGGACCTGGTGTGGCAGTCGCGCAGCGGCCCCCCGCAGGTGCCGTGGCTGGAACCCGACGTGTGCGACTTCCTGCGCAAGACGGACGCCGGCTCGGTCGTGCTGGTCCCGATCGGGTTCGTCTCCGACCACATGGAGGTCGTCTACGACCTCGACACCGAGGCCCGGCAGGTGGCCGCCGAGCTGGGCCTGCCGATGGAGCGCGCGGCCACGGCCGGCACCCATCCGGCGTTCGTCCGCATGGTCAGGGAGCTGATGGACGAGCCCGAGCCCGTCCCGTGCCCGCTCACCTGCTGCCCGCGTCCGGTCCGTCCCGGCGGGCGGCCTCAGGCGTAGGTGCGGGCGTACGCCTCGGCGATGCCCATGACCTTGTTCACGTAGTCCCACGAGTGGTTGTAGAACCAGATCGCCTTGCGCAGCTTCTCGGGGCCCTTGCCCGCGCCGTTGGCGCACAGGTAGTTGGCGGCGCCGGGCACCGCGTCGTACGGGCTCCAGATGTCGGCCTTGCCGTCGCCGTCGCCGTCCACGCCGTAGTGCTTCCAGGTGGCGGGCATGAACTGCATCGGTCCCAGGGCGCCGGCGCTGGAGGGCCCGTTGTTGCGGCCGTGACTGCTCTCGACCTGGCCGATGGCCGCCAGCACCGTCCATGACAGGCCGGGGCAGCGGGTGGCGGCGGCCTGGTAGAGCTCCAGATAGCTGCCCGGCCGGCCGACGTTGACCGGCTGCTGCTGTTGTTGCTGCTGCCGCCGCCGCTGCTGGGCGCGGCTGGCCGCGTCGAGCACGACGACCTGCGCGCCCTTGCCCAGCAGCTTGCGCACCCCGCTCTCGCCGATGGTGCCCGGTTTGCCGTGCAGCAGCACCGCGACGCCCTTCGCGAAGCCGAGCGACCTGCCCACCTCGACGCTGACCAGGCCGTCCACGCCGGAGAGCCCGAGCGTGGCCGAGGCCGCGACCCGGAGCCTCGGGCCACCGTCCACCTGGTACATCGCGCCGAGGATCATGCTGTACTTGCGCATCGTGCCGGCCTCGGCGACCAGCTCGCCCCTGGCCAGCGCGCTCCAGACGGCCGGCTGGTCGGCGACGGGCTGCGGCGTCCAGGAGCGGAAGTCGGCGGGGTCGACGGCCAGCAGGTTCAGCGACGTGCCGGAGACCTTGACCGCGCCGGCGTCCACGACGGCCGCCTTCTGCACGTGCCTGAGCGCGCCGAGGGCGAGCCTGGTCCGCCTGGAGACCGTGCCGGGCGCGATCGCCAGCACGCGCGGCGGCGTCACGGTGACGCCCGGTCCGCCCTGTCCGAAATCCTTGACCGGCGCCGTCGTGGGTACGAGCTTGTCGAGGCGCGGAGCGGCCTCCGGGGTCACGCGGGTGATCGGCCTGCGCACCGGCTCCTGGGCGGTTCTGACCAGGTCATCGCCCACGAGCACGACGACTCCCCCGGCCACGGCGGTGACCACGAGCACGCCGAGGACCATGAGCAGGACCGCGCGGAGAGAGGGAAGACCGGACATCAGGCACACGTTAACCCACTCGCCGGAAATTTCAGTTGCCATCCGGACAGACAGTGCGCGATCGTTGGGTCGCCAAGTAAGGGGGAAACAGCGTGGTCGGGCCTTACCGGGGTTTGTTCAACGGGCCCGGCGTCAAAGGATTCGTGCTGGCCGGGTTCGTCGGCCGGATGCCGATGTCCATGCTCGGCATCGGGGTCGTGCTGCTGATCTCCACCGTCACCGGGTCCTTCGCCACCGCCGGCGCGGTCGGCGCGACCACCAACGTGGCCTTCGCGATCGCGGCTCCGCTGTCGGGGCGGCTCGTGGACAGGTTCGGGCAGAACCGGGTGATCGCCCCCTTCTCCGTGGTCAACGCGCTGGCGATGGCCGCGCTGATGCTCAGCGCCGCGCTCCGCCTGCCCGAATGGACCCTGTACGTCTCCGGCCTGCTGATCGGCGCCTCCTCCCTGTCCATCGGGTCGATGGTGCGCGCCCGCTGGTCCACCATCCACGGCGGCACGGGAACGCTGCACACCGCCTTCGCGTTCGAGTCCGTGGCCGACGAGGTGGTCTTCGTCACCGGGCCCGCGCTCGTCACGGTGCTCGCCACGGCGGTCAACCCGTACGCGGGACTGGTGGTGGCGCTGGTGTGCATGCTCGGCGGCTGCCTGGCCCTGGCGGCGCAGCGGCGTACGCAGCCGCCCGTGCAGCTGGTCAGGACGGGCGGCGGCACGCCCATCCTGATCCCCGGCATCGCCCTGCTGGCGTGCGTCTACCTCGGGCTCGGCTCGGTGTTCGGCTCGGTGGACCTGATCATGGTCGCCTTCGCCGAGGAGCACGGCGTGAAGGGCGTCTCCGGGTTCCTGCTGGCCTCGTTCGCGGGCGGGTCAATGGTGTCGGGGCTGTGGTTCGGCTCGCGGCAGTGGCGGATCTCGTTGCGCGCCCGGTTCGTCCGCGCGCTGGGCGTGTTCGTGGTCGGCCTGGTGCCGATCCTGCTCGTGGACGACCCGTGGGTCATGGCCGCCGTGGCGTTCGTGGCCGGTCTGGCCATCTCGCCGACGCTCATCACCGGGTTCTCACTCACCGAGCGGCTGGTGCCGCCGCCCCTGCTCACCGAGGGCATGGCGTGGATCTCCACCTCGATCGGGTTCGGCGTGGCGATCGGCGCGTGGGCGGGCGGGCGGCTCACCGACCTGTTCGGCGCGTCCAGCGCGTTCGGTTTCGCGGTGTGCGCGGCGCTGCTGGCGGCGGTCGTGGGCGTCGGAGGTTCGGGTTTGCTGAGACTTCCGGAAGCGCCTTCACCCGTGAAGAGTTGATCCGCTACGGTCGGGAGTTATCCCTCGCAACACCCATCACACCGGAAGCTCTGCTATGTCCCGACAAATCACTTCACTTCTAGCTATCGCTGCAGTTTGCGTCACTCTGGCTCCCGCGCCCGCGTTCGCCCAGACGCCGAAGAAGGCCGAGGTCGATTGCGAGCAGGTCAAGTGCCTCGCGCTGACCTTCGACGACGGGCCCGGCCAGTACGCGGGAACTCTGCTCGACACCCTCAAGAAGACCGGCGCCAAGGCGACGTTCTTCCTGGAGGGCCAGTACGTCACCAGCCGTCCGGCCTTCGTCAAGCGCATGGTCGCCGAGGGCCACGAGGTGGGCAACCACAGCTACAAGCACCCGGACTTCACCAAGATCGAAGCCGGGGAGATCAGAAGCGAGATCAAGAAGACCCAGGACGCGGTCAAGAAGGCGGCGGGCGTCGAGCCCAAGCTGCTGCGCCCGCCGTACGGGCTGGCCGACATCCAGGTGTCCGACGTCGCGACCGAGTTCGGCATGCCGATGGTCCTCTGGACGGCCGGCTCGCACGACTGGGAGAGCAAGAACGTCGAGGCCATCAAGAAGAAGACCCTTGAGGTGGCCCAGCGCGACGGCATCATCCTCATGCACGACTGGGTCAAGCAGACCGTGGACGCCATGCCGTCCATCATCAAGTCCCTGCAGGCCAAGGGGTACCAGCTGGTGACGGTCTCCGACGTGATCAAGCGGCAGAACCTTGAGCCCGGCCAGATTTTCCCGGTTCCCGAAGGCTGGCAGAAGTGAGTATCGTTCACGTTTAATCGGAACGACGCTCGGAGGGGCGCCTCATGGTCTTCACTAACTGGGCCGGGAATCAGACGGGCGCCCCTGCCGAGGTGCGCACCCCCACGAGCGTGGCGGACGTCGTCCAGGCCGTACGGGACGCCTCGGCCGCCGGGCGGCGCCTGCGCATGGTGGGCACGGGCCACTCCTTCACCGGGGTGGCCCTCACCGACGGGATCATGCTGCGTCCCGAGAGGCTGAGCGGCATCAGGTCCGCCGCCGAGGACCGCGTCACCGTCCAGGCCGGCACGCCGCTCAAGGTGCTGAACGAGCTGCTCGACCAGCGCGGCCTGGCCCTGGCCAACATGGGCGACATCACCGAGCAGACCGTCGCCGGCGCGATCCAGACCGGCACCCACGGCACCGGCCGCGACAGCGGCGGCCTGGCCGACCAGGTCACCGAGCTGGAGCTGGTGCTCGCCGACGGCTCGGTCGTCACGGCCGTGCCCGGCGAGGACCTGTTCGACGCGGCCCGGGTCGGGCTCGGGGCGCTCGGCGTGCTGACGGCCGTGACGTTCCGGGTGGAGCCCGCGTTCCTGCTGCGCAACCGGCGGCGCAGGATGACGCTCACCGACATGCTCGCCTCGCTCGACTCGATGACCTCGGCCAACGAGCACCTCGACTTCTTCTGGCTGCCGCACACCGACGCCTGCCTGGTCAAGACCAACAACCGGGACGCGGGCCCGGCCAGGCCGCCGAGCGCGCTCAAGCACTGGCTGGACAACGTGTTCCTGGAGAACACCGTCTTCGGCGCCGCGTGCGCCGTCGGCGGGCGGCGTCCGGCGCTGATCCCGCGGATCAACGCGATCAGCGCGGCGGCGCTGGGCGACTCCGAGGCGGTGGACACCTCGTACAAGGTGTTCACGGCCCGCCGCGACGTGCGTTTCCTGGAGATGGAGTACGCCGTGCCGCGCCGGTACCTGGCCCAGGCGCTGCGCGAGACCCGCGACCTGATCGACAGGATGGACTGGAAGATCACCTTTCCCGTCGAGGTGCGCGTCACGCCGCCCAGCGACGCGTGGCTGTCGACCGCGTACGGCCGCGACTCCGCCTACGTCGCCTGCCACATCTACCGCCCCACGCCCAACCCCGCGTACTTCGAGGGCGTGGAGGAGATCATGAACCGGCTGGAGGGCCGGCCGCACTGGGGCAAGCTGCACACCAGGGACGCCGCGTACCTGCGCAAGGTCTACCCCCGCTTCGACGACTTCGTCGCGCTGCGCGACCGCCTGGACCCGCGCCGGGTGTTCACCAACGACTACCTCGACGTGGTGCTGGGCTAGCGCTGCGGCCGGCGGCCCTCCTGCTGGAGGGGCGGGTCGTCCTGGGGTTGCGTGGGCGGGGGCGCGCTGGACTGCTGCTCGCCCGGGTCGGGGCTCTCCTGCCCCTCCCCGTCGGGCTGAGGTGTCTCGACGGGCTCGACCGTGTCCGTGGGCGTGGGCGTCGGCGTGACGCTCGGCTCCGGCTCCTCGGTCGGGGACGGCGGCGGCGTGCGCGGCGTGTCCGTCGGCGTCGGGAGCGGGGTCGGCGACTCCGCCGGCCCGGTCGGCAGCACCTCGCGGTCCCGGCGGTCGCGCCCCTGGTCCTGGACGGGGGCGCGCTGATGCTCCTTCACCGGCGTCTGCCTGCCGGTGACCCGCTCGTGCAGCGTCTGGTGGTCGACGGCCTGGAAGGCGAGGATGCCGCTCATGCTGACCGCGAACACCAGCGCGGCCGCCACCGCCATCTTCAGCCACGGCAGCCCCCTGTGCCCGTCGGCGGGAACGGCGACCGGCATGACCAGCGTGTCCCGCCCGCCTTCGCCACCCGGTCGAACGGCGAACACGGCCGTGTCCTCGTCGTCCTCGTCGTCCTCGTCGCCCACCGGAGTACGGAACGCGGCCGTCTCCTCACCGGCCGCCGGGGGGCGGCGGGCGGCCGTCTCCTCGCCCGCGGCCGGGGTGGCGTACGCGGCCGCGGCGAGCAGGCCCTTGCCCTCCTCCTGCTCCTCGTGCCACGCGGACAGCGTGTGCTGCTTGACCCGCTCACCGGTGCGCTTGAGATAGTGCGTGTAGACGGCGCTGGCCACCGTGCTCGCGATGCTGACCACGGCGGCGCCGATCACGGTGCCCGCCACCCCGAGGTAGGAGGCGGCCACCGCGGCGGTGACGGCGGCGAGGGCACTCCCGAGGATCTGTGGCACGCTCAGCTCGAACTTCCGCTGCTCGGCGGTCATCCCCCGGATCAGTCCCCTCTGGTCATACGTTCGGTAAAGAGCTTCCTCGTGAATAGACGCGAGCGCGTGTCCCGTTGTTCCTGTGACCTGCGCGACAGGCATCCTCGTAACTCGTGCCCCGACGATTCGGCCTACCCTCCGTCTACCTCGCCGCGGCCGTGGCGACGGCCGCGACGACCGCTGTCCCTCTCGCCATGACGCCCGCCTCCGGACTCGCCCTGCGCCCCTCCGCCTCCGAGCCCACCCGGCCCTACATCGTCACCGCCCGCAGCCGCGCGGACGCCCGGGACCTCGTCGCGGAGGTGAGATGGCGGGTACGGCGCTACTACACCGAGGCCCTGCCCGGATTCGCCACCTTCCTGACCGCCGGCGAGCTGACCGAGCTCAGATCCGACCCCCGCGTCCTGGCGGTCGAGCCCGATCGCGAGATCCACGCCATGCCCGGCGACACGCCCGCCCCCGCCGACACCTCTGACACGTCCACCGGCGCGGGCACCACCGTCTACGTCGTGGACAGCGGAGTAGACGTCACCCGGACCGAGTTCGGCGACCGGGCCTGGCGCGCCTTCGACGCCACCGGCGGCACCGGTCGCGACTGCGCCGGGCACGGCACGCACGTCGCCAAGGCCGTCGCCTCGCGGGCGCCGGAGGCCAGGATCGCGTCGGTGCGGGTGCTCGGTTGCGCGGGGTCGGGCTCGCTGGCCGACGTGCTGGCCGGGCTCGACTGGATCCGGCGGCACGCGCGCGGCCCGTCCGTCGTCACGCTCGCCGCCGACGGGGCCGACTCGCCCGCGCTCGGCGCCGCCGTACGGTCGCTGGTGCGCTCGGGCGTGTTCGTCGCGGGCGCGGCCGACTCAGGTTGGTGCCAGGTTGCCTCCGGCGGGCAGGCGTTCTCGGCGGCCGCCCCGTATCTCGCCGCGGCCGCGGCGCGTCTTCTCGAACGCAGTCCCGATGCCGGCCCGTCCCTTGTCGCGAGTTCGCTGAAGTGCACAACAGCACGCCCCGCGATTCGCCAGAATCCGTCGAGGAGCTCTAACCTCCTCATGCACAGCGGCGGGCACTAGAGGAAATGGATTCCACAAATGTGACCGGCGTCACATCGCCCCCGGGGCTTCCCAGGAAGGCGATGTTCGGACATGCCGGGTACGGTGCTGGCAGGCAACCGGCACACGCGAGAGACTCAAGGGTCCGGGGGAAGAATGGCGACGCTGACGAAGGGACTCGCATGCAGGAGCTCCGACTCGTCGCGGTGAGTGAGGACGGCACCTATCTCGTGCTGGCTACTGCCGGGCGAGGTACGCGCTTCACCCTTCCTGTGGACGATCGGCTCCGTGCTGCCGTCCGTGGCAACTTCTCCCGTCTCGGCCAGTACGAGATCGAAGTGGAGAGCCCGTTGCGCCCCAAGGAGATCCAGGCACGCATCCGCGCCGGAGAGACAGCGGAACAGATCGCCGCGACCGCCGGGATCCCGGTCGAACGAGTCCGCTGGTTCGAGGGCCCGGTGCTGCAGGAGCGGGAGTACGTCGCCCAGCAGGCGCAGCGTGTCGCCGTCCGCATGCCCGGGGAGACCGCTCCAGGTCCCACCCTCGGCGAGCTGGTGGCCGAGCGGCTGACCAGGCGCGGCGTGCCCACCGACGAGATCGACTGGGATTCGGCCAAGCGCGACGACGGCCTGTGGCGGGTCAAGCTCGGCTACGTCTGGAACGGTCACACGCGCCACGCCGAATGGCTCTTCGACCCGCGCAAGCGCCACGTCTCCCCGCACGACGACGAGGCCATGCGCCTGTCGTCCGCCGACTTCGATCCCGATCCCGCCGTGGTGGAGGACACCACGGTCACACCGTTCGCGCCTCGGGTGGCCAAGCTGCAGCCGGTGCCGCCGCTCGCCTCCGACCCGCTGCCCTTCCCGTCGGTCGTACGCCGCGAGCCGGAGGAGCCGGCCGTCGGCTACACCCCGCCGCCCAGGTCCGCCGACACCGGCGGTTACGGCCGGGGGCCGGACATGCCTGGGCGTGACGTGCCGTTCGACCGGCCGTCCCCGTCTCGCGAGACCGCGTCGGACACCTCGTCGTCCCTGTCCGACAACACCCGTGCCCCCTTCCGGGGCGAGGGCTTCCACCCCGACCCGTCCCGCGCCGACGGCTCCCGCCCCGCCTCCCGAGGGGACACCTACCGCCCCGAGCCCCCCCGCCCCGACGGATTCCGCGGCGAGGACACCCGCGCCCAGGGCTTCCACGGCGACGACCGTGGCCAGGGCTTCCGTGGTGACGACGGCCGGGCTCCCGGGTTCCGGGGCGAGGACACCCGCGCCGAGGGGCACCGTGGGGAGACCGCGGGGCGCGAGACCGGGTTCGGCCGCTCCGCCGACGCCTCCTCCCGCCGCGGCGGCACGTCACCGTGGCTGCCCGACTTCGGCTCCAGCCGCTCCGGCGAGCGCGACGACACGATCTACGCGCCCGGCAACCCGGCCTCCCGCCCGCTCACCTCCCAGCCTGCGCCTTCGCAGCCGACGCCCTCCGAGCCCGCCGCACCGCCTCAGCCGCACACGGACGGCCCCACCCAGCACGCACCCACCCCGACCCCGGCGCCCGCCCCTGAGGCCCCGGCGACGTCGTCGGCTTCTGACGCTCCGGCGACCTCGGCCACGCCTGACGCCCTCGCCGCGTCACCCGCTCCCGAGGCCCCGACGACAGCGACCGCTCCTGACGCCCTCCAGACGTCGACCGCTCCTGACACTCTCGCGACGTCCGCCGCTCCTGGCGGCACGGCGACGGGGGCGGCTGAGCAGCCGTCCACGGCGGCGGCGGCCGACGAGCCCGCCGCCCGGTCCGAGGCTCCGGACTCGGCCCAGGCCCAGCCCGCCGCCTCGGCTTCAACGCCGACCGAGCCGGAGCCCGCCGCCACCTCGGCAGCCCAGCCAGAGCCGCCGGCCGCCTCCACCGTCCAGCCGGAGACGTCCGCCAGTTCTGCCGCACAGCCGGAGACGTCCGCTGCCTCTGCCGTACAGCCGGAGACGTCGGCCACGAACGCCGGGCCGGAGGCGTCCGCCGCCACCGACGTCCAGGCGGCGACCTCGGCGGCCGTGGATGCTCAGCCGTCCACCGCGACGGAGACCACCACCACCGGTTCTCCCGCGCCTGGAGACACCGCCGCCCCGGAGCCCGCCGTCGCGTCGGCCGCCTCCAAGACCGGCGATGCCCGGACCATCGAGGCCAAGACCGGCGCGCCTTCGACGCCTCAGGTCACCAGCGCCACCTCCGCCGACGACGCAGAGCCCGCCACAACCGCCGTCCCGACGGCCGACGCGGCGAACGTTGCGACAGCCGACGCACCCGACGCCTCAACGACCGGTGCGACGGACGTCCCGAAGGCCGCTGCGGAGGATGCCTCCGCCGCCGCACCCGCCATGAGCGAGAAGCCCGCCACCGCGGAAGCGGCCCCCCAGGCGACCACCGAGGCCACACCGGCGACCACCCAGGACACACCGGCCGCCGAGACGCCGCAGGCGACCACCCACCACGCATCGACGAACGAGACGCCCACGGCCACCTCGCAGGACGCGCCGCGCGACGAGACGCCCGCAGCCACCTCGCAGGAGTCCTCGGCCGCCGCGTCGCCAGTCCCACAGAGCGCGGCGGACTCCGCGCAGGCGGAGCAGACCAGCCCGGCGCCAGCACCGGCAGCCACGGCCACCCAGGACGCGGCCATCCAGGACGAGGCCGCCAAGGACGCGGCCACCCAGAACGCCGCCGCGCCGGAGGCGCCCGAAGAGGCGGCTTCGAAGACCGAGGTGCCGGAGACGCCTGAAGAGGTGGCCCAAAAGGCCGAGACGCCCGAAAAGGTGGCCGAGAACACCGAAACGCTCGACGAGGTGGCCGGGAAGGCCGAGGCGCCTGAGGAAGTGGCAGGGAAGGCCGGGACGCCTGAAGAGGTGGCCGAGACGGTCGAGGTGCCGGAGAAGAAGGCGCCTGCGCCCAAGCCCAAGCCCGGCCCCGGCGCGCCCAAGGGCGCCCCGCCGATCCCGGCCGCGCGTCCCGGCAAGGACGATGCCAAGGACGACAGCAAGGGCCCCGGCAAGGAGGACGTCCCGGTGCCCTCTCCGCCGCCCGCGCCGGCCGCGCGTCAGGCGCGCAAGGGCGCGCGGGGCCGCCGGGCCTCCGTGCCGACGTGGGACGAGATCATGTTCGGCGCCCGCCGCCAGGACTGATCCACCCGCGATCAGGGACACCGATCGCCGTCATCGACCAGGGGCCGCGTCCACCTCGACAGGAGGGCGCGGCCTCGGCCGTTCGAGGACGCGGTGCCGCCCAGGCCGCGCGGAACGGACAAGGCCCCTCCGCAAACCCCCCGAGAAAATCGCCGTCCGACCCGCCGGGCCCCCGTGCGGACGCCTTGCGGCGGGACCAACCGAGCCCCGGTGCGGGGTCGCCCGGCGCGAAGTCACCGCTTTGCGGCGGAACCAGCCGCGGGTGGTGCCGGGCCGAGTCGCCGGCGCGAAGTCGCCGCCTTGCGATGGAACCAGCCGCCGGAAGGCTGAGGGGTTCAGTGTTGTGGCGGGAAGGGGCGGGCCGGTACGTCGGGCTGCGCGAACGGGGCCAGCCACTCCGGCGTCACCTCGGCGGGGAACGCGGCCCCCTGAGCCTCGGAGACGTCCAGTGCGTGGTAGCCGCCCTTCCCCGCCCCGACCCCCGCGATCAGCGTCAGCACCCCGGCCCGTCGCTGGAACCAGGTCTGGCGCAGCCGCCAGCCCACCACGGCCCGGCGTTCGACCACCGCCTCGGCGCGGCGCAGCGAGCCCGACCGGACCACCAGGCGGGCCCCGTCGTAGCCGTGCCCCAGGGAGGCGTACCGGTCGAGGCCCAGGAACACCCCAGCGCCCGCCAGGAGCAACGCCAGGACCGTCAGAACCCACCAGAGCATCATTCCTGTGGCCCACGCCCCCGCGGCGCTCAGCGCGGCCAGGAGGAGCCAGGGGAAGACCGCCCGGAACAGGCGGCGGTTGCGGGCGATGGGCGGATGGGGGCGCAGGGTGGAGCGGAAGGGCCCGACCGCGTCGGCGGTGACGCCGACGGCGACCTGGCGCGGCACGTCGGGCAGGAGTTGCCCGCGCGTCTCGGAGTCGCCGAGCCCGGTCACGATCGCCCAGACGCGTACGACCCCGGCCAGGCGTTCGGCCAGACCGTCGACGATCTCGTAGCCACGCACCCTGCGGGACTCCAGCGACACGCTGCGCCGGTTGATCAGCCCGCGCTCGGCCACGAGGTAGCCGTCGCGGCGGGTGAGCCTGAAGTCCCAGTTGAACACCGCGTACATGACGCCGCCGACGAACGGCATGGCGACGACCAGCAGCAACGCCACGACGAGCAGCAGGTAGGGGTGCTCCCACAGCCACTCCCCCGCGCTCCAGGCGGCGTCCTGGCCGAAGCCCAGGTCGTCGCCCCACTGGAAGGCCAGCCCCACCGCGCCGCCGGCGAGCGCGAACGGCGTGAGCAGGTACGCCCCGGACAACGGCCCGTACAGGAGCCACCGGCGCGGGACGGCGATGATCGACCGGTCGACGGGCGCCGGACCGGGCCCGGGGATGTGCTCGGCGGCCCTGACCTGGACGGCGCGGCGCAGCAGCACCGCCTTGAGGCGTTCGGCCTCGCCCAGGGTGACGCCGTCGAGCGCGGCCTCCTCGTCGTCGCCGCTCGCGCCCGTGTCGACCTTGAGCACGGCGAGCCCGAGTATGCGGTGCATGGGCGGCGTGGAGACGTCCACGCCGCGCACCCGCTCCAGCGGGATGGTCCGGATCGAGCGGCTGATCAGCGAGCGTTTGGTCTCCAGGCGGTCGCCGACGATCTCGTACGTGAAGGTGGCCCAGCGGATGACCGCGAACGCCACGGTGCCGACGACGCCGATCGCCGCCCACGCGTACGACCTGGCCGAGAAGCCGCCCACGAACAGCACGCCGACCAGGGGCAGCAGCAGCGAGGGCAGCATGCGTACCGGATCGATGAGCAGCACCTTGGGGCTCAGCCGCCGCGGCGCGGGGGGCGGGGGCGGCAGGGGCTGAGGCGGAGGGGGCGGCGGCGGGGGCGACTGGGTCACGTGGCGTCGTCCCTGAGCTCTTCGGCGCGGTGGGCCAGCCGTTCGGCGAGCCCGGCCGCGACCTCGAAGTCGAGGCCCTTGATCGTGGAGGAGCCGGCGTGGGAGGCGGTGCGGATCTCCAGCGTGGCCAGGCCGAGCAGCCGTTCCATCCACCCCTGGGCCTTGTCGACCGTCTGGATGCGGCTCACCGGCACGAACACCCATTCCCTGGTCAGGAACCCCGACCTGGCGTAGACGACGTCGCCCGACAACTCCCAGCGGTGGACGGCGTACCGGACGAACGGCTCGGCCGCGAGGAACGGCGTCAGCACCACCCCGACGACCAGCGGCAACAGCCAGGAGTGCGCGGCGAGCCAGGACGGCACCCACGACCACCCGCTGCCGCCCACCCACCCGGCCACCACGGCCGAACCGCCCACGAAGAACACGAACCCGATGGCCGCCTGCAGCAACCACAGGCGGCGGGCCTTGGGCGAGACTCGGTGCGCGGGGTCACGCAGTGGGCCTTTTGACGTCACACGACCAGCTTAGGGCGCACGGCCCGAAAGACGATCTGGCTACGCCCCCCGAAGATCGCCCTCAGGGGCCTCAGGACGCCCATGGGGAATGGCGCCCGCGACCCATCGCGCTCACCGGCGGCGGCGGGTAAAGATCGGTCGGCCGTAGCGGCGTGTCGGGCGGACGCCCGGACGCGGCGGGTGCATGCTCGGTGGCGGCCGGCCGCAGGCTGTCGAGCTGGGCCACGTCGGCGGCGCCACGTTCGTGCCATCCAGGCCCGGCGGCGCGTTACCGCACCACGCGCGAAACGCCCTCACGAAGCGTGGCAGCCGCCGTCCGCCGCAAGGCACAACCGCCACTTCCGGCGCAGCTGAATTTTGCCTGCCGGACGCCGACCGAAACCATGCCCGTTTTGTCCCTACCGCCCGCCCGCCGGGACCCCGCCGCGCGCCCCGGGGAACGGGCAGGCCAGGAAGGTCATGGCGACACCCGTTCCGCAGACCCGCCGACGGCGTCGCTGTGGCCAACTTCACCTCCAAGATCCCGGCATTCTGGCCGGTTTCGGCTCCTTTGCCGACGACCGACCATCGGGAAACGGTCTGCGCACCGCCGAGAGCCGCGTAGCATCATCCGGCATGGGGCTGTGTAACACGGCATCACGTGTGAGGCGGGCCGCTGTCAGTGTGACAGTGGTGGCTTTCGCGCTCACCTTGTCAGGTTGCGCCGCCCTGGGCATCGGAAGGTCCCAGGCCAAGGAGATCGCGGAGATCAACGTCTCGAGCCCGGAGTTGCGCGACGGCATGCCGCTGCCGGGCGAGTACTCCTGCCGGGGCCGCCAGGGCAGCCCGCCGCTGCGCTGGTCCAGCGAGCCCTTGCCGAAGGCCAAGTCGATCGCGATCGTGGTCGACTCCCACACTCCCTCCGAATCGGCCGTTCACTGGGTGCTCTACAACATCCCGGCGACCACGACCGAGCTGGGGCCGGGTGCCGCCGAGAGTCCGCCCGAGGGCTCCGGCCAGGCCAAGGTCACCAGTGGGAAGGCGGGCTACGAACCGCCCTGCAACACCCCGGGCAGCTACCGGTTCACCGTCTACACGTTGAACGACAAGGTCGAGGCGAAAGAGGGCGGGCTCCCCGAGATCTTGAAGGAGATCGCCGACCACACGATCGCCCGGGGCCGGCTGACGGCGGTGAACATCCAGTGACAGGGCGATCACCGCAGGTAGACCGGATGGACCAATTCTTTGCGTAGGGTGTGACAACTCTCATAGTGGTCCGACAGAATCAAATCCAATTGTTAGGCATTGGTGATCAAAGGGGGCAGATCGCGTCGATGGCCGCGCGATCTCACCGATGCCACAGGGAGGCCATGGCTTTGAGGGTGGTGCAATGATCGCGGTCGTCGTGAGCTTGGTCGCTGTCGTGCTCCTCGTGCTCGTCGTCGTGGCACTGGGCATGCGTTCCATGAACCGCCGGGAGAGCTCTCTCCCTCCGGAACGGCTGAAGGAGATGGCCGAGAAGGAGGAGATGACGCACGCCCGGTCCACCGACGAGTTCGCCGCGCACGAACCACGGATGGCCAATTTCAGCCCTGACTTCTCCCCGATCGACGAGGTGAAGCCCAAACCCGTCCGCACCGGCCAGCGTGGCAGGCGTGGCGTCGACGAGTGGGGCAACCCGACCACCGACCACGAGGACGAGGAGTTCTGGGCGAACATCCGCAGCGACGCCGAGGAGGGCGGTTTCGGCGCCGGCGGCACCGTGGCGGCCAGGAAGGGCGCCGCGCGTCCCGTCGATCGCGAGCAGCCCGCAGAGCGCCGTGAGCGCCCGGCCGAGCGCCGTGAGCGTCCCGCGAAGCCGCAGCCCGTGGCCGCCGCGGCCGACCCCAACGCCGCGACCGTCCAGGCCCCCCTGCCCCAGCGCCAGCCCGCCCCGGCCGCCGCGGCCAACCTCGCCGACCTGGTGGAGCCCGCCAAGCGACCGGTTCCCTCCGCGTCCGACATGGCCGACCAGCGCACGGTGACGTTCGCGGCGCCGACGCCCGACGTGCTGAGCCTGCTCGGCGGGGCCGCCCAGCCGGTCGTGCCGGCCTCGCGTCCCGAGGCCCTGCCGGCGAGCGGCGCCCACCCCGCGAACGGCAACGGCTCGTTCCCCGCCTCCCCCTCCTACCCGGCGACGTCCGGCGGGTCCTACTCCGGCGTCACCTCCAGCGGGTCCTTCCCGGTCGCCCCGGTCACGCCCATCCACGGCGCGCCGACCAGCGACCCGTTCCCCGCCTACACCAACGCGGCCGACCCCCTTGAGACGACCTGGACGGGCGCGCCCGCCGCGGCCACCTCGGGCTCCTGGCCCGCCGCCTCGCCCGACATCCTCGACGACCCCTCCCCCGCCTCCCCCGCCTCCTACGCCGCCCCGGCCGGCTCCTGGCCCGCCTTCGTCGAGCAGCCCGCGGCCACCGCCTCCCCGTCCGCCGCCTTCCCGGCGTCGTACGAGGTGCGCGCCGGCTGGGCCGTGGCCGACGACTCCGGCTCCCCGATCACCGGGCCCTCCCCGGCCACCGGCACCCCGACCGTCCCCGCCCGCGCGGTCTCGGCCTACGACGACGTGCTGTCGGCTCCTCCGGCGACGCCCCAGCCTTCCTCGGTCGCGTACGAGACGGGCGACTTCGCCGCCGGGCCCGGCCCCGCCTGGCCCGAGCCGCCGTCCGGCACGGCGAACTGGCCGACGTACGGCGGGCAGTCGCAGGGCGCGGCCGCTCCCGGCCAGGCCGACAACGGCGGCGGCCGCCGCCGGGCCCCGGAGCAGGACTACAACGACTACTACCGCTGATCTCCGGCCCCTTACCGAATGAGTAAAACCCCCGCGACGACCCGCTAAAGCGGGGGTGGCGCACCACTAGGGTTTCCGACATGATCGGCGATACCCTCAGTAGCTGGTTGCGTACGCTACGGCATGATCTACCCGCTTCGCTCGTGGTCTTCCTCGTCGCAGTCCCGTTCTCCCTGGGCATCGCGACGGCCTCGGGCGCACCGCCGGCCGCCGGTCTCATCGCCGCCGTCGTGGGCGGGGTCGTGGCCGGCTCGCTGGGCGGATCGGCCGTCCAGGTGAGCGGGCCCGCGGCCGGGTTGTCCGTGGTGGTCGTCGAGCTGGTGCGCATTCACGGCTGGCGGGCCACGTGCATGATCACGCTGCTGGCAGGGGCCGTCCAGCTGGTGCTCGGCGTGGTCAAGGCGGCCAGGGTGGTGCCGGTCCTCTCCCCCGCGGTCGTCCGCGGCCTGCTGGCGGCGGTGGGCGTGATCCTCGCGCTCTCCCAGCTCCACGTGGTCCTCGGCGGGCAGCCCCAGCTCTCGGCCCTGGCCAACCTGGCCGACCTGCCCGGGCAGATCGCCGGCCTCCACGGGCACAAGGTCGCGCTGGGCCTGTTCACGATCGTGGTGCTCGCGTTGTGGACGCGGCTGCCCGAGCGGGTCAGGGCGGTGCCGGCGCCGCTGGTCGCGCTGCCGGCCGCGGCGGGCGTCGCCTGGCTGTCCGGCTGGGACGTCACCCGCGTCGACCTGGCCGGCAGCTTCTCCGGGTGGGGCTTCCCCGTGCTGCCGTCCGCCGACTGGCACACGATCGTGGGCGCGGTGCTGCTCGTGGCGATGCTGGGCAGCGTCGAGTCGCTGCTGGGCGCGACGTCCGCCGACGGAGGTCACCCCGGCCGTCGCGCCGACCTCGACCAGGAGCTGGCCGGACAGGGCGTGGCCAACATGGTGTCGGGGGCGCTGGGCGGCCTGCCGATCGCCGGTGGAATCGTGCGTACGGAGGCGAACGTGCGGGCCGGCGGGCGCACCCGGTCGTCGTCGATCCTGCACGGGGTGTGGGTGCTGGTGTTCGCGGTGGGGTTCGGCTGGACGGTCCGGCTGATCCCGCTGGAGGCGCTGGCGGCGCTGCTGGTGTTCACCGGCGTGCGGATGGCCGGCCTCGCGCGCCTCAGGAAGGGCCGCGGGCACGGCGAGGTGCCGGTCTACGTGGTGACGGTGGTGTCCGTGCTCGTGCTGGGCCTGGCCGAAGGGGTGCTGGCCGGGCTGGCGCTGGCCGGGCTGCTCGCGCTGCGCCGGCTGACCTGGGTGAACGTACGCAGGCGCGAGGAGCAGGACGGCCGCCTGCACGTGACGGTCACCGGCTCGCTGACGTTCCTCGGCGTGCCCAGGCTCACGCACGGGCTGCGGTCGATCGCCGCGGGCACGCCGGTCGACCTCGATCTCACCATCGACTTCATGGACAACGCGGCGTTCGAGGCCATCCACTCCTGGCGGCTGGACCACGAGCGGACGGGCGGCACGGTCGACCTCGACGAGCCGTACGACGAGTGGTACGCGCTGGCGGCCCGCGGGACCCGTACCGGCAGGTCCCCCGACCGGCGGTGGGTGCCGTGGACGCCGCGGACGCGTCCGGGACGCCGCACCATCCCCGACGACGGCGGCTCGACCCCGGCCACCTGCACCGAGGGGTCGCACGAACTCCACCACCGTGCGGCTGCGCCGGTGCGGCCGATCTTCACCGAGCTGGCGGGCAAGCAGCAGCCGACCCATCTGTTCATCACGTGCGCCGACTCCAGGATCGTGCCCAGCCTGATCACGGCGAGCGGCCCCGGCGACCTGTTCACCGTGCGCAACATCGGCAACCTGGTGCCGCGCCGCGGCTCCGAGCCGCACGACGACTCGGTCGTGGCCGCGATCGAGTACGCCACGCAGGTGCTCGGCGTGCGCACGATCACCGTGTGCGGGCATTCCGGATGCGGGGCGATGGCCGGGGTGCTCAGCGCCGGGGTGCAGGCGGGCAGCCTGCCGGGGCTGCGGCGCTGGCTGCGGCACGGGAACCACAGCCTGGCCAGGTTCATCGAGACCGAGGGCGACCGGCTGCACAACGGGGCCCTCGACGTGTTGTGCCGGGTGAACGTGCAGCAGCAGCTGGAGAACCTGCGGACCTACCGGAAGGTGGACGAGCAGGTCAGGGCGGGCAAGCTGGAGCTGGTGGGCCTGTACTTCGACATCGGGTCGGCGCGGGTGCACCTGGTGCCGCCGCTGCGGTCTTCGCTCTCCGTGAAGTTGTGAGCCCGCGTCCCGCCGGGCGCCGAAGATGGGTTCATGAATATTTTGCTCATCGGCGGCACAGGGTTCCTGGGGCGCGCCATCGCGGAGGAGGCGTTGGCTCGTGGCCATGAGGTCACGACGTTCAACAGGGGGCTGAGCGGCGACGACGTGCCGGGCGTCGAGACCGTGCGTGGCGACCGCGAGTCCGTCGCCGACCTGGAGCGGCTGACCGACGGGCGGTCGTGGGACTTCGTGGTGGACACGTCCGGGTATGTGCCGCGGGTGGTGGGCGAGTCGGTGCGGGCGCTGTCGGGCAGGGCGGCGACGTACGCGTTCATCTCCAGCGTCTCGGCCCTCGACGGGTTCCCGGCCAAGGCCGCCACCGAGGACACCGCCGGATGGCCGTGCGAGCCCGACGCCGGCCCCGACGACGGCGACTACGGCGTGCTGAAGGCCGGCTGCGAGCGGGCGGTCGAGCAGGGCTTCGACGGCAACGCGTTGATCATCCAGCCGGGGCTGATCCTCGGGCCGCACGAGAACGTGGCCCGGCTGCCCTGGTGGCTGACCCGTATCTCGCGGGGCGGCCGGGTGCTGGCGCCGGGCGATGCCGCCACGCCGATGCAGCTCGTCGACGCCCGCGACGTGGCGATCTTCACCCTCGACCAGGCCGAGCGGGGCGTCGCCGACCGGTTCGCGGTGACCGGCCCGGCGGGCAACACCACCTACGGCGAGTGGCTGGAGCTGTGCAGGCAGGTCACCGGGTCCGACGCGGAGCTCGTGTGGATGGACGCGGAGTTCCTGGTCGAGCAGGGGGCGGGCACGTTCGTGGAGCTGCCGCTGTGGGGCGGGCCGGCGTCCGAGGAGATCGACCACTTCTGGAGCGTGCCGACGGGCAAGGCCGAGGCGGCGGGGTTGCGGGCGCGTCCGGTCGCGGAGACCGTGCGTGACACGTGGGCGTGGTTGCGCGAGATCCCGGAGGAGCAGCGTTCCTACGGCCGCAGAACGGTCCACGGGATGGCCCCGGACAAGGAGGCCGGCATCCTCGCCGCTTGGGACGCCCGCTCCTCCTGACCCTCACGGCGAACCGTCCGGGCCCGGCGACGCGCCACCGTCGGCGGCCCGCCGGCCCCGGGCAGGCGGCCGGGGCCGGATGGGCGGGCGGGCCCGGATGAGGCTGAAGGGGCCTCGTTCCGGTGCCGAGAACCTCGTGACGTGGGAATACGCATACACCGCAAACCGGCGGGCAGGTGACCCACGGTGTACGTGAACTCACGGGGGAGGGTTCGACGATGACGTACCAGAGCAGGCCCGTCACGGGCTGGGTGGGCTGGGTGTGGTTCGCCGGCATGCTTATGATCATGTCCGGCGTGTTCAACATCATCACCGGCCTCTACGCGGTGATCAACAGCGGGCTGTTCGTCCGCACGCCATCCCGCCTGCTGTTCTTCAACATCGGCACCTGGGGCTGGATCCATCTGCTGTTCGGGATCGTCCTGCTCCTGACCGGTATCGCGGTGACCGTGGGGCAGACCTGGGCCCGCATCGTGGCGGTGGTCCTCGTCATGATCAACGCGATGACACAACTCACCTGGATCGCGGTCAACCCGTGGTGGTCGCTCGCGGTCATCGCGGTGGACGTGCTGGTGCTGTACGCACTGATCGTGCACGGCCGGGAGGCCCAGGAACTGGGAGGTGAGAGACGAGCCGGCCTGTAGGCCGGGTTCTGTCCTTCGCGAACGAAGGGGCGACCATCCATCTAGGGCCGCCGTTGCCGGCGGCCTCAAGCGGTCTACCCGCGCGGCTCGGGCGGGCAGCCCTCGAACGTCGCGCGCGGAACGCTCCGGAGAGCGTCCCTTCTTGACCTTGCTCCGGGTGGGGTTTACCTAGCCGCCCACGTCACCGTGGGCGCTGGTGGTCTCTTACACCACCCTTTCACCCTCACCCCCCACCGAGGCGGGGGGCGGTCTGCTTTCTGTGGCACTGTCCCGCGGGTTACCCCGGGTCGGCGTTACCGACCACCCTGCCCTGTGGAGCCCGGACCTTCCTCGGCGGGCCCGGAGGCCCGACGCGGCCGCCCGGCCGACTCGTCTTCAGGAAGATTATCAAACCTCAAGCCGTTCCCAACCGAGTCGCAAGATCGATTGGGTGGAATGGGCATGTCACCGCCTGAGGGGGGCGGAGGCAGCAGTGGCCGCGCCGGGATGTTCTGGCGGCTCCCGGCGCGGCCGCGCTCAACGCAGATGGGCCGTGTCGTTGAACGACTTCACCACGGCCGGGCCGTCGGCGTAGTACTCGATCAGCGACAGGCAGGCCAGGTCGAGGTGCATCCGGTAGAGCGCGCCCAAGGGCGCGGTCAGCGCTTCGCGCAGCAACATCTTGATCGGCGTCACATGGGAGACGGCGAGCACGGTCTTGCCCTCGTAGCGCTCCACCAGCCGCTCCCCCGCCGCCTGGACGCGACGGGCCGCCGTGGCGAAGCTCTCGCCACCGGGCGGCGCGGTGTCGGGACCGGCCAGCCACGCGGCCAGCTCGTCGGGCCACTGGCGCTGCACCTCGGTGAACGTGTGCCCCTCCCAGGCGCCGAAATCGGCTTCCCTGAGGTCTTCGTCCACCTCGACGTCGAGCCCGGTGCGCTGCGCCACGGCCTCGGCCGTCTGCCTGGCCCGCCTGAGCGGCGAGGAGACGATCACCTCCGGCCGGTACGGCTCCCGCGACAAACGTTCGGCGGCCGCCGCGGCCTGGGCCAGCCCGTTGGCGGTGAGCTCGGCGTCGCCGAGGCCGGAGAATCGGCGTTCGACCGACAGCGGTGTCTCGCCGTGCCTGAGCAGCAGCAACGAGGTGGCCACGCGGGTGGGCGGGGCCCAGCCGGTGCCCTTGGTGCGCTGCTGGGCGGCGGCCACGGAGGCCGTGGGGGCCGACAGCCCGGAGATCTCGCCCGCGTCGAGGAGGTCGGTCTGCTCGACCACCACCGGCGGCGTGCGGACCGCCGCGCCGGGCACGGGCACCGCCGGTGCGCCGGCGTCGTGGGTGCCGCCCGCCTTCCAGGTCAGGCCCTTGGCGGCGGCGTCCATGGCCTCGTTGGCCAGCCGGTCGGCGTGCTTGTTGTGCTCGCGCGGGATCCAGGTCCACTCGACCACCCGCAGCCGCCTGGCCAGCGCGCCGGCCTCCAGGGCGAGCGGGCGCAGGCCCTCGTTCTTGATCTTCCAGCGGCCGGCCATCTGCTCGATGACCAGCTTGGAGTCCATCCGCACGGCCACCTCGGAGCCCTCGCCACCCACCCCCAGCACGGTGGTCAGCCCGGCGATCAGCCCCCGGTACTCGGCCACGTTGTTGGTGGCGACGCCGATCGCCTCGGCGGCCTCGGCCACGACCTGGCCGTCGGCGGCGTCCCTGACGACCGCGCCGTAGCCGGCCGGGCCCGGGTTGCCACGCGAGCCGCCGTCGGCCTCGATGACGTACGACGTCACAGGCCGGACTCCGGGGTGCGGACCAGGATCCGCCGGCATTCCTCGCAGCGCAGCACCTCGTCGTGGGGGGCGGCCTTGATGGAGTTCATCTCGGCGATGGACAGGGCCACCTTGCAGCCCTGGCAACGGCCGCCGCGCAGCATGGCGGCGCCCACGACGTACTGGTCCTTGAGCTTGTCGTAGAGCTTCAGCAGGTCGGCGGGGATCTCGCCGGCGACGGCGGCGCGGCGGGCCTGGACCTCGCCCGCCTCCTTGTCGATCTCCTGCAGCGCGGCGTCGCGGCGGTCTTCGGCGGCGGCGCGGGTGGTGGCCACCTCGTCGCGCTGGGCGACCAGGTCGGTGGCCTTGCCGTCGGCCGCCTCCCTGCGCTCCATGATCTCCAGCACGATCTCCTCCAGGTCGCCCTGGCGCTTCTGCAACGAGGTGATCTCGGACTGCAGGCTCGCCAGGTCGCGGGGGGAGGTCACGGCGCCGGAGTCGAGGCGCTTCTGGTCGCGGTCGGCGCGGGTGCGCACGGCCTCGACGTCGGTCTCGGCCTTGGTCTGCTCGCGCGCGAGGTCGCCGGCCTCGGTCTCGGCCTCGATGACCTGGGTGACGAGCCTGGCCAGGCGCTTGGACTGCTCGTCGATCTCGGCCAGCTCAGGCAGGGTGCGCCGGCGGTGCGCCAGCCGGTCGATCACGGAGTCGAGCTCTGCCAGGTCGAGCAGTCGCTTCTGGGCCTCAGGGGCTGCTTTCATGATCAATATCCTCTTGTCCAAGCATCGGTGACCGTGGCGGAGACGCGCGTTTCAACGGTAACGCCACTGGAGCGCAGGATGGACGCCGCGCTGTCGAGCCAGGGCCACTCGGTGGCCCAGTGGGCGGCGTCGATCAGGGCGGGGCCGCCCGACTCGACGAACTCGCTGGCCGGATGGTGCCGCAGGTCGGCCGTGAGGAACACGTCGACGCCCGCGGCCCTGGCCGCGCCGAGCAGTGAGTCGCCCGCGCCGCCGCTGACCGCGACGCGTGTCACGGGGCGCGCCAGGTCGCCCGCCACGCGCAGGCCGCCGGAGGTGCGCGGCAGCCCCTTGGCGGCGCGCGCGGCGAACTCCCCCAGCGTCGACGGCTCGCGCAGCTCGCCGATGCGGCCCAGGCCGCGCCAGGGGTCGTCGGGGAAGGGCTGGAGCGGTACGAGGTCGCCGGTCAGGCCCACGGCCCTGGCCAGGGCGTCGGAGACGCCGGGATTGGCGGTGTCGGCGTTGGTGTGGGCGGTGTAGAGGGCGACGTCGTGCTTGATCAGCCGGTGGATCAGGCGGCCCTTGGGGGTCGTGGCGGCCACGCTCGTGGTGCCGCGCAGGTAGAGCGGGTGGTGGGTGACGATCAGGTCGGCGCCCCACTCAAGGGCCTCCTCGGCCACGACCGCGACCGGATCGACGGCGAACAGCACCTTGTGCACCCGTTCGGCAGGGTCGCCGCAGACCAGCCCCACCGCGTCCCACGACTCGGCCCGGGCGGGCGGGTAGGCCGCCTCGAGCACCTCGATCACCTCAGTCAGCGTCACAGCAGCCACCTGCGCAGACTACCGGCCCGTGGGAGGGCCGCGCGGGGCGTGGCGGAGGGTGTCGCCAGAACGCGGTTCGGCGTACTGTAAGTGGATCCTGACTTCGCGGAGGACGGCATGGCACCCAGCGTCGCGATCATCGGAGCGGGCTTCGGCGGCCTGTGCATGGCGATCCGGCTGCGGCGTGCCGGAATCGGCTCCTTCACGGTCTTCGAGAAGGCCGCGGACCTCGGCGGCACGTGGCGGGACAACAGCTATCCGGGGGCGGGCTGCGACATTCCATCGCATCTGTACTCGTACTCGTTCGAGAAGTACGCGAGCTGGACCCGTCGCTACCCGGCCCAACCCGAGATCCTCGGCTACCTAGAGCATTGCGCCGATAAATACGACGTCAGGCGAAAAATCCGCTTCGGGACGGAAGTGCGGCGGGCGGTCTTCGACGGCCGCCGCTGGCAGGTGACCAGCGCCCACGACGGCGTCGAACACACCGAGGCGTTCGACGTGGTCGTCATGAGCGTGGGCCAGCTCAACCGCCCCCACCTGCCCGAGATCCCCGGCATGTCCGACTTCGAGGGCGTCTCCTTCCACTCGGCCCGCTGGAACCACGACCACGACCTCACCGGCCGCCGCGTCGCCGTGATCGGCAGCGGCTCGTCGGCGGCCCAGCTCATCCCGACCGTCGCCGAGCGGGCCGCGCATCTCGACGTCTTCCAGCGCACGCCCAACTGGGTGATCCCCAAGCCGGATGCCACGTTCGGCCCGCTCGCCCGGCTGGCCTTCCACCACGTCCCCGGCCTCCAGCGGGCCTACCGCGAGTGGATCTACCGGTACGCCGAGGCCACGCTCTACCCCGCCCTGGCCGAGGGGTGGAGCGCCGGCCTGCTGAGGAAGCGCGCCCTGGCCCACCTGCGCGCCCAGGTCCCCGACCCCGTCCTGCGGGCGAAGCTGACGCCCGGCTATCCGCCCGGCTGCAAGCGCGTCGTCATCGACAGCGCCTTCTACCCGGCGCTGACCAGGCCGGACGTCGAGGTCGTGACCGACCCGATCGTCCGGATCGGGCCGAAGGGCGTGGAGACCACCGAGGGCCTGCGCGAGGCCGACACGATCGTGTACGCGACCGGCTTCCGCAGCACCGAGTTCCTGGCCCCGATCGAGGTCACCGGGCTCGGCGGGCGGTCGCTGGCCGAGCAGTGGCGCGACGGCGCGCACGCCTACCTCGGCATCTCGGTGCCGAACTTCCCCAGCATGTTCCTGCTCTACGGCCCGAACACGAACCTGGGCCACAACTCGATCATCTACATGATCGAGTGCCAGGTGGACCACGTCATGGCGTGCCTGCGGAGGGTGGCCGAGCAGGGGCCGATCGAGGTGCGTCCCGAGGCGATGGCCGCCTGGAGCCGGCAGCTCGACGCGGCCATGGCCCGCATGGTGTGGGGCGAGGGGTGCCGGAGCTGGTACAAGACGGCCGAGGGACGGGTCACGAACAACTGGCCCGGCTCGACGATGCTCTACCGGCGGCTCACCGGCAGGCCGCCGCGCGGGGCTTACCGGACCGTCGCGGAAGGGACGTCTTCGGCGTTGGAAGGCGCGGGGGACGGTCGAGGAGGGGCCGTCTTCGGTGTGGCGGACAAGATGGCGGGGGAAAATCGCGCTTCGGGTGCATTGGAGCAGGTCGGGCGCGCGCGGTAACGTCCTTCGCATGACGCTTCCCCTGCACCGGCGTGCCGTCGTGGCCGACACCCACAATGATCTCCTCATGGCGGTCTCCGCCCGGCCGCCCCAGCAGTGGGCCTCCTTCTTCCGCGAGCGGTGGCTGCCCCAGCTCGTCGAGGGCGGGGTCGACCTGCAGATCCTGCCGATCTTCATCGACGACCAGTACCGGCCCGAGGGCGCGCTGCGGCAGACGCTGCGCATGATCGAGTGCGCCCACGTGATCGCGGAGGGCAACCCCGACGCCGTACGGCTCTGCCTGGACGCCTCGGCGATCGACGCGGCGCTGGAAGAGGGCAGGATCGCCCTGGTGCTGGCGCTGGAGAGCATGCCGGGGCTCGACGAGAGCGTGGAGCTGATCTCGACCGTCCACCGGCTGGGCGTGCGGGTGGCCTCGATCGCCCACTTCGGGCGTACGCCGCTGGCCGACGGCAGCGCCGAGGACGCCACCGGCAGCGGCCTGACCAGCCGCGGCGTGGCCGCCCTGAGCGAGATGGAGCGCCTGGGCATGGTGTTCGACGTCTCACACCTCGGCGCGTCGGGCGTGGCCCACGTGCTGGAGCTGGCGACCAAGCCGGTGATGGCCACCCACTCCGCGGCCCGCGCCCTGCGCGACCACCACCGCAACCTCACCGACGACCAGCTCCGCGGGGTCGCCGCCACGGGCGGCGTGGTCTGCGTGAACTTCTACGCCCCCTTCCTGGCCGACCGCATGGAGGACATGACGCTCGACCGCCTGCTCGACCACATCGAGCACGTCGCGCAGGTGGCCGGGATCGACCACGTCGGCCTCGGCCCCGACTTCATCCGCGAGGTCATGGACGACCTGACGCCCCCGTGCTGCGAGGACCTGGAGCCCGATGGCCTCGACCCCAAGGCGTCGGTCCCCGGCCTGGAGGGGCCCGCCGGGCTGCCCATGGTGACCGAGGGGCTGCTCGCCCGCGGCCTGCCGGAGAAGGACGTCACCAAGATCATCGGCGGCAACGTCCACCGGTTCCTCGGAGAGCGGCTGGCATGATCGAGGATCTGGAGGAGCTCGTCCTGTGCGAGTCGTTCTCGCGCGACCTGGAGGCCGTGGCCCGCAGCGCCGAGGTCGTGGCCGCGATGGGAGCCCGTCACCTGGGGGCGAAGCCGGAGTTCCTGGTCATCGACGGCGTCACCCATCTGCGCTGGACGTTCGGCACGCCCCGGGTGCTGCTGCTCGGCCACCACGACACCGTCTGGCCGATCGGCACGCTGGCGACCCACCCGTGGTCGGTCGTGGACGGGGTGGCGCGCGGGCCGGGCGTGTTCGACATGAAGGCCGGGCTGGTGCAGACGTTCCACGCGCTCGCCGGGCTCGACTCCCTCGACGGCGTCACGCTGCTGGTCACCGGCGACGAGGAGCTGGGCTCGATCACGTCCGCGCCGCTGATCACGGACACCGCGCGCGGGCTGGCCGCCACGTTCGTCATGGAGGCCAGCGCGGACGGCGGCGCGCTGAAGACGTCCCGCAAGGGCACGTCGATGTATACGTTGCGGGTGCGCGGCAAGGCGGCGCACGCCGGGCTGGAGCCGGAGAAGGGCGCGAACGCGGGCGTCGAGCTGGCGCACCAGATCCTGGCCATCGCCGCGCTCGGGGCCGGTGACACCACGGTCACCCCGACCGTGCTGCGCGGCGGGACCACGCTCAACACCGTCCCGGCCGAGGCGACCGTGGGGGTCGACGTGCGGGCGAGCACGGTGGCCGAGCAGCTGCGGGTGGACGCGGCGATGCGGGAGCTGGTCCCGGCGGTGCCCGGCACGCGGCTGGAGGTCGAAGGGGGCCCCAACCGGCCGCCGCTCGAAGCCGCGATGTCGGCCTCGCTCTACGCCCTGGCGCAGGACCTGGCCGAGCGGCTGGACGTGGGCCCGCTGCCCTCCGCCGCGGTGGGCGGCGCCTCCGACGGGAACTTCACCGCGGGGGCGGGCTGCCCGACGCTCGACGGGCTGGGCGCGGTGGGCGGCGGCGCGCACGCCGACCACGAGCACGTGGTGGTGGCCGAGATGCCACGCCGCACCGCCCTCCTCCGCTCCCTCATCGAGGCGGTGCGCTGAAGGAGCGAGGCGGCGCACCCAGGTGCGCCCAGGTGCATGAGGCTGTGCACCCAGATGCGCCAAGGTGCGTGAGGCTGGGCGCCCAGGCGCGCCGGGAAGCCGGGCCCGCGTCATGGCCTCGCGCCGGACGGACGGGTCCGGCCTCGGGGCCGGGGTGATCATCGGGGACAGCATTCTGTCACTCCTTCACCAGTGGTATCGACACGGTGACTCCCTGTAGTCATGTGACGTGCGCCGCCACTCTCGGGGCGCACGTTGACCAGGGAGGTTCCCATGACATTCATGCTGACCGCCGCTCGCCGGACGGCCGCCCTAACCCTTTGCGCGGCCGCCGCGCTCGCCGTCCCGTTCGGGGCGAGCCCGGCGGGCGCCGCCGCCGCCGACGAGCCGGGCGTGCTGCTGTTCATCACCGTCACGCCCAGCAACGGCGGCGGCGCGTACTCGATGCGGCTCACCTGCGACCCCGACGGCGGCACGCACCCGCGCCCCCGGACGGCCTGCGCGGAGCTGCACGAGGTCGACGGCGTGATCAAGGACCTCAACGTCGACCCGGGCGCCTGCCCGCGCAACTACGCACCGGTCGACGTCCACGTCAGAGGCCACTGGTACGGCCGCACGACGTCCTACGACAGAAAGTTCGAGAACGACTGCGTCATGGAGCGCACGCTCGGGGCGCTCGTGAAGTGAGCCCCGGCCGTGCCTGACATGCCCGTCCGCGACCCGCGGGCGGGCATGTCGCCGTCCGGCGGGCATAGTGGGGGCATGACGAGCCGGGAGGAGGCCGCCGCGGCGGCGGCCAAGAGTGGTGTGGTGATCCGCGAGTTGCACGAGATCGGCGAGTTCTCGCAGGTCTTCCGGCTTTTCGAGCAGATCTGGCGGCCCGACCCGGGCAACGCGCCGGTCAGCGTCGAGATGATGATCGGGTTCGCGCACGCCGGGAACTACGTGACCGGGGCCTACGAGGGCGACGTGCTGGTGGGGGCGTCGGTGGGCTTCCGCGCGGCGGGCGGCGCGCTGCACTCCCACGTGACGGGCGCGTCGATCGGGCGGGGCATCGGCTACGCGCTCAAGCTGCACCAGCGGGCGTGGTGCCTGGAACAGGGCCTGGAGCGCGTCACCTGGACGTTCGACCCGCTCGTCCGCCGCAACGCCCGCTTCAACCTGGTCAAGCTGGGCGCCCGCCCCGAGGAGTACCTGCGCGACTTCTACGGCGTGATGGCCGACGCGATCAACGAGGGCGACTCCTCCGACCGCCTGCTGGCGGTGTGGCCGCTGGACGAGCGGCCGATCGAGCCACGGGTCGAACCCGCCGAGGGCCGCCCCCGGCTGCTGGAGGAGGGCGGCGACGGCCCGCTCGTCCGGGCGGCGGACACGGACACGGACACGGACGCCGACGTCGTGCTGGTGGGCACGCCGCGCGACGTCGAACGGCTGCGCGGGCAGGACCCGGCGGCGGCCAGGGCCTGGCGGGCGGCGATGCGCGAGGTGCTCGGCGGCCTCATGGAGTCCGGCGGACGGGTGGTGGGGCTCACCGACCACGGGGACTACGTGGTGGCCCTGACCGGATAGTTCACCGGCGTAAGAGATCTGCGTAAGGTGACGGTACGGGAAGCCGAACAAGGAGATCCGCATGACGGACTTCACCCCCACCGTCCCGGCGCGAATCCTGCCGTCCGTCACCGTCCGCGACCTGCCCGACCCTCCCCGCTCGACCTGGCGCGTCATCGGCCCCGGGCTGGTCGGGGCGGGGGTGGGACTGGCGTCGGGCGAGTTCATCATCTGGCCCTACATCGCCTCCCAGGTGGGGCTGGTGTTCGTCTGGGGCGCCGCGGTCGGCATCCTCACCCAGTGGTTCCTGAACATGGAGATCGAGCGGTACACGCTGGCCACCGGCGAGACCGCGCTGACCGGGTTCAGCCGGATGTGGAAGCACTGGGGCCTGGTCTTCGTCGTGATGACGCTGGCCTCGAACCTCTGGCCGGGCTGGGTGACCACGTCGGCCACGATGGTGACGTACCTGACCGGGTCCGGCGCGGGCGGCGTGCGGTGGATCGCGATCGGCATGCTCGTCGTGATCGCGCTGGGCCTGACGCTGGCGCCGGTGATCTACACGGCCCTCGAACGGGTGATCTTCGTGAAGATCGCCCTGGTGGCCACGCTGGCCGTGGTCGCGATCCTGTTCGCCGTCAACGCCGACAGCTGGGTCGAGCTGGGCAAGGGGCTCACCGTCAGCGCGCGTTTCCCCGCAGAGGAGCTCGGGATCGCCGTGCTGATGGGCGCCGTCGCCTACGCCGGCGCGGGCGGCGGCCAGAACCTGTGCCAGAGCAACTGGATCCGCGACAAGGGCTTCGGCATGGGTTCGTACGTCCCGCGCCTGGTCAGCCCGGTCACCGGCGAGGAGGAGGCGGCCGCCTCGACCGGCTTCCAGTTCCCGCCGACCGAGGGCAACCTGGCGCGCTGGCGCCGGTGGTGGCGCTTCGCCAACGCCGAGCAGGGCGCCACGTTCGCACTGGTGTCGTTCCTGACGATCGCGCTGATGTCGATGCTGGCCTACTCGACCGTCTTCGGCCGGCCGGAGGTGGCGGGCAAGAACGACATCGGCTTCCTGAAGGTCGAGGGCGAGGTGCTGCAGGGCGCGGTCGGCACGTGGTTCGGGGTGCTGTTCTGGGTGATCGGCGCGCTGGCCCTGTTCGCCTCGGCGATGGGCATCGTCGACTACACCTCGCGGCTGGCCTCGGACACGATCAAGACGGTCTACCTGCGCGACCGGCCCGTCTCGGTGAACCGGGTCTACTTCGTCACCGTCTGGGCGATGACGCTGGTCGGGATCGCGATCCTGCTGCTCGGGTTCGACCAGCCGCTGATCCTGCTGGTGTTCTCGGCGTGCTTCGCGGCGGTGATGATGTTCGTCTACTCGATCCTGCTGATCGTGCTGAACCGGCGGTCGCTGCCGGAGGCGATCAGGGTCAGGTCGTACCGGCTGGGGGCGCTGGTCTGGTCGGTGGCGTTCTTCGGGACGCTGACCGTCCTGGTGGTCGTCCAGCAGGTGCAGAAGCTGACCGGGTGAGCGCCGGGGTTGACCTCAAGTTCGCTTGAGGTAGGACACTCGGCGGCATGGATGTTGTCGAGGTGACGAAGTTCGGTGGTCCCGAGGTGCTCCGGGTGCGGCGGGTGGACGATCCCGTCGCGGGGCCGGGGCAGGTGGTGGTCGGCGTCTCGGTGGCCGACGTGATGTCGCTGGACGCCCAGTTGCGCGCCGGATGGGGACAGGAGTGGTTCCCCAACCGGCCGCCGTTCGTGCCGGGGACCGGGGTGGCCGGGCGGGTGCTGTCGGTGGGCGAGGGGGTGGACCCCGCCTGGACGGGACGGCGGGTCGCGGCCCTGGTGCCGGGCGGGTACGCCGAGCGGGTCGTGACCGGAGTGGACACGCTCGTGCCGGTGCCCGACGAGGTCAGCTCGTGGCTGGCGGCGGCGTTGCTCCAGGTCGGCCCGGCGGCGATCAGCCTGGTGACGGCGGCGGAGCTGAAGCCGGGGGCGCGGGTGCTGGTCACGGGGGCCGGCGGGGCGCTGGGCCTGCCGATCGTCCGGCTCGCGCGGGCCGCCGGCGCCCGGGTGACGGCCGCCGCCCACGGCCCGGCCAAGCGGGCGGCGGCGCTGGCGGCGGGCGCGGCCGAGGCGGTCGACTACCCCGCCCTGACCGCCACCGGCTTCCGGACAGCCGAAGCGAGCGGGGACGCGGTGGGGGCGTTCGACGTGGTCTTCGACGGGGTCGGGGGGCGGGTGGGGGCCGAGGCGTTCGCGTTGCTCGGGCCCGGCGGGGTGTTCTTCGCGTACGGGGTGCCGAGCGGCTCGACGGCGCTGGTGGACCCCGCCGAGGCGGCGCGGCGCGGCGTGCGGCTGGTCGGCATGGAACAGGTGCAGTTCGCCCCCGAGGAGTTCCGTCGCCTGGCCGGGCAGGCGCTGGGCATGGCGGCCACCGGCGAGCTGACGACCGTCGTCGGCCTGGCCGTGCCGCTCGACCGCGCCCACGAGGCGCACGCCGCCCTGGAGGCCCGCGAACTGGTCGGGAAGGCGGTGTTGCTGGTCACCGCCCAGGCCGTGCGCTACCACGAGCACGGCGGCCCCGAGGTGCTGGCGCTGGAGGAGGTGCCGCTGCCCAGGCCGGGCGCCGGGCAGGTACGCGTGGCGGTCCGGGCGGCCGGGGTGAACGCCCTGGACTGGAAGCTGCGCACCGGCTTCGGGGGCACGCCCCCCGACGGCCCGCAGGGCACCGGGATCGAGCTGGCCGGAACGGTCGACGCGCTCGGCCCGGGGGTGACCGGCCTGGAGGTGGGCCAGGCGGTGTTCGGCCAGGTCGCGTCGGGGGCGGCGGCCACGTACGCGCTGGCCGAGGCCGCCGCGCTGCGTCCCAAGCCGGAGCACCTGTCGTACGCGGAGGCCGCCGCGCTGCCCGTCGCCCTGGAGACCGCCCACCGCACGCTGGAGGAGCTGGGCCTGCGCGCGGGCGAGACGCTGCTCGTCCACGCGGTCGCGGGCGGCGTCGGCCTGGCCGCCGCGCAGCTCGCGCTGGCCCGGGGCGCCCACGTGGTCGGCACCGCGAGCGAACGCCACCACGCCTTCCTGCGCGAGCTCGGCGTCGTCCCGGTCACCTACGGGGACGGGCTGGAGCAGCGCCTGCCCGGCCCGGTGGACCGGGTGCTGGACGCCTCAGGACGCGGCGAGGTCGGGCTGTCGGTCGGGCTCACCGGCGACCCGGACAAGGTGCTCACCATCGCCGACCCGGCGGGCGCGGCCGAGCACGGCGTGCGCTTCTCCACGGGCAAGGGCGGGACGTTCCCGGTGGACGTGCTGCCGCGCGTCCCGGTCGCGGAGGTGTTCCCGCTGGAGCGGGCGGCCGACGCCCATCGGCGCAGCCAGGACGGCCACTTCCTCGGCAAGCTCGTCCTGGACGCGGAAGCCTCCTTGCCGCGATAGCGGGCACACTGGGCCCATGCTGGAAACCTCCGCCCGCCTGCTCAAGCTGCTGTCGCTGCTCCAGGCGCATCGCGAATGGACGGGCCCGGAGCTGGCCACCCGGCTGCGGGTCTCGACCAGGACGATCCGCAACGACGTCGAGCGCCTGCGCTCGCTGGGCTACCCCGTGCACGCCACGCCCGGGACGGCCGGCGGGTACCGGCTCGGCGCCGGGGCGGCGCTGCCTCCGCTGCTGCTGGACGACGAGGAGGCCGTGGCGGTCGCGGTGGGCCTCGGCCGGGCGGCGGGCGGCGGCGTGGAGGGCATCGAGGAGACCTCGGTGCGGGCGCTGGCCAAGCTGGAGCAGGTCCTGCCCGCCCGGTTGCGGCGCCGGGTGAACACCCTCAACGCCTACACCGTGCAGGTCCCCGCCTCGGGGGCGGCGCCCGTCCGGCCGGAGGTGCTGACCGCGATCGCGAACGCCGCCCGCGACCACGAGCGGCTGCGCTTCGACTACACCGGGCACGACGGCTCGCCGGCGGTCCGGGACGTGGAGCCGTACCGGCTGGTCCACCGGCGGGGGCGGTGGTATCTGGTGGGCTTCGACGTCGAGCGGGACGACTGGCGCACGTTCCGGGTCGACCGCCTGCTGCCCCGGACGCCGACCGGCCCCCGGTTCACGCCCCGGGAACTGCCCGGCGACGGCGACCTGGCCGCGTACGTCGAGCAGGGCGTCAGCACGGCGATGTGGCGCCACCGCGCGACGGTGCTGCTGCACGCGCCCGCCGAGCACGTCGTGGCGCTGCGGCCCGGCCTGGCGGTCGAGCCGGCCGGCGAGCACGCGTGCCTGCTGGAACTCGGCGGCGACGACCTCACCGGGATGGCGGCGTGGATCGGCTTCCTCGGCGTCGACTTCGAGGTGCTCGACCCGCCGGAGCTGGCCGAGACGGTCCTCGGCCTGTCGGAGCGCTACCGGCGGGCGGTCAGCGGACGGTAGGAGCCCGGTCAGCGGACGGCGGCACTCTCGCGGCATGACGAACATGACCTGCGTCGCAGGCGGCAATGACGACTTCCAGCTTGTCACGCACCTCACTGTCACCGGCAGCCAGTTCGAGATCGGCCGGGTGCTCACCGAGGAGGCCCGCCGGCTCGGCTGGTCGCCCAGGGCCGCCGACCCCGCGGTGAACAGAGCGAGGATGTCCTGGTTCGAGCGGAACTGGCCGCAGCACCACGCCCGTCTGGACGGCGCGGCGGCCGCGCTCGGCCTCGACCCGGACCAGGACGACCTGGCCCTCGACGGCTGGAACCGCGTGCCCGAGGGCTCGGCCTGCTCAGGACTGTGGTGCCCGCCGTCCGCCTCGGCCGACGGCCACGGCAGGGTGGGCCGCAACTACGACTTCTTCGTCTCGACCGCCAGTGAGATCAGGGGCAGGCAGCCCCGCCCGGACGAGCTGCCGATGGGCGCCCGCCCCTACGTGATCACCACCGTCCCCGACGACGGGCTCGCCTCGACCGTGATCACCATGGACGACCTCGACGGCTGCATGGACGGCATGAACGAGGCCGGCCTGACCGTCATGCTGCTGCTCGCCGACGTCGAGAACGCCGTGCCGCCGGCGCACACCGCCCCGCAGGTCGGGCTGGGCAGCACCCAGTTGCCCAGGTTCCTCCTGGACACCTGCGAGACCGCGGCCCAGGCCAAGCAGGCGCTGCTGGCCGCCAAGCAGTACGACCACGGCCTGCTCCTGCACTACCTGGTCGCCGACGCGCACGGCCAGGCGTTCGTCTGGGAACGCGGCAGGGACGGCAGCGAGCACGCCGTCGAGTTCGGCGACGGGCCGCTGTGCGTCACCAACCACCTGCTGCATCGCCACCCGGACCCGACGGACCTGCCCGCCGACACCACGCCGAGCCTGGGCACCTACGGGCGGCTGCGCACCCTGTACGAGCGCAGCAAGGGCGTCACCCTGTCCGGCCCGGACCTGCGCGACCTGCTGCGCGCGGTCCGGCCGGACGAGGACCCGGGCACGCCGTTCCGGACGTTGTGGACCACGGTCTTCGACACCGCCGACCGCACCCTCGCCACCCGCTTCTACCTCGGCGACGGCCGCGACTACAGCGAGGAGCTGGTGTTCCCCGCCTCGGCCAGGTAGCCCTCGCGCACCTTCGAGCGCGACAGCTTGCCCGTGGGGGTGCGCGGGAGCCGCTCGCGGTACTCGACGACCTTCGGGTGCTTGAACCGGGCCAGCCGGGGCCCGCAGTGTTCGAGCAACTCGGCGGTGAGCGCCGGGCCCGGCTCGACGCCCTCGGCGGGCTGCACGAGGGCGACCACGTTGTGGCCCCACTCCTCGTCTGGCACGCCGATGACGGCGACGTCGGCCACCGCGGGATGCTCCAGCAGCGCGGCCTCGATCTCGGCGGGATAGATGTTCACCCCGCCGGAGACGATCAGGTCGGTGCGCCGGTCGCACAGGAACAGGAAGCCGTCCTCGTCGAGGTAGCCGATGTCGCCGGGGGCGTACCACTCCCCCAGCATGCTGGCGGCGGTCTTGGCCGGATCCTTGCGGTACTCGAAGGAGCCCATCGACGACTTGACGTAGATCATGCCGGGTTCGCCGGGCGGCAGCTCCTCGCCGTTCTCGTCGCAGATCCTGGCCTCGAACGTCGGCGCAGGGCGGCCGACCGTGCCCGGCCTGGCCAGCCAGTCGTGCGGCTTGACGGAGAAGGCGATCGTGGACTCGGTCGAGCCGTAGTACTCGTACAGCACCGGGCCCCACCAGTCCATGATCGCCTGCTTGACGGCGACCGGGCAGGCCGCGGCCGTGTGGATGACCTGCCTCAGGCTCGACACGTCGTACTTGGCCCTGACGTCCTCGGGCAGTTGCAGCATGCGGTGGAACATGGTCGGCACCATCATGGCGTTGGAGACGCGGTGGCGCTGGATCAGCTCCAGGATGTCGACCGGGTCGAACCTGGGCGTGATCACCACCGTGTGCCCGAGGTGCAGCGCGAACTGGGTGTGCGCGCAGGGCGCCGAGTGGTACATCGGCGAGGTCACCAGGTGCACGGCGTCGCCCGGCGTGAGGTCGACGACCTCGCCGAGGAACCACGTGTACAGCGGCACGATGGCCTCCGGCTCGGCGTCGGGCAGCGCGCGCTGCACGCCCTTGGGGAAGCCGGTGGTGCCGGAGGTGTACCACATGACCGCCCCCGCGGTCCGCCCGGCGGGCGCGTCCGCGGGCTGCCCCTCGGCCAGCCCGGACGTGCCGACCTCCCCGCCCGGCACGGTGTGCGCCGCGTCGGTGACCACGACCTTGGCGTCGCAGTCGGACAGGATGTAGGCCACCTCGGAGTCGGTGAGGTGCCAGTTGACCGGCACGTAGTAGAGCCCGATCTGGCCGGTCGCCATGAGCATGACGACGGCGTCGAGGCCGTTGGTCAGCACGCCCGCGACCACGTCGCCCTTGACCAGCCCGCGCGCCCGCAGGCCGTGGGAGACCTGGTTGACCCTGGCGAGCAGGTCGCCGTACGTGGTCTCGGCGCCGTCGGTGTCGATCACGGCCAGGCGGCCGGGGTCGGCCGCTGCGATGGCGTAGAAGCCGGGAAGGCCGCTGATGTCCATCTACAACTCCAGGAGTTCCGCTAGCCGGGCCCGGTGGATGCGGGGCGGGCCGAGCAGCACCTCGTCGGCCTTGGCCCGCTTGTAGAACAGGTGCGCGTCGTGCTCCCAGGTGAAGCCTATGCCGCCGTGCAGGAGCAGGTGGTCGCGGGCGACCTCGAAGCAGGCGCGGCCCACGTACGCCTGGGCCAGGGCGGCGGCGCCGGGCAGCTCGCCGGGGGACTCGTCGGCGGCCCAGGCGGCGTACCTGACGATCGACTCGGCCTGTTCGAGCTTGCCGTGCATGTCGGCGAGCTTGTGCTTGACGCCCTGGTAGGAGCCGATGTAGCGGCCGAACGCGACGCGGATCTTGGCGTAGGCGACGATGGCGTCCAGTGAGGCGCGCAGCACGCCCAGCTGCTCGGCGGCGAGCGCGACGCACAGCCGGTCGCCGATGCCGCTGCCGGCGGGCGTCCGGCCGAGCACGCGGGCGGGGGCCTGCTCCA
Organism: Nonomuraea sp. NPDC001699; assembly: GCF_053596455.1. Taxonomy (NCBI): domain Bacteria; kingdom Bacillati; phylum Actinomycetota; class Actinomycetes; order Streptosporangiales; family Streptosporangiaceae; genus Nonomuraea; species Nonomuraea sp. NPDC001699. Next base: position 362,607 of record NZ_JBSFGF010000002.1, on the reverse strand, counting down.
GGGTCACCCGGGCCTGGCCGCGCGTGAGGTCGAGGGTCTCCAGCGGCGTCCGCGTGACACCGGGTCCGGCCAGGTCGACGGCCGCCAGCAGCACGCCGCCGTCGGGGGCGGGGACGGGCGCGAGCAGCACGTCCGCCTCCATGCCGGACAGCACGCGGGGCAGGGCGCCGGTGACGGCCGCGCCGTCGAAGGCGAGGTCCTGCTCGGGCTGGACGAGCGTGGCGGCGACGCGGCCCTCGGCGATGGCGCCCAGCAACTCCTTGTCGGGCACCTGGGTGAGCGCGAGCGCGGCGAACTGGGTGGCGAGGAAGGGGCCGGGCAGCAGCGCGGCGCCGGTCTCCTCCAGGGCCACCGCGAGGTCGGCGAGCCCGGCCCCCGCGCCGCCGTGCTCCTCGGGGACGACCAGGCCGGACAGGCCCAGCTCGCCGTTGAGCCGGGCGTACACCTGGGGGTCGTAGCCCTCGCGGGCCTTGCGCAGCGGCGAGGCGGCGCGCAGGAAGTCGCGCACGGCCTCGCGGAGCTGCCGCTGTTCCTCGCTGAGTACGAGCTTCACCCCTGCGTCCCCACCTTCAGGTCCTTGAACGGCACGGTCTTGTCCATCCTCGGCTCCGGCGGCAGGCCGAGCACCCGGTCGCCGACGATGTTGCGCATGATCTCGTTGGTGCCGCCGCCCAGCGCCATGCCGGGGGCCAGCGAGATCGACCGGGACAGCGGATGGTCGCCGACCACCGACTCGGGGCCGGCGAGCTGGGTGGCGAGGTCGGCCTGGAACAGGGTCAGCTCGGCCAGCAGCAGCTTGGCGGCGCTGCCGCGGGCGCCGGGGAAGATCCCGGCCCTGGTCTCCTGGGCGAGCCGCTGGTTGAACAGCGCCAGGGCGCGGCTGCGGATGTGCAGCTCGACGAGCTGGTCGCGGACCAGCGGGTCGCTGGTGTCGAGCGTCTCGCGCAGCGCCTCGAACGTGGCCGGGTTGTCCTTCTGCCCGCCCATGCCGACGCCGGCGGAGATCGACAGCCGCTCGTGCAGCAGGGTGGTGACGGCCACGCTCCAGCCGTCGTCGACCTCGCCGATCCGGTGCTCGTCGGGGATCGTCACGTTGTCGAAGAAGATCTCGTTGAAGTTGGCCCTGCCGGACATGTCCTTGAGCGGCCTGACGGTCACGCCGGGGTGGTGCATGTCCACCACGAACATGGTCAGGCCGCGGTGCTTGGGCACCTCGACGTCGGTGCGGGCCAGCAGCAGGCCCCAGTCGGCGTGGTGGGCGACCGACGTCCAGACCTTCTGGCCGTTGACGACCCAGGTGTCGCCGTCGCGTACGGCGCGGGTCTGGAGGCTGGCCACGTCGCTGCCGGCGCCCGGCTCGGAGAACAGCTGGCACCAGATCTCCTCGCCGCGCAGCAGCGGCCGGACGAAGCGCTCGCGCTGCGCGTCGGTGCCCCGGTCCACCAGCGTCGGCCCGGTCATGCCCAGGCCGATGGAGAAGACGTACGTGGGGAGGGTGTGGTCGCGGGCCTCGGCGGCGAAGGCGCGTTCCTCGGCCTGCGTCAGCCCCTGGCCGCCCCACTGCCGCGGCCAGGTGATGCCGGAGTAGCCGGCGTCGTAGAGCCTGGCCATGAACTCCTTGGCGTGGGCGAGGGCGTCAGCCCCCGGCTGATCGCCGGCCGGGACGTTGTCGCGCAGCCACTCCGCGGCGGCACGCCGATACTCTGCAAGGTCCACATCGACTCCTTGGCATCAGTGTTCACTTACTCTAGTCAGGTCGCGGCGGCACGCATAGAGCAATGCTCTGGAGGGCCTTTCGACCGTATTTGCGGCCGAATCTCCGCTAATTAGGACCATCACCGCCCCCTGTGATCACCTGGTCACCGGAGGGATGCGTGATCGTGTTCAGGCGCTGGTCCGTGCAACGGCGGCTGACGCTGGCCGCCCTGCTGTGCGCGCTGGCGGGCTACGGCGCCATCGCGCTGCTCGTCACGCCGATCATGCACACGGTGGCGACCGGTTTCCTCACCGAGCAGGCCGCCGGCGCCGCGCGCCGCATCGCCTTCGTCGTCGAGCGCGACGCCCCCGCCCGCCTGCGGCCCGTGGCCGTCACCGAGGGCACCGACCTCATCCAGGTCGTCGACGAGAGGGGCCGGATCCGGCAGGCCAGCCCCCGCCTGACGGGACAGCCGCCGCTCAGCACCGCCACCGCCACCGGCACCGACGCCCGCCTCACCACCACGTCCTGCACGAACCGGGTGCCGGGCGTCCACTGCCTGATCACCGTCGGCTTCCGGGCGAACGTCGGCGGCAGGCCCTGGATGGCCTACGCCTACATGCCCGCGCCGCCCTGGTACGTCAGCCCCCTGTACCCGCCGGCGGCCACGCTGTGCGTGCTGCTGCTGGCCGGCGTCACGGCCTGCGTGGCCTGGCTGACCGCGCGCAAGGCGCTGACCCCGGTCTCGGCGATCAGGAACGAGCTGGCCGAGATCACCGCCACCGACCTCGGCCGCCGGGTGCCCAGGGGCCCGCACCGGGACGAGCTCGACGAGCTGGCCCGTACCGTGAACGAGACCCTCGACCGGCTCGAACGCGCGGTGGAGCAGCAGCGCAGGTTCGCCTCCGACGCCTCCCACGACCTGCGCAGCCCCATCACGGCCATGCGCATGGAGGTCGAGGAGGCGATGCTCGCCCCCGAGGAGGCCGACTGGCGCGAGACCGGCCGGCGCATGATGGAGGGCCTCGACCGCCTCCAGAACATCGTCGCCGACCTGCTGACCCTGGCCAGACTGGAGGCCGGCGCGCCCGGCCGCCGCGAGCCGGTCGACCTGGCCAGGCTGGTGAGCGAAGAGCTGGGCCGCCGTACGGACGGCAAGCCGGTGGAGACCCGGCTGCACACCGGCGTGGTCGTCGAGGGGGACGCGCTGCGCCTGTCCCGCCTGCTGGCGAACCTGCTCGACAACGCCGAGCGGCACGCGGATACCATGATCACTGTGACTGTGCGTGAACGGAAGGGGCAGGCGGTGCTGGAGGTGCTCGACGACGGCGGCGGCATCGCCCCCGACGAACGCGAGGCCGTGTTCCGGCGGTTCATCCGGCTGGCCGACTCCCGCCGTCGCGACGCCGGCGGCACCGGGCTCGGCCTGCCCATCGCCCGCGAGATCGCCGAGGCCCACGCGGGGACGCTCACCATCGAGCCCTCCGAACGCGGTGCCCGGTTTGTCCTACAAATACCGTTGATCAGTAGTTAGAGTTACTCGCTGTGACACCCAGTTTCAGCCGATTAAGGCGCGAAGACCTCCTCAAGACGGCCTGCGAGGTGATCGCCGAGCAGGGGTTCGGCCACACCCGGACCCTCGACATCGCCCGGGCGGCGGGCGTCAGCCAGGCGTTGCTCTTCTACCACTTCGACACCAAGGACCGGCTGTTCGCGCAGGCGTTCGGCTATGCGGCCAGGCTGCACCTGGAGGCACTGTCCGACATCGAGGAGTCCCCCGCCGGCCCGCTCGAACGGCTGCGCGCCCTGCTCAGGCGCTGCTCGCCGGCGATCCCCTCGGACGAGCGGCGGCTGTGGATCGACGCGTGGGCCGAGGCGATGCGCAGCTCGGAACTGGAGGAGATCTCCCGCGGGATCGACGCGCGCAACCGCTCGCTGCTGCGGTCGATCATCGAGGACGGCGTGCGCTCGGGCGCGTTCTCCTGCGCCGATCCGGAGGAGGCGGTCTGGCACGTCTTCGCGCTCATCGACGGCCTGGCGGTCCAGACGCACGTGCATCCCAGGGTGCTCTCGCGCCGCCGGGCCGCCGTCCTGCTGCGTACGGCGGTCGCCGGGAAACTGGGGCTGCCCGTCGAGAACCTGTGACCCGGGCCGCTCTTCCCCGTCTATTGGATGCTTCGTACAATTGATGGCGGGAGGAGAGGAGCACCCGCGATGACAAGCGCACCGAGCTCTGCCGCCGCCAGGGAGAACGACGAGAGGACCGCCGGCGCCTACGAAGCGGTCGTCGAACGCCTCTCGAAGGCGTCGGTCGACAAGCACTGGGAGCCCTACCGCGACATCCCGTGGGACGACCCGGAGTTCCTCGTGGACCAGGACGACCCGCGCTGGGAACTGCCCGAGACCGACAGGCTGGGCGGCCACCCCTGGTACCGCGCCCGCTCTCCCGAGGTCCGCGCCAGGATCGGCCTGTGGCGGGTCGCCACCGCCATGAAGATCGGCCTGCAGTTCGAGAACCTGCTCAAACGCGGCCTGCTCAACTACGCCTACCGCCTGCCGAACGGCTCCCCCGAGTTCCGCTACGTCTACCACGAGACCATCGAAGAGGGACATCACGGGATGATGTTCCAGGAGTTCGTGAACCGTACGAAGCTCCCCATCCGCGGCATGCCTCGGCCGCTGTCGCTGATCGCCCAGGCCGTGCCGTGGATCCCGCTGGTCTCCACCGAGCTGTTCTTCGTCTTCGTCCTGGGCGGCGAGGACCCGATCGACCACGTGCAGCGTAAGGTGCTCAAGGACGGCCAGGTCCACCATCCGCTGGAAGAGACGATCATGCGCATCCACATCGCGGAGGAGGCCAGGCACATCTCCTTCGCCCGCCACTACCTCCGCGACCGGGTGCCGCGCATGCCCCGTCACCGGCGCACGATGCTCAGCGTGATCTCGCCGGTCGTGCTCGGCGTGATGGCCCGGATCATGCTCGCGCCGCCCGGCTCGATGGTCCGGCACTTCCGCATCCCGCCCGACGTCGTGGCCGGGATCCACCGTGCCGACCCGGCCGCCCGGCAGGAGGTCCGCGACTCGCTCGCCAGGACGCGCGAGCTGTGCGCCGAGATCGGGCTCGTCAACGTCGTCAGCAGGAAGGTGTGGCAGGCCATGGGGATCTGGGCGGAGCCGCGCCGGTGAAGGTCGCGCTGGTTACCGGGGGCGCCTCCGGGATCGGCCGCGCGGTGGCGCGGGAGCTGCGGCGCAGGGGCGTGGCGGTGGTGATCGCCGACGTCGACGAGAAGGCCGGCGAGCGGGCCGCCGCCGACCTCGGCCTGGAGTTCGCCCGCCTCGACGTCACCGACGCCGAGGCCGTGACCGCGCTGGTGACGCGGGTGAGGGCCGAGCACGGGCGGCTCGACTTCATGTTCAACAACGCCGGCATCGCGGTCGGCGGCGTCACCCGCGAGCTGACGCTCGACCACTGGAACCGGACGATCGACGTCAATCTGCGCGGCGTCGTGCACGGCGTGCGCGCCGCCTATCCGGTCATGGCGGACCAGGGGTTCGGGCACATCGTCAACACCGCCTCGCTGGCCGGGCTGGTGCCGGCGCCGCTGATGCTGCCGTACACGGCGAGCAAGCACGCCGTGGTCGGGCTCTCGCTGGCGCTGCGGGCCGAGGCGGCCGCGTACGGGGTGCGGGTGAACGTGGTGTGCCCGGGGTTCGTCGACACGCCGCTGCTCGACCACGCCAACCCGGGGCTGCCGCAGAACGAGGTGGCGGCCCACGCCCGGAGCGCGGCGGTGCGGGCGCAGGGGCGGCTCTATCCCGTGGACGCGCTGGCCGCCGACGTCCTGCGCGGGGTGGCCAGGAACAAGGCGCTGATCGTGGCGCCGGCCTCGGCGCGGGTCGCCTGGCGGGCGGCCCGGCTGTGGCCGTCGGCCGCCGTACGGGTGGCGGGCCTGGCGGTCGGACGCCTCACCAAGCAATGAGACGGACGAACCGCACCGGTCAGGCGGGGCGGCGGGGTCGAGCGGTCGGGTCGGGCGGTCAGGCGGGGCGGCGGGCGATGAGGACCTCGGTCGTCGTCGTCAGCTCCCAGCGGCCCGACGGCTCGGCGGCCAGCAGGGCGGCCCTGGCCGCCTCGACGAACGCGGGCAGGCGGTCGCCGAGCCTGGCCGGGGCCGTGTAGGAGTAGGACAGCTGCAGGCCGAGCAGGGCGTCGAGGTCGTAGGCGAGGCGGTGCTCGTACCGGTCGGACTCCAGGGCGGAGAAGGGCGAGCGGGCCAGCACGTCATGGTGGTGCTCGCCGGTCTTCTGGAAGGAGCCGGCGGCCGTCCAGGTGTTCACGCCGAACCGCTCGCGCACCCGGCGCATGACCGGCTCCCACGGCTCCTCGACGGGGTCGCGGGTGGGGCCGACGAGCGCGACGACGCCGCCGGGCGGCAGCAGCTCGTCCAGGTCGGCCAGCACCGCGCGGCGGTCCATCCAGTGGAACGACCGGCCCATCACGACGTGACTGAACGGCGGCAGCTCCCGCAGCGTCGTCGAGTCGCCGCGCAGCCAGCGGATGCCGGGCACGTCCGCCGACAGCCGCCGGCCCTCGGCCAGCATCTCCTCGTCGGGGTCCACGGCCAGCACCTCGCGTACCCGCCGGGCCAGCGGGATCGCGATCGTCCCAGGGCCGCAGCCGAGGTCGAGCACGACGCCGTCCGGGCCGAACGCGCGAGCCAGCCGATCGATGGCGGGATCGCCGTGGCCGGGCCGGTACTTGGCGTAGTAGGGCGCCGCGCCGCCGAAGAGGTCCGTCATGGGTGGGACCATATACGGGTTCGAGACTCGTTCGATGGAAGGTTTTGATCGGTGAGGCGGCTACTCACGGTCCTGTTGCTCGCGTGCGCCGCGGTCGGGTTCGCCCTGCCGGCGCAGGCGCACAACGTGCTGGTCAGCAGCGATCCCAAGGACGGCGCCACGCTGTCCGCCTCGCCCGCGCGGGTGACGCTGGTGTTCGACCAGGCGGTGCGCCAGGGCTACGCGCAGGTCGGCGTGACGGGGGCGGACGGCTCGTCGTGGGCCGACGGCGCGGCGGAGGTGTCGGCCGAACAGGTCTCCGTCAAGGTCAAACCGCTGCCCGCGGGCGGCTCGTACGTGGTGGGCTACCGGATCCTGTCCTCCGACGGGCATCCGGTGACCGGGAAGATCGGCTTCAGCGTGGCCGCGTCCGCCGCGGGCGCCCCCGCCGGGCAGCCCCAGCAGGGCGACGGCGCCACGGCTGCCGGGCAGGACCAGCGGGCCGACAGCGCGAAGGCGGCCGAGGCCGCCGCCAACGGCGGGGCCGGCATGGCGGTCGTGTGGATCGTGGCCGCGCTGCTGCTCCTGGCCGCCGGCACCGCCGTCGCCCTCCGCCGCGCCCCCGCCGCTTCCACCGCCGCCGCCTCCACGGCTGAAGCAGAGGCCGAGGCGCGGCCGTCGGAGGGGACCCGGGCGTGACCGCGACCCTCACGTCCCGTTCCGGGCAGCGCGTCGCGGGCGGGCGGCTCGTCGCCGGGGCGTTCGTCGTGTGCGGGATCGTCGCCGCGGTCGCGGCCTCCACGCTCACCGCCCAGGAGTCCGTGCCGGGCATCCCCATGCCCGGGCCGGTCGTGGCCTACGGCCTGCCCGTCGTCCGGGTGCTGCTCGACCTGGCCGCGGTCGCCGTGGTCGGCCTGAGTCTCGTGCCCAAGCTGCTCGGCTTCGACGACCCCGACGCCACCGAGCCGGTCCTGCGCCGGGTGCGTCCGCTCGCCGTGCTGGCGGCCTGGACGTGGGCGATCTGCGCGCTGCTCACCATCGTGTTCCAGACGGCCGAGCTCAACCCGGGGCGGGTGCCCACGTTCGGCCTGATCGCCTCCTACGTCGAGGAGGTGGGCACCGGGCAGGGTCTGCTGTTCAGCGCGGCGTGCGCGCTGGCGGCGGCGGGCATCGGGCTGATGGCGGTGCGGTTCGGCGAGAAGGTGCCCGCGGAGCTGCGGATCATCGTCGCTTTGTTCGGGCTGCTGCCCATCCCGGTCACCGGGCACGCGGTCAACTCCGTCTGGCACGACCCCATCATGATCTCGATGGAGATCCACGTGATGGGCGCGGCGGCCTGGGCGGGCGGCCTGGCCGCCACGGCCGTGTTCGTCGCGCCCCACCGGGGTCTGCTGGCCGTGGCGCTGCCGAAGTTCTCCAGGATGGCCACCGTCTGCCTGCTCCTGGTCTCGCTGTCGGGGCTGGTCACCGGCCTCGGCACGATGGCGCTCACGCCCGGCGTCGAGCTGCCGGGCGCGATCGTGACCAGCCACTACGGCGTGCTCGTCGTGATCAAGACGGTGCTGGTGGCGCTGCTGGTGCCGCTGGCCGCCCACATCCGCTTCCGCCTGCTGCCGGTGATCCGCCGCGGCGGGGCCACCGCCCTGGTGAGCTGGACGGCGGCCGAGGTGGGCGTGATGGGGCTGGCCTACGGGGTGGCGGTCGCGATCACGCGGGCCTCGATCGGCTGAGGCCGCCGGTCGCGCCGCCCGGCCAGCCACTCGGCGGCCAGCCAGGCGGCCAGCAGCCCGAGCCCGGCCCAGACGGCCGACGACGTGGCCAGGGGCGGGGCTCCGTACAGGCCGGTCTGGCCCTTGATCGCGCCGTAGACCGGGCCCATGACCGCGTTCTGCGCGGCCAGCGCGCCGTAGGCGCCGGCGGTCACCGCGGCCGCCCCCACGACGGCACGCACGGCCGGGACGCGCACCAGGAACGCCAGGTCCACCAGCAGCCCCGCCACCACGAGGAAGAACGGCAGCGCCGACGGCGGGAAGCCGCCGAAGGTGAGCAGCGGCCAGATCAGCGTGCGGAACCCGACGTACGCGCCGGCCACCAGCGTCGCCGCGCCGAACCTGCCGATCAGCAGCCTGGCCGCGACCAGCACCGACAGCCCTCCGACCACCGCGTAGACCGGGTAGAGGTAGTCGGGCACGGGCAGGGTGAACCCGCTCATCATGATCCGGTCGACCGGACGGCCCATCTGGTCGGCGGCGAAGCGCAGCAGGATCTGCTCGGCGTAGGTCGCGTGGTTGTCCCAGGCACCGAGGGAGAGGATGCCGTACTCCTGGTGCTGCTCGGGGAAGTGCACGTTCTCCAGGAAGAACGCGAGGAAGGCGCCGAGCACGACGGTGCGCTCGCGTCCGGGGGGCGCGCCCATGAACCAACCCCTGATCACGCCCATGATCATGAAGAACGTTCCAACATAGAGCATGATGTGCGACGGGCTCCACGAGGTGATGTCGAGCCCGTTGACGCGGTGGTTGATCAGGTCGAGCGGCACCGCGACGAGGAAGATCCCGGTTCCCCACTGGATGAGCCGCAACGCCGCCTTGTCCACGCCGTAGCCGGTGTAACCGTGGATGACGGTCAGGACGACGACGAGGGCGGTGCCGGCGGAGTTGAGCAGGTGGGGCGGGGCCAGGTCGTCGCGCAGCCACTTGAAGTGCCACGACACGTCCCAGGCCGAACCGAGCAGCTTGAGCGTGAGCGCCACCAGCCATCCGAGGTAGAGCACCCGGAACAGGTCTTGCGGCGTCTCGCGCCCCGCCTGGCCTCTGGTCCAGTACGGCAAGGCCCACGCTGCGGCCTTCTTGAACGATGCTGGTGACTTCACGGCGCAAATCTTACGGTCATCCGGCGCGTCGGTCTCAGATGTCTCCTTTGTGTGACTATGGATGCCTTCGGGGTGGCTTCACGTCAGGCGGCGGGTCAGGCGTACCGGGAGGTGTTTGAGCCCGTTCTGGAAGTTGGAGGTGAGCCGCACCGGGGGGCCTGCGGGTTCGACGTCCCAGGCGAGCAGCTCGGCGAAGACCGCGCGGAGCTGGACGCGGGCGAGGTGGGCGCCGAGGCAGAAGTGCGGGCCGAACCCGAAGCTGACGTGGTCGTTGGGCGTACGGGCGACGTCGAAGCGGTCGGGGTCGGCGAAGACCGCCGGGTCGCGGTTGGCCGAGGCGTGGTAGACGACCACCTTCTCGCCCGCCTGGATGCGCCGGCCGCCGAGCGTGAGGTCGCGGGTGGCCGTACGGCGGAAGTCCATCACCGGGGGCCAGTGGCGCAGCATCTCCTCGACCGCCGGCTCCAGCAGCGACGGGTCGGCGCGCAGCCGGGCCAGCTCGGCGGGATGGCTCAGCAGGGTGAGCAGGCCGCCGGGGATGCCGTTGCGCAGGGTCTCGTTCCCGGCCACGGCGAACAGGAAGAACATGTTCTCGAACTCGGCCTCGGTCAGGCCGCCCTTCCTCATGGCGGACATGACGGACTCGTGCGGGGTGTCGGCCAGCGCGTGGGCGTAGGCGAACATGTCGGCCAGCGCGGCCCTGGACCTGGGGTTCATGCCCGGCTTGAGCTCAGGACGGGCGGCGACCGCCAGGCGGCCCACGGGGGTCAGGGACTCGACCTCGGCCGTGGACAGGCCGGCATAGTCGTCGTCCTGGTAGCCGATGACGCGGGAGGCCCAGTCGTACAGCAGCCGCCGGTCCTGCTCGGGGACGCCCATCACGTGGGCCAGCGTCCAGACCGGCAGGTCGGCGGCCACCTCGACGAAGTCGCACTCGCCCGATGCGAGCAGCGCCGCCACCCGGTCCTTGATCGTGCGTTCCAGGGCGCGGACGGCGCGCGGCGTGAAGGCGGCCGCCACGATCCGGCGCAGCCTGGAGTGGTCCGGCGGGTCCATGTTGAGCATCATCGACCGGACGAACTCCAGGTCGGCCGGGGTGTCGGGGTCGCGGATCTGGGTGGCGCCGAGGTGAGAGGAGAAGTCGTCGGGGCTGCGCAGCACCCGCTTGACGTCGGCGTGCCGGAACACCCCCCAGTAGCCCGGCCCCTCGCGCCAGGGGCCCACGGCGGGCTCGGGGATCCAGCAGACGGGGCTCTCGCGGCGCAGCCGGGCGTACAGGTCATAGGGAACGCCTGCCGCATAGTTGGACGGCAAGAACACCTCAGCCAGATCACCCGCCGAAGGCGGCTCCTTGACCGGCTCACCCGCCGAAGGCGGCTCCTTGACCGGCTCACCCGCCGAAGGCGGCTCCTTGGGCTGCTCGGACGCCGAAGGCGGCTCCTTGGGCTGCTCGGACGCCGAAGGCGGCTTCTTGGCCGGGGCGGGTGCCGGGGGCCCGGGCCGGGGGCTCGCCGGGTTATCCACAGGACGCTCGCTCCGCTCCTCCGCCATGCCCTACAGCGTGCATGATGAGCGCGTGACTCCAGAAGACGCAGAGGCGATTCTCCGGCAATACTTCGCTCCCTGGATCCAGGAGCTCGGGCTGCGGGTGGAGGAGGTGGGCGAGCGCCATGCCCTCGTCCGGCTCCCCTGGTCCGACTCGCTGGCCAGGGAGGGCGGCGGGCTGTGTGGCCAGGCGATGATGGCCGCCGCCGACACCGCCACCGTCATCGCGATCTCCTCCGCCAGGGGCGGGTTCGTGCCGATGACGACCGTGCAGCAGTCGACCACGTTCCAGCGACCGGTGATCGGGCGCGACGTGCTGCTCGACGTACGCGTCACCAAGCTGGGGCGTTCGCTGGCCTTCTCGGAGGTCACGCTGACGCCCGACGGCGACGGCGACCCGGCCGCGCACGCCTCGACCGTCTACGCGATCCTCGGCTGACGGCTGCTGGTCGACGTGCTGGTCGACGGCTGCCGCCTTCCCCGGGCGGCGGTCCGTCTCAGGGATCTCTCAGGTGCGGAAAGTAGGCTCACCGCCATGAAACGTGTGGCCGCGCTGGTCGCGGTGCTCGCCGTCCTCGGGGTGACGACGTGGCTGGTGTGGCCGTCCGCCGGAGAGGCGCGCGGTCAGGACCAGCGGATCACGGTCGTCGACGGGCCCGCCGACGACCAGCGGGTGGAGCTCGACACCACGTTCTTCCCGCCCGCCGGGGGTGGCAAGGCGCCCGCCGTGCTGGTCGCCCACGGGTTCGGCGGCAGCAAGCAGAGCGTCCGCCAGCAGGCGGCCCGCCTGGCCCAGGACGGCTACGCCGTACTGACCTGGTCGGCACGCGGTTTCGGCCGCTCCACGGGCGAGATCGCGCTCAACTCCCCCGACTACGAGGTCAAAGACGTCAAGCAGCTCGTCGACTGGCTGGCCAAGCGGCCCGAGGTCCAGCTCGACGCCGCCGGCGACCCTCGCGTGGGCATCACGGGCGGCTCGTACGGCGGCGCCATCGCCCTGATGACCGCCGCCTTCGACCAGCGCATCGACGCCATCGTCCCGCAGATCACCTGGGCCGACCTGGCCGACGCCCTCTTCCCCGACGCGGCAGCCGGCGGGTCCGCCACGGGGTCGGGCGCCCAGGCCACCATCGGTCAGGGCGCGGCCGACGGCGTCTTCAAGCGCATGTGGGCGGGCATCTTCTTCGGCCAGGGCGTCTCCCTCGACACCTTCGCCGCCCAGTCCCGCCGCGAGGCCGCCGCCCCGCTGACCGTCGAGCAGGCCAGGTGCGGCCGCTTCCTGCCGGCGATCTGCGACGTCTACCAGCAGGTCGCCGAAGACGGCCGGGCGACGCCCGAGGCGGTCGCGCTGCTGCGCAGATCCAGCCCGGTCACCGTGGCCGGCCGGATCAAGGCGCCCACCCTGCTCCTCCAGGGCCAGCGCGACTCCCTGTTCCCGCTCTCCCACGCCGACGCCAACGCCAAGGCCATCGCCGCCGCCGGCACGCCGGTGAGCCTGGCCTGGTTCGACGGCGGGCACGACGGCGGCAACGGCGAGGCCGACTGGCTCTACGACCAGTCCTCGGCCTGGTTCGCCCGCCACCTCAAGGGCGAGGCCGGGCCCGCGGTCAGCGCGTTCACCGTCACCCGTGACGGAGGCCGCGACCCCGGCACCCGCCAGCGCATCAGGCTGCATCCCGAGGCCGGTTCCTACCCCGGCCTGGCCGGCACCGACACCACCACGGTGCAGCTCGCCGGCCCCGAGCAGAACGTCATCAACCCGCCCGGCGGCGCGCCCGCCTCGATCTCGACCGTCCCCGGCGTCGGGGGGCTGCTGAGCGGCCAGGGCGGCGCGGGCGTGTCCATCGACATGCCCGGCCAGAGCGCGGCGTTCGAGTCGGCGCCGCTGACGGCTCCGCTCCAGCTCACCGGCAGCCCCACGGTCAAGATCAAGGTGTCGGGCAAGGGCCGGGCCACGCTGTTCGCCAAGCTCTACGACGTCGCCGACGCCGCGCAGCCGCCCACGCTGCCGGCGGGGCTGGTGGCGCCCTTCCGGGTCACGATCCCCGAGGGGTCCGGCTCCGCCGAGGCCACGGTCACCCTGCCGGCCGTCGATCACCAGTTCGCCGTGGGCCACCGGCTGCGGCTGGTGGTGACCACGACGGACATGGGGTTCGCGACCCCGGCCGAGCCCGCCGCGTTCGGGGTCTCCCTGGCCTCGCCCGCGCTGGCCGTCCCCACGGTCCGCGCGCTGGCCGCGCCGCCGACCGGGGTGGCCTGGTGGGTGTGGGCGATGCCGCTGGCCGCCGTCCTCCTCGCCGCCCTCCTGCTGGCCACCGGCCGCACCTCGGGCCGCGGCGGCTCCTTGCGCCGCACCCCCGCACCCACGGCTCCCCCGCACCCCGCAACGGAACCGCCCCAAACCCCCACCAAGGCACCGTCCCCGGCCGCCGTCCTCACGGCGGCATCAGCAGCCGAACCCGGCGCGGTCAGGAACGGCGAACGGGCGGCGAAGGCCGCGGCGAGCGACAACGGCGAGCGGGCGGCCGAGGCGGCGGCACCGTCGGTGCCGGGCGTCGACGGCGAGCGGGTGGCTGATGGGCGGGAGGTGCCGTTGGAGATCGTCGGGCTGACGAAGGCGTACCGCAACGGCGAGCGGGCCGTCGACGGCCTGTCGTTCCGGGTCGAGCAGGGCCAGGTCCTCGGCCTCCTCGGGCCCAACGGCGCCGGCAAGACCACCACCATGCGCATGATGATGGGCCTCATCCGCCCCGACGACGGCGAGATCCGGATCTTCGGCGACCCCGTCACCCCGGGCGCGCCCGTGTTGTCCAGGCTCGGCTCGTTCGTGGAGGGCCCCGGCTTCCTGCCGCACCTGTCCGGCCGCGACAACATCGAGCTCTACTGGGCCGCCACCGGCCGCCCGGCCGCCGACGCGCACTTCGAGGAGGCGCTGGAGATCGCGGGCCTGGGCAAGGCGCTCGAACGTGCCGTGCGCACCTACTCCCAGGGCATGCGCCAGCGCCTGGCCATCGCCCAGGCGATGCTCGGCCTGCCCGACCTGCTGGTGCTCGACGAGCCCACCAACGGCCTCGACCCACCCCAGATCAGGGAGATGCGCGAGGTGCTCAAGCGCTACGCGCGCGACGGCCGTACCGTGATCGTCTCCAGCCACATGCTGGCCGAGGTGGAGCAGACCTGCAGCCACGTGGTGGTCATGCACCGCGGGCGGCTGGTCTCCACCGGGCCGGTGTCGCGGCTGCTGAGCTCGGCGGCCGGCAACGGGCACGGCGGTCCGCGCCTGGAAGACGTGTTCCTCGACCTCATCGGAGACAGATCATGACCGCCGCGCCGGGCTACGCGCCGCGCCGCACGCTGCCGCTGCGCGTGGAGATCGTCAGGCAGTTCAAGCGGCGGCGGACGCTGGTCATGTTCGGGCTGCTGCTGGCGTTGCCGTGGGTGCTGGTGATCGCGTTCCAGTTCGGGCCGCAGTCCGGCAACCAGGGGCAGTCCTCGGTGCGGATCAGCGACCTGGCCACCGCCGGCGGCCTGAACTTCGCCGCGTTCGCCCTGTCGGTGTCGGCGAGCTTCCTTCTGGTGGTGGCGGTCGCGCTGTTCTGCGGCGACACGGTGGCCGCCGAGGCCAACTGGTCGTCGTTGCGTTACCTGCTGGCCGCGCCGGTCCCCCGCGACCGCCTGCTGCGGCAGAAGCTGATCGTGGCGCTCGGCTTCTCGGCGGCGGCGGTGATCTGCCTGCCGCTGATGGCGCTGCTGGCCGGCACGGTCGCGTTCGGCTGGAACGACATCCAGGTGCCCGGCACCGGCGAGACGATCCCGGCGCTCGACGTGCTGCCCCGGTTCGGCATCGTGATCGGTTACGCCCTGGTCAGCCAGCTCGTCGTGGCGGCCCTGGCGTTCCTCGTCTCCACGGTGACCGACTCGCCGCTCGGCGCGGTGGGCGGGGCGGTGGGCCTGTGGATCGTGTGCACCATCCTGCAGGCGGTCGAGGCGCTGGGGACGCTGCGCGAGTTCCTGCCGACGTTCTGGAACAACGCGTGGCTGGACGCCCTGGCCCCCGAGCTCGACTGGAGCGGGATGGCCAAGGGCGCCTCGGTGTCGATCACCTACGCCGCGATCCTGATCGCCGTCGCCTTCCGCAGGTTCCGGCGCAAGGACGTGGTCAGCTGACGCCCTTGGCGGCGTCCTCCAGGCCCTTGATGTCGATCTTCCGCATGCCCAGCATGGCCTGCACGACCCGCTGGGCGGCGGCCGGGTCCGGCACGCTCATCAGCTCCTGCATGGCCCTGGGGACGATCTGCCACGACAGGCCGTACCGGTCCTTCAGCCAGCCGCACTGCGACTCCTCGCCGCCGTCGGTGAGCTTGGCCCACAGCTCGTCGACCTCCTCCTGGGAGCCGCAGTCGACGTAGAGGGAGGTCGCCTCGTTGAAGGTGTACTGGGGGCCGCCGTTCAGGGCGTGGAAGCGCTGTCCGGCCAGCTCGAAGGTGACCAGCATGGCCTGCCCGGCGGACCCGCGGCCGCCCTCGGCGTAGCGCTGGACCTCCACGATGCGGGAGTCGGCGAAGAGCGAGGTGTAGAACTCGGCCGCCTCTTCGGCCTGGTTGTCGAACCACAGGTAGGTCGTGATCTTCTGCATGTCGCCGGTCGTCCTTCCGAGACGTGTCGCGGGGGGCGGGTCCGTGCCCGTCCCCCTCTTTTCATCGACGCGTCGAACGGGATCGGGCCGGATCGACACACGTCCCGAGAAATTTTTCAGAAGGTCTGAGGCGGGCGGAGAAGCCCCGGCCAGGCGCGGGGCGCGCCGGAGCGGGTCAGGCTCCGGGTGGCCTGGTCAGCCCCGGTTCAGCCCCAGTGCGGAGGCTTGTTGTCGAGGTAGAAGGCGTCGGCGTCGGCTTCGCGCCAATCGCCCCAGCCGAGGTCGGTGTCGTCCGAAGTCTGCTCCGGGAGAAATTCGTCCACGGGAAACATGCTACCGAGATGTACAAACCAACACCGGTCGTCTTCCCGGCTCCACGGACAGCCATCGCGCCCGGCGGTACGATGCCAGGGCAGGTGTCGCCGATCCCCCGTGAGGCTGCGCATGGCCACCCCTTCAGGCTGGCGGAGAGAAGGCAATCTACCGGCGGAGCTCACCAGCTTCGTGGGGCGGACCCGGTTACTCGCCAACCTCAAGCGGCATCTCGCCGAATCCCGGCTGGTGACCGTCACGGGCATCGGCGGTGTGGGCAAGTCGCGTACGGTGCTGCGGCTGGCGCACCAGGTCCGCACCCAGTACCCCGACGGCGTGTGGTTCGCCGACCTGGCCCGGTTGCAGGACGCGGGCATGGTCAGGCACACGATCGCCTCGGCGCTCGGCATCGCCGACCAGTCCTCGCGAGCGGAGTCGGAGTCGCTGTCGGAGTGGGTCGGCGAACGCGACATGCTGCTCATCATCGACACCTGCGAACACCTGGTGCAGGGCTGCGCCGAGCTGGTCCACGAGCTGCTGGAGGCCGCGCCCAACCTGAAGGTGCTGGCCACGAGCAGGCAGTCGCTCCACCTGCCGTACGAGCAGGTGGTGCCGGTGCCGCCGCTGCTGGTGCCCGGCGAGGACCCGGCGGAGAACCTGTTCACCAACGAGTCGGTCCAGCTGTTCGCGCTGCGGGCGGGGGCGGTCGTGCCCGACTTCCAGCTCGACGAGGAGAACATCGGCGCGGTGGCCGAGCTGTGCCGCAGGCTCGACGGCATCCCGCTGGCGATCGAGCTGGCGGCGGTGCGGCTGCGCGCCCTGTCGGTGGAGCAGATCCTCGGGCTGCTGACCGACCGGTTCAGCCTGCTGGCCGGCGCGAGCCGCACAGCGCTGCCGCGCCACGCGACGCTGCGGGCGGCGATCGGCTGGAGCCACGAGCTGTGCGAGCCCGCCGAGCGGTTGTTGTGGGCGCGGCTGTCGGTGTTCGCCGGCGACTTCGAGCTCGACGCGGCCAGGTTCGTCTGCTCCGACGGGCGCCTGCCGTCGGAGGACATCACCGACCTGGTCACCGGGCTGGTGGAGAAGTCGATCCTGCTGATCAGGAGCCACCACTCCGGCGTCCGCTACAAGCTGATCGACACGCTGGCCGAGTACGGCGAGGAGTGGCTGGACAAGCTCGGCCAGTCCGAGCAGATGCGGCAGCGCCACCTGGAGTACTACCTGAGCCTGGCCCAGCGCAGCGAGGACGCGTGGTCGGGCCCTCGGCAGATCTACTGGTTCGTGCGCATGCGTCAGGAGCACGACAACGTGCGGGTCGCGCTGGAGCACGCGCTGTCCTCGCCCCTGCGCAGCGCCTCGGCTCTCACGCTGCTGGCGTCGTTGTGGTTCATGTGGGTGTGCTGTGGTTTCGTCCGGGAAGGGCGGCTCTACCTCGAACGCGCGCTGGAGGCCAACCCGGCGCCGAGCAAGGAGCGCTGCAAGGCGTTGTGGGTGCTGTCCTACGTGCGCAGCGCCCAGGGTGACAGCGTCGGCGCGCTGGCGGCGGCCGAGCAGTGCAGCACGGAGGCCGTCCGGGTGGGCGACTCCAGGGCGGTGATCCTGGCCTCGAAGATGCAGGGCACGGCCGCGCTGCTGCAGGGCGACCTGCAGAAGGCCAGCGCGCTGCTGGGCGTGGCGATCGAGTTCAACACCGACAACAAGGAGCTCAACCCGGGTCTGCTGCCCGCGATCGTCGAGCTGTCGCTGGTGCTGTCGTCGCAGGGTGAGCTGTTCGAGGCCGAGTCGCTGCTCCAGGACTGCCTCCAGGTGTGCCGCGAGCGCGGTGAGCTGTGGGTCAGCTCGTACGCCCAGTGGGCGATGTCGCGCACGCGGCTCGCCACCGCCAGGCCGGCGGAGGCGCTGCACAACGCCCGCGAGGGCCTGCGGATCAAGCGGCACTTCCACGACACGCTGGGCACGCTGCTGGTCCTGGAGACGACCGCGCGCATCCTCATCGCGCTCAAGCAGGCGCCGACGGCGGCCAAGCTGCTGGGCGCGTTGCAGCAGAACTGGCGCTCGGCGGGTCTGCCGCAGCTGGGCGCGCCGTTCCTGACCGACGATCACGACGCGTGCGTCGAGGACTGCAAGTCGATGATGGGCGAGCTGGCCTACAAGAACGCCTTCGAGAACGGCGCCCGCCTCGACCTCGACGAGGCGTCCGCGCTCGCGCTCGGCGACCTGGACGCCCCGGCCGAGGACTGACCTCGGGGCCTCAGACGGCCTGTGGCCAGCGAGTGCCCTCCGGCCACGCGTGCACGTAACGCGCGCTGCCGAGCGAGAACTCGATGTGTCCGCGCACCCAGTGCTCAAGGCCGCGGACGTACTTCAGGACCGGCGGCGGGGCCCACTCCTCCAGCGCCTTGCGCCGGTCGAGGAAGGCCGCGATCGCCTGGTTGTGCATGTCGGAGACCTCCAGGAGGGCTTCCTGGAGGGTGAGGTCCTTGTGGGTGGCCAGCACGGTGACGAGGTTGTGCCTGGCCTTGTCGTTGCCCCGCTCCTTGGCGTAGGAGAGGAGGTCGTTGTCCCAGCCGATGAGGTCGCAGGCCAGGTCGGACAGCATGCGCACGTCGGGGTGGTGCCATTCCTCGGCTTCGAGGCGGTAGCCGCCGCCCGCGTCGACGAGGGCGAAGCAGGTGTAGGTGGCGCCGGTGATGCGGCGCATCAGGACGTAGTCCTGGGGGGTGGGGATCAGGTCGACCTCGCGGTTGGCCGCCTCCCAGATCTGGGCGAACAGGTACTCCTTGACGGTGATGCGCCACCGGTCCACCTGCGCCGGGGTGGAGGTGGCGACGATGCGGTGGAGGAGTTCGTTGAGGGCGAGCCCGAAGGCGTCCTTGTCGTCGGGCTCTCTGCGGTCGTCCAGGATCTCCAGGAGCGGCGGCAGGGCGCGGGCGAGCGCGGAGGCCCGGTGGCCCATCAGCTCGCCCTCGCAGAACGCGTCGTCGAACGCGAAGAGCCAGTTGTACCAGTCGTTGATCAGCCGGAGGCTGTCTCGCGGGACCTCGGGGTTGGTACGGGCCGCGAGCAGGCCGATCTTGGAGCGCCGGAAGTGCTCGATGGTGTCGGCGCCCTTGAGCATGTTGGAGGCGGCCAGCCACGCGTGACTTTCCGCGTCGACCTCCGTCGCATGCACGTTGATCTCGTTGGGGAACGGGCACGGGAGCGGAGGGACGTGCAGTGGTCGGCTACCGAAGGAATGCGCAGAAGTTGCCACGTCCTTCAGCATGACCATCTGTTGTTCAAAAGGCCACACTCGGCAACTTGGAGCCCTTTAATGCCTTTTTCACACTATGGAACCCCCTAAGGGAACCGGTGGATAAACTAGGCATTCGCCATCATTCAGGCTGGGCTCGATGCCGACGGGGTGCCGTCCCGCCGATCGGCCTCCGTCTCCGCCAGCGCTCTGACCACGACCGACTTCTGTTCGAACACGGCCCCGGCGAGCGACGCCGTCCGCGCGGCCGCAGCCGGATCCGTACGCGAGAAGCCTTCATCCGGCCGCACGCGCCCGAGCCGGTCCGCGATCATCAGCAAAGTGTCACCTTCGATGATGGCGAAGTTGACCGGAACGCCAGCCCCCGGCCGGCGCGCGGCGTCCTGGAGCCGCCGGCCCGGACCGCCCGGTCCCCGTCCAGGCGATGGATTGCCCCTCGATAGGGTGCCTTGCGCGGAATCGATCCGACTCGCCGTAGGTTCTGGGGAAGAGTACCTAGGGAAAGGCTGTCCAACCGTGTTCGACCCGAAGGATCTCTACAGGCTCGCAGACGACGCGCCCGAGCTGACCGATCCGGTGTTGCTGTACCACTTCGACGGTTTCGTCGACGCGGGCGGCGCCGGACGCCTCGCGCTGGGCCACCTGCTGGCCGAGCTGGAGCACCGGGTCGTGGCGACGTTCGACGTGGACCGGTTGCTCGACTACCGGTCCCGGCGGCCCATCATGACCTTCGACACCGACCGCTGGGTCGAGTGTGAGACCCCCGAACTGGCCGTCCATGTCACCCATGACGCCACGGGCACGCCGTTCCTGTTGATGAGCGGCCCGGAGCCGGATCGGGAGTGGGAGCTGTTCACCCGCGCGGTGGGGGAGTTGCTGGAACGGCTGAAGGTGAGCAAGATCGTCACGCTGCACGGCATCCCGATGGCGGTGCCGCACACGCGTCCGCTGGGCATCACCATGCACGCCAGCCGTCCTGAGCTGATCAACTCGCAGACCA
The DNA here is from genome assembly GCF_053596455.1 of Nonomuraea sp. NPDC001699. Lineage (NCBI taxonomy): Bacteria > Bacillati > Actinomycetota > Actinomycetes > Streptosporangiales > Streptosporangiaceae > Nonomuraea > Nonomuraea sp. NPDC001699. The sequence continues at coordinate 342,514 of NZ_JBSFGF010000002.1, read as the reverse complement.
GCGCGTTCGGCCGGGTCCAGGTGCCGGGGAGCGCGGCCGCGCTGCTGGAGCTGCGGCTGGGCGCGCAGGGGCACGACGCGGTCGGGTACGCGGTGCACGTGCCGCACTACCTGTCGCAGGCGGAGTACCCGACGGCGGCGGTGACCGGCCTGGAGGCGGTGACGCGGGGCACCGGCCTGGTGTTCCCGATGGAGGCGCTGCGCGACGCGGCCGACCGTACGACGACGGAGATCGAGGAGCAGATCCAGGCCTCCTCGGAGCTGTCGACCGCCATCGGCGGGCTGGAGCAGCAGTACGACGCGTTCGCGGGCGGCGCGGAGCGGGAGAACCTGATGGCCGAGACGACCCCGATGCCCACGGGCGACGAGCTGGCCGCCCAGTTCGAGCGTTTCCTCGCCGAACGCGACGACGAGTGACGGAAGGCTCCGGGGCCGTACCGTTGTTTCCTCGCCGAACGACGACGAGTGACGGAAGGCTCCGGGGCGGTACCGGTTAACCTGGGCTGATGAGCGAGTTCCGGGTCGGCCTGATCGGATACGGCACCGCGGGCGCGTACTTCCACGCCCCGCTCGTCCATGCCACGCCGGGCCTGCGGCTGTCCGCGGTCGTGACGCGCAATCCGGAGCGGCAGGCCGAGGTGGCCCACCGGTACGGCGCGGCCGGCGTGGCGGACGTGCGGGAGCTGTGGGAGCACAGCGATCTCGTGGTGGTCGCCTCGCCCAACCGGACGCACGTGAGCATGGCCGCCGCCGCGCTCGCCGAGGGCCTGCCCGTCGTGGTGGACAAGCCGGTGGCCCGCACCGCCGAGGAGGCCCGCGAGCTGGTCCGGCTGGCCGAGAAGGCCGGCGTCATGCTGACCGTGTTCCAGAACCGGCGCTGGGACGGCGACTTCCTCACCGTCCGGCGGCTGGTCGCCGAGGGCCGGCTCGGCGACGTGCTGCGCTACGAGTCGAGGTTCGAGCGCTGGCGGCCGGTGCCCAAGGGCGGCTGGCGGGAGACCGGCGGCGCGGAGGAGATCGGCGGCCTGCTCTACGACCTGGGCACCCACCTGGTCGACCAGGCGCTGCAACTGTTCGGCCCGGCGCACGAGGTCTACTGCGAGAGCGACGTCCGGCGGGAGGGCGTGGCCTCCGACGACGACACGTTCATCGCGCTGAGGCACGCGGGCGGGGTGCGTTCCCACCTGTGGGCCAGCTCGGTGGCGGCGCGGCTCGGCCCACGGATGCGGGTGCTGGGCTCGGCGGGCGCGTACGTGAAGCACGGCATGGACGTGCAGGAGGAGCGCCTGCGGGCGGGCCTGGCGCCCGGCTCGCCCGGGTTCGGCGCCGACGAGGAGAGCCGCTGGGGCCTGCTCGGCACCGACGACGACGCCCGGCCGGTGCCCACCGAGCCGGGCGCGTACCTGGACTTCTACCGCGGGGTGGAACGCGCCCTGCGCGAAGGCGCGCCGCCCCCGGTCGACCCGCGCGGCGCGATCGACACGCTGGCCGTCATCGAGGCCGCCCGCCTGTCGGCCGACCAGCGCGTGGTCGTCCGCCTGGGCTGATCGCCGCGATCAGTCGCGCAGGCGGGCGCGCAGGGCGGCGTTGTCGGCCTCGGTCCAGCCGTGGCCGCGCAGCCAGCCCAGCGGGCCGTCGAAGCGGTCGTCCAGCACCGTGAGGAACTGCTCGATGTAACGGGCCCGGGGCATGTGGTCGTCCGTCGGGCGGGAGTCGAGGTCGTCCCGGTAGGTGTCGCTGGCGCGCAGGCGCTTGAGGATCAGCTCCAGGCGCTCGCCCGTGGCGACGTAGTCGTTCACGATGGCCTCGCGGGTGGCGCCGGCGACCTCCAGCGCCAGGGCCGACAGCACCCCGGTGCGGTCCTTGCCCGCCGCGCAGTGCACGAGCGCGGCGCCGTCGTCGAGGGTCATGGCGCGCAGGGCCGCCACGACGGCGTCGGGACGGTCGCGCAGGTAACCGAAGTAGAAGCCGGTGACGCGGAGCTCCTCGTCGACGACGCGCTCCTGCCAGGGCAGCACGCGGTCGCCGTCGATGGAGTCGGCCTCGACGTCGGTGTGCCTGCCGCCCTCGGCGAAGAGCGTCAGATGGTGGTGGGTCACCTCCGGCGCCCGGGTCAGCGGGCCGGGGCCTTCCAGGGAGACCTCGGCGGTCGAGCGCAGGTCCACGACGTGGCGCAGGTTCAGCTCGCTCACCAGGAGCGACACGTCCCCCGGTGTGAGGCCCTGCAGGTTGTCGGCCCGGAGGATCCGGCCGCGGCGGGTGACCCCGCCGTCACGGGTGGGAAGCTCGCCCAGGTCACGTACGTTGACGGCGCCTTCCAGATCGATCCATCTTGTCATGTCATTCATCATCTCGACCTTATATGTCGGCCAATCATGAGCGAATTCCTAGTTCATAACGCAGCATGAACGTATGGATCCACGCGCACTGCCTCCCCGGCTGGTGATCGATCCATCGCTGCCCCCGGAGATCTCGGTCGAGTTGCGGTCGAGCCCGCACATCCTTCATATGGCCCGTTCCGGCAGGCGGATGGATCCCAGCTTCAGCCCCGTCCTGCTTTTCGCGCTTCCGGCCCTGCTGGCGATGATCTTGATCGTGACCGACAGCCCTTCGGCCGCCTTCGTGGCCGGGCTCGGCATGGGGCTGATCGCCCTGATCCGGTGGATGGCGTTGGACAGTTCCCACCGGATCGTCAAACGAAGACTGCGTCTCGCCACCACGTACGCCGACCGCTACGTGCTCCCCGAGGACCTCGACCGTCCCTGCCAGGTGCTGCTGCGCCGCGCCCAGGACGCGGCCTCGGCCGTGCTGAACTCCAAGGTGCACAAGGCCGGGCTGATCGACTCGGTGGAGAACCAGGTGTCGCTGCCCGAGGAGGTCTGGCAGATCGCGCACCGGCTGCGGCGGCTGTCGTCGATGCACGCCGAGCACGGCCGGATCATCCCCCACGAGCTGCCGCCGGGCATGGAGGACGCGTTCAAGCCGTACACCAGCGCCCTCGACGCCGCCTGGACGTCGCTCTCGCACCGCGTACGCCACCTGGAGAAGTACGCCAAGCAGGTGCTCAAGGCGGACAAGGTCTACCACGCCCACAGGCGCCTGGAGACGCTGGCCGCCAAGACCCCCGAGTACCAGCAGCTCCTGGCCGACACCGTCCGGGACGAGCTGGCGCACGAGCGCATCAGGGAGCTGTCCGACCAGGCGGCCCACGTGCGCAAGTTGTTCGAGGAGAGCGTCATGCAGGCCAGGCAGGCGGCGGGTGAGCTGCTGAGAAGCCCCTTCAGCGACGCGTACGGCACCGGCGCGATCGGCCCCCGCACCGACGGACCCGACCGGCGCGCGCACGGCGGCACCCGCCACGGCGACACGCAGCCCCACGGGACGCCCCGCCACACCGACACGAACGCCCACGGGACGACCGGCCACGGCGACGCGAACGCCCACCGCCCGAGCGGCCCGCAGCGGCACCCCTCGCGCGACTCCTGACCCCCGGCGCCCCCGGCGGGCGGTCAGGGCCGGACCTGGCGCAGGAGTTCCAGGGTGCGGCGCATGCCCGCCTCGTTGCCCAGGCTGCGGTAGATCTCCCTGGCCTGCTCCAGCGGCCCGACCGCCGCGCCGGACCCGCCCGCGTCCAGATGCGCCTCGCCGAGGTAGCGCAGGCTCCTGGCCATCCACCAGCGGTCCTCCAGCTCCTGGAACCCGCGGACGGCGCGGCGCAGCTCGTGCTCGGACTCCTCGATCCGTTGCAGGCGGGCCAGCGCCCGCCCGGCCGACACGGCGGTGCGGGCCACCCCCCAGGAGTCGCCGAGCGCCACCAGGATCTCATCGGCCCGCCGGACGTACTCCAGCTCCCGCAGCCCGCTCGCCGGATCGCCCACCTCGCCCGCGGCGCGCAGGCAGCGGGCCTCCTCCCACAGCTCGCCGCGCTGCCGGAACATCTCGGCCGCCCGGTCGAGGCTGAACCCGGCCCTGACGAACAGGGCGTCGGAGGCCCGGTGGTCGCCGGCCAGGCGCTCGCCGCGCGCCTGGGCGGCCAGCACCTCGCCGTAGACGCGCAGGGTCTGGGCCTCGGAGTAGCGGTTGCCCGCCCGCTGGAAGATCTCCAGGGCGTCTTCGAGCAGGTCGCGGGCCTCCTCGGGGCGGCGTTCCGCCATGCGCATCTCGGCCAGGTTGCGCTGGGTGCGGGCCGTCCACCACAGGTCGTCCTCGGCCTTGAACGCGGTGATCGCCCTGACCAGGTAGTCCTGGGCGCGGTCGAGGTGCCCGCCGCTGAACAGGGTCATGCCGACCGTGCGTGTGGCGCGGGCCGCCCACCAGGTCTCGCCGAGGCCGTCGAAGATCTCCAGCGCCTGCTCGGCCTCGCGCAGGCCGCGCTCGCGCAGGCCCATGCCGCCGCGCACCGCCGCGCTGTCCAGCAGCGCGATGGCCAGCGCGCGCCGGTCGCCGGTACGCCGCGCCGCCTCGCAGCCGATGTCGGCGACGGCCGCCCAGTCGGCCCAGTAGGCCCGCAGCGAGTGACACAGCGAGCAGAACGCCCTGGCCAGCCCCCAGGTCAGCTCCCAGAGCCCGAGCTGCTCGGCCAGGTTGATCATGGCGAGCAGGGACAGCCGCTCGGCGTTGAGCCAGTCGCCCGCCCCGAACCGGCCCTCGGGCCCGGCGCGGCGGCCGCCCTTGCTCCAGTTCTGCGGCCAGCGGTTCTGGGCCGCCTCCTCGGCCCGGCGGCGGTAGCCGTGCAGGACGCGCTCGACGGCGGCCCTGCGGCGTTCGTCCTCGTCCTGGCCGGACAGCTCGGCGGCGAACACCCGGACCAGGTCGTGCAGGCGGTAGCGCATCGCGCCGGCCTGGTCGGTGCCGGAGCACTCGGCGAGCTGGGCGTCGATCAGGGCTTCGAGCTGGTCGGCGCCGTCGAGGCCGGAGATGTCGAGCAGTTCCCCGGCCACCCAGCCGGGCACGTCCGGCGCGGGCAGCGCGCTGAGCAGGCGCAGCAGGCGGCGCTGGATCCCGGTGCAGTCGTCGTAGCTGAGCTGCACCGAGGCCCGTACGCTCTTGTCCACGCCTTGGGCCACCTGGAGCTGGTCGAGGCGGCGGCGCTCGTCGGCCAGCCGCCCGGCCATCTCGCGCAGGGTCCACTGCTCGCGGGTGGCCAGCCGGCCGCCGCAGATGTTGATCGCCAGCGGCAGGTGGTCGCAGAGCCGGACGATCTCCTTGGCCGACTCCAGGTCGTCGACGACCCGCGCGCCGCCGGCCAGCCGGGCCAGCAGTTCCACGGCGTGCGCCTCGCTGAACACGCCGAGCCGGGTGTCCTGCGTGCCGTCCAGGAACAGCGGGGAGCGCGAGGTGACCAGCACCGCGCAGCCGGGCTCGGCCGGGATCAGCGGTTTGACCTGGGCGGCGTCGTGGGCGTTGTCCAGGCCGATGAGGATCTTGCGGCCCTTGGTCCAGGTCAGCCAGAGGGTGCGCAGTTCGTCGAGGCCGCCGGGGTCGGTGGCCAGGCGCACGCCGAGGCCGCGCAGGAAGCCGATCAGCACCTCTTCGGGGCGTACGGGGGCGTCGACGCCGCCGCGCAGGTCGGCGTGGAGCCGGCCGTCGGGGAACCAGCCGGCGACCTCCTGCCCGAACCTGGTCATCAGCGCCGACTTGCCGACGCCGCCGCGGCCGTACACGGAGACGACCAGGGGCGGGGACAGGTCGGAGGACTTCCGCCGGGCGGCGAAGACGGCGCGCAGGTCGGCGAGGGAGTCGGCGCGCCCGGTGAAGTGCTCGGGCACGGGCGGCCACTGGTCGGGCGGCAGGACGCCGGGCTCGGGCGCGGCCTGCCGCCGGGGCTTGGACTCGGTGGTGGCCCAGGTGGTCACGCCGACGAGCAGCGCCGCCGTGAGCGTCACCCCGATCTTGGCGAGCGGCGGGATGTCCCATTCCAGGGAGGCGGCCAGCACGCTGGCGGCACCCGCCGCGAGCCCCGCCGAGACGGGCGCCGCCCACTTTGCCCGCCTACGTCGTGGTTTGTCCGGTAAGTTTCCCGGCACCGAACACCCCCTTCCGAGGGTGATTCAAGCCGATGGGGCACGGCGAGCGCCAGCCGTGCCCCATCGTTCCGCTACAGGCCGATCACGTGACAGGTGGCCGTGGCGGTCTTGCTCGGGTCGCTCTCCGAGGTGGCGGTGAGCTTGACGCGGGCCAGCCGGTCGCCGCCGGGCGCACGCACCGCGTTGACCGTCACCGGCGCCTGCTTGCCGAAGGCGACGGAGGCCAGGGCGTTGGGCACCTGGGCGGTCCAGCCCTTGCCCTGCACCTCGGCCTTGACCCGGTAGACGTCGGAGTTGAGGTAGGAGCTGACGTCCTCGGGGTGCTGCCCCTGGGCGGGGGCCGCCTTGCCGGTGTTGAACACCGGGAACGTGCAGGTGGAGACGTTCTTGCCGGTGGGGACGCCGGCCCCGGGCAGCACCCGGACGCCGCGCTTCTGCGGGCCCGAGCCGTCCAGCGAGCGGATGGCGACGGTGTAGGACAGCTCGCCGTTCCGGTTGCGCTTGAGGTCGGTGACGTAGAAGTGCAGGCGGTTGGCCTGGTCGACGTACTCGTACTGGCTGCCGGAGTCGGTGCCGGCGTGGAAGAGGGCGTCGGAGAGCTGGCGGTAGTCGCCGACGGTGATCGGCACCTTGGTCCCGTCGGGCATCACGTAGTCGGTCATGCCGATGTCCTGCGGGTTGGCGTCGATCACCCACTCGAACGGCGCCCGGTCCTCGTTCTTGGTCTTGGCCAGCAGCACGCCGGAGTCGGGGGTGAAGGAGTCGGAGCCCATCCGGTCCACGACCTCGACCGTGTAGTTCTGGTAACCGCCGCGGTCGCACAGCGGGTCGGTCGCCGAGCAGCTGCTCTTGTCGCCGGGGGCGTCGAAGGTGATGTTGACGCCCGACAGGTCGTCCTGCCCAGGCCGTACGGCGCGGGCCAGGATCTTGGCCGTGACCAGGCCGGACTCGTCGAGCGCCTCACGCGACAGGCGCAGGACGTTCTGCTCGTCCACCATGCCGAGCTTGAGCTTGTTGCGCAGCATGTGCTGGGCGCCCATGGACGCGCCGGCCGTGGGCGGGATCAGCCAGCGGGAGTGCGGTCCACCGGGGCCGTTGAAGCTGCCGCGGCTGAGCATCTCCCACACGCCGGTGTACGCCCGGACCGGCGGCACCCCGTACGGGTTGTTGTAGTTGTCCAGCACGCCGAGGATGTGGCTGAACTCGTGGGCGTAGACCGCCATGCCGGAGCTCTCGGCCTGGACGGAGTCGACGCCGATGTTGGCGTTGGGCCAGAAGTTGGAGGCCGCCTGCCAGGAGGACCAGTCGACGTAACGGGTCTTCAGCCAGTTGGGCAGGGCGGGGTCCGGCGGGCCCCACTCGTCGGGCACGTCCTCCTTGGTCGGGAACTTCATCATCCCGAACTCCTGCCAGGTGGACGACTCGTCCTGGCCGGCGCTGAGGTAGAAGACGAAGTCGTACTGCTTGGCGACGTCCTCGCCGACGGCGTTGATCCAGGCGTTGTGGCCGTCGATGCGCAGGTTCTTGTTGCAGGTGTCGCCCGCCGGGCAGCCGGAGGTGCCGTTGAAGCCGGGCTCCAGCGCGTACTCGTGGTCCTTGCCCGGCATCGTGTACGGGCCGAATCCGGTCAGGTCGACGCCGTACCGGCCGCCGGAGTCCTCCATCCAGTACTCGTGGATGGTGTGGCCCTTGTTGAGGGCGTTCGGGGTGTTGAGGAAGTCCTGGTAGAACTTGGCCACCTGGTCACGCGGGACGTCGTGGGCCTCGGCGCTCGGGTTCGCGTAGATCGTCGAGCCCTTGGGCTGGGTGACGACGAACGCCTGGTTGGGGTAGTCGAGCAGCACCAGCGCGCCCTTGAAGGTGCGCTTGGAGCCCTTGACGGCCGGGTCGCTCCAGTTCGTGCCGGGAGGCTTCTTGTAGTCCGCCCACGTCATGTGGTCGGGGTTCTCCCAGTTCTGCGGGTCAAGGGGCGTGAGGCCACCGGGAGGACGGGCGCGCAACGTCTGGGCGTCGGCCGACTCGTCCTGCTGCCAGGGCTGGGTCTGCGGCCAGTGGTTCTGCCGCCAGGGGTACTCGGGGTCAGCGGTGGGGGGTGCTGCGGAAGCAGGGGTCGCCATCAGGCTCACCGGGATCAGCACGATGGCCGCCAGCAAACCCTTCAGCAGCTTCTTCGGGGCATTCACGGATTGACGGTATAGACGTTATTGACGGAGATCACCGATCAGCTGTAGGGAAGACGTGTATCAACCCTTCCGACATTTGTCGAAATGTCCAGCGTGACCTAGGTGGAGCTTTGGCGGATCTCCAGCGGATCGTGGACGACCTCGCCGTCCGTCTCGGACGTCCCCTGCTGCTGGAGGACCGCGTGCAGCGCGTGATCGCCTACAGCGAGCAGAACGGCGCCATGGACGACATCCGCCGCGACTCCATCCTGCGCCGGCACACCACCCCCGAGGTGCGCGAGTGGCTGCGGGCGGCGGGCGTGCACGAGGCACAGGCCCCCCTGCGCACGGCCGGCGCGCCGCACCTGGGCCTGCTGCCACGCGTGTGCGTCCCCCTGCGGCACTCCGACGGCCTGCTCGGCTTCCTGTGGTTCATCGACGCCGGTCCGTCGATGTCCGCCGAGCAGGTGGCCGAGGCCGTGGCGGCCGTCCCCGGGCTGGCGCTCGCGCTGTTCCACGAGAGCCTGGCCACCGGGCTGGCCTCGCACCGGGAGCTGGAGGCGGTCACCGGGCTGCTGCGCGGCGAACGGGACGCGGCCAGGCAGCTCATCGAGGCCGGGGCGTTCCCGCAGGGCCAGCCGGTGACCGTGCTGGTGGCGCGGCCCCGCTCGGCCGAGCCCGACGAGGGGCTGCGCCTGGCGCTCGAACAGGGGCTGCTGGCGCTGCGGCGGCGGCTGAGCGGCCACCATCCGCTGCACCTGGTGCGCTACGACCACGCGGTGCTGCTCACCGCCGGGCCGCCGGTCCCGCCCGACGAGCTGCACGCGGCCATGCCGGTGCCCGTGGTCGTGGGGGTGGGGCGTACCCGGGACGAGCTGGCGCAGGCGGCGGGGTCGTACGCGGAGGCCCGGCACGCGGCCGAGGTGACCGCGCGGGTGCCGGGGCTCGGCCGGTCGGCCGAGTGGGCCCGGCTCGGCGTCTACCGGATGCTCACCCAGCTTCCCGACCAGGAGGTGCATCCCGGGCTCGACGGGCTGCTGGCCGACGAGCAGTACCTGCCGCTGCTGGAGACGCTGGAGACGTACCTGGACCTGGCGGGCAGCGCGGTGGCGACGTCCCGGGCGCTGCGGCTGCACCGCACCTCGCTGTACTACCGGCTGCAACGGGTGGAGGAGCTGGCGCGTACGGACCTGAAGGACGGCGGCGAGCGGCTGGCCCTGCACCTCGGCCTGAAACTGGCCCGCCTGTCCGGGCGCTACCAGCCCCGAGGCGCCCGCGGCGACTGATTGCCTTCCCCGGCATCGCTCGCGTTTAATGCCAAAAGGGAAAATCCGACGGGAGCGCCTATGGCGGGTGCGAAGCGTGCTGTCCGGGCTTCCGGGCCGGTTCTGGGCAGGCGCGCGCCCGCGCCCGTCGTGGCCCACTCCGCTCCCCTCGTGCTGCCGGTCTGCGCCGAGCCCGTGCGCGACGGCACGGTGGTGATCAGGGGCGAGCGGGTGCTCCAGGTGGGCTCGCGGGCCGAACTGCTGTCCTGCTTCCCCGTCGCGGAGGAGATCCGCTGGCCGGGGGCGATCGTGCCCGGGCTGGTGGACGCCTGCTGCGGCCCGGCGCCGCCGGGACCGGGCGTGACCACGCGGGCCTCCGTGGTGGCCGACCCCGCCGAGCCCGCCGACCTCACGGGCGTGCCGGGCGTGCCGGACATCGCGTACGTCGCCGCCTCCAGCGCCTCGGAGCAGGAGTGGGAGGACCACGACCGGGACGCGCTGATCACGGCGCTGCGCGAGGTGGACCGGCCGTGCCCGGTCGGGATCGCGGCCCGCACCCGCGACCCCCACGTGCTGGAGGACGTCGCCGTGCTGGCCAGGACGTTCGGCCTGCGGCTGCTGGCCGGGCTGGACCGGCACTCGCCCATGGCCCTGGACGAGGCGGGCGTGCTCGGCCCCCACTGCCACGTGACCTGCGCCCGGCCGCTCGACCCCGGCGAGCGCAAGCTGCTGCGGTTGCGGCGGAGCGTGGTCGCCGTCTGCCCGCCGGACCCCGCGCGGGCCGCCGACGTGCTGGCCCTCCTGGAGGAGGGCAACCGCCTCGCCCTGGGCAGCCACGCCCCGGACGGCCGGAACCCGGGCGGCCAGGACCACGACCGTGGCTGCACCGGCGACCTGCTGGGGCTCGCGGCGGGCGTCCGGCGGCGGGCCCGGGAGCTCGGCCTGCGGTTACGCGGGCTGGACCGCCGCCTGGTCGAGGCCGCGACACTGGGCGGGGCGCGGGCGCTGGGCCTGGCCGCCGGTCCCGGCCGGGTCGGCTCGCTCGGGCCGGGCAGCCGGGCCGACTTCGCCGTCTTCGACGCCCGGGGGCGTTACCCGTACTCGGCGCTGATGGCCCGCCCGCCCTGCCTGGGCACCGTCATCGGCGGCACCCCCGTCTGAACCGGCGGCTTCCCCCGGACACGGCGGTCATCCGGACCGGCCACCTCTCCTCGGCACGGCGCTCATCCGAACTGGCCGTCCACCACGGCCAGGAGGTCTCTGAGCTGGTCCCGCTGCTCCTGCGACAACACCGCGAACAGGCCCTCGCCGGCCGCCCTGCGGGCGTCCCTCGCCCGTTCGGCCATGGCCCGGCCCGCGTCGGTGATCACGACGAGCGTCGAGCGGCGGTTGGCCGGATCGACCTCCCTGCGCACCAGCCCGGCCTCCTCCAGCGCGTCCACGACGGGGGTCAGCGAGCGCGGCACGATCCGCAGTTCGTCGGCCAGTTGCACCATGCGCAGCGGCCGGTCGGCGTCGCCGAGCACCCGCAACGCCCGCGCCTGCCCCGGATTGAGCCCGAGCGGCACCAGCCCATGCACGTATCCGTGCCGTAGACGCCTGCCGACCAGGTGCAAGAGCTCCGCCAGCTCCTTCTCTCCCATACCGATGAGTTTAGCCGGAACAATTATGAGTTAGCCTCTGTTTGAGTGGACATCCGAAAGGAGGCCTCATTTGGCCGACGAACCACGCGCGCCACTGCGGCGCATCATCGGGCTCTTCACCCCCTACCGCGGCCGGCTGGCCCTGGTGGGCGCGTTCATCCTGCTGTCGTCCCTGGTCGGGCTGGCCTCGCCGTTCCTGCTGCGCGAGGTGCTGGACGTGGCGATCCCGTCCCGCGACGCGCTGCTGCTCACGCTGCTCGCGCTCGGCATGATCGCCGTCGCGGTCACCACGAGCGTGTTCGACGTGCTGCAGACGCTGATCTCCACCACGGTGGGCCAGCGGGTGATGCACGACCTGCGCATCTCGGTCTACTCCCACCTGCAACGCATGTCGCTGGCCTTCTTCACCCGCACCAGGACGGGCGAGGTGCAGTCGCGCATCGCCAACGACATCGGCGGCATGCAGTCGGTGGTCACCTCGACCGCCACCTCGATCATCTCCAACCTCACCACCGTGTTCGCCACGATCGTGGCCATGCTCGCCCTCGACTGGCGGCTGACGGTGATCTCCCTCCTGCTGCTGCCGGTGTTCGTGTGGATCAGCAGGAAGGTCGGCCGCGAGCGCAAGCGCATCACCGGCGAACGGCAGCGCAAGCTCGCCGTGATCTCCTCGATGGTCCAGGAGTCGTTGTCGATCAGCGGCGTCCTGCTGGGCCGGACCATGGGCCGCTCCGCCGAGCTGACCGAACGGTTCGGCCGCGCCTCCGACGAGCTGGCCGAGCTGGGCGTGCGGACGAGCATGGCCGGACGCTGGCGGCAGTCGTCGATCCAGATCATCATGGCCGCGATGCCCGCCCTGATCTACTGGGCCGTCGGCCACACCGGCGTCATCTCCGTCGGCACCCTCGTGGCCTTCACCACGCTGCAGTCGAGCCTGTTCCGGCCGACGGTGTCGCTGCTGCGGCTGGGCGTCGAGGTGCAGAGCTCGCTGGCGCTGTTCGGCCGCATCTTCGAGTACCTGGACCTGTCGGTGGACATCCACCCCGGAACCCGCACCCTGGACCGCGTACACGGCGAGGTGCGCTTCGAGCGGGTCGACTTCGCCTACGAGGACGAGCGCACGCTCGACGCCGTCGACGTCACCGTCCCCGCGGGCACGACGCTGGCCGTCGTGGGCGAGACCGGCTCGGGCAAGACCACCCTGAGCTACCTTCTCCCCCGCCTGTACGACGTGACCGGCGGCCGGGTCACCATCGACGGCGTGGACGTGCGCGACCTGACGTTCGAGACGCTGAGCGAGGTGGTCGGGGTGGTCTCGCAGGAGACGTACCTGTTCCACGCCTCGATCGCGGACAACCTGCGCTTCGCCCGCCCGGCGGCCACCGACGAGGAGCTGGAGGAGGCGGCGCGGGCCGCGCGCATCCACGACCACATCGCCTCGCTGCCCGACGGCTACGACACGATGGTGGGCGAGCGCGGCTACCGGTTCTCCGGCGGCGAGAAGCAGCGCCTGGCCATCGCCCGCACGCTGCTGCGCAACCCGCCGGTGCTGATCCTCGACGAGGCCACCAGCGCCCTCGACACCCAGACCGAGCGAGCCGTGCAGGAGGCCCTGGACACGCTCGCGCGGGGCCGTACGACGATCACGATCGCCCACCGCCTGTCGACCGTCCGCGACGCGGACCAGATCGTCGTGCTCGACCGCGGGAAGGTCGTCGAACGCGGCACCCACGACGAGCTGATGGCCCTCGGCGGCCACTACGCGGCCCTGGTGGACCGGGACCGCCCGCTCGAATTGGTCTGAAATTTCGCCCTAAACCAGTTTTAAACGTGTCTTACCTCACATTTCGGGCAAATCGGTATCGTCGCGATCGAGCCGCGCGTTGACTCCCCCGTTTGCCCCTTCCGAGGCTAGGACCAGTCTTGCCACCGCGCTCCTCCACCTTCCGCGCCCTGCGCCACCACAACTACCGGCTCTGGGCCGGAGCCGACATCGTCTCCGTCACCGGGACCTGGATGCAGGTGCTGGGCGTGAACTGGCTCATCCTCACCATGACGGGGTCGGCCACCAGCGTGGGGCTGAGCCTGGTCATGCAGGCGCTGCCGACGCTGCTGCTGGGCATGTGGGGCGGCGCGCTGGCCGACCGGCTGCCGACCCGGCCCGTCGTCGTGGCCGCGCAGCTCGCGCAGGCCGCGCTGGCCGCCGTGCTGGCGCTGATCGCCTTCTCCGGCGTCGACTCCGTCGTGCCGATCTACGCGGTGGCGCTGGCGGGCGGCGTGGTCTCCGCGCTCGGCGGCCCGGCGCTGGGACGGTTCGGGGCCGAGGTGGTGCCCCCGGACGACCTGCCCAACGCCATGGCGCTCGGCTCGGTCCTGAACTCGGCCGGGCGCATCCTCGGCATGAGCCTGGCCGGCGTGCTGCTGCCGTTGACCGGGAACGGCGGGCTCTTCTTGCTCAACGCGGCCACCTTCTTCGTCGTGATCGGGGCCGTCGCGGCCATGCGGCGCGCGGAGTTCCACCGGCTCGCCGCCTCCGAGCGGCAGCCCGGCGCGGTCGCCGCCGGCCTGCGGTACGTCCTGCGCACCCCCTGGCTGCTGGTGGTGCTGGCGCTCTCGCTCGTGCTGGGCAGCCTCGGCCGCAACTACCAGGTCACCATGGCCGCCATGAGCGCGGGCCCGCTGGCCGCCGGAGCCGGCGGGTACGGCCTGCTGTCCACCGTGTTCGCCGTCGGCACCGTCGTGGGCGGCTTCCTGGCCGCCGCCCGGCCGCACCTGACGATCCGGCTGCTGCTGGTCACCGCGTTCCTGACCGGGGTCGCGCAGGCGCTGAGCGGCCTGATGCCCGCCCTGGGGACGTTCGCCACGATGATGCTGCCGATCGCGGCGGGCGCGGTGATCATCGACACCACGGTCTCGGCGCGGGCGCAGCTCGACAGCCCCGAGGAGATGCGCGGGCGGGTCCTCGCCGCGCTCGGCATGGTGAGCGCGGGCGCGGGCGCGATCGGCGGCCCGCTGCTCGGCTGGCTGAGCGACGCGTTCGGGCCGCGCCTGTCGCTGGGCGTCGGCGGCGTGTCGTGCGTGGCCGCGACGCTGCTCGCGGCGCTCGTGCTGGCCCGCCTGTCCGGCCGGACCGTCCGTCAGGCGGCCTTCCGTCCACGGCTGGAGAACGCCTGACTCCGGGACGGGCTTAGTCTCTTCACGTGCACAACACCAGATACGCCCCGAACGGCATGGTGTCCAGCGTCGACCACCTGGCCTCGGCCGCCGGGGTGGGCGCGCTGGACCGCGGCGGTTCGGCGGCCGACGCGGCGATCGCGGCCAACGCCGTGCTCGCCGTGGTCGCACCCCACATGTGCGGCCTCGGCGGCGACCTGTTCGCGCTCGTCCACGACGGCACGGTCACCGCGCTGAACGCCTCCGGCCGGGCCGGGTCCGGCGCCGACCCCGCCCGGCTGCGCGCCGAGGGGCACACCCGCATGCCGCACCTGCACGACATCCGGTCGACGCCGGTGCCCGGCTGCGTCGACGGGTGGTTCGCCCTGCACGCCAGGCACGGCCGCCTGCCCATGGCCGAGCTGCTGCGGCCCGCGATCGCGCTGGCCCGCGACGGCTTCCCCGCCTCCCCGCTGCTGGTCCCCGGCGCCCGAACGGCGGCCGGGCGGCCCGGCGGCGGCGACTTCGCCCACGTACGTCAGGCCGGCGACCGGATCACCCGCCCCGGCGTGGCCCGCGCCCTCCAGGCCGTGGCCGACGGCGGCCGCGACGGCTTCTACCTCGGCGAGTTCGGGCAGGGCCTGATCGAGCTCGGCGCGGGCGAGTTCACCGAGTCCGATCTGGCCGCCCCCGGCGCCGACTGGGTCGAGCCGCTGCGGGTGCGCGCCTTCGGCCACGACGTCTGGTCGATGCCGCCCAACTCCCAGGGCTACCTGCTGCTGATGTCCCTGGCCGTCCTCGACGGGCTCGACCTGCCCGGCTCGCCCCGCCATCCGGCCTGGGCGCACCTGCTGGCCGAGGCCGCCAGGGCCGCCGGGCACGACCGGCTCGCCCTGCTGCACGAAGACGCCAAGGACCTGCTCGACCCCGGCGAGATCGTCCGCCGCCGGGCGCTGGTCGACCCGGTCAGGCGCAACCGGCTACGGGCGCCGTCCGCCGACGGCGACACGACGTACCTGTGCGCGGTCGACGGCGACGGCATGGGCGTGTCGCTGATCCAGTCGAACGCGTCCGGGTTCGGCGGCATGCTCTTCGAGCCGCGTACCGGGATCAACCTTCACAATCGCGGCATCGGCTTCTCGCTGCGTCCCGGCCACCCGGCCGAGTACGGCCCCGGCCGCCGTCCGCCGCACACCCTGGCCCCCGCGCTGATCACCCGTCCCGGCGGCGGGCTGCGCACGGTCGTGGGCACGATGGGCGGCGACGCGCAGCCGCAGATCCTGGCCCAGGTCATCACCCGCCTGCTGCGCCACGGCGAGGAGCCCGGCCAGGCGCTGGCCGCCCCGCGCTGGCGGCTGGGCGGCGGCAACGGCTTCGACACCTGGGACGCCCCCGACGACGCCGTGCTCGACCTGGAGGAGGGCACCACCTGGGCCGACGGCCTGACCGCGCTCGGCCACCCGGTGCGCACGCTGCCGTACGGGGGCGCCTTCGGCCACGCCCACCTCATCGACGTGCGTCCCGACGGCATGCTGGCGGGCGCCGCCGACCCCCGCTCCCTCGTCGGCGCCGCGATCGGCCGCTGAATGGACAAGGATGCGCTACCGGACGCCCTAAACCGGGCCAAGTCATAGGATTTCGGTCCGCATGGTGGGTAGGGGCGCAGTATGAGCGAACTACCTCCGGACCGATTCGGCATGGCCGACGAGCAGGACATCGAGGTCAGGGAGTGGACCGACGACCTCGGCCTGCACCACGAGGTCAAAGAGGACGACCCCCAGCGCGAGGCCACGCTCGACGAGCGGCTGCGCCAGGAGCTGCCCGACCGCCCGCGGCGCGCCCCGCGGGCGGAACACCGCCTGACCGAGCCCGACGAGGGCGCCCACCCCGACACCGAGGACGAGGCCATCGGCGTGGACTGGGACGCCGACCGGGAGGACCTGTCGGCCGAGGAACGCGCCCTGCGCATCGACCCCGACGAGGACCTCACCTGAGGGGGGTGCCGGCAACCCTCACATGAGCCGTCGCAGCGCCGGCAGCAGGTCGTGCAGGTCGTCGACGATCACGTCGGCGGTCTTGGCCTGCGGCCGCTCGGCGTGCAGGAAGCCCCACGGACCGCGGCGCAGCAACGCGGTGCGCATGCCCGCGCGGGCGGCGGGCAGCACGTCGTTGTCGAGCCGGTCGCCGACGTAGAGGATCTCGGCCGGCTCGCGCCCGGCCACCGAGGCCACCTTGGCGAAGAACTCCGGAGCGGGCTTGGACAACCCCCAGCCCTCGGAGGTGTGCACGGAGTCCACCGGCAGGTCCATCGCCACCAGGGCGTCGAAGGCCCGGCGGGGCTGGTTGCCGGCGATGATCACCTGGAACCCGGCCGCGCGCAGCGCCGCCAGGGCCACCCGCACGTCGGGGTAGAGGTCGTCGGCGTCGAAGTGGTTGCGCAGGCCGTCGGGGTCGTCGCGCTCCCAGGCGGCGATCTCGGCCTTCACGTCGAGCCCCGGCCGGACCAGCTCGAACGCCTCCCGGTGGGAACGGTCGAGCGCCGCCATGCCGCCGAGCGCGCCCATGAGCACGAACCTGCTCACCCCCAGCCGGTCGGCCCAGCGCGACCAGATGCGCGTCTCGTCGATCAGCGTCTCGCCGACGTCGAGCACGACGGCCTTGACGGCCTTGACCATCATTCCCCCTGTTCATCTGTGTGCCGCCCCGAGCTCAGGGCCGCAGCTTCTCCATCGCCTTGGTGATGCGCTTCTCCGACACCGGCGTGGGGGTGCCGAGGGTCTGGGCGAAGAAGCTGACCCGCAGCTCCTCGATCATCCAGCGGATCTCCGTCACGTCGGGGTCGCCCCGGCGGGCCGGGTGGAGGCTCGCCAGCAGGTCCTGGTAGTCGTCCTCGATCTTGTGCACGCGGTCCATCCACTCCTCGTCCCGCCACGGCTCCTCGGGGAGCTTGGTGAGACGGCGCTCGATGGCCCGCAGGTAACGCAGGACGTCGGGCAGGCGGCGGGTGCCGGTGGCGGTGACGAAGCCCTTGAAGACGAGCTTGCCGAGCTGGTCGCGCACGTCGTCGGTCGAGGCGCTCGCGCGCAGGCCGTCGAGGCGGGTGCCCACGGCGTGCCAGACGCTCAGGATCTGCTCGACCTTGGCCAGCACGTCGGCCGCCGTGTCGTGCAGCACGGCCCGGACGTGCTGGTAGAGGCGGTCGAACCCGGCCGGGTCCCAGGCCGGGCCGCCGAGGTCGAGCATCAGCTTGTCGACGGCCGCGTTGACCACGTCGTCGAACAGCGCCACGGCGCCGCCGTGGGGGCTGCGGGACAGGGCCAGCTTGGCCTGGTTGGACAGGCCGCCGAGCAGGGACCTGGCCGGGTTGGTGACGTTGAGCAGGAGCAGCCGGCGGGTGCCGGGCCAGTGGGCGCGGCGCTGCTCGGCGGCCGTCTCGAAGATCTTGACGGAGACCGAGTCGCCCGCGTCGACGAGCGCCGGGTAGCCCTTCATCCGGCCCTGCTCGAACACCTTGGGCAGGGTGCCGAAGCTCCAGGTCCGCAGGCCCGTGCGCTCCAGGTCGTCGCCGGCCTCCGACAGCGTCTTGCGCAGGCGCGGCGCGAGCCGGCGTTTGAGCGCGTCGAGGTCCTTGTCCTCGGCGACCGTGCGCTTGCGCTCGTCGATCACCCGGTAGGTGATGCGCAGGTGGTCGGGCACCTGGTCGAGCTGCCAGGCGTCGTGCGGCACCCGGACGCCGGTGAGCCGCAGCAGCTCGCGCTCGACGGCCTCCAGCAGCGGCTCGCCGCCCTGCCTGACCCCGGCCAGCACCTGCTTGGCGTAGTTGGGGGCGGGCACGAAGTTGCGGCGCACGTGTTTGGGCAGCGACCGGATCAACGCGGTGATCAGATCTTCGCGCAGGCCCGGGATCTGCCAGTCGAACCCGTCGGCGTTGACCTGGTTGAGCACCTGCAACGGCACGTGGACGGTGACGCCGTCGGCGTTGGCGCCCGGCTCGAACTGGTAGGTCAGCTTCATCCGCTGACCGAGCTGCTTCCAGGTGTCGGGATAGTCGCGGGCGCTGATGTCGGCGCCCTCGTTGACCAGCATCTCCGGCGAGAACGTGAGCAGCTCGGGCTGCTCCCGCCCGGCCTTCTTCCACCAGGAGTCGAAGTGCCTGGCCGAGACGACGTCGGCGGGGACGCGCTGGTCGTAGAAGTCGTACAGGACCTCCTCGTCGACCATGATGTCGCGGCGGCGGGCCCGGTTCTCCAGCTCCTCGACCTCTTCGAGCAGCCGGCGGTTGTCCTTCAGGAAGCGGTGGTGGGTGTCCCAGTCGCCCTCGACCAGGGCGTGCCGGATGAACAGCTCGCGCGACAGGTCGGGGTCGACGCGACCGTAGTTGACCTTGCGGCCGACGACGAGCGGCACGCCGTAGAGGGTGACCTTCTCCAGGGCGATCACCGCGCCCTGGTTCTTCTCCCAGTGGGGCTCGGAGTAGGTGCGCTTGACCAGGTGCTGGGCCAGCGGCTCGACCCAGTCGGGCTCGATCTTGGCGTTGACCCGGGCCCACAGCCGCGAGGTCTCGACCAGCTCGGCCGACATCACCCACTGCGGCTGCTTCTTGGCCAGCGCCGAGCCCGGGAAGATGGCGAAGCGGGCGTTGCGCGCGCCGATGTACTCCTGCATGGGCCGCCGCCCGTCGGCGGCGCGCTGCTTGTCCATGACGTCCTTGACGCCGATGTGCGACAGCAGGCCGACCAGCAGCGACACGTGCACCTGGTAGGGGTCGGCGGCCACGCTGCCGGGCTGTGCGCCGAGCGCCTGGCGGACCTGGCTGTAGATGTCCTGCCACTCGCGGACCCGCAGGTAGTTGAGGAACTCGGCCTTGCACAGCCGCCGGAACGCGCTGGAGGACAGCTCCTTCTGCTTGTCGCGCAGGTAGTTCCACAGGTTGAGGTAGGTCAGGAAGTCGGACTCGGGGTCGGCGAAGCGCCGGTGCTTCTCGTCGGCCTGCTGCTGCTTGTCGGACGGCCGCTCGCGCGGGTCCTGGATGGACAGCGCGGAGGCGATCACCATCACCTCGCGCAGGCAGCCGTTCTTCTCGGCCTCCAGCACCATGCGGCCAAGGCGCGGGTCGACCGGCAGGGTCGCCAGCTTGCGGCCGACGCCGGTGAGCTTGCCCTGGGCGTCGAACGCGCCCAGCTCGTGGAGCAGGTTGACGCCGTCCTTGACCTGGCGGCGGTCGGGCGGCTCGACGAACGGGAACGCCTCGATGTCGCCCAGCCCGATCGAGGTCATCTGCAGGATGACCGAGGCCAGGTTGGTGCGCAGGATCTCCGGGTCGGTGAACTCCGGCCTGCCGAGGAAGTCCTCCTCCTCGTAGAGCCGGATGCAGATGCCGTCGGAGGTGCGGCCCGAGCGGCCCTTGCGCTGGTTGGCACTGGCCTGCGAGATAGGCTCGATGGGCAGGCGCTGCACCTTGGTGCGGTGGCTGTAGCGGGAGATGCGCGCGAAGCCCGGGTCGACCACGTACTTGATGCCGGGGACGGTCAGCGAGGTCTCGGCCACGTTGGTCGCCAGGACGATCCGGCGGCCGGTGTGGCGCTGGAAGACGCGGTGCTGCTCGGCGGCGCTCAGCCGGGCGTAGAGCGGCAGGATCTCGGTGTTGCGGAAGTCGGCCTTGGTCAGGGCGTCGGCGGCGTCGCGGATCTCCCGCTCGCCGGACAGGAAGACCAGGATGTCGCCGGGCCCCTCGGTGACCAGCTCGCGGCAGGCGTCGACGATGCCGCCGGTCTGGTCGTCGTCCTCCGCCAGCGGGCGGTAGCGGACCTCGACCGGGTAGGTGCGGCCGGAGACCTCGATGATCGGCGCGTCGCCGAAGTGGCGGGAGAAGCGCTCGGGGTCGATGGTGGCGCTGGTGATGATGACCTTGAGGTCGGGGCGCTGCGGGAGGAGCTGCTTGAGGTAGCCGAGGATGAAGTCGATGTTGAGGCTGCGCTCGTGGGCCTCGTCGATGATCAGGGTGTCGTACTGGTCGAGCATGCGGTCGTTCTGCAGCTCGGCCAGCAGGATGCCGTCGGTCATCAGCTTGACCAGGGTGCGGTCGCTCGCCTGGTCGGTGAAGCGGACCTTGTAGCCGACGACCTCGCCGAGCTCGGTGCCGAGCTCCTCGGCGACGCGCTCGGCGACGGTGCGGGCGGCGATGCGGCGCGGCTGGGTGTGGCCGATCAGGCCGCGCACGCCGCGCCCGAGCTCAAGGCAGATCTTGGGGATCTGGGTGGTCTTGCCGGACCCGGTCTCGCCCGCGACGATCACGACCTGGTGGTCGCGGATGGCGGCCAGGATGTCGTCCTTGCGCTGGGAGACCGGCAGGTTCTCCGGATACCGGACCTGCGGCACGGCCTCGCGGCGGCGCGCCAGCCGCTGCTCGGCCCGCTCGACGTCGGCGAGGATCTCGGTGGCGATCTTGTCCCGGGCGTCACGGGAGCGGACCCGGCGCATGCCGTCGAGCCTGCGCCGCAGCCGCCGCTGGTCGCGCGGCATGAGCTCGGGCAGGCGGGACTGGAGGTCGGCGAGCGGAGAGGACAACGGAGGCGTTCCCATACTGCTTTCAGGATATTTGAGCCCCGTGGCCCCGGAGCCAACGGCCCATGGTGCCCGACACGGGCCGCCTCCCGCATCCCAATATCGCCGCGCCGCCCGTCCCCCTATCCGGCCGTCCGGCTGGCGGCGTGGCGGGCGGCCCCGATGATGCCGGCCTCGTTCTGCAGGGCGGCGGGGACCACGGGCGTGTCGAGGGTGACGTGCGGCAGGAACTTGTCGGCCTTCTTGCTCACGCCGCCGCCGATCACGATCAGGCCCGGCGAGAACAGCATCTCCACGTGCCTGAGGTACTCCTCGACCCGATCGGCCCACTTCTCCCAGCTCAGGTCGTGCTCCTCGCGGGCCCGCGCCGACGCGCGCTCCTCGGCGTCCTTGCCGCGCAGTTCCAGGTGGCCGAGCTCGGTGTTGCAGACGAGTGTGCCGTCGGCGAACAGGGCGCTGCCGATGCCCGTACCGAAGGTCAGGATCAGCACGGTCCCCTTCTGGTCGCGGCCCCTACCGAAGGTCATCTCGGCGATGCCGGCGGCGTCGGCGTCGTTCAGCACCGTCGCGCCGCCGAACAGCCGGGCGGCGTCGACGCCGATCCACGAGTGGTGGACGTTGGCCGCCGTGTGCACGACCCCGTCGACGACGACGCCGGGGAAGGTCACGCCGACCGGGCCGTCCCAGTCGAAGTGCTCGACGATCTGACGCACCACCTCGGCCACCCCTTCGGGCTTGGCCGGCTGGGGCGTGGCGATGCGCAACCGCTCCTTGACGAGCTCTCCGGCCTCGGTGTCGACCGGGGCGCCCTTGATTCCCGAGCCGCCGATGTCGATGCCCAACACGTTCATGACTCTCCTTCTCCCCCGCCCTGGACGGGAAAACTCGCCTACCGATATTTCCGGCCCGGCTGAACCCGCTCCACGCCCTCCGCGTATCTCGCGTCACAAGCGCTAACTAGGAGGCACGGATGCGACTCCGCATCATCACACTCTGCGCTGTCGCGGCCGTCGCGGGAGCGACTCTCACCGCCCCCGCACACGCGACCACCAGGACCCGTTTCGACGTCATCAACCTGGTGTCGGACGTCAAGGGCAAGGCCCCGGTCACCGACCCCAAGGTCGTCAACCCGTGGGGCCTGGCCATGGGCAAGACGTTGTGGGTCTCCAACGCGGGCACCGGCACCGCCACCGTCTACTCCGGCACGGGCAGGAAGGAGAAGACCGAGGTGTGGATCCCGGGCGGCTCCCCGACCGGCCAGGTGTTCAACCCGGGTGACGGCTTCACCGTGAAGGGGCGGCCCGCCACGTTCATCTTCTGCAGCCCGAGCGGCGCGATCACCGGCTGGAACGCCGAGGCGGACCCGGCCAACGCCGTCATCGCCGCGTTCACCCGTGGCGCCGACTACAAGGGTCTGGAGCTCGTCCGGACCGGCGACGGCGACTTCCTGCTGGCCGCCGACTTCGCGCACGGGCGCGTGCACGCCTTCGACGAGAACTTCCGGCGCATCCGCCTGGCCGGCTGGCAGTTCCAGGACTCGCAGGTCCCGCGCGGCTACAACGCCTACAACGTGGCCGTGGTCAACGGCAGCGTCTGGGTGTCGTACGCGCTGCGCGACCGTGCCACCGGCAAGCCCGTCTTCGGCGCCGGCAAGGGCTTCGTGAGCCGTTTCAACGCCGACGGCCGCCTGACCGGCCGCATCTCCAAGGTCGGGCTCAACGCCCCCTGGGCCATGACCGCCGCGCCGCGCGGCTGGGGCCAGTACGCGGGCGCCCTGCTGGTCGGCAACTTCGGCGACGGCACCGTGCACGCCTACAAGAACAACCGCCACCTGGGCGCGATCACCACGTCCAACGGCCGTCCCGTCACGCTCCCCGGCCTGTGGGACCTCGAACCCGGCACCGCGGCCACCGGCGGCGTCAACACGCTGTGGTTCTCGGCCGGCATCGACGGCGCCAAGCACGGCCTGATCGGGATGATCGCCCCCGCCGGCACCAAGCCCACCTCCTCGGCCGCCCCCGCGAGCACGCCGGCGCCCACGCCGCGCTCCGCCCCCAAGACGAAGTCGCCCTACGGCGGCGGCGGTTACTGACCCCCGGGGGCCCTCGACGTTTCCGGCGCGGCCGGCGCGAGCCGCGCCGGAAACACCTCCCACCTGGCGGGATCTCCGGAAAACCTGAGAATCACGTATGGACACGGAATGCGACGGAGCAGATACTCAACGTGTCAGCACCCTCGTCCCTGCCCTCACGTCTCCCCCCACAGCACCGCACAAGCCGGCGTGCCGCGTGCTGCCCGGAAACCGTGACCGTCAGGGAACAGGCCAAGGAGAGACCATGCCATCGAAGAAGTCTCTGTTCCTTTCCGTCGCCGCCCTCGCCACCGCGGCCTGCGTGACGGCCACCGTCGTGGCGCTCCAGGCGTCCAGCCCCGTCTCGGCGGCCACCCGGCAGGCGGCGCTGCCGCCCGGCTACCAGCTCGTCACCCTGCCCAACGCGAACGTCCCCAACTTCCAGCGCCGCACGGTCTACTGCCCGGGGAGCAAGCACGTCCTCGGCGGCGGCGGCGAGGCCCGCGGCAACGGCGCGATCCTGGTGGGGTCGTTCCCCACCGATGACGCCCGCGGCTGGATCGCCCTCGGCCGCCAGATCGGCTACAACGACGTCGGCATCAGCGTGTTCGCCATCTGCGCCGACTGACCTCGCCGACGGCCCCGCCCGCTTCCCCGCGGGCGGGGCCGTCGCACGTCCTCGCTCAGAGGTGACCGAGGACGGCCGCCAGGTCGGCGACGCTGCGGTAGTGCACGCCCGTCATGCCGAGCGCCCTGGCGGCCTCCACGTTCGGCAGCCGGTCGTCGACGAACAGGCAGCGCGCGGGGTCGGCCCCGGCGCGTTCGGCGGCGATCTCGTAGATGCGCGGATCGGGCTTGGCCACCCCGACCCTGGCGCTGCTGACCAGGTCGTCGGCGAAGTAGGTGAGGCCCAGCCGGTCGAGGTGCTCCTCCACGGTGTCCATGGCATTGGTCACGATGATCACCGGCACGTGCTGCTGCGCCTTGGCCAGCAGCGCCCTGACCTCCTCGTCCACCCGGAACGGCACCGCCCCGAACTCGGCCACCGCCTGCCTGGCGCGTTCGTCGCCGCCGAGGGCGACCGCGACCGCGTCCAGCCACTCGCGCTCGGTCATCCGGCCCAGCGTGGCGGGCTCGATCAGCTCCGGGGCGAAGGCCGTGGCCATGAGCGGCAGGGCGTACCTGGCCTCGATCTCGGCCTGGACGGTGTGGTCGAAGAGGCGGAGCACGCCATCAAGATCGGTGAGAACCGCGTCGAAGGGGATCACAGCCATCATTGTGCCGTGAAGCACCGCATCCGCTGGTCCGAGAAGGTTTCGCGTGCCACCAAAGACCCGGGGCGACCCGCGGCACTACCATCTCCGAGACGGGATTCGGTATCGGAACGGTAGGGCATGGACGATCACCAGCTGCCACCTGAGTTGTGCCAGCTGTTCGCCGACGGCGGCAAGGGGCGCAGACTGCCCCCGGGCCTGCCCGAAGGCGACGTGGTCTGGCCCGACCCGGCCTACACCCGGCAGGTCGCGGCGGCCCGGCCGGCGTTCTGGATGAGCGACGAGCGCGCCGCGGGCGAGGACTGGTCCTTCATGCGGGTCTGGCATCCGCACAGCGGCCTGTGGCCGGTCCTGCTCGACGAGTCGGCCCAGCCGTGGGCGATCGGGCAGATCGTGCCCGACGACCCGCTGCTGATCGGCCACTTCACCGCCGAGGGGTTCATGACCGAGGTGTGGCAGGAGTGGGTGTCGCAGATGCCGCGCGACGCGCTGGCGGAGTTAGAGCCGTACGGGGCGCTCTGCCCGGGGCTGGCGCCGCCGGGGGTGCCCCGCGCCGACCCCGGCGACGTGGCCGACTGGCTGGCCCGCGAGCTGGCGCCCAAGGGCATGCCGCTCGGGCTGGTGGCGGCCGGCCGGGGGGCCGACGCGCTGGCGGTCATGGGCTGGCAGGGCGCGCTGCACCACAACGAGTGGATGGTGCCGCTGGCGGCCGTGGTGCGGAGCTGGGAGGACCGGTTCGGGGCCCGCGTGGTGAGCGTCGGGTTCAACACGCTCGACCTGAGCGTGGCCGCGCCGCCCGCCGACCCCGAGCACGCCCTGCACGTCGCCGCCGAGCACTGGGCGTTCTGCCCCGACAACGTCGTGCAGGGGCCGGGCGACCTCCAGGGGTACGCCGACCAGATCATCGGGCAACACGCCTGGTCGTTCTGGTGGGACTGAATGCCCGGCTTTTACGCTAGCTTTAACCGCGACAGGGAGGGCTCGGTCACAGAATGTCACGGGGAGATCTGACTCCGGAGCTGCTGCATTCCTCGTCCTGGACGGACCGGCTGGTGCAGGCGGCCGGCATCCCCGTCCATGACGTGCCGCTGGTGTCGGTGGGCGGCGGGCTGGGCTCGTTCACCCTGGTCGACGTGTTGCGCGTCCGGGGCGTGCCGATCCCCGCGATGCGGGTGCTGTCCACCAGCGACACCCCGTGGCAGACGTGGGAGTACCTGACCCGCGTCTCCCAGTTGCCCGCGCACGAGCGCATCCGCTCCGACGCCGGCGCGCGTCCCGACAACATCTGGGGCTTCCCCTCGTACGCGGTGCAGGAGGCGTGGCAGGACGGCTCGCTCAAGCCGATCCTCCAGGTGCTCGCCGAGCCGCTGTTCACCGACTTCTACAGCCCGCGCGCCGGGCTGGTCACGCAGACCGTGCGGCGCGAGGCCGACCGCATCGGCTACTGGCACATGCTGGCCAAGGGCCAGGTGCGCATGGTCAGGAAACGGCTGGGCGGCGGGTACTTCACCGTGCTCACGCCGCCGTCGGGCACCTCGCCGACCAAGCGGGTGGTGCTGCGCTCCCAGTACGTGCACCTGGCCGTCGGCTACCCGGGGCTGAAGTTCCTCGACGACCTCCAGGAGTTCCGGCAGGCCAAGGGCGAGCGGTACCGGGTGGTCAACGCGTACGAGCCGCACGAGCACGTCTACGACCAGTTGCGCAAGCGTCCCGGGGTGGTGGTCGTGCGCGGCGCCGGGATCGTGGCCTCGCGGGTGCTCCAGCGCCTGATGGACGACCGTGAGCGGTACGGCCTGCACACCCAGATCGTCCACCTGTTCCGCACGTACGTGGCCGGCCCGCACGGCCCCAGCGTCTTCATGCGGCGCCAGGGCGGCGACGGCTGGGCCTACCAGGCGTTCACGATGCCCAAGTCGGCCTTCGGCGGCCAGCTCAAGGCCCGTTTCAGGAAGGCCACGCCCGAGCAGCGCGCCGCGATCTCCAAGACGGTGGCCGGCACCACCACCCCGAAGCTGGCCCGCTGGCAGGAGCAGATGCGCAGGGGCCGCCAGGGCAACTGGTACCACCCCACCCAGGCCGTGGTCGACCGCATCGAGCAGGCCCCCGACGGCCGCCTGGTCACCCACACCAGCAGCGTGCACGCCGCCGCCATGCAGTACGTGTCCGACTTCATCATCGACTGCACCGGGCTGGAGGCCGACATGCCGGAGCACCGCGTGCTCGACGACCTGCTGCGGCACGGCGGCGCCCAGCCCAACAAGGCCGGCCGGCTGCGCGTCGGCCCGCATTTCGAGGTGCTCGGCGCCGAGAGCGAGGGCGGCGTCCTGTACGCCTCGGGCGCCGCCACGGCCGGCAACCACTTCCTGGCCGTGGACAGCTTCCTGGGCATGCAGACCGCCGCGCTCGACATCGCCGCCGACCTGACCAGGCGCGGGTTCTGCAAGGGGCTCGGGCCGATGAGGTCCGCCGCCCAGTGGCTGCGGTGGGTGGCGAACAGGAGGCCCGCTTGATCCCGACGCTGGCCGGGCGGTTGCAGACCCGGCTGTTCACGCTGGCCACCGTGGGCGCGGCGCTGACCGCGCTGATCACCCTGGTGCTGCCGATGTCCTTCAAGGACGCCTATCTCGTGCTGCTGGTCGTCGCCGTCGCGGGCGTCGGCTGGGAGCTGCTGTACCACCTGCTCATGCAGTTCCGCTGGGACAAGGACTGGCCGACGCTGTTCGGGCTGGTCACGGCCGTGCCCGAGGGGCTGCTGACGTGGCTGCTGCTGGACGGCGGGCTCGTTCCCGGGGTCACCGGCCCGGTCGGCGCGGGGGCGTTCGCGGTGATGTTCGCCTTCGTCTGGCTCGGCCAGTGGTTGTTCGTGAACGGGCCGATGCGGGTGTTGTTCGTCGAATGGCGGCTGCGCGGCGGCCGCCTGCTCTGATCACGGATCTGCTCACGGATCTGCTCACTGATCTGCTCACGGAGGGGCAATGGGGGGCGTCGAGCTGGCTCGACCGCTGTACTTCTGGCTCGGTTTCCTGGCCACGGTGGCCGGGGTCGTGCTGCATCTGCCGATGTACCTGCACGGCGCCGACATGCACTACCGCCTGGCGGGCATGCCGATGGACCCGCCGATGGCGATCGGCATGGCGCTGATCGTGGCGGGGCTGGCGGTCACCGCGTACGGGCTGATCCCGCCCGGCGCGCTCACCGCCCGGCCCGCCGCCGAGGTACGCGTCCGCGCGCTGGACGACGCGCGCATGCGGCCGGCGCACATCGGGCTGATCGTGGTCATGTCGGTCGCGGTGATCATCGACGCCATGAAGCCGATCACGCTCGGCTTCGTCGCGCCCGGCATGGCCAAGGAGTACGGCCTGAAGTCCGCGCTCAACCCGGCCGGCGAGCTGCCCGTGGCGCTGCTGCCGCTGGCCGGGCTCACCGGGACGGTGCTCGGCTCGCTGCTGTGGGGCTGGATGGGCGACAAGATCGGGCGCAAGCCGTCGATCCTGTTCGCCGGGGTGCTGTTCATCGGCACCGCGATCTGCGGCGTCATGCCCGACTTCGAATGGAACCTGGCCATGTGCGTGGCCATGGGGCTGGGCGCGGGCGGCATGCTGCCGATCACGTTCTCGCTGCTGGCCGAGACGATCCCGCCCCGGCACAAGGGCTGGGTGATGGTGCTCATCGGCGGCAACCTGGCCGTCGCCTACCTGGCGGCGAGCTGGCTGTCGGCGTCGCTGGCGCCGACGTTCTCCTGGCGGGTCCTGTGGCTGGTCGGGCTGCCGACCGGGGTGTTCCTCATCCTGCTCAACCGGTTCATCCCCGAGTCGCCGCGCTTCCTGCTCGCGCACGGCCGCGACGCCGAGGCCCGCGCGGTCCTGGCCCGGTACGGCGCGGCCGCCACCACCGAGGAGGCCGCGCAGGAGGTCACCGCCGACGTCGAGCGCGTCGAGGACGAGCACGCGGGCGGCTACTCGCGGCTGTTCCGCCGCCCGTTCACCGGGCTGACGGTGGCGGTCGTGGTCCTCGGGCTGAGCATCGGCCTGGTCACGTATGGCTTCCAGCTCTGGATCCCGTCGAATTTGCAGAAACTGGGCCTCGACCAGCAGACGGCCGACCGGGCGCTGCGCGACTCGACGCTGCTGGGCCTGCCGCTGATCTTCATCTCGGCCGCCATGTACGGCCTGTGGAGCGCGAAGAAGACGATCGTCACGCTGTCGGCGCTGGTGGGGGCGGCGCTGGCGGTGCTGGCCTTCTCCGGCGAGACGCTGGCGCACGACCGTACCTGGCTGTACCTGCTGCTGGCCGGGCCGATCGTGGGGACGGCGACGATCGGCGCGGTGCTGGCGGCCTACAGCTCGGAGATCTACCCGACCCGGGTGCGCTCGCGCGGCTCGGGGTTGTCGGCGGGGATGGGCAAGGCGGGCGGCGTGGCCGTGACCGCCGTGCTGGTGGCCGGGGCCGCGGCGCCGTCGATCGGCACGACCGCGCTGCTCGGGGCGGTCCCGCTGGTCCTGGCCGTGGTGGCGGTGCTGGCGTTCGGGGTCGAGCCGTCCAAGGGCGCGGCCGGCGAACCGGCCACGCCCGCCACCGCCTCCACCGGCGCCTGACACCCGGAGACGCCGCGCCGCGGCCCCGCCCCTGCTTCAGGGGACGCGGGCCACGGCGCCGTACGTGCCCGACGAGCTCGGCCGGTCGGAGCAGGCGGTGCCGGAGCCGTCGGGCCGCCACTCCGGGACCCACACCAGCCCCGGATCGACCAGCACCAGACCGTCGAGCAGCGCCGCCACCTCCTGCCTGCCGCGGATCGCGTGGCCGGGCAACGTCATGGCCAGCAGGTCGCGGATCGCCGGCAGCAGCTCGCCGGGCACGCCGTCGAACGTCGTCTGCAGCAGCGACAGGTAACTGCCGTCCGGCGCCGCCCGGCGGACCCGTTCGAGCACGTAGTGGACGTACGCGTCGTCGGCCAGGCTGTGGGTGGACAGCAGCAGCACGGCCAAGGGCCGGTCCCAGTCGAGGAAGCGCCGCACCACCCCGTCGTCGAGGATGGCGTCGATCTCCCGCACGTCGCCCTCGACCACGCGGACCAGGTCGGTGATCGGCTCGATGGTGGCCCGCGCGAGGGCCAGCACCATGGGATCGTTCTCCACGTAGACCACCCGGGCGGGCGCGCCGCCTGGGCCTCCCATGGCCACGTCGTGCAATTGCCGGCCCGCGGGAAGACCGCTGGGCACGCCGCTTCCCACAATGATGAACTGGTCCACGCCTTCCGCCGCCAAATGACGGACCACGCGCATCAGGAATTGCAGGACGGCCCGTGCGGCGGTGGTCGTCACGGACGCGGCCTGGTCATATCGGCGCACCAGATCGCGGTCGGCCGAGAAGTTGTTCTTCCCGCCCGCGGCCGCGTCGAGCACCCGGGTTGTCGTCGCTCGGGTCATCTCCAGCTTTGCCAAGTTTCGGATGGCACGCTGACGCATTGAGTGTTGCCCCTTTCCCCTCGCCCACTATCTCGGGAAAAGATGTCCTTTCGGACCCCACTCGATGACCCAGACCATATGATCCTCGATACGCGCCGGAAGACAACAGGAAAAGCATTAATTCTACGGAAATATGCCTTACCTGAATGGCCCGCCCGTGAGGAGATCATTTTCCGATCGAGCGCGAGAGGCGTTCGCGGTGGGCCTCCAGCACCTCGTACGTCTCCTCGCGGGTGGTGGTCGTCACCGACAACTTCGTGAACGCCTGGTGGTAGGTCTCGACCGCGGCGACGTCGGTGATCAGCTCGTCGGACTCGATGCCGTGGGCGCAGGCGACGTCGGGCTCGAACGCCTCGGCGAAGCGCCACAGCGTGAACGGGCCGGTGCGCGGCACGTACGCGGGGTCGTCGACCGGCACGACGTGCAGCGAGACGTTGGGCCGCTTGGCGTGGTCGAGCAGCAGGTCGAGCTGGCGGAGCTGGGCGTGCGGGCCGACGATCGAGCGCAGCAGCACGGCCTCGTCGATCACCGCCCACAACACCGTGTCACCGGCCGCGGACAGCACCTCCTGGCGGGCCATGACCAGCGCCAGGGCCTCCTCCACCGACGGCTGCCCGAGCGTGGCGGGCCCGGCCACGGTGAGCGCGGCCCGCGCGTAGTCCTCGGTCTGCAACATCGGCGGGACGAACTGCGGATGGTACGTGCGGATCACCGTGGCCCGCTGCTCCAGCGCGTACGCGGTGGCCAGCCAGACGGGCACCGACTGGGCGTCGTACCAGGCGGCCTCGCGCTCGCCCCTGGCCAGGGAGAGCACGTACTCACGGACGGGCGGGGCGGTGACGCCGTAGAGGCCGAGCAGGCGCTCGACGGTGATCGGCGTGGGCGCGAGGCGGCCCTCCTCGATGGCGGGGATCGCGGCGGCGCCCCTGCCGAGCGCGATCTCGACCTGCTCGACCGAGAGCTGCACGCCCATGCGCAGGCCGTGGAGCCGCTTGCCGAGCGCGCGGCGCTGGGAGTCGTTGAGCGGCGTGGCGGCGTCGGGGATCTCGGGGGCCGGCTCCGGCTCGCCGGGCAGCCCCTCGGCCCGGCGCGCGAGCTCGACCACGCCGCGCAGGACGGCCAGCGACCCCTCGGACAGCCCGGAGGCCGACAGGCCGATCGCGGCCGCCCGGAGTTGCAGGTCCTCGACCGCGCCGGACTCGTAGTGCTCGTCGCCGACCAGCCAGCCGACGCTCACCTGGAGGCAGGCGGCCAGCGCCCGGAGCACCTGGAGCGTCGGGTTGGTCTGCTTGCCGGTGCGGAGCTGGCTGACATAGGCGCGCGTGATGGGTATGCCCGCCTCGGTGAGGGCGGAGGCGACCTGCGCGCCTGTGAAGCCGCGCTTGGTCAGCGCGAGATCGAGCCGTTCGGCGAAGTTCGCCACGGCGCACCTCCTACCGCCCGTGAACTTTTCCCAGCCTAAGGTACGAGACCCCCACTGTCCCCTGCCACGCGGGCCAGCTCTGCCCGGCGGGTAGGTACCAACTTATTCGCAAAGTGTGAGTTGACATAGCCCCTCTTTCCAGCACAGTATCGGAGCGCGTGGTAACTGTGGCTTAACAGCCCGGACGATTCGCGAGAGTCTCCGGGGAGGAGGTGGCCGGACGTGACCATGGACTCCCTCGGCGGCTCGCGCTTCCTGGAAGATCCGGTCTCCCGGGGGCAGGAGCAGGTGGTCCGGCGCATCTGCGCGCGGGTCGCCGGCCCGCTGACGAGCCGTGACGTCCATGTCGCCGAGCTGCCGCTCGGCGGGGTCGAGGTCTGGCTGGACAGCCCGCGCCACCGCTGGCGGCTCCACCACCGCATGGCCCGCGAGCTGCGGCTGGCCGGCTGGCACACCGAGCCCGGGGCCGACCGGCTGCTGCTGCTCGGCTGGAGCGCGGTCTGCCTGGGCCACCGCGCCAGGATGCTGGGCGCGGCCCTGTCCGGCCGGCTGGCCCACTTCGACCGCACGTCGTTCGCGGCCGTCATGATCGCCACCCGGCTGCGGCACGAGGGGCTGCCCGCCGCCGAGCTGCCCGCCGCGGTGGTCGACCGCTGCCGCGACGCGCTGCGCTGGCCCGCCCGGCTGGCCGACCTCGACGGCCTCGAACGCAGGTCGTCGCTGGAACCCATCAGGCTCAGGCTGGCCCAGGTGGCCGGGCTGGAGTCGAAGGTGGGCCGGCGCTGCGCCGAGCACCTCGCGCTGGCCTCCAGGGTCGCGCGCACGGTGGCCGGCGACGCGCCGCCCGTCCGCTCGCGCGCCTCCGGGCCGCGTGCGGGACTGACCGAGCGCATGGTCTGCGTCAGCGTGCCCAACAGGACCGCCGCCGCGCTCGATCCGGAGACGGCGCGATGACGCCGATCTTCCTCGCCCGACGCCGGGCCTCGCCGCCCACCGACCCGCCGACCCGGCACGCGGCCACGCCGGCTGCCGCTGCGACGGCCAAGGTGGCGGCCCTCAAGCGGCCGGCTCCGGCTCTACCCCATCCCTCCGGCACCGTGTGTCACGTGCTCGACAAAGTCGGCACGGTGCTGACGGCCGGCGCGGTAGCGGCTGGCGTGCCGGCCAACTCAAGGGGTAGTGCCTGGGGCCGGCTTTCCTCGCGGTCGTCCGCCCGTGATCGGGCGGCGGCCTCCGCGATCGAGGAGGCGGGCCCGCCCGGCTCCCCGATCGACCCCACCGGCACGGCGGCGACGCCGGGCGCGACGATCGGCGTGACGGGCGCCACGACTCTGATCGACCGCCCCCTCCGGGGGCCGGCATCCGTGCGGGCCCCCGTGCCGGTGGCCATGACCTCCGCGGGCCGCGCCCGGCCCGCTTCACCCGGATCCGCGACTGACAGGAGTGATCATGCTCACCGACGAGGTGTCCAGGCGGCAGCCGCACGAAGTGCACGCCCGGGGCGCGCGGCCCCAGCCCGCGGAGCCCAGGGGCGAGGGCCGGGACGAGCCGGCACGGGCCGAGGCCCCGGCGCGCACCGTCCACCGGCTGCGCCGGATCCGGCAGGTGTCCGTCCAGGCGATCGGCGAGATCGACCAGGCGCTGGCCTGACCGTCATGCGCACGGTCCACGACCCGGAAGGTGTGAGATGAGCCGCGGCAGGGTGGGCGTGATCGTCGCCCCCGCCAATCCCTCGGCGGAGCCCGAGCTGACCCGCCTGCTCGGCTCGCGCGCCGACATGCACGTCACCCGCTTCCCCGTGCACCGGGGAGTGGCGCTCGCCGAACGACTGGAGAGCTACAACGAGGCGCTGCCCGGCATGGTCTGCGCGTTCGACGGCCTGCCGCTCGACGCCCTGGTCATGGCCTGCAGCGAGGCGCGCTACCTGCTGGGGCCCGACGAGGACGGCGACCAGTGCGCCCGGCTGTCGGCCTCGACCGGCGTGCCGTTCGCGTCCTCCACACAGGCCACCAGGGAGGCGGTCGAGCATGTCGGCGCGAGCGACATCGTGCTGGTCTCGCCGTACCAGCCGTGGCTGACCGAGCTGGCCGAGCGCTTCTGGAAGACGGCGGGGCTCAACGTCACGCAGGTCGTCCAGGTGCGGGCCGCCAAGGGCGGCTACTCCTCCTACGCGGTCACCCCGGCCGAGCTGATCACCCAGGTCGAGCGGGCCGAGGTGCCCGGCGACGCGGTGCTGCTGTTCACCGGCACCGGCATGGCCACGCTGCCCGTGCTCGGGCCGCTCAGCGCCGGCAACGACCGCACGCTGCTCACGTCCAACCTCTGCACCGCCTGGTGGGCCCTGTCGCGGGCCATCGGCGAGCACGTCACGCTCAGCCGGGTGCCCTACCGCCGCCACATGGCGGAACAGGGGAGGCGCCCCGCATGAACGGCGTCATCGTGGTCGGGGCCGGCCCGGCGGGGCTGACCGCGGCGCTCTCGCTGGCCAGGGCCGGGATCCCGGTCACCGTGCTGGAACGGGAGAACGAGCTCGCCGTGCAGGCGCGGGCCTGCACCTTCCACCCGGCCACGCTCGACCTGCTCGACGAGCTGGGCGTGGCCTCGCAACTGGTCGCCAAGGGCCGCGTGGTCGACCGGGTGCAGTGGCGCGACCGGTCGGGGATCGTGCTGGCCGAGATGGGCATGAACCGGCTCAACGGCCTGACCAAGCACCCGTTCAAGCTCCACGCCGACCAGGCCGCGCTCACCCCGCTGCTGCTCGCGGCCCTGAACGCCTACCCCGACGTCGACGTGCGCTTCGGCACGCGCGTCGACGGGGTCTCCGAGGGGGGCACCGGCATCCGGGTCCGCGTCGGCCACACCTGGACGCGGGCCCGGTACATGATCGCCGCCGACGGCGGCCACAGCACGGTACGCGGCTCGCTCGGGCTGCCCTTTCCCCGGTCGGCCTACCCGACGCAGGCGCTGCGGGTGTTCACCGACTCGCCGCTCGACCGGCTGCTGCCGAGCCTGGCGCCGCTCACCCACGTCCGCGACGTGCAGCAGTCGTGCACGCTGCTCGCGCTGCCCGACCACTGGCGCATCATCTTCAGGATCCCCTGCGACGCCACCGAGCCGCTGTCCTCGCCCAACGTCTCGATGCTGGTCCGCCGCGCCCTGCCGGGGGCGAGCGGGCCCATCCACGTGACCGGGGCCGACCGGTTCGGGCTGTCCAGGGGCGTGCTGACCTCCTACCGCTGCGGACGGGTGCTGTTCGTCGGCGACGCCGCCCACCTGACCTCCACGGTCGGCGGCCTCAACATGAACGCCGGCATCCACGACGCCGCCGAGGTCGGCCAGGTGATCGCGGCCGTGCTCGGCGGCTTCGCGCCGCCCACCGCGCTGGAGGCGTGGGCGTGGCGGCGGCGGTCCGTGCTGCTGCAGCGGGTGATGCCGCGCGGCGGGACGCGGCCGGCCGGCGTGCGCGAGCGCGACAGCGCCCGGCTGGCCGCGGCGATGGCCGGGCTGCGGGCCATCGCCGGCGACCCGGAGGCCACGCGGGCCTATCTCGCGCAGGCCTCGCTGCTCGACACCGTTCCCGGCTCCACCGGCGGAGCCCGGCCCGTCTGAGACACCGCTGAGGAGGTGTGACACCGCATGTGGCGAACGCTCTCGGACGAAGCGCGCCAGTCCATCCGCGAGCTGTGCGACACGCACGGCTCCGGCCTCTACGACTACTGCCGCACCGAGCTGGCCGCGGGCGACGCCGAGCAGGCGGTCGCGGGCGCGCTGGTGTCCGCCCACCTCTACGCGGGCCGGATGCCCGACCCCGCCCTGTACCGGCCCTGGCTCTACGCCCTGGCCCGCGCCCATCGCGCGTTCGTGGCCAAGCCGGCCAGCATCGGCTCGTGGTCGCGTCCGGGGCGGATGTCGGAGCTGCTGCCCGAGGCGCTGCTCTCCCTCGACCGGCCGCTGCGCGAGCTGCTCGATCTGTCCCTGCGCCACGGCCTGTCCGACGCCGAGCTGGCCACCGTCTTCAGCCTGAGCCAGGACGAGGTCCGGGCCGTCGTGACGCGGGCGTCCGACGGGCTGGAGGGCTGGTTCGCCGCGATCATCGCCGCGCGCGGCCGTACGGGATGTCCTGATCTGACCACGCGGGTGGCGGCCTGGGTCACCTCGCCGGGGCGGCGGGCCCGCGCCCGGATCAGCCGTCACATCCAGGGCTGCGCCGCCTGCCGGGCCGCGCCCCGCACCATGTCGGCCGCCACGCTGCTGCGCCGGCTGCCGATCGCGGCGCTGCCCGGCACACTGCCCACCCGGCTCGCCTCGGCGCAGCCGCTGCCCGCCGACGCACCTTTCTGGCGGGCTGACGGCTTCCCCGTGCAGGCACGCACCCTGGTGGAGCCCCTCGGGGCCCCGCCGGGCGTGGAGGCAACGCCGAGGCCCCCGGTCGCCGACCCCACGACGGCGACACCGGGAAAGCCCTGGTCGGCGGCGGGCGCGGCCGCCGCCGACCAGGAGCCTCCGGGACCGGCGGCGCGCGGCCGGCACCCGTTCACCCCGACGAGCCGCACCCGGCCCTTCCGCGGCTCGCCGGGCGACAAACTCGTCTACGGCGACCGCGCCGAAGGCGGCCTGAGCGGCACCGTCGTCAACGGCACGGCCAACGGCAGCGCCGTCGGTGGCCCCGCCGGTGGAGCTGCCGGTGGAGCTGTCGGTGGAGCTGTCGGTGGAGCTGTCGGTGAGGCCGGCGGCGACGGCGCCGCCGCCCCACCCGGCGCCATGATCATCCGGTACGGCGGCATCGGCTGGAACGGCGAGCCCGGCGCCCTCGACCGGCTCGACGGCGAGGCGCCCTGGCAGGAGTTCTGGCGCGAGCAGCCCGAGGAGCCCGAGCAGGAGACCGAGGCCCCGATCCGCGCGGTGGCCAGGCTCGGCCTGCTCCTGGGCGTCGGCCTGCTGGTGGTGGGCCTGGTCTGGGCCGTGCTCAACGCCCGCGCCCACCCCGCGACGACGGTCACCAGGACGGCGGCGCAGTCGAGCCTCCCGGCCGAGACGCCCACGCGCTGGACGGCCGCGATCGGCCCGGCCGCCGGCTCCGGCCTGTCGTCCCAGGACAGGAAGGTCGAACTGCCGAAACCGGACCCGCCCACGGCCCGGGTGTCGCCCCGGTCGGTCTCGCTGGGGTCCGGGCGCGCCGGGTCGTTCTCCCTGTCGTGCACCGGGACCTGCCGCGTCGTCTCGGCCACCGGCACGCGCGGCATCGTCGTGGACGGCACGACGTTCCGGGTCACGGACCCGCGGTCGCGGCCCGGCTGCCCCGGAGGGCCCGACGTGCGGCGCGGCCGGATCACCATCGTCTGGACGGCCCGCGCCACCGGCGACGGCCTGCGCACCGGCGGCACGGCGACCGCCCGTGGCACGCTCGCCCTGCCGGTGAGCTGGACGATCGCCAGGGACAAGGGCGTACGGCGGCTGGACGCCGAGCGCGGCGTCCACTGGAGCAACTGCCGATGAGGCCCCGGACACGCCGGGGCCTCACGCGCGGCTAGAAGAACTGGAACCCGGGCTCGGGCTCCGGCAGGTCGAGCTGCCGCGGTCCCCTGAACGTGGCGCCGTCCTTGGGCACGTCGGTCAGCGGCGTCCCGAGCACGAACGGCACGGCCACGCTGCTGCCGGCCAGGTCGACGGTGACGGTCGCGCCGGTGCCCTCCTCACTGGTGTAGGTGGTGTCGGTCCCGGCCAGCACCAGGCCGATCCGGTGCCCCTTCCTGAACGTGTAGTCCTGCGGCAGCGTCAGCCACTTGACCGTCCCGTACGTGCCGACGGGCAGCGGCCGGGCCTGGCTGAGCGAGTCGCGGTTCTGGACGTCGATCCAGCCGCGGGCGACGATCTCCAGCGGGCGGGTGGCCACGTTCGTGGTCACCTTCTTGTAGCAGGCGTCGTCGGCCGCGGTGCTCTCGCCGTGGCAGTCCTCCTCGGTGAGCGTGGTGACTCCCTGGCCGCGCCGCCAGTCGACGCGGGTGTCCTCGCCGAAGTCGACGAGCAGGGCGGTCAGGTTGGCGGTGGGCTTGTCGAGCTTGACCCGCAGGTCGGCGGTGGGGACGCCGGACAGGCGCAGGTCGAGCGGGAGCGCGCCGGTGGTGAAGGCCGCGCGGCCCGGCTGCGCCGTGCCGACGTCGGCCACCATCTCGTTCTCGCTCAGCGCGAGGTCG
Source organism: Nonomuraea sp. NPDC001699 (assembly GCF_053596455.1). Classification (NCBI taxonomy): domain Bacteria; kingdom Bacillati; phylum Actinomycetota; class Actinomycetes; order Streptosporangiales; family Streptosporangiaceae; genus Nonomuraea; species Nonomuraea sp. NPDC001699. The sequence continues at coordinate 305,275 of NZ_JBSFGF010000002.1, read as the reverse complement.
GTGAAGGTGGCGGTGCTGTTCCCGCGGGCCCTGAGCAGGCCGAGCGAGCCGTCGGCGGCGGGCCGCAGCACGGCCTTGAGCGCGTACGGGGCCGGCCAGTCGCGCTGGGTGGTCCACTGCGCCGGGCCGAGCTGCACGTCGGCGCGGGGCTCGTTCGTGATCCCGTTGCGGACGCCGTGCAGCCAGTAGTCGAACCAGCGGTGCAGGGTGTCCACCCACAGGTCCCTGCGGCCCTCGAAGTCGAACGGGTCCACGTGCTGGTACTGGCCGACCCAGATCTTGCGCGGCACGTTCCGCTGGGCCAGGGCCTGCCACCAGGCGGAGAAGTTGTCCGGCCGGACGTTGAGGTCGTTGACGGTGTGCACGACGAACACGCTGGCCTTGACCTTGGAGGCGTCGCCGAGCAGGCCCTTGAGGTAGTCGCGTTCGTTCCAGAAGGCGTTGTAGTCACCGGTGTCGTCGCCGTCCTCGGCGTCCATGCGGTCGCGGACGGCCTGGCACTTGGCCTCGGGGTCGGTGTCGACGTAGTTCGTCAGCCAGGAGGCGTAGTCGTAGTTGTAGACCACGCCGTTCGAGCGCTGGTACTTGTACCAGGAGCTGATGGCCGAGATGGGGACGATCGTCTTCAGGCCCTCGACGCCGGTGGCGGCCACGGCGTTGGCGAGCGTGCCGTCGTACGACTTGCCGATCATGGCGGCCTTGCCGGTGGTCCAGTCGGCCACGGCCGGGGTGCCGTCGGCCCTGGTCGCCTTGGCCCGGCCGTTCAGCCAGTCGATGACAGCCTTGCCGCCCAGCACGTCGGCCTTGCCGCCCATGTCGGGGCAGCCGTCGGACCTGGTGGTGCCGAGCATGTCCACGTTGAGGACGGCGTAGCCGCGCGGGACGAAGTAGTTGTCGTAGAACAGGGGGAATTTCGTGACGTTTCCGGAAGCGTCGTACTGCTTGCGCTCCCCCTCGTTCCCGCGCCCGGAGTTGTCGTAGTACGGACTCTCGTCGATGATCACGGGCACCTTGAGGCCCGGACCGGACTCCTTGGGACGGATGATGTCCACCCTGACCCTGTCGAGCGCGCCGTCGAGGTCGCTGTCCACGGTGGACTCGACGTACACGTGCTCGCGGACGGCGTCGGCGTAGGAGAAGACCGGCTGCGTCCGGCCGTCCTTGACGGTGATCGTGGGTCCGGCAGCGGCTTGTGCCGGGGTCGCGATCGCCAGAGTGAGGGCGACCGCGAAGAGGGCCGGGCGTAATTGTGGCACGCGTGACCTCCGTGACAAGTGTCTAGATTTACCCCGCAATCTCTCACCCGCCCCCAAAGCTGACAAGATCCCAGCTATGGACGTACAGGACCGGATCCGGGGCTGCCTGCTCGGCGGCGCGATCGGCGACGCGCTCGGGGCGCCCATCGAGTTCGAGTCATTGCGGGAGATCCGCCGGCATCACGGCCAGGACGGCATCACCGGATATGTCGCCACCTGGCGGGGCACGAGCGCGCTCGTCACCGACGACACCCAGATGACCCTCTTCACCGTCGAGGCGCTGACCCGCGATCCGACGCCCGGCGGGGTGCGGCAGGCGTACCTGCGCTGGCTCGACACCCAGGAGCACCGGGCGCCCCCGCCCGCCGACCGTCCCCACCGGACCGGCGCGCTGCGCGAGGAGGGCTGGCTGTACTCGCGGCGGGCCCCGGGCAACGCCTGCCTGTCCGGGCTGCGCCGGCCCTTCCCCGGCCCGTCGCCGTTCGGCACGCCCGGCCCCGTGAACCCCGACTCCAAGGGCTGCGGCACGGTCATGCGCTCGGCGCCGTTCGGCCTGCTCGCGCCGTACGACGCGGGCGCCGCGTTCGAGCTGGCTGCGGTCTGCGCGCAGATCACCCACGGCCACCCGACGGGTTACCTGGCCGCCGGCGCGTTCGCCGCGATCGTCGCCCGCGTGATGACCGGCGAGCCCCTGGAGGACGCCGTCCACCACGCCCTCGGCCTGCTGGCCGGTCGGCCGCGGCACGAGGAGACGTCCGGCGCCCTGCGCGCGGCGCTCGACCTGGCCGCGTCCGGCCCGCACTCCCCCGAACGGGTCGAGTCGCTGGGCGGCGCCTGGGTGGCCGAGGAGGCGCTGGCCATCGGCGTCTACTGCGCCCTGGCCGAGCCGTCGCCCGAGCGGGCGCTGCTGCTGTCGGTCAACCACTCGGGCGACAGCGACTCCACCGGCTCGGTCTGCGGCAACCTGGTGGGCGCCGTGCGCGGCGCGGCGGCGCTGCCGGCCGCCTGGCTGACACCGCTGGAGGGACGCGAGACGATCGAGCGGCTGGCCGCCGCCCTCCTCTAGGCTGGAGGCCCACCGGGACGGAAGGGATCGCATGCGTAACGTCGCGCGGACCTCGCTCGTCGACTCCGCCATCGAGGAGCTGCGCAGGGAGATCGGCAGCGGGGCGTGGCCGGTCGGGACGAAGATCCCGTCCGAGAGCCGGCTCGCCGAGAGCCTCGGCATGAGCCGGCTGTCGGTGCGCGAGGCGGTGCGGGTGCTGGCCCACGCCGGGCTGCTGCAGACCAGGCAGGGCGACGGCACGTACGTGACCGCCACCGACGAGTCGCAGGTGGCGCTGCGCCGGCGGCTCGACCGGGCGGCCGCGATGGACATCATCGACGTGCGCCGCGGGCTCGACCTGGTGGCCGCCCGGCTGGCGGCGGTCAAGCGCACCGGCGACGACGTGGCCGCGATGCGCGAGGCGCTGACCCGCCGCGGGTCGGCCGCGCGCACCGGCGACCTCGACGGCTTCGCCGACGCCGACGCCGACTTCCACCTGCTGGTGGCCGACGCGGCGCACAACCCGCTGCTGGCCGACCTCTACCGCAGCATGCGCGACGCGCTGCGCGAGAGCGTCAGGGACAAGGAGCAGGCGGCGCTGGCGCCCGACCCGTCGCACGACGACCTGCTGGAGGCGATCGAGGCGGGCGACGCGGCCAGGGCGGTCGAGGTCGCGGTCGCCATCCTCGACGTCCAGGAGAGCGACCTGTGACCCGCGCGCCCGTCGCGGCGGACGGTCAGCGGGCGAACAGCACGGCGAGCCCGGCGGCCGGGCCCAGCAGGATCGAGGCGGCGGCGCACACCTGCGCGACCGGGCTCGGCACGGCGGGCCGCGCCGGGCCCTCCGCGGCGAAGACCGGGCGGATCCAGCGCAGGTAGTAGAAGAGGCTGGCGACCGTGTTGGCGGCGGCGACCACCGCGAGCCAGGCGTACCCGCCGTCCCAGGCCGCCGCGAACATCAGCAGCTTCCCGGCGAACACGGCGGTCGGCGGCGTCCCTACCAGCCCCAGCAGGCAGACCACCAGCGCGAACGCCGTCCACGGCGACCGCCGGCCGAGCCCCGCGTAGTCCCGCAGCCGCTCGGCCCCGGTGGCGACCACGACGGCGAACGCGCCCAAGTTCGTCACCGCGTAGGCGGCCAGGTAGAACAGCAGCGCGGGCGCGGCCAGGCCGGTGCGTCCCGCCACCGCGACCGGGACCAGCAGGTAACCGGCCTGGCTCACCGTCGAGTACGCCAGCAGCCGCCGTACGTTCTCCTGCTGGAAGGCGGCCAGGTTGCCCAGCGTCATCGTGCCGGCGGCCAGCACGGCGAGCAGCGCGGGCTCGTCCAGCACCGTCGTCGCCAGCCGGTACAGCGCCACCAGCGCCCCGATCTTGGGCACCGTGGTGACGAACGCCGCCACCGGCGCCGACGTGCCCTCGGTGACGTCGGGCACCCAGAAGTGCGCGGGCGCTCCCCCGGCCTTGAACAGCGGCCCGGCCAGCAGCAGCACCGCGCCCACGGCCGGGGCCCGCGCGGCGGGGTAGGCGGTGGCGCCGGACCAGCCGTACACGAGGGTGACCCCGGCCAGCATGAGCACGCCGAGGAAGGCGCCCATCAGGTAGTACTTGAGCGCCGCCTCCGTGCCGGACGCGTCCTTGGCGAAGCCCGCCAGCGCGTACGCCGGGATGCTCGCGAGCAGGTACGCCGCCACGAGCACGAGCAGGTCGTCGGCCCCCGCCATGAGGACGGACCCCAGCGCGGCCAGCACCATCAGCGTGTACAGCTCGGTCTCCCTGCTGTTCCCCCTGGCCCGTCCGGTGGCGAGCCACACGCTGAGCAGGGTGGCCAGGCAGACGGTCAGGCGGGCCGCGCCGGTCGGCGGATCGACGGCGTAGGCGTCGAAGGCGAGGGCGGCGGGGCGGCGCAGGGCGGCGGCGCTCGCCGCGATGGCCCCGGCGAGCGCCGCCATGCAGATCCAGGCGGCCACGCGCTGCCGGTGGCGCGGCACGAACAGCCCCGCGACCAGCGCCGCCACGGCTCCCGCCAGCATCAGGACCTCCGGCAGCAGGCCGGTGACCGCCGCGCCGTCATGGGGTGCGGTCATCGGCCCGCCAGGGCGACGACGGCGCGGGCGGCAGGCTCGATCAGGTCGAGCAGCGGGCGCGGGGCCAGGCCGATGAGCAGCGACAGGACGAGCAGCGGGGCGATCGCGGCCAGCTCGCGCGGCCGCACGTCGGTGACCCGCGGCGTCAGCTCGCCCGGCTCGCCGAGGAACGCGCGTTGCAGCACCCGCAGGAACAGCGCCGCGGTGATCAGGATGCCGACGACGGACAGCGCGCCCGCGACCACGGCCCCCGAGCCGATCACCCCGGTGAAGATCTGGAACTCCGCGATGAACCCGGACAGTCCCGGCAGCCCGAGCGAGGCGAACGCCGCCACCGCCGTGAGCCAGGCCAGCACGGGGGCCCGTCCGGCGATGCCGCCGTACCGGCCGAGGGCGTAGCCGCCCGCGCGGTCCCACAGCACGCCGGTGATCAGGAACAGCGCGCCGGTGACCAGGCCGTGGCTGACCATCTGGGTGACCGCGCCGGTGACCGCCAGCTCCTTGGCCCGCGCCGGCCCGCCGGCCAGCCCGGCGGCGCCCAGGGCGAGGACGACGTAGCCCATGTGGTTGACCGAGGTGTAGGCGATCAGCCGTTTGAGGTTCTCCTGGGCGAGCGCGACCAGGGCGCCGTACAGGACGCTGACCAGGCCGATCAGGATGACCAGCCAGGCGTACGAGCGCCACGGGCCGGGCAGCAGCGGCACGGCGATGCGGGCCAGCCCGTACGTGCCCATCTTGAGCAGCACCCCGGCGAGGATGGCCGAGCCCGCGGCCGGGGCGTCGGTGTGCGCGGGCGGCAGCCAGGTGTGCACGGGCACGACCGGCGTCTTGACCCCCAGGCCGATCCCGATCGCGAGCAGCACCGCCGCGCCCGCGTCCGGCGGGCGGCGGGTGAGGTCGGCGAGGTCGAAGGTGTGCGGGTCGGCGGCCAGGTACAGGCCGATGAACCCGAGCAGCAGCGCCAGCGAGCCCAGGAACGTATAGAGGAAGAACGTCAGCGCGGACCTGGCCCGGTCGCCGTGCCCCCAGCCGACGATCACGAAGTACATGCCGACGATGGACAGGTCGAAGAAGACGAAGAACAGCAGCAGGTCGAGCGCCGCGAACAGCCCGGTCGAGACGGTCTGGAGGAACAGGAACAGCGCCGCGTACGCCTTGGGCCTGGTGGGCTCGCGCAGCGACTGGACGGCGCAGAGCAGGAACAGCACCGCGGTCATGGCGATCAGCGGGAGCGACAGGCCGTCCACGCCGACGTGGTAGCCGGCGCCCGCCGTGGGGATCCAGCGCACCCTGGTCTCGTACGCCAGGCCGCCTCCGTACCCGGTCCACAGGGCGACGACCAGGGCCAGGTCGGCGGCGGAGGCGGCCAGCCAGATCCGGCCGGCCGCGCGCGCGGTGACGCCCGGCAGGACGAGCAGGGCGGCGGCGGCCAGCGGCAGGAACACGACGACGTTGAGCACGCCTCACCTCACGATCGCGAACACGACGGCCAGCACGACGAGGGCGACGACGGCCTGGGCGAAGTAGGTGTGGACCTGCCCGGTCTGAGGGCGTCTGGCCAGCCCGCCGAGGCGTCGTACGGCGCCGCCGGCCCGCCATACGAGGTCGTCCAGCCCTGCCTCGAACGGGCTCCCGGCCAGCCGCGCGGCCCCCAGCCCCGCCCGCGCGACGGCCTCGACCGCACCCTGCACGACCCGCTCGTCGAACCACGCCACCCACCGCGCCGCCCCCAGCAGCGGCCCCCATACCACACCCCGCGCCACCCTCTCCAACCCCAGCCACCGCCCGAACACCCCGCCCGCGTACGGAAACGCGGACGTCCCGGGCCGCACCGCGATCGCGGCGGTCACCAGGGCGAGCGCCGGGATCCCGGACAGGGCCAGCTCACCCGCGGTGAGGCCGGGCGCGCCCGGATCCCCGACCAGCCGGGACCACCAGCCGTGCACCGCAGGCAGCCCGACCACCCCGAACCCGGCCGCCACCAGGGCGAGCACCGGCAGCGGCAGCAGCTCCGCCCCCGCCGCCCCACCCGAGGCCCGCCGCTCGGCCCCGGTCGCGGTCCCGGTCCCTGCCCCTGCCCCGGCCCCGGTCGCGGTCGCGGTCGCGGTCCCGGCCCCGGTCGCCGTGTCGGCGGGTCGCCAGACCTCGGCCAGCGCCTTCCCCGCGTACAGGGCGGCCACCATCCCCGCCGCGAACGCCACCACGCGCAGGCCCGGCTGCCCGACCCCGGCGAGGACGGCGTCCTTCGTCACCCACAACGACAGCGGCGGCACCCCCGCCAAGGCCGCCGCCCCCACCGCGAACACCACCCCCACCAGCGGGAACCGCCGCGCCGCGCCGTGCAGCCCGGCCAGGTCCTTGGTGCCGAGCGCCGCCAGCCAGGCCCCCGCCGCGAGGAAGAGCAGGCTCTTGACCGCCGCGTGCGCGACCAGGTGGGCCGTCCCGCCCGACACCGCCGACACCCCGGCCGCCAGCACCATGAAGCCGACCTGCGCGCACGTCGAGGCGGCCAGGAGCTGCTTGAGGTCCCGCTGCGCCACCGCCACCAGCCCGAGCAGCAGCGCCGTCACGGCCCCCGTCCAGGCCACCACCGCCGCCGCCCAGCCGGTGACCGCGAGCAGGGCGTGCAGCCGCATCAGCAGGTACGCCCCCGCCACCACCATGGTCGCCGCGTGCAGGAAGGCCGAGACCGGACTCGGGCCCACCATCGCCCGCGACAACCAGAACGCGAACGGCCCCTGCGCCGACTTGCCCAGCGCCGCCAGCACGACCCCGCCCGCCACCAGGTCGCGCCACGGCGGCGGCAGCCCCGGCAGCCCGGCGAGCGCCAGCCCGCCGCCGCCGGCCAGCGCCGCGCCGCAGGCGACGTACAGGCCCAGGTCGCCGGCCCGGGTGGTGACGAAGGCGACGGCGCCCGACCGTACGTGCTCCCGGTCGCGCCACCGGTAGCCGATCAGCGCGTACGACATCGCCCCCATGACCTCCCAGCCCATCAGCAGCAGGACGAGGTCCGTCGCGGTCACCGTCGCCAGCATCGCGCCCAGGAAGATCAGCATGAGCCCGTGGAAGCGCCCCGACCGCCGCTCCCCGGCCGCGAACACCAGCACGGCCAGCCCGACCGCCGCCACGGTGACCACCATGACCGCCGAGAGCCCGTCCACGGCCAGCCCTTCGCCGAAGATCAACCGGGCCGTCGCCGAGGGCCTGGTCACCGCCGCGTGCACGGCCAGCCCGAGCGTCGCGACGGCCGTGGCGACGGACAGGGCGGCGGACAGGGCGGCGGACAGGGCGGCGGCGGCGCGGCGTACCGGGATCAGGAGCGCGCCGGCGACGGCGGGCAGCGCGGGCAGCAGCCACAGGGACGGGCTCATCCTTTGAGGTCTCCCGCGGCGTCGGTCATGTCCACGTCGCGGGCGCGGAAGACGGCCGTGGTGACCGCGAAGCCCATCGCCATCTCCAGCGCCATCACGGTGACCGCCACCAGGACGAGGACCTGGCCGTCCGCGGCTGCCGGGGCGACGTGGTACCAGAAGGCGCCGCCGGCCGCGATCAGGCCGTTGATCATGAGTTCGAGGCCCATCATGAGCATGACGATCGACTGCTGGGACAGGACGCCGTACAGGCCGACGGAGAACAGGGCGGCGGCCAGCAGCAGGAAGGCCTGGAGCGTCACCGGTCGTACCGTCCCCGGTGGGTGGCCAGCAGCACGGCCGAGATCATCGTCGCCAGGATGGACACCCCGACGACCATCATGACCAGCATCTTCGGCCCCATCAGGGACAGGCCGAGCGCGTGCGTGGGGTCGGCCGGCGGCCGTCCGCGCCGGCTCGGCGGGGCCGCGAGCAGCGCCCCGGCCGCCAGCAGGACGAACACCGTCCCGGCGATGGCCGCCGCGCCCCGCCGGTTGTGCACCATCTTCATCGGCATGAGCCCGGCCGGGTTCATCATGTACATGATCATGAAGACGGCCATGACCATCATCTCCATGACCATCATGAGGACGACCAGCACCCCCAGGTACTCCAGGTCGATCAGCAGCAGCGTCCCGCCCACGGCCAGCAAGGAGACCAGCAGCGCGAACGTCGCCCGCGCCATCGAGTCCACCACGAACACCGCCACCCCACCCGCCACCGCGACGACCGCCAGCCCCCAGAACGCCGCGCTCATGGCAGCACCGCCATCGCGACGACCAGCAGTTGCAGGAGCGTGAGCGGGATCAGCACCACCCACGAGAACTGCACGAACCGATCCATCCGCACAACCGGCACCCGATGCCTGACCACCACCAGCACGGCCAGCACCGCCACGGTCTTGAGCAGCCCCCACCCCCAGCCGGGCAGCACGGGCCCCGCCGCGCCCCCGAGGAACAACGGCACCGCCCCGGCCGCCGCCACGACCAGCAGCGCGTACCGTCCGGCCAGGAAGACCAGCCGGTCCGGCCCGCCCAGCTCGCCCGGCACGCCGCCGCACACGTCCCGGCCGACCGGCTGCCCCATCGGCCCCCAGAACGCCATCGCCACCGCCGAGACGAGATAGACCACGAACGCGACCGGCATCCACACCACGAACCACAACCCCCGCTGCGCCGCCACGACGTCCGCGAACCGCAACGACCCCGCCCCCACGCCCGCGGTGATCAGCACGAACATGTGCGGCAGCTCGTACGCCATGCCCTGGGCCAGGAACCGGTAGCCGCCGACCAGCGGCCACACGGCGTTGACCCCCCATCCGACCAGCCACAGAGCCCCCCAGACGCACACCTCCATGGCGTTGAACCACACCACCCCCGCGCCCATGTCCAGTACCGGCGCACCCCCGACCGGCAGGACGACGGCGGCCAGCAACGCGGCCAGCGGCAACACCACGACCCCGGCCCGGGTGAGCAGGACGTCGGCCCGATCCGTCCGCCGCCGCTGCTGCACCACCAACCGCGCCCCCTCCCTGAACGGCGCCCCCACCACCCCCCGGACCCCCCGGGCCCCTCCGAGCGCCGCGTCAAAGGCCGCCGCCCCCCACACCAACACCGCCATCCCCAAGGCCACCACCCCCGCAGCCATCCCCAAGGCCATCACCCCCGCTGCCATCAGCACCCCTTCGCCTCCTCGCCGCCCCCTCCCCAGGCCCCCCTCGGCAGCGACGACACCCCAACTCACCACCCGGCCGCCCCGCCCCCGACTCACCGGCTCGGGCTGCCCGCCCGGACTCACCCGTCCCGCGTTCCGGCCTCCGCCCCCGCTGGAAGTCGGTCGAGGTCCGGATCGAGACCGGCCACGATCAGCCGTGCCACAGCGAGCTCGGCACCGACCAGAAGACCCGGCAACAACGCCAGCACCTCACCCACCGACCCCCTCCCGCCACCGAAGGCCCCGACGCTCCCTTCGCGCCCACCCCACTCCCTCACCACCCTGGAACCCCCGTCACGCTCACCCGCCTCCCCGGGCTCCGCCACCCCGACCATGGCTTCGATCTCGTCGAGCCATCGGTGCAGGCGATCCAGGGCGTCCCCCTGAAGCCGTGTCGGGGCGTCGGGGCCGATCTGGCCCGCGCCGCGCAACATCCACCGCAGCACCCACGACCGACGCACCCGCCGCGTGAACCGGACGCACCGACGCCTGTCCCCGTCATCGACGGCGCCCGCGAGCAGGCGATCCCTCAGACGACGGGCCTCTCTCGCGGCAGCCGGCCACCCGGCCACGCCGAGCAGCCTGCCGAGGCTGTCCAGACGGGCCGCCGCCGTACGCCGCCGCGTCTCCTCCCGGCGCTCCCCCGGCCGCGCTTCCCAGAACGCACCCCGCGCGCCCTCGGCCGAAAGGGCCCTCACCTGCGCCTCCTGGATCACGTCCCCTTGCAGGACGGTCTCCACCACCAGACCGGCAGGCCAGTCCACGAGTACGGGCCCCAACGGCACGTGCAGCCGATCCAGCTTCAGCCCGTCCCGATCGGCCCCTCGCTCAGCCATGGGCGGTTCGCCCGCGCCGTCCCCGGACGAACCCGAGGCCATGTCACGGGCGTCCGCCCACTGACCCCGCTCATCCCCCAGGACGCGAGCCGCCCCGTCCAACGCGGCCACGACCTCACCACCCGAGACGTCCGGCGGCAGTCCCACCAACGCCCTCGGGACCGGAACGGCCCCCCAGACCCCCCGTACGGCCCCCGCCAGCTCCGGCCCCGGACGTCCGCACACCACCACCAAGCTCGCCTCCGCCGGGGACGCCGCCACCGGCCAGCCACGACGGCCCACCTCCGCCTCCACCAGCAACCGCGCCCCCGTCCCGTACGGGGAGGGGACGACGAGCACCCGGGGCCGAAGCGCCGCCTGCCGAAGGAGCCACCCCCTCAGGCCCACCGGAACGCCCCTTCCCGCCACGCGTACAGCACCCCGACCAGCAGGAGCCCCAGGAAGGCGAACATCTCCACCACCGCCGGGACCCCCACCTCGGCCACCACGAGCGCCCACGGGTACATGAAGACCATCTCCATGTCGAAGGCCAGGAAGACCAGCGTCACGGCGTACCAGCGGACGTGGAAGCGCGAGACGGCGTGCTCCCGCGCCCGCGCCCCGGACAGGAACGGCCCCACCCGCACGACTCCCCGAGGCGACAGGACCAGGGAGGCCAGATAGACCCCGGCGACCCCGGCGGCGAGCAGCGCCACGAGCCCCAGCACAGCGCCCACCGCTCTCACCTGCCGCAGAGCCCCGAAGATCAGTACAACCTGCTCCTCACCGTAGCAACCGAGAACCACCTTCCCCACGACCGACATCCACCTGCGAACACCCCCGTCACCAGCCCAAACACGACGCCCCGCCGGCAAGCACCCGCACCCCGGCGCAGCCCGCCGACGAGAGCCGGGGCCGAGGTCGGGATCAGCGTCCGATGGTGAGGGTCTCCGTCGAGCCATCCGCACCGGGAGGATCCTCAGCATGCGAACCGGGACGGCGGGACCTGCCCACCAGACGAGGCAGGCGTAACGCCAAGAGCATCACCAAGGCGCCGCCCACCGCCGCCGGCAGCAGCGCGTACGCCGGAACCCCACCCCCCAGAACCCCATCGGCCGCCCCCTCACGCCCCGCAGCCCCGGCGCCCGGAGCCTCCACGGACGGAACCCGCCCGGACGGAACCTGCCCGGACGGGCCACCGGTGGTCGCGCTTCCTTCGGCCTCCGCCTCGCCCCTCGTCAACACGGGCGCGGTCTTGCCCGCAGGGAACCCCGGTGGCCGGACCGCGCCCCAAGGGTCCTCCCCTCCCCCACCGAACGTCGCCACCCTGTCCGGCGGCACCGGGTCGACCACCAGCCGCCCCGGAACCGTGAGCGTCCCCACCGCATAAGGCTCGAACCAGCCCTGGACGCCCGTCACCTTCCACACCCCGTCCGGCACGACCACCGACGTGGCGTAGTGGCCGGCCTCCGGGAGCGGGGTGCCGAGGAAGGTGACGGTCCTGCCGTCGGCACGGGTGAGGCGCAGGCCGACGGGGTCGAGCTTGCCCACGTACGGATGCGTGCCGTGCTGCAACACCCAGAACCCCACCGTGTACGGAGTCCCGCCCGCGAACACCGTCGGCGGCGGATCGAGGTAGGTCACCGCCCATCCCCCGCGTACGGACGCGAAGGCCGGAGCCTCCCACCGGACGGACGCCGCCAGAGCGGCCAGCACAACAGCCACCACGGCGACCACCCGAACCGCCGACACGACGGACAGCCGGACGGTCGGCACAACGGCCGCAACCATCGGTACGGCCAGAGTTCTCTTCATCGTGCACCTCCGCACCCCATACACCGCCCGGCCCCGCCAGGTTCCACCCGCCGATCAGAGGAGCAGCTCGCCGATCGCCTCGGCCACGGCCTCCGGCTGGGACTCGGGCAGGAAGTGACCACCGGGCAGGACGAGGGTGCACAGGTCAGGGGCCCAGGAACGCCAGACGGCCGCCGGGTCGAAGGGCAGGGCGTGACCGCCCGGGTCCTGCCAGACGGCCGGCGTGGGAGCCGCGATCAGGCGGCCCGCGGCGCGGTCGGCCTGGTCGTGGGCCACGTCGTCGAAGGCGCCGGCGCGGTAGTCGGCGCAGATCGCGTGGATGGCCGAGGGGGTGCGGCAGGCCGCCAGGTAGGCGGCGCGCACGTCGGGCGGGACCGTGTCGGGGCCGGCCGACCACAGGTCGAGGAAGTGGCCGAAGAACAGGTCGGGATCGGCCTGTGCCGGCGGAAGCCGGGAACGGAGAGGGCGTGCATGCCGGAAACCCTGCCAGTCGGGTGCGACAATTTCCGGTACGGCGAGCACAATGGAGTCAGCACGAATCAGGGCGAGAATTCGGCGAGGGGCGAGGAGGCTTACGCCGTGTCCGCCACCGGAGGCGAATATCTGACCGCGATGCTCGACGTTCTGGTTTACGAGAACGTATTGGTGGCCTGGCGACGCGCGCCGGGCGGTTATCTGATCGTCACGCATGAGGGCGAGGAGGTCCGGCTGACCGCGCAGCAGGCCGGGATGTGGGCGCAAGGGGCGTTCGCGGTCTATCTGGCGTTGGTGGATCAGCGTCGCATCACTCCGCGCATCCCCGGCGACACCGCAGCACAATAACGCGCGCAACAACAAAAGCCCATATTTCCCGATTTATCGCCAAAGTCACCGCGACGAAACCGGCCGGTCAACCGGGTTTTCCGGCACGTCCCGGAATGTGCCGCAGATTCGGGCCGGCCAGACAACCGGTCAAACCGGTTTTTTGCCACAGGTTCGGATCGGCCGGTCAAGCCGGTTTTCTGGCGCGTCCCAGAATGTGCGGCATACTCGGCGACAACGGCAACGGCCGGAAGGCGAACCGTTCGCGCTCCTCGACCACCAGCCCGCAGTCGGTCATGGCGCGCTCGGTGTCGCGGTTGAGCCGGCACCCGCCGGCCATCCGCCGCCACAGCGGCGTCACGAGATCCTGCACCAGCGCGCCGGCGGCCCGCGAGGAGCGCACGTGCTCGTAGAACCGCACCTCACCCCCGGGCCTGAGCACCCTGGACACCTCGCCGAGCGTCACCCGCTGGTCCGGCACCGAGCACAGCACCAGCGAGAGCACCACGGCGTCGAAGGAGGCGTCCTCGAACCGCAGGTCCGCGTCATGCCCGGCCACCACCCGCACGGACACCGGCGCACCGGCCGCGGCCCGGCCGGCCAGCTCGCGCAGCCGGTCCTCGGGCTCGACGGCCACCACCTCGCGCACGGTCGCCGGGTAGTGCGCGAAGTTCATCCCGTTGCCCGCGCCGAGCTCCAGCACCCGCCCGCCCAGCCCGGCCAGCAGGCGCCGCCGGTGCTCGGCCGCCCCGCGCCGCTCCGACTCGGCGCTCATGCGCTCGTACGCCTGCGCGAAGCGGGGATTCTGGAACCGCGAGAGATCCTGCACGTCCCCCAAGCTAACCCGCCCCTGGGAAGGCCGCGCGGGCCGTCACGAACGGACGAGGCGGGCGATGGCGTCGGCCGCCTCCTTGACCTTGGCCTCCGCCTCGGCCCCGCCCTTGCGTGCCGCCTCGACCACACAATGCGCCATGTGCTCCTCCAGCAGCGACAGCGCGAACGACTGCAACGCGCTGGTCGTCGCCGATACCTGGGTCAGGATGTCGATGCAGTACTTGTCGTCCTCCACCATGCGCTGGATGCCCCGCGCCTGGCCCTCGATCCGGCGCAGCCGCCGGAGGTGGTCCTGCTTGCCGTCGGTGTACCCGGCCATCTCCCGGTCCTCTCGCTCGCTACACCGACCGCAACACGGTACCCCCCTACCGTATTCCGAGCGAGATCCGTCAGCCGCCCTGGTTGTTCATGAAGCGCGAGATCAGCCACTGGCTGCCCTGGTGCGTGAGCACGAAGAACTCGCGGTAGTTGGTGTCGCCCTGCTTGCTGGTCGAGCGCGCGAAGGCGTCCTGGCTCCCCATGTTGCGCGTCTCGTCGATGGTGTGCGTGGCGTTCTTCACGTCGTTGCCGTCCTGGAGCTTCTGCTGGAACACGGTGCGGATGGCCTGCGCGCCCGTGGCCGTCGCCTCCCCGTCCATGGCCACCACGGCGTCGTCGGTGAACGACTTCACGATCTGGTTCACGTCCCCGGACTTCAGGGCGTTGAAGTAGTTCTGGACGGCGGCGCGCGGCTGGGTGGCGGCCGGCGCGGTGCCCGTCGGCGTGGCGGTCTCGGTGGTGGTCTCGGTCGCGGTCGGCGACTCCATGCCGGTCTCGGTGGGCGTCATCATGGTCTCGGTCGGCGTCGCCGGGCTGGCCTCGCCCTTCATCGCCTGCGTGTTGCTCCCCGAGGAGCAGCCCGCGACCAGGACGACGGGGACGACAGCGGCCAGCAGGAGTGCCCTGCGCTGAAAAATCTTGCTCATGGCCGGGTTGATGCCCGCGCCAGTCGTCACCGAATGCCCGGTTTAGGCACTCCGCACGACCCCTTTACCTCGGGCCGGTATTACTCACGGTCACGCTTCACTGTCATTGGTGTGATCGTTCAGAGCCACGATCGTTGCCGCGCCGAGACCGGACGGGGAAGGCCCGCCTATAGCGTCCCTCCAGTGCGGCCAACACAGGCGAACCCCGAGCCACTGCCCCAGCGCGAGGACGCCGAACGCTGCGCCAGCGTCCGGTCCGGGCGGCGGTGCGTCCTGCCTGCGGCTCACCGTTCCCCGCACGTCTTTCCACCGGTCGAGGCCGTGTAGCCGGCCGGTCGGCGGGGCAGGTGACGGCGATGGACGAGCCGACGACCACCGTCACACCCTGTGCGGACGGACCGCTGCTGATCCGGGGCTCCTTCGAGCTGCTGACTCAGGACGGCGAGCCGATCGACCCGGGAAGGGCCACGGTCGCGCTGTGCCGGTGCGGCCGATCGTCGACCAAGCCGTTCTGCGATGGTTCGCACAAGTCCGTCGGCTTCCAGGCGTCCAGCGAGCCCGACCCGCCCGCCGACTTCTGAGCCCGTTCGCGCAGCCACCGCGCCGAGTGGGCGGCCGGCGCGAGCCTGCCTCCCGCGTACGGCACGCCGCCCGTGCACGCCGCGCCCACCGCCAGCCAGGAGCACACCGCCCGCTCCAGCACCCACACCGGCGCGAACAGCGAGGCCGAGGCGGGGAAGACGCGCCTCCCTCCGGCCCGCCGCCGCCCGGCCTCGGCCAGCCCGACGGCCGCCCCGGCGGCGGCCAGCAGCGGCAGCGGCCGGCGTACCAGGGCCAGCGCGGGCAGCACCGCCAGGAAGGACGCCAGCCGCACCGGCTGCGCGAGGTCGTCGTAGGCCTGCCGCACCCGCTGCGACCAGAACCGCCGCGCGTCGCACGGCAGGCGGCGGACGTACAGGCCGGGCGGACGCAGCTCGCGGCCGCCGTGGGCGCGCACGGTGCGGACGAGCTCCAGGTTCTCGAACAACACGTCGCCGTCGTAGCCGCCCATGGCCAGGAAGAACGACCGCCGGACGCCGAACGTGCCCGGGTAGTCGGCGCCGAACGCCCGGTTGAGCAGGGTGCGGGCGGTGTCCCAGCGGGCGTGCCAGGGGGCGGGGTCGAAGTAGTTCTGCGGCCTGACCAGCTCGGCGTCGGCGAGCAGGGCGTGCGTCTCGGCCAGGGCGGCCAGGTCGTAGCGCACGTCGTCGTCGGCGATCACGACGCGGTCGCCCCGGGCCAGCCGCAGCCCGGTCGTCACGCCGTTGACCTTGCCGTTGGCGAAGGACAGGCCGGCCGCCGGGCCGACGTGCCGGACCAGGCAGCGCCATCGGCGGGCGTGCCGGGCGTACAGCTGGGGCGGGCTGCCGTCCACCACGGTCACGCGTACGTGCGGGGCGAGGGCGCGCAGGTATCCGGTCAGCTCGTCGAGGCCGGAGTCGTCCTGCCAGCGCAGCGGGATCACGTAGTCGAGGTCGATCACGCGGGCACCGGCCGGTCGAGCAGGGAGGAGGCGCCGCGTTCCCAGCGGCCGAGCACGTGCCCGGCCCAGCGGCGTTCGAGGGCCAGGGCGCAGGCGGCGCCGTACAGGACGTCGCCGGTCAGGGCGGGGCAGGCGGACGCGAAGCCGCCGCACAGGTCGCCCGCGGCGATCTGCTCGTGCACGGCGTCGGCCTGCACGTGCTCCTCGAAGAAGCGGGCCGTCGCCGCGTCGCCGCCCAGCCGGCGCAGGCCCATGGCGTAGCGGCGGTTGGGCAGCGACGAGGTCATCTCGATCGCGGCCAGATGTCCGACCAGCGCGCCGCGCAGCCGCCGGTGCAGCCCGAACAGCGACATGGCGTTGCTGACGGCCAGCGTGACCGCGGGCACCCTCGGCAGGTACGCGCCGTAGGAGTCGTCGAGGCCGAGGCCGCGCATGGTGTGGCCGAACAGCTCGCAGTGCATGCGCTCGTGGCGGCCGCCGCCGTACTCGTCGGCCTGGATCTCCACCAGGGCGGCCTTGGACCGGCCGCGCAGGCGCGGGATCGCCCAGGTGTGCGGGTCGGCCTCCTTCAGGTGGTAGATCGAGCGGTGGACGACGAACTCGCGGAAGGTCTCGATCCCGGCCTCGCGCTGGAGGAACAGGGAGACCGACGGCTCGTCCTCGTCCTCGGCGGTCATCGCGGTGAGCGCGCGCCGCACCTCGCCGGGCGGCACCGGCCCGGGACGCGGCACGGCCTCGGCCAGCTCCCGCTCGAAGCGGCCCTCCAGCAGGCCGCGCAGGCGCAGCAGCGACGGCTCCCACTCCCAGCGGTCGTCGACCTCGTCGAAGCCCTGGTAGTGCAGCTCGTAGCAGGCGAACAGGGCGAGCTGGAGATCCTCGTCATCGGCGGGGGCGGGCGGCTCGGGCAGCGTCGCGGGCGGCCGGGCGAGCCGGTCGAAGAGCAGGTCGGTGAGCGGGCCACGCGCGGGCGGCAGGCGCATCACGCGGCCTTGCGGTAGACGGAGACGTGCGCGCGGCTCTCGTCGGTGAACGGGGTGCCGATCCAGTCGGCCCAGCGGTGTTCCAGGGCCATCCCGGCCAGCCTGGCCATCAGGTCGAGCTCGCACGGCCAGGCGTAGCGGTGGTCGGCGGGCAGCAGCCGCACGCCCTGGTCCGTCAGCCGTACGCGGGTGGTGCGCATGTGCTGGGTGGCGGGGGCGAGGGTGGCCGCCTCGACGAGGACGACGTCCTGCGCCAGCGACAGCAGCCGCAGGGCCGAGCCGTCGCGGAAGGCGGCCGGGTCGGGCACCCACGCCTCGACCACGAACCGCCCGCCCGCGCGCAGATGCCGCGCCGCGTTGGCGAAGCAGTTGACCTGCGCCTCCTGGGTGGGCAGCGCGAAGATCGTGTTGATCGCCAGCACCACCAGCCCGTACGAGCCCTCGACCCGCTCGGCCGAGAAGTCGCCCACCGTCACGGGGACGGCCTCGCCGCCGGGTTTGGCGCGCAGCTCGCGCGTCATCTCCGGCGAGGCGTCGATCCCGGCGACGCTCAGGCCGCGGGCGGCCAGCGGGAGCGCCAGCCGTCCGGTGCCGATGCCGAACTCCAGCACCGGGCCGCCGTCGGCCAGCGCGGCCAGCCGCTCGACGGCGTCGCCGGTCGGCAGCTCCGTCACCGTGGCGTCGTAGATGTCGGCGATCCGGCGCCCGTAGGCGGAGGGGTCGTAGGCCACGCACACCCCCTGTCCCCGTGTTTCAGCAGGTCAATGCCCGTGGCCTGATCGGCTAAACGCTGACCTCCACCCGCCCGCCCGCCACCCGTACGGCGTACACGGGCACCTGGACGGCCTCCTCGTCCAGGCAGGTCCCCGACACCAGTGAGAAGACCTGCTTGTGCAGCGGCGAGGCCACGGTGGGCTCGCCCCGCCTGGTGCCGACGATGCCGCGCGAGAGCACGTACGCGCCGCTGAACGGGTCGAGGTTGTCCAGGGCGTGCACGTGCCCGTCGTGGGTGCGGAACAGCGCCACCTGCCGGCCGCCGACCAGCGCGCAGACGCCGCGCTCCGGCAGCAGGGCCGCGTACTCGCAGACCGCGGTCCAGCTCATCGGGCCGTCACCGGCCTGATCTGGCCGCGCTCGGCGGCGAACACGATCGACGGGTCGGGCACGCCGGGGGCGTTGACGAAGCTGACGAACCTGCCCAGCTTCTCCGGGTCGTCCAGGGTCGCCGCCCACTCGTCGGCGTACGTGGCGACGTGCTGTTCCATCTGGGCGTCGAGGTCGGCGCAGATGCCGAGAGAGTCTTCCATGATCACCTTCCGTAGGTGGTCGAGGCCGCCGTCCAGCGACTCCAGCCAGGCGGCGGTGCGTTGCAGCCGGTCGGCGGTGCGGACGTAGAACATCAGGAACCGGTCGACGGTCCTGATCAGGTCGTCGGTGCTCAGGTCGGTGGCCAGCAGGTCGGCGTGGCGGGGACGGAAGCCGCCGTTGCCGCCGACGTATAGGTTCCAGCCCTGCTCGGTGGCGATGACGCCGAAGTCCTTCGATCTGGCCTCGGCGCACTCGCGGGCGCAGCCGGACACGGCCGACTTGAGCTTGTGCGGCGAGCGCAGGCCGCGGTAGCGCAACTCCAGGGCGATGGCCAGGCCGACCGCGTCCTGGACGCCGTAGCGGCACCAGGTGGAGCCCACGCAGGACTTCACCGTGCGCAGGGCCTTGCCGTAGGCGTGGCCGGACTCGAAGCCGGCGTCCACGAGCCGCCGCCAGATGTCCGGGAGCTGTTCGACGCGGGCGCCGAACAGATCGATGCGCTGCCCGCCGGTGATCTTCGTGTAGAGCCCGAAGTCGCGGGCGACCTCGCCGATCACGATGAGCTTGTCCGGCGTGATCTCACCGCCCGGGATGCGCGGGACGACCGAGTACGTGCCGTTCTTCTGGATGTTGGCGAGGAAGGCGTCGTTGGTGTCCTGCAACGCGGCCCGTTCGCCGTCCAGCACGTGCCCGTTGTGCAGCGAGGCCAGGATCGAGGCCACGGCCGGCTTGCAGACGTCGCAGCCGCGCCCCTGCCCGTGCTCGGCGACGAGCCGGGAGAACGTCGTGATCTTCCGTACCCGGACGATGTCGAACAGCTCGGCCCGCGAGAACGCGAAGTGCTCGCACAGCGCCTTGCCGACCTCGACGCCGGAGCTCTCCAGCAACTGCCTGAGCATCGGCACGCAGCTCCCGCACGTGGTGCCCGCCCGCGTGCACGCCTTGAGCCCCGGCACGTCGGTCACGCCCAGGCCGGTGACGGCGTGCCGGACGTCCCCCGCGCACACGTTGTTGCACGAGCAGACCTGGGCGTCGTCGGGCAGGTCGAGCCGCGCCCCCGAGCCGCTGAACAGCAGGTCGGAGGGCGGCGCGGGCAACGGCTTGCCGACGAACGGCCGCAACGCCGCGTACGGCCCCGCGTCCCCCACGCAGATGCCGCCGAGCAGGGTCCGGGCGTCGTCGCTGATGAACAGCTTCTTGTAGACCCCGGCCACCGGGTCCATGTAGGTGACGTCGAGGGCGCCGTCCATCGCGCCGAACTGGGCAACCTCGACGCCGAGCAGCTTGAGCCTGGTGGACAGGTCCGCGCCCGCGAACGAGGACGTCCCGCCCGTGATCCGGTCGGCGGCCACCTCGGCCATCGTGTTGCACGGCCCGGCCAGGCCGTGGACCATGCCGCCGGCCAGCGCGCACTCCCCGATCGCGTAGATCGACGGGTCGGAGGTACGCATCCCGGCGTCCACCACGACGCCGCCCCGCTCGCCCACCTCCAGCCCGCACGCCCTGGCCAGCTCGTCGCGCGGCCTGACGCCCGCCGAGAACACCACCACCTGGGCCTCGATCAGCGTGCCGTCCGGCGTGCGCAGCCCGGCGACCCGGCCGTCCGGGCCGGTGACGACCTCCCGGACGCCCGCGCCGGCGTGCACGCCCAGCCCGAGGGCCTCGACGTGGCCCCTGAGCACCGCGCCACCGCCCTCGTCCACCTGGCGCGGCATCAGCCAGGGGCTCATCTCGACGATGTGCGTCCGCAGGCCGAGCGTCCGCAGCGCGTCGGCCGCCTCCAGGCCGAGCAGGCCGCCGCCGACCACGACGCCTTCGGCCGCGTCGGCGGCCGCCGCGCGGATGGCGTCCAGGTCTTCGATGGTGCGGTAGACGTGGGCGTGCTCGCGTCCGGGCACCGGCGGCACGAACGGCGCCGACCCGGTGGCCAGCACGAGCACGTCGTACGGCTCGGCGGCCCCGCCCTCGACGGTCACCGTCCGCGCCTCCCGGTCGACGGCGACGGCGCGGCTGCCCAGCCTGGTCACGGTCCCGGCGGGCACCGGATAGGTGAGGTCGGCCACGCTGGTCCCCGACAGGTACGAGGTCAGCGCCACCCGGTCGTAGGCCGGACGCGGCTCCTCCCCGATGACGGTGACCCGCCCGTCGAAGCCCCGGCCCGCCAGGGTCTCCACGAAGCGGTGCGCGGCCGGGCCGTACCCGACGACGACGATCCTCATACCGGAACTCCTTCCTGCTCACACAGCCAGCCGACGATGCCCTCCACGGCGTCGCGGCAGGTGCCGCAGCCGGTGGTCGCCCTGGTGGCGGCGGCCACCCCGGCCACGTCGCGGGCGCCGGCCTCCCAGCACGCCCGGATGCGTCCCTTGGTCACGTCGTTGCACCGGCAGACCACGGCGGCGTCCGGCATCAGCACCGGGCTGCCGGCGACAGGCGCCGACGACAGGCCCGGGAACAGCAGCCCCGCGCGGTCGCCGGGCACCGGGCCGCCGCGGTCGAAGAGCTGGGTGAGGGTGCCGACGGCGTCGCTCTCGCCCAGCAGGATCGCGCCCACCAGCCGCCCGTCGCGGATGACGAGCTTGCGGTAGGTGCCGCGGGCGCGGTGGCTGAAGCGCACCACCTCGGCGTGCTCCTCGCCGAGGTGCGTCTCGCCCATGGCGGCCAGCTCGACGCTCTCGGCCTTGAGCCTGGTGACCAGCCGGGAGCCGCGATAGCGGGCCTGGCCGCCGGTGATCACCTCGGCGGCCACGGCGGCCTGCTCCCAGGCGGGGGCGACCAGGCCGTACACCGTGCCGTGGTGCTCGGCGCACTCGCCTATGGCGAAGATCGAGGGGTCGTCGGTGCGCAGCTCGTCGTCCACGACGACGCCGCGCCGCACCTCCAGCCCCGCCTCGGCGGCGAGCCCGGTGACCGGGCGCACGCCGCAGGCCAGGACGACCAGGTCTGCCTCGACCAGCTCGCCGCCGGCCAGCCGGACGCCGTCCGGCTCGACCGCGGCCGCGCTGACGCCGGTTCGGGTCGCCACGCCGAGCCCGGCCAGGGTCTCGCCCAGCACCTGGCCCGCCTCGGCGTCGAGCTGGCGTTCCATCAGGTGCCCGGCCAGGTGCAGCAGCGTGACCGGCAGGCCGCGCCCGGCCAGGCCGCGGGCGGCCTCGACGCCGAGCAGCCCGCCGCCGACGACGGCCGCCCGGCGCGCCCGCCCGGCGGCCTCCATGATCCGCTCGCAGTCCTCCAGCGTGCGGAACGGGACGGCCCGCCCCGCGCCGGGGAGCGGCGGCACGACCGCCTCGCTGCCGGTGGCCAGGACCAGCACGTCGTACGGCTCGCGCCGCCCGTCCGCGGTCACCACGTGCCTGGTGTCCCGGTCGACGCGGACGACCTCCGCGCCGGGCACGGCCTCGACGGCGTGCGCGGCGTACCAGGACGGATCGAGCAGGCGCACCTGGTCGGGACGCGAACCGCCGGCCAGCACGTCCGACAGCAGCACCCGGTTGTACGGCGGCCCCGCCTCGGCCCCGAACACGGTCACCCGCATCCGCGGGTCGCGCGCCCGCACCTCGCTGACCAGGCGCGACCCGGCCATTCCGTTCCCCACGACGACGAGCCTCATGACTCCCTCTCCACCCTGACCGCGCAGACCTTGAACTCCGGCATCCCGGAGACCGGGTCGAGCGCCGGGTTGGTGAGCCGGTTGGCGCCCTCCCAGTGGAAGGGCATGAACACGGTGTCGCGCCTGATGGCGTCGCTGATCCTGGCCACCGCCCTGCTGTGGCCCCGGCGGCTGCTGACCCGCACCAGGTCGCCCGCGGCGACGCCGAGCTGCTCGGCCAGGTCGGGGTGCAGCTCCACGAACGGCTCGGGGGCGGCCCGCACCAGCGACGCGATCCGGCGGGTCTGGGCGCCGCTCTGGTAGTGGGACAGGATCCGGCCGGTGCTCAGGTACACCGGGTAGTCCTGGTCGGGCTCCTCCGCCGCGGGCCGGTGCTCGACCGGGACGAACCTGGCGCGGCCGTCCGGGTGGGCGAAGCGGTCCAGGAACGGGCGGGGCGTGCCGGGGTGGCCGGCGGACGGGCAGGGCCAGAAGACACCCGTCTCGGCGGCGATGCGCTCGTAGGTGATGCCGGAGTAGTCGGCGACGCCGCCCGCGGTGGCCCGGCACAGCTCGTCGAAGACGGCGGCCGGCTCGGCGTCGAAGCGGTGCCCGAGCCTGGCGGCCAGCCCGGCGACGACGTCCAGGTCGCTGCGGACGCCCTCCGGCGGCGCGACGGCCCGGCGGCGGAGCAGCACGCGGCCTTCCAGGTTGGTCATCGTGCCGTCCTCCTCGGCCCACTGGGTGACCGGGAGCACCACGTCGGCCCGCGCCGCGGTCTCCGACAGCACCACGTCGGCCACCACCAGCAGGTCCAGCCCGGCGATCCGGCCGCCGACGCGCGCGGACCCCGGAGCCGAGACCACCGGGTTGGACCCGAACAGCAGCAGCGCCCGCGGCCCCCGCGGGGTGCCGAGCGCGTCCAGCAGCTCGTACGCCGACCGCCCCGGCCCCGGCAGGTCCTCGGCCCGCACGCCCCACACCTCGGCGACGTGCGCGCGGGCGGCCGGATCGTCGATCCTGCGGTACCCGGGGAGCTGGTCGGCCTTCTGGCCGTGCTCCCTGCCGCCCTGGCCGTTGCCCTGGCCGGTCAGGCAGCCGAAGCCGGAGCCGTACCGGCCGGGCAGTCCGAGCGCGAGGGCCAGGTTGACGTACGCGGTGACGGTGTCGGTGCCCTTGGCGTGCTGTTCGGCGCCGCGTCCGGTCAGGACGTAGGCGTTGCGGGCGGCGGCCAGCGCGCGGACGGCCTGCCGCATCCGGTGCACCGGCACCCCGGTGACCCGCTCGACGCGTTCGGGCCACCAGGAGGCCAGCGAGGTGCGCACGTCGTCGAACCCGGTGGTCCTGGCGGCGACGTAGTCGGCGTCCACGAGGTCGTCGGCGATCGCCAGGTGCAGCAGCCCGAGCGCGAGGGCCAGGTCGGTGCCGGGCGCGGGTTGGAGATGCAGCCAGGCGAGCCCGGCGGTCGGGGTGCGGCGCGGATCGACGACGATCAGCCGCGGCCCCGACAGGTGGCGGACCAGCGGCGGCATGGTCTCGGCCACGTTCGCGCCGGCCAGCAGCACGACGTCGGCGTCGTCCAGGTCGGTGACCGGGAACGGCAGGCCCCGGTCCAGGCCGAAGGCGCGGATGGAGGCGGCGGCGGCCGAGGACATGCAGAAGCGGCCGTTGTAGTCGATCTGGCTGGTGCCGAGCGCGACCCGGGCGAACTTGCCGAGCTGGTAGGCCTTCTCGTTGGTCAGGCCGCCGCCGCCGAACACGGCCACGGCGTCGGGGCCGTGCTCGGCGCGGATCCCGGCCAGCCGGTCGGCGATGTGGTCGAGGGCGGCCTCCCACTCCACCGGCTCGCCGTGCAGCAGCGGCGTCGTCAGGCGTTCGCCGTTGGTGAGCAGCTCGGCCGCCGTCCATCCCTTCTGGCACAGCGCGCCGGGGGCGTTGGCCGGGATGTCGGTCCTGGGGCTGATCTCCAGCCCCGGCCCGATCTCCATGCCGCACTGCAGCGCGCAGTAGGGGCAGTGTGTCCTGGTCATGTCAGACCTGGGCGTGAGCGAGGTTGGCGACGACCTTGACGCCGACGGTGCGCGTGTAGCACCACCAGGTCAGCGCCAGGCAGGCGGCGTAGAAGGCGGCGAAGGCCAGGAACGCCGGTGCGGGGGTGCCGGCCGAGGCGTAGGCCATCCCGAAGGCCCGGTTGACGAGGAACCCGCCGAGCGCGCCGACCGCCGAGATGATGCCGATCGCCGCCGCGGCCTGACGTCTGCCGTGCAGCAGGGCCTCCTCGCCGGTGCCGCGCTCGGCGACCGCCTTGGCCTGGAAGATCGCCGGGATCATCCGGTACGTCGAGCCGTTGCCGATGCCCGCGGTGAGAAACAGCAGCTGGAAGGCCAGGAAGAACAGCCAGAAGCCGCCGGAGGCGCCGGCGAGCCACACCAGCAGCACCCCGGCGCCCATGGCCGCGAAGTTCCACTGCGTCACCGGCGCGCCGCCGAGCCGGTCGGCCAGCCAGCCGCCCACCGGCCTGACCAGCGAGCCGAGCAACGGCCCGGCGAACGCCACCGCCGCGTACGGCGCATCGGGGAACAGGCTCTTGCTCAGCAGCGGGAACGCCGTCGAGTAGCCGATGAACGACCCGAACGTGCCGACGTACAGGAAGGACATGATCCAGGTCTGCGCCCGTCCTGCCACCGCGAGCTGCTCGCGCGGCTCGGCCCTGGCGCCGGCCAGGTTGTCCATGAAGAACCACGCGCAGGCCGCGGCCACCACGATGAACGGGATCCAGAACCACCCGGCGGCGGCCAGTCCCAGCGAGCCGATCACCAGCGGCACGACGAGCTGCACCGAGCTGACCCCGATGTTGCCGCCCGCCGCGTTCAGCCCGAGCGCCAGCCCCTGCCGGCCGCGCGGGTAGAAGTAGGTGATGTTGGCCATGCTGGAGGCGAAGTTGCCGCCGCCCACCCCCGCCAGCGCCGCGATCACCAGGAACAGCCAGTACGGCGTCCCGGGATCGTTCACCGCCACCCCGAGCAGCACGGCCGGGACCAGCAGCAGCACCGCGCCGGCCACGGTGAAGTCGCGCCCGCCGAACCGGCCGGGCCCGAACGTGTAGGGCACCCGCAGCGCCGACCCGACCAGGTTCGGCAGCGCGACGAGCCAGAAGAGCTGGTCGGTGGAGAAGTCGTAGGCGCCCATCCTGGTGGCCACGACGCTCCACAGGGTCCAGACGGTGAACCCGAGGTGCTCGGCCACGATGGAGAAGACCAGGTTGCGCCGGGCGACGTGCCTGCCGGTCCGCTCCCAGAAGGCCGGGTCGTCGGGGTGCCACTCGGTGATCCAGCGCGCCATCACTCTCTCCTCCGCTCGGCGTCGGGAGCACCACGGTAGGAAGGGCGCGTTACGCGTTCCGGCAGCCGCCGGCGGTGTGCCGGTTACAGGTGATTCACCGCTGTAACAAGGCGCGCACAACCGTCACCTGCGAAACATGCCGGACATGAACGCAGTTCTCGCTGGTTACGCGGTCTTCCCCGGGGTAACAGCACTCATGGCAAAGGGGGGAATAATGATCAAGAAGCTGCACCAGATGGGGATCAAGTCAGGCCACATGTACGCCG
Source organism: Nonomuraea sp. NPDC001699 (assembly GCF_053596455.1). Classification (NCBI taxonomy): domain Bacteria; kingdom Bacillati; phylum Actinomycetota; class Actinomycetes; order Streptosporangiales; family Streptosporangiaceae; genus Nonomuraea; species Nonomuraea sp. NPDC001699. The sequence continues at coordinate 279,527 of NZ_JBSFGF010000002.1, read as the reverse complement.
CGGGGCTGGCGTCCATCGGCCTGTCCTTCTGTTCCTGGATGATCTCCAAGAACAACGAGGGCGCGGGCCTCGACCGCGCCGACCGGTGGGGGATCTTCATCGGCGAGTGGGCGCCCACGTTCTTCGCGATGGGCGTCGCGCTGCGGATCGAGGAGACCCACAAGGACCTCGAAGAGCAGGGCACCGAGATGTTCGACAGCACCCAGGGCCAGCGGTCCAGGTCGCACGTCGGCGTGTGACGGGAGGCCGCGCAGGTCATGCCGGGGGGCGACCTGCGCGGCACGCCTGGCCGCCGGCGGGCTCAGCGCGACAGCCGTTCCAGCGGCTCGTCGGTCAGCCGGTACTTCAGCCACTCGTCCTGCCGCACGGCGCCGAGCTTGTCGTAGAAGGCGATGGACGGCTCGTTCCAGTCGAGCACCGACCACTCCAGGCGCTGGTAGCCGCGTTCGGCGCAGATCCTCGCCAGCTCCGCCATCAGCGCGCGGCCGTGGCCGCCGCCCCGGTGCTCGGGGCGCACGTACAGGTCCTCCATGTAGATGCCGTGCACGCCGCGCCAGGTGGAGTAGGTCAGGAACCAGATCGTGAAGCCGACGGGCTCGCCGTTCTCCTCCGCCATGTGGGCGAACGCGGCGGGCCGCTCGCCGAACAGCGAGTCGCGCAGCATGTCCTCGGTCACGCGGACCTCGTGGACGGCGTTCTCGTACGCAGCCAGCTCACGGATCATGCTCACGACGGCCGGGACGTCTTCTGGGGTGGCGGGGCGAATCATGCGCACAGGGTAACCAGCGCATTCGGTTGAACCGTCCACCGCCCCCGCACGTCGTTACAGCAGAACGGTATTCGGGGGACCGTCTGGAAGCTCAGCCCGGATGACCGAATGGGGACGGAAACCGTGGGCGTTTTAGAGGAGCTGAGGGTTCGCCTGCCCTCGTGTCCGGACATCAGGCTCGCGCTCGTGCTCGGTGAGCGCGCTTTGTACGTGAACGGGGATCTGCAGACCGCCAGGCGCTGGTTCGACTCGGCCTACCGGCAGGCCGAGTCGTGCGGCGACGTGCCCGCCCTGGCCAGGGCCGCGGTCGGCCTGGGCGGGGTGTGGGTGCAGGAGCACCGCACGTGCGCGGAGTCGGAGATGGTGCGGGCGCGCCAGCGGCACGCGTTGTCGCTGGTCGACCCGTACTCGCCGCTGGCGCTGCGGCTGCGGATCAGGATGAGCGGGGAGGAGGACTACAGCGCGGGCGAACACGAGGAGATCCTGCGGCTGGTCGAGCGTGCCAGAAGCGCGGGCGAGCCGGCGGCGCTGGCCGAGGCGCTGAGCCTGGCCCACCACTGCCTGCTCGGCCCGGAGCACGGGTCGGCGCGGCTGGAGCTGGCCAGGGAGCTGATCGGCCAGGCGGCGGTCACCGGGCGCAGGGGCGACCTGCTGATGGGCCTGCTGTGGCGGACGGTCGACCTCTACCTGGCCGCCGATCCGCACGCCGGACGCTGCCTGGAGGAGTTGCAGGGCCTGCTGGCCGAGCACGACCACCTGGCGGTCGGGTTCGTGACGGACGTGATCAGGGTGATGCTGGCCATCAGGGCGGGCCTGTTCGACCAGGCGGAGAAGATGGCCGGCGACTGCTTCGAGCGTGGCCTCAAGGCCGGCGACATGGACGCCACCGGCTGGTACGGCGGCCAGATCGCCGCCATCCGCTGGTACCAGGGCCGCACGGCCGAGCTGCTGCCGGTGCTGGCCGACCTGGTCAGCTCGCCCACGCTCAGCCCGGTCGACAACTCCTACCTGGCGGGCCTCGCGCTGTCCGCGGCCACCTCGGGCGACCGCAGGGCGGCGGCCGGCCACCTGGCCCGGCTGCGCGGCCGGGACCTGGCCGACCTGCCGAGGTCGAGCACGTGGCTGTTCTCGATGTACTGCGTCGTCGAGACCGCCCACCTGCTCCAGGACGCCGCCGTCGCCGCCGAGGCGTACGCGCTGCTGCTGCCGTTCGCCGCTCTGCCGGTGGTGGCCAGCCTGGGCGTGCTCTGCCTCGGCTCGGTGCAGCACAGCCTCGGCATGGCCGCGCTCACGACCGGCGACGTGGACCGGGCCGCCGGGCACCTGGCGGAGGCCGTACGGGCCGATCTCGCGCTCGGCCACTGGCCCGCCGCGACGCTGTCGCGCTGGCGGCTCGGCCAGGCGCTCGCGCTGCGCGACGGGCCGCAGGACAGGACGGCGCGGGCCGCCCAGAGCACCGCCGCGCAGGAGGCCAGGGACCTCGGCATGGTGCTGCCCGCCGTGGTCGGCCGGGCGACCGGGGCGCACGGGGCGTTCCGGCTGCGCAGGCACGGACGGCACTGGCAGGTCGAGCACGGGGGGCGGCTGGTGGTGGTCGAGCACAGCGTCGGCATGGGTCACCTGGCGACCCTGATCGCCAATCCGGGGCGGGAGATCCTCGCCGCCGACCTGGCCGCGGGCGCGCCGGCGCAGGAGAGCGAGCCCGCCTCGGCGCAGCCGGTGCTGGACGACCTGGCCAGGGAGACCTACCGGCAGCGGCTGAGCGAGTTGCAGGAGGAGATCGACGAACTGGAGGCGATGAACGACATCGAGCGGGCCGCCGCGCTGCGGCTGGAGCGCGAGTGGCTGGTGGCCGAGCTGTCGGCGGCGACCGGGATCGGCGGGCGGGCGCGGCCGTTCACGGGCACGGAGGAACGTGCGCGGATCGCCGTCGGGAAGGCGATCAGGCGGGCGATCTCCCGCGTCTCCTCCGCCGACCAGGCGCTGGGCGAGGAGCTGCGGGCCACCGTGCACACGGGCGTGCGCTGCAGCTACCGGCCCCGCTGAAGGCGAGCCGGGCGCGCCCCCGCGGCGCGCCCGGACCTCACCGTCCGGGACACTGGTCGCAGCAACCAGACGAACGGACAAACAGCATGGAACATCGCACACTCGGACGTACGGGACGCCAGGTCGGCGTCGTGGGCCTCGGCGCGTGGCAGCTCGGCGCCGACTGGGGCGAGGTGAGCGAGGACGAGGCGTTCGCCACCCTGGAGGCGGCCGTGGAGGCGGGCGTCACCTTCGTCGACACCGCCGACGTCTACGGCGACGGCCGCAGCGAGCAGATCGTCGGCCGCTTCGCCAAGGCACATCCCGGGCTCACCGTGGCCACCAAGATGGGCCGCAGGGTGGCGCAGGTCCCGTCCAACTACGTGCTGGACAACTTCCGCGCCTGGAACGAGCGCTCCCGGCGCAACCTCGGCGTGGACACCCTCGACCTGGTCCAGCTCCACTGCCCGCCCACCCCGGTGTACTCCTCCGACGCGGTCTTCGACGCCCTGGACACGCTGGTCGCCGAGCAGAGGATCGCGGCGTACGGCGTCAGCGTGGAGACCTGCGAGGAGGCGCTGACCGCCATCGCCAGGCCGGGCGTGGCCACCGTGCAGATCATCCTCAACGCCTTCCGGCTCAAGCCGCTGGAGCGGGTCCTGCCCGCCGCCCGCGCGGCCGGGGTGGGCGTCATCGCGCGTGTCCCGCTGGCCAGCGGCCTGCTGTCGGGCCGCTACGACGAGCACACCGTGTTCGCCCCCGACGACCACCGCACCTACAACCGGCGCGGCGAGTCGTTCGACGTCGGCGAGACCTTCTCCGGCGTGGACTTCGGCACCGGGCTGGAGGCGGTGCGCAGGCTGGCCGGGCTGGTGCCCGAGGGCGCGTCCATGGCCCGGTTCGCGCTGCGCTGGATCCTCGACCAGCCCGGCGTCTCGGTCGTCATCCCCGGCGCGCGCAACCCCGGCCAGGCGCGTTCGAACGCCTCCGCCGCCGACCTCGGCCCGCTTCCCGGAGAGACGCTGGACGCCGTGCGGTCGGTCTACGACGAGCTCATCCGGCCGCAGGTCCACGATCGGTGGTGACCCGTTGACGGTGCGGCTTTCCGGGCCTAATGTTTAGGAAACTTTCCTAAGCAATCCTCGCCGCGCGCACACCTCCGAGGAGCCCCGCATGAACGCGAGAAGACGGACCGCCGGCTGCGCCGCGCCGGCCACGGGCCGGCCCGAGGTCGGCCTGATCCCGATCGTGGGCCCGTGGGTGCCGGCCGGGCAGACCTCCTGCACCGGGATCACGGCGCACACGACCGTGAGCGTCTGGGTGGACACCCGCGGATGAGCCCCAACGGATACGGCGGCTTCCGTCAGCTCCCGTGACCCTTCCGCCTGCCGTACGTCAGGTAGGCGATGGGGCCGAACGGCTGCACGAAGATGCCCAGCCACCAGACGCCCTTCCAGCCGCGGATCTCCCGCTGCGGCCGGCGCCGCAGGTCCGCGGCGGCGGCCCCGGTGAGCACCAGCTCCGCCATGCCCTCACCGGCGGATCGCGATCTCGTAGGAGTAGCGGTCGCCCCGGTAGATCGACTTGGCCGCCTCCACAGCCCTTCCCCGCTGGTCGTAGGCCACCCGTTCGACCAGCAGCGCCGGCGACAGCGGCGCCGCCTCCAGCAGCTCCGCCTCCTCGGGCTCCAGCACCGTGGCCCTGATCGACTGCTCGGCCCGCTCCAGCCTGATCCGGTACGCCCCCGCCAGCACCTCGTACAGCGACCCGCCGAGCGGCCGGTCGAGCAGGCCGGGCACCACCGCGGCCGGAACGTGCGCGCGCTCCAGACACATCGGCGAACCGTTGGCCGTACGCACCCGGCACAGCCGCACGACCGCGTCCGCCGGGCTGACGCCGAGCGCCTGCCCCACCCGCGCGCCCGCGGGCACCTCGGCCGCCTCCAGCAGCCGCGACCCCGGCTCCAGCCCGCGCCCCCGCATGTCCTCGCTGAACGACGTCAGCTCGATCGTCTTGGCGATGCTCCGGTGGGCGACGAACGTCCCCGCTCCCTGGACCCGGTAGACCCGCTGGTCGGTCTCCAGCCGGTCGACCGCCCGCCGCACGGTCAGCCTGCTGACCCCGAACTCCTCGGCGAGATCGCGTTCGGCGGGCAGCCGTTCGCCCGGCTTCAGCTCGGTCTCGATGAGCGTGAGCAGATGGTCTGTGAGCTGGCCGATCTTCGTCACGGGTGGCCGTCCTCGGTCGGGGTGCGCCTCTTGACGCTCTGATCGTAATTGGGCTATACCAATCGAGCAACTGCGTCTTGTTTTTCCTCTCAGATCGACAGATTGGGCTGTACCAGATGGATGTGGTGACCGCGATCGAAGGCGGCCTGGTCGTGAGCTGCCAGGCCCCCGAGGGCCACCCCCTCCGCGACCCGCGCACCATCGCGCTGCTGGCCCGCTGCGCCGAACTGGGCGGCGCGGCCGGGCTGCGGGTGAACGGCGCGGAGGACGTCCGGGCGGTCAAGGCCGTCACACACCTGCCCCTCATCGGACTCGCCAAGGTCCCCCGCCCTCATGCCCGTCCGCTGATCACGCCGTCCTTCGCTCTGTGCGAGGACCTGGTGCGGGCCGGCGCCGACATGGTCGCCCTGGAGGTGACGGCCGAGGCCGAACCGGCGGCCGGTGACCTGGCGGCCCTGGTCGAACGGGTACGAGAGGAGTTGGGAGTGCCCGTCATGGCCGACGTGTCGACCGCGGAGGAGGGCCTGCGAGCCTGGAACCGAGGCGCCTCCCTGATCTCCACCACGCTCTCCGGCTACACCCCGTACACCACCCCCGCCCCTTCCCCCCACCCGAGAGCCGCCGCCACCGCCCCCGGTTTCTCCCCCACCCTCAGGGCCGGTTCCGCGCCTGGGGCGGGGCTCGTGCACGAGCCCGATCTCGACCTGGTCGGCGAGCTCGCCGCCCTCGGGGTCCGTACGGTCGCCGAAGGCCGGCTGCGTACGGACGTCCACGTGGCGGAGGCGTTCGCCCGCGGCGCATGGTCGGTCGTGATCGGCGCCGCCATCACCGACCCCCTGGCCATCACCCGCCACCTCACCGCGTCCACCCCCAAGGGAGGCCCCCGGTGACCCCATCCGCCCCCGCTGCACAACGCCCCACGGACGGCACCCCGGTCGTGCTCGGCATCGACATCGGCGGCACCAAGACCGCCGCCGCCCTCATCCCGACCTCCCCCAAGACAGAACCCCACCTCCCCACCTCGCCCCCGGCCTCCGCCGAAGCGGAGATCCACCTCCCCGCCCGCGTTCCGACGCCTGCCGAAGGCGGCGCGACGGCGGTGCTGGCCGCCGCGCTGGACCTGGCCGCGGACCGCCTCGCCCAGGCCCGTGCCGCCGGCATGAAGGTCATCGCCTGCGGAGTCGGCAGCGCGGGGACGATCGACGACAAGGGCGTGGTCACGCACGCCACCGACGCCCTGCCCGGCTGGCGGGGCACCGACCTGGCCACCGCCTTCACCGACCGGCTCGGCCTGCCGGTCACGGTGCTCAACGACGTCCACGCCTGGGCGCTCGGCGAGGCCCGTCACGGCGCGGCCAAGGGCAGCCGCCTGGCCCTGGTCCTCACGATCGGCACCGGCATCGGCGGCGCCCTCGTACGTGACGGCGAACTGCTACGTGGCCGCAACGGCATGACGGGCTCCCTCGGCCACACCCCGGCCGTCCTCCCCCCGGGTGCGGACACCGACCGCCTGTGCCCCTGCGGCGCGACCGGCCACCTGGAGGCGTACGCGTCGGGCCCGGCGATCCTGTCCACCTACCGCACCCGCGGCGGCACAGCCACCAACCTCGAATCCCTGCTCATCCCCGCGCCCCCGGGGCACGCCGCACGGACCTTCTCCGGTTCCACCGACCTACCAGGCTCGCCCGAGACGACCGGTCAGCGGGACGCCACCGACCCCCTGGCCCGCGAGGTGATCCGCGAGGCCGCCCTCATCCTCGGCAGATCGATCGCCTCCGCCGCCACTTTCCTCGACCCTGACGTGATCGTCCTGGGCGGCGGCGTCACCGGCCTCGGCGACCTCCTGACCGTCCCACTGGTCGAGACCGTCCGCCGGTACGCGCCGCGCGGCCTCGGCTCCGTCCCCATCCGGCTCTCCACCCTGGGCCCGCACGGAGCCGTCCTGGGCGCCGCCTCGGCCGCCATGCCCTGACCGCCCACCGGCTCGCCGACAGCGGCGTGCGCAGGAGGTCTCAGTCGTGGGGTGGGAGGTGGAGCCAGATGTCGGGAGGGCCCAGGACGGGGCGGGCGTCGGTGAGTCGGAGCCCCGCGTACGCGCAGCAGTACGCCACAGCCTCCCCCTGGTACAGGAAGGCGGTCAGCACCTCGTCCGACGAGCTGTCCGGCGACACCAGGCCGCCGCCCGGGTACGCGTCCCGCTCCTCGACGACCCCGTGCCGCGAGCCGTACCCCAGGTTGCCGCTCTTCGGATCGGCGAACATCGCGTAGCAGACGGTCCCGGCCGACAGGCGGTCGATCACGTCGGCGCTCGTCACCTCGTGCCCCCGGCGCTGGCTGACCACGCACCCGCCCGGCACGTCGGTGGCGCCCACGAGACCGGCCCTCTCCCCCGGGTAAGGCCCGTCGAGGACCCCGTCGATCCCGGCCCCTTCGGCCACCGTCGCACCCAGCCGCCGCGCGGCCTCCGCCGCGGTGACGCCCGCGACGCACACCAGCCCCAGCCCTTCGTACTCGAAGTCGCCCAGGGCCTCGATCAGCCGCTCGGCCTCCACGACGGCCGCGTTCTCCGCCTCCGACAGCGAGGGCTTGTCGCGCGGGAAGGGGAAGAACAGCCCGGGGTTGGGGCCGGCCAGGCTGAGCCGGCCGGGCGACCAGCCGCCCGTCATCGGCCGCCAAGGATCGGCCCCGGCGGCGACCAGGGCGAGCGCGTTGTCCCTGCGGTGGGCGAACACGGCACGCCAGAGAGCGCTGCGCCCCTCGTACGGGGTGTCCACGTCGCCGACGCGGCGGGCCAGCTCGGCGACCACGTCGGGCGAGCCGTACTCGGCCGCGAGGTGCAGCGGCGGCCCTTCGTGCCACAGGTCGGCATGCGGGTCGGCGCCGGAGTCGAGCCGGGCGCGGATCTCGCCGAGATCGGACCAGTCATCCCAGCTCAGGCCCACCCATCCGGCTTCCTTGGTGACAACCACGACACTCCCCCAGAGGCAGCTTATCGAACACCAGTGCGAGCATATCGCCGGTTCGACACCGGACAAGCCTCGGCGGCCCCGCCCGCCACGTACGCGCACCCGCCGCGCGGGCGGACCGGCGAGCGCTCGCAAGCCTCTGAACATGGACAACGGCCGCACCCGAGGGCCCGGCGACCAGACAAACCCTAAGCGCAGCGTCGCCGCACCCCGACCAGGAGTGACACAATCCTTCCCTTTCGGCGGTACACCCCTGTCTCCACGGGCGCGTCTCCTCCCGTCCGGACCTTCCGCCCCTGGAGTCACCTCATGCGTACGAGCCCGAGCACGGCCAGGATCGTCACCACCGCGGCCGCCCTGTTACCCCTCACCCTCACCCTGAGCGCTCCGGCCCAGGCGGCCGGGATCCCCGGAGGCACTGTCGCCGTCCGGGTCGTCAAGATCATGGACGGCGACACCGTCGACGTCATGCGCGGCACCACGAAGGTCCGCGTACAGCTGCTGGGGGTGGACACGCCGGAGCGCGGCCGGTGCTGGTCCAAGGCGGCGACCGCCCGCACGGCGACCCTCCTGCCACCCGGGACGACGGCCCGCCTGCTCACCGGCAGGACCGACCGCATCGGCCGGCTGCCCCTCCACGTCTGGAGCGCCAAGGGCGTGCACTTCAACCGCAACCTGATCCGCTACGGCTACGGCAAGGCCGTCCCGTCCAAGCCGGCCGACAAGTACACGACCCTCTTCCGCGCCGAACAGGCGAAGGCCAAGGCGGACAAGCTGCGGATCTGGTCCGGCAGGTGCGACACCACCAGCTCCACCCCCACCCCGTCCCCCACCCCGACGGCTCCGCCCGCCGGGACCGACCCGCGCTTCCGCACCTGCGCCGAGGCGAACGCCGCCGGCTACGGCCCGTACCGCCGGGGCGTCGACCCCGAGTACGCCTGGTACCAGGACCGCGACGGCGACGGAGTCGTCTGCGAACGGTGACCGCATGGCCGGGCGGCAAGGCGGGTGCACGGACCGGCCTGCCAACACATCACGGATTCGGGTTAACATCGCCATATGGCGATTGATTCTGAGGGTGGCCGGTGTGTCAGCACCGACATCGCCGCCGGCATCTCCCCCGCGGCCGCGCTCTTCCACTCCCTGGCCGACGAGACCCGGCTGCGCATCGTCCAGCGCCTGGCCCGTGGCGAGGCCCGTGTGGTGGATCTGACCACCGAGCTCGGGCTGGCCCAGTCCACGGTGTCCAAGCACCTGGCCTGCCTGCGCGGCTGCGACCTGATCGACTACCGCGCCGAAGGCCGCCAGTCGTTCTACTCGCTGACCCGGCCCGAGCTGATGGACCTGCTCGCCTCCGCCGAGCAACTGCTGGCCGCCACCGGCCACGCCGTCTCCCTTCGCACCGGACAGGCTGCGGGGGAGGCGGTGTCGTGAGCTCCCTCGACCTCGCCGCCACGGCGCGGCGGACGGTCCTGCGGCGTCGCATCCGGCTGCTGGTCGCGGCGACCATCACCTACAACGTGATCGAAGCGGTGGTGGCCATCACCGCCGGGACCGTGGCCTCCTCCGCCGCGCTGATCGGGTTCGGGCTCGACTCGGTGGTGGAGGTCGCCTCGGCCGCCGCGGTGGCCTGGCAGTTCTCCGCCGCCGACCACGAGCGCCGCGAGAGGGCCGCCTTGCGGGTCATCGCGATCTCCTTCTTCGCGCTGGCCGCCTACGTCACCGTCGACGCCGTCCGCGCCCTGCTCGGGGCCGGGGAGGCCGAGCACTCCACCCCGGGCCTGGTGCTGGCCGCCCTGTCGCTGGTGGTCATGCCGTTCCTGTCCCACGCGCAGCGCCGCGCGGGCCGCGAGCTCGGCTCCGCCTCGGCGGTGGCCGACTCCAAGCAGACGCTGCTGTGCACGTACCTGTCCGGCGTGCTGCTGGTGGGCCTGGCGCTCAACAGCGCCTTCGGCTGGTCCTGGGCCGACCCGATCGCCGCGCTGGTGATCGCGGCCGTCGCGGTCAAGGAAGGCCGCGAGGCGTGGCGCGGCGACACCTGCTGCGCCGTCCCGGCGGGCTCGGCCCCGGCGGCCTCTGTTCCGGCCGGCTCGGCGCCGGCGACGTCTGTTCCGGCGGCCGTCAGCGGCGCCGAGGGGCGGGGCGACGGCTGTGGCGGTTGCGCTCCCGAATGTCCCTGCTGCTCGTCGTCCGGAGAGTGACATGGCCCCCACCGCGTTGATCATCGTGAACACGGTCCTGGTCATGGCCGTCATGGTGGCCGCGACGTTCGCCACCGCGGTGCTGTCGGCCGTGGCCGGGTTCGGCGGCGGGGTGCTGCTGCTGCCGGTGTTCGTCGCGGTCCTGGGCACCCGGGACGCGGTCGCGGTGCTGACCGTCACGCAGCTGGCCGGCAACGGCAGCCGGGTGTGGTTCAACCGGGCCGAGGTGGACCGGCGTCTGGTGGGCGTCTTCGCGGCCGGCGCGGTCCCCGCCGCCGTGGCCGGGGCGCTGGTGTTCGCCGCCGCCCCGCTGGCCGCGCTGACCCGCGTCATCGGGGTGTTCCTGCTGGTCATGGTGGTCTGGCGACGCCGGCGGCCGCATGGCGTCCGGCTGGACGACGCGGCGTTCGCGGCCGTGGGAGCCGCGTCCGGGTTCGGATCGGCGCTGGTCGGCTCCATGGGGCCGATGGTCGCCCCGTTCTTCCTGGCCCGGGGTCTGTTGCGCGGCGCGTACATCGGCACCGAGGCCGCGGCCGCCGTGGTGATGCACCTGACCAAGCTGATCGTCTTCGGCGCGGCCGCCGTGCTCACCACGACCGGCGCCGCCACCGGGCTGGCCCTGGCGCCGGCGAGCGCGGCCGGCGCGTGGGCGGGCAAGAAGATCGTCGAGCGGTTGCCCGCCGGGGCCTTCGTGGTGGCGGTCGAGGCGGGGCTGATCGCCTCCGGGCTGGTGCTCGTCATCACCGGAGGTTGAGGCCGGCCTCGGTACCCCCGGTGACTCGACGGGATCACGCCGTCGGCCCCAGGGGCTCAGCCGCGCGATCGGGCGTTGAGCCGGGCGGCCTGGCGGGTGAGGTGGTCGCGTTCGGCAAGGCTGGGCACCGACCGGGCGGCCTCGGCGTAGAGCCGGGCCGCGGTGACCGGGTCGCCGTCGCGCTCGTGCAGGTACGCCGCGACGGCGGCGTACCTGGGCAGGGCGGGGTCGAGGTCCGCCAGGGCGGCCAGACCGGCGCGCGGACCGTCGGCCTCGCCGACGGCGACGGCCCGGTTGAGGCGGGCCACGGGGTTGCCGGTCAGGCGCACCAGCTCGTCGTACCACTCGACGATCTGCACCCAGTCGGTCTCCTCGGCCGTCGGGGCGTCGGCGTGCAGCGCGGCGATGGCGGCCTGGGCCTGGAACTCGCCCAGCCGATCGCGGGCGAGGGCCGCCTGGAGCACGTCGACGCCCTCGGCGATCAGGCGGGTGTTCCACAGGGCGCGGTCCTGCTCGGCGAGGGGCACCAGCCGTCCGTCGGGCGCGGTGCGCGCCGGACGCCGGGCGTGGTGCAGCAGCATGAGCGCGAGCAGGCCCGCGACCTCCTCATGCTTGATCCGCGCCGCGAGCCTGCGGGTGAGCCGGATCGCCTCGCCTGCGAGGTCGACGTCACCGGAGTAGCCCTCGTTGAAGACCAGGTACAGCACGCGCAGGACGGTGGCGACGTCGCCGGGCTGGTTGAACCGCACGCCCGAGACCATGCGCTTGGCCCGGCTGATCCGCTGGGCCATGGTCGCCTCGGGCACGAGGTAGGCCTGCGCGATCTGGCGCGTGGTCAGGCCGCCGACCGCGCGCAGCGTGAGCGCGACGGCCGAGGCCGGCGTCAGGGACGGGTGCGCGCACAGGAAGTACAGCTGGAGCGTGTCGTCCACCGCCTCGGCCGGGCCGGGCGGGGGCTCGCTCTCGACGCGGGTCTCGCGCTGCCGTCGCGAGGCGTCGGCGCGGGCGACGTCGAGGAACTTGCGCCAGCCGACGGTGACCAGCCAGCCCTTGGGGTCGTGGGGCGGGTCGTCCGGCCAGACGCGTACGGCCTCGGCCAGGGCCTCCTGCACGGCGTCCTCGGCCGACGCGAAGTCCGCTCCGCGACGGACGAGGACACCGATCACCGCGGGCACCAGCTCCCGCAGCAGCGACTCGTTCACTCGATCACCGAGGGACGCTCGACCAGGAACGGGCGCAGTTCGAGCCACTCGTGGATCGGCTTCCCCCCCGCCCCCGGCGCCGCCGACAGCTCGCCGGCCAGCTCCACCGCCCGCTCGTGGCTCTCGACGTCGATCACCATCCAGCCGGCGATCAGGTCCTTGGTCTCGGCGAACGGGCCGTCGGTGACCGGCGGCCGTCCCTCGCCGTCATAGCGGACGAACGTGCCCTCCGGGGAGAGCGCCTGACTGTCGACGAACTCGCCGGTCTCCTCCAGCCGGGCGGCGAAGTCGCGCATGTACTGCAGGTGCGCCGAGACCTCCTCCGGCGTCCACTGGTCCATCGGCGCGTCGTTGACCGACGCCGGCGCGCCCCGGTAGTGCTTGAGCAGCAGGTACTTGGCCATCAGCGTTCTCCTTCGAGCTGTACGGTCCAGTGTGGCCCGTGTTCCGCTGCTGGGACGGAGCCGGACCCCGGTTCTCGACATCCCGCCGCAAAGAAATTTTCAGCGGACCTCCTGTCCGCCGGCGGTCCCGCTCGTAACGGACATACGGTTTGATATCGGGATGGAATTGACGAAGGACTTCACGCCGGAACAGTTCGAGCAGGGCTTGGAGTCCTGGCGCTGGATCGGGCTGGAGGGCAAGGTGCCGGTGCTCGCGTCCCTGTTCGGGGACGTCATCCTCCAGGCGGCGGACGGCTTCTGGTGGCTCGACGCGATGCAGGGCAGCCTCACCCGATCCTGGGAGGACGCCGACGCGCTGCTGGCGGAGCTGAGCACCGTCGACGGCCGGGAGCACTATCTGCTGGCGAGCCTCGCACAGGCGGCCGAGCAGCGAGGTCTGACTCCGGCCGCCGGGCAGGTGTACGACTTCACGCGCCCGCCGGTTCTCGGAGGCGAGGTGGACGTGGACAACCTGGGAGTGATCGACTTCGTGGTCGGGCTCAACATCGCCGGCCAGATCCACGAGCAGGTACGCGCCCTGCCTCCCGGCTCGCCCGTCAGCGAGATCACGACGAGCTGAGCCCGCCGGCGGCAGGGCTCGCCACCAGGGGCCGCGCCGACCGCTCGGAACGCCTCCTCAGGCGATGCCGGTCGTCGTCCAGCGACGGAGTTTGTCGGGGTTGCGGACCACCCAGATGTTCTTGATCCGGTCGTCCGCGACCTCGAACGCGAACACCGTCACGACGACGCCGTCCTGCCGGGCCACCAGGCCGGGCTGGCCGTTGACCGCGCATTCGAGGAACGTCATGTCGTCGGGCCGCAGGCGGGCGATCTCGACCCAGGCGCGGGCGATCTGCTCGCCGCCTTCGATGGGATGCGGGAAGGTGACGGCCAGGCCGCCGCCGTCGGCGATCGCCTTGGCGTCCGGGTCGAGCAGGCCGATCAGCGCGTCGATGTCCTTGGCCTCCCATGCCTGCTTGAAGTCCCTGACGACGCCGGCGGACCGGGCGGCCGGGGTCGTCAGTGAAGGCCGCGAGGCCCGGACACGGCGACGGGCCGAGGAGGCAAGCTGGCGGCACGCCGCCGGGGAACGGCCGACGATCTCGGCCACTTCGGCGAAGGAGTGGCAGAAGACGTCGTGCAGGACGAACGCGACCCGTTCGGCCGGGGTCATCGACTCCAGCACGACCATGAAGGCCAGGCTGACCGACTCGTCCAGGGTGACCCGGTCGGCGGGGTCGGTGACGGCGCCGTCGGGGAGCGGCTCGGGGATCCACTCGCCCACGTAGGTCTCCCGCCGGGCTCGTGCCGAGCCGAGCACGTTGAGGCAGACGCGACTGGCGACCGTCGTCAGCCAGGCGCCGGGCGACCTGATGGCGTCCTGTTCCTCCCGGGACATGGCGTACCAGCGGGTGTAGGTCTCCTGGACGGCGTCCTCGGCCTCGGCCAGCGAGCCCAGCAGCCGGTAGGCGAGGTTGGTCAGGTGACGCCGCTCGCTCATGATCGCGTCCAGGCTCGGCTCCGGCTCGGATCGGGTGGTCATGGCGCCTTCGCTCCCTGTGTCGTGGTTGTACTCACCCGTTCGACAAGACGGCGAGCCGAAATGTGAGGCGACGTATCGTCCTCACATTTCTCAGGGCTGCGTTGTCGAACCGCTGAGAACCCACCCATCATCCAGCGAACAGGAAGCACAGGGACATCATGACCATCTCCATCACGGAACCCCCCTTCGCCGACGCGGCGTCCTCGGAGCGCCTGGAGCGGGCGGCCGCCGCGCTGACCGCGCACGGCTTCACCGTCGAGATCCTCGACGACGCCGCCGCCGCGCGTGCCCGGGTCAGGGAGCTGATCCCCGCCGGAGCCGGCGTGTTCACCGGGGCCAGCGAGACCCTCCGCCTGTCCGGCATCGAGGAGGACCTCAACACCGGCACCCGGTACGAGGCCGTCAAGCCGCGCACCCTGGCCATGGACCGCAGCACCCAGGCGGACGAGATCCGGCGGCTGCGCGCCAGCCCCGACGTCGCCGTGGGCAGCGTCCACGCGGTCACCGAGACCGGTTCCATCGTGATCGCCTCGGGCAGCGGCAGCCAGTTGCCCGGCTACGCCGGCGGCGCCGCCCGCGCGATCTGGGTCGTCGGGGCGCAGAAGGTGGTGCCCGACCTGAGCACCGCGCTGCGCCGCGTCGAAGAGCACTGCCTGCCGCTGGAGAACGCCCGTGCCCTGACGGTCTATGGGTCGCCCAGCGCCGTCAACCGCCTGCTCATCCTCCACGCCGAGTACCAGCCCGGACGCGGCACCGTCCTGCTGCTCCGCGAGCCCATCGGATTCTGACCCGCCGCCGGCCCGGAACCCACCGGCTTGACCTTGACGCTGCGTCAACTTCTAGCATCCGGGCCATGTCCATCAACCTTCTTGACACCTACTCCGCCATGCGGCGGATTCTGCTGGCCCCCGTCGCGGAGCGCGCCGGTCTGCTGCGTTCGATGCTGGAGCCCAACAGCGGCATGTACCGCTACCAGCCCGGCGAGATCGACCTGGTGGCCATCCACCGCGAGACGTCCGGGTTCCCCATCGACCGGGACGAGGAGCGCTGCCTCGACGCGCTGGAGACCCTGGCGGCGGCCGGAGCCTGGGAGCGGATGCGGCGGGCGCTCGACGACGCTCTCGCCGTGCTGCTGGAGGCGACGCCGGGGTTCGAGGCCCCGGACATCACCGTGCTGTTCGTCCTCGGCGATCCGGCCGACCAGCACTTCATGGGTCCCTGCCTGGGAGTGACCGGGTTCGGCGGCATCTCGGGCAACATCGCCATCACGTTGTGGCCCTTCCCCGAGAACGTGGAGCGGCTGGAGGCCACCGTCGTGCACGAGCTCCACCACAACCTGAGGTTCAGCCCCGGCGGCGTGGTGTGGGACCCGATGACCGTCACCGTCGGCGAGCACATCGTCTCCGAGGGCCTGGCCGACGCCTTCGCCCGCAGCCTCTACGGCGACGAGCTCGGCCACGCCCGCCTCGGCGTGCCGCACCTGAAGGACGACGCCGTCTTCGACAAGGTGCTCACCGGGCTCGACGTGACGGGCATGCAGAACTTCACCGCCTGGGTGCACGGCGACCCCAGCGCCGAGCGCTTCGGCCTCACCCCGGTGGGCCTGCCGATGGGCGCCGGGTACGCCGCGGGCAACCGCCTGGTCGACGCCTACCTGGCGGCGACCGGGCAGAGCGCGGTGCAGGCCCTGCACGCCGACAGCTCGGAGGTCATCGCGGCCACGCTCGGCCGCGGGTGACACTGGAGGGATGGAATGGACGATCCAGGAACTCGCGGTCAGGGCCGGCGTCACCAGCCGCACCCTGCGGCACTATGACAGCTTCGGGCTCCTGGCCCCGTCCCGGGTCGGCGCGAACGGGTACCGCTACTACGACTCCACCTCGGTCGTCCGGTTGCAGCGGATCCTGCTGATGCGCCGGCTCGGCATGGGTCTGCCGGCCATCGCCGAGGTCCTGACCGACGAGGTCGACGTGCGCGACGGGCTCCGTGCCCACATCACCGCGCTGGAGGAGGAACGGGACCGCGTCGAACGGCAGATCCGCTCCGCGCGCGACACGCTCGACGCCCTGCGCGCGGGGACGGAACCGCAGCAGGACGTCATGCTGGCCGGGTTCAACGACCCCTACAAGGACGAGGTGATCTCGCGCTGGGGCGAGCGCGTGTTCCGGGTGAGCAACGACTGGTGGCACGGCAAGACCCTCGACCAGCAGCGAGCCTGGAAGCAGGCCGCCGAGGACCTGGTCGCCGCCTGGGTCGCCGCGGCGCGGTCGGGGATCTCGCCGACCTCGGAACCCGCCCAGGCGATGGCCGCCCGGCACGTCCGGTGGCTGAGCCGGATCCCCGGCACGCCCACGGCCGAAGGCGACCGGGAGCGCTCGATCGAGATGGTGACCTGCCTGGGCGACATGTACGTCGACGATCCCCGCTTCGCCACCATGTACGACGACGCCGACGGCGCGCGGTTCGTCCGCGACGCGCTCCAGGCGTACGCGCGGACCCGGATGTGACCCACGCCGGCCGCCGGAAGGGCCGCGGACACCCCTCGCATCTCCGGACGGACCGGGTGATGATCGGGCCATGCGCGCCTTATTCCTGTGGCTGTTCGCGGCGCTGGTCGTGGTCTCGGCGTGCGGCGACACCCCGAAGAAAGACGCCCCCAAGAACCCGGCGCTGCGGGCCGAGCTGCTGACGATGCTCAAGGCGGACCAGGAGCAGCGCACCCTGGAGGCCAGCCAGGAGGACTGGGACCGGGTCGAGAAGGCCAACACCGAGCGCATCCGGCAGATCCTCGACGCGTACGGCTGGCCGGGGTTCGAGCTGGTCGGCAAGGACGGCGCGCGGGCGGCGTGGGCGCTCGTCCAGCACGCCGACCGCGACCTGCCCTTGCAACGCCGGGGCCTGGAGATGATGCGGCGGGCGGTGGACGACGGCGACGCCGACCCGTCCGACCTGGCCTACCTGGTGGACCGGGTACGGGTGGCCGAGCACAGGCCCCAGGTGTACGGGACGCAGTGGGAGACCACCCCCGAGGGCCGCTGGCGCCCCCGCACCCCGATCGAGGACGAGGCACGGGTGGACGAACGGCGCGCGGCGGCGGGGCTCAAGCCGCTGAAGGAGTACCTGAAGGAGCTCCGGTCGGCGAAGTGAGCCCCCGGGCCTTCCGGCGTCCTCAGAAGTAGCGGGACGTCAGGTCCGTCGTGGGCCAGGAGGAGACGCTGACCTTGTTCATGTCGTCGTCGATCGTGTCGAAGTCGAGCGACCCGGTCTCCTCCCTGCGGTTGAACACGACCGCGTAGCTGAAGCCGTTCTGCAGCCGGGCCAGGTAGGAGAACGTGCCGGGCATCGAGCCGTCGTGCCAGGTGTTGAGGTGGCCGGTGACCTGGCGCACCCACCAGCCGCCGCCGTACCAGGAGCCGTACTGGTTGACGCCGATCTCCGGCTTGGCGAACAGCTTGGCGATCGAGGCCGAGGTCAGCACCGTGCCGGGCTTGTCGAAGGCGAGCGTCCAGCGGACCAGGTCGACGGCGGAGGCGAGCCAGCCGCCGTTGGCGTCCTGGTTGGGCATGTTGAAGCCGCCGTACTGGTAGGGGACGACGGTGCCGGAGGTGTCCACCACGGACTTGTTCGTGTACTGCGACTCGTAGGCGACCTCGCCGGGCGCGGCCTCGTTCCTGAGGCTGAGGCCGAGCCGCATGCGGGTGATGCCGAGCGGCTTGAGCAGCTTGGTCTTGACGTACGACTCGTACGACATGCCGGAGACCTTCTCGATGACGCGTCCCAGCAGCAGGTAGCCGTAGTTGCTGTAGACCATCTTGGCGCCGGGGTCGAAGTCGAGCCGCCGGGCGGTGGCGTACTTGATGATGTCGGCGTGGCTGATCGGCAGCGGCACGTCGAGCGCGGCCGAGATGGTGTGGTCCAGCCAGAGCTGGTCCTTGGAGACGTCGCGGTCCCAGCCGCCGAGGTGCTGCATGAGGCGCAGTACGGTGACCTGTCCCATGCGGGTGTCGAGCGGGGTGAGCCCGAGGAGCTGGGTGACCTTGGCCGACAGGCTGAGCTTGCCGTCCTGCACCAGGCGCATGATCGCGGCGGAGGTGATGTTCTTGCTCAGGCTGGCGATCCGGAACAACGACGTCGGCGACACCGTAGGCAGGGCCCTGGAGAAGTCGTTGTAGCGGTAGCCCCGGGCCAGGACGATCTTGCCGCTCTTCATGATGGCGAGCTGCGCGGCGGTGATCCGCCGGTCCAGCACGAACTTCTTCACCACGTTGTCGAACCCGGCCAGCGAGGCGGGGGCGATCCCCGACATCTCGACCCCGGGCATCGGCCTCGCCGCCCGCGCGGCCGTTCCGGGCGCGAGGACCGCGGCCGGTACCGCGATCGCGCCCGCTTTGAGAAGGTTTCGCCGGGACAGCAGCGTCACGTCAGGCCCCCAAGTCACATCCGTAGCAATAGGCCACGTATCTTACGGATGTTTCGGTCATCCTTGACAAGAACCTGCCAGATCGCCTAGCGAACACGGGCGGCCCGGCGACCTCGGCCGCCGGGCGGAGAACCGGGAAGGCTAGGCCCGCGTCATGGTCGACTGGTAGCCGCCGCCGGGCCACTCCCAGGCGCCGGCGTTGGTGTTGCCGTCCTCGCTGAACTTGCCGACGAAGCGGGCGGGCGAGCCCTGGTCGCCGTACCAGATGGTCAGCGTGTCGCCGCTGACCTCCCAGGTGTACTTCAGGATCTCGGCGCCCTGGCCGAAGAGGTGCGACTTGAGGGTCTTGCTCTCCTCGTCGTAGCCGATGTACTCCACGGCCTTGGTGTCGGCCAGGTCGACGTGCTGGACCAGGAAGTTGCCGCCCTCCAGCCACTCGAAGCGCACGGTGCCGGCGTCGGCCGGCACGCCGTCCTCGACGTTGCTGACCCGCCAGGTGCCGATGAGGACGTCCAGCTGCCGGAGCGCGGGATTGGGGGATTTATCAGTCATTGGTGGTTTCCCTCCGTTTCAGGGTGACAGTGCACGGCTTGGCGCGGCGGGACCAGCGGCCCGATGCCGTCCGGCGAGAGCCGGTGATTCGCGACTGACCTGCGAGGACACCGATCGGCGGCACTCCGGTCGCGCGTCCAGCATCCCCTGGGATCGAGCCGATTGTCCACTGAAAGAGCACGTTGGAAGAAGCCGCGACACGGGCGCCGTGCAATTCTCGGGAGAAATTCTTTCGTGCGGGAATTGTCGCGCGGCAGCGAATAGGCTGGAGGATTTTCATGGATTCGCCGTCGGTCTCACGCAGGCCGACGGCCCGCATCCCCGGCGCCGCTCCCGTCCCCGCCCTCCCTGTTCCGTCGCCGGCCGCTCGCGTGCCCCTCGTCCCGAGCAGGCCGTCCATCCCGATCCCAAGGAGCCGCATGTGAGCCGCCGTGGCTGGGTGCTGTTCGCGCTGATGTCCGTGATCTGGGGCATCCCCTACCTCCTCATCAAGGTCGCGGTCGGCGGCGTGCCGGTGCCCGTGCTGGTCTTCGCGCGCACCGCGATCGGCGCCGCGCTGCTCCTGCCGCTGGCGATCCGCGGCGGGCAGCTCGCGATGGTCCGGCGGTACTGGCGGCCGGTCATCGCGTTCGCCTTCCTGGAGATCCTGGCGCCCTGGTGGCTGCTGTCGGACGCCGAACGCCGGCTGACCAGCTCCACCAGCGGCCTGCTGATCGCCGCGGCCCCCATTCTCGGCGTGGCGCTGGCCCGCCTGAGCGGCGGCGGCGAACGGCTCGGGAGGGCCCGCTGGGCCGGGCTGGTGGTCGGGCTGGCCGGCGTCGCCGTGCTGGCCGGGCCGCACCTGAGCGGCGGAGACGCCTGGTCGATGGGCGAGGTGCTGCTGACCGCGCTCTGCTATTCGATCGCGCCGCTCATCGCCGACCGGTACCTGCGCGACCTGCCCACCCTCCCGCTGACCGCCGCCTGCCTCACCCTGGCCGCGCTGGTCTACACGCCCGCCGCGATCTGGACCTGGCCGTCCGCCATGCCCAGCGGGCAGGTGCTGGCGGCGCTGGCCGGGCTGGGCGTGGTCTGCACCGGGCTGGCGTTCGTGGTGTTCGTGGAGCTCATCAAGGAGGCCGGGCCGTCGCGGGCGCTGGTGTCGACGTACATGAACCCGGCGGTGGCGATCGTCGCCGGGGTGCTGATCCTGGACGAGCCGCTGACCGCCCTGATCGTCGTCTCGTTCGTGCTGATCCTGGGCGGGTGCGTGCTGGCGACCCGCGCCGAGGAGGAGACGCCCGCCCCCGCGGCCCCGCCGGAGCGGGCGGAAGAACTGGAAGTACGGTCCTGACCCTTTCTCGCTGACAGGAAGCTGCCGGGCGCGGGCAATTAGCTGAAGCCCGCGTTCCCGATACCGAAGTCGCACATCGAACAAAATCATTGGTATCCGGCAACCAAGAAATCGATGGGTGACCTCCGATGACCACAGAATTGCTCCGCGATTTCATCGCGCACACCAAGAGAGAACCGTCCGCGCCGGCGCTGCGCACCCGGACGGAAATCGTCAGCTACGCCGAACTCGCCGCACGGGCCGGACGGGCCCAAAAGGAACTGGACGCCCTTCCGCCGGGCCCGGTCGCGGTGCTCGCCCGCAAATCGCCGCAGGCGGTCGCGCTCGTGCTCGGCTGCCTGGCGGCCGGCCGGCCGCTGCTGCTGCCGCCGATCGACCTCGGCACGGTCGCGCTCGGCGAGCTGTGCGCGCGGGCGGGCTGCGTCGAGGTGCTCGCCGCCACCCCCGAGGACGCCGCCGAGCACCCGGACGTGGTCACCACCGTGATCGGCGGGCACGGCGACGGGCCCGCCGTCCCGGAGCCGGTCGCGGTCGACGAACAGGACACCGCGTTCATGCTGACCACCTCCGGCTCGACCGGCGCGCCGAAGATCGTGCCGCTGCCGGCGGGCGCGGTGGCCCGGTTCACCGGCTGGGCCGGGGAGGCGTTCGGCCTGGGCCCCGGCGAGGTGGTGTTCAACTACGCGCCGCTCAACTTCGACCTGTGCCTGCTGGACGTGTGGGCCACGCTGCGGCACGGCGGATGCGTCGCCCTGGTCGACCCGGCCCTGGCCGCCAACCCGCGCTACGTCACCGACTTCTTCACCGCCTCGCGGGTCACCGTCGTCCAGGGCGTTCCCATGCTGTACCAGCTGCTGGAGGAGGGCGTCTTCCCCGCGGTGCGGCACGTCGTCGTCACCGGCGACCACGCGCCGGTCCCCCTGCGCGCCGGCCTGCCGCGCAGGTTCCCGCGCGCCCGGCTGCACAACGTCTACGGCTGCACCGAGACCAACGACAGCTTCTGGCACGAGTTCGACGCCGCCGAGGCCGCCGGGCCCGGCCCCCTGCCGATCGGCCGGCCGCTGCCCGGCGTCGTCGCCGCCTTCGGCCCGGACCTGGCGCCCGTCCCGCCGGACGACGGCGGCACCGAGCTGCTGGTCTGGACGCCGTTCCAGACCACCGGGTACGTGACGCCGGACCCGGCGGCGGCGACCGGCCGGTTCGTGACCGGGCCCGACGGCCGCCGCTGGTTCCGCACCGGCGACCTGGTCCGCCGGGACGCCGCCGGCCGGCTGTTCCTCGTCGGCCGGGACGACTTCCAGCTCAAGGTGCGCGGCATCCGGGTCAACCTGGAGCAGATCGAGCGGGTGCTGCTGGAGCACGACGACGTCGTGGAGGCCGCCGTCGTCCCGGCCGTGGACGGGGCCGAGACCCGGCTGACCGCGTTCGTCCGCGGGACCGGGCCGGGGCGGCTGTCGGGGCTGCGCCTGCGTACGCACTGCGCGATGCGGCTGCCGCGGGCCGCGATCCCGTCCGCCATCAGGCTGGTCGAGCAGCCGTTCCCGCGTACCTCGACCGGAAAGGTGGACCGGAAGCGCATCGGCTGACACGCAAAGCCATATTGCGGGCACGCGCATTCTCGGAGATGCCGCCGCGTGCGCGCGCGTGTGATGCTGCCTTTCGTGGACATCACACGCCAGATTAAAGAATTCGTGGTGACCGAGTATCTCCCCGATACTCCGCCCGACGAACTCGAGGCCGACTACGACCTTTTCCGCAACGGGGTCATCAGCAGTCTGGGCCTGTTGAAGCTCATCGGCTGGATCAAGGACAGGTTCGACGTCCCGGTCGACGAGCTCGACATCGCCCCGGAGAACTTCCGGACCGTGGCGGCCATTCGTGAATTCGTCGGAAACGCATTATCAGCACCAGCAGAACGGACACTGCAATGATCATCCGCAAGATTTCTGACGTGACGCCGGTCGAGTGGGGGAACGGCCTGAGCCACCGCTTCCTGGTCGAGCGCGACGGCATGGGCTACTCGCTCACCGACACGATCGTCTGGGCCGGCACCAGCTCCCCCCTCCAGTACCGCAAGCACCTGGAGGCGTGCTACTGCATCAGCGGGCGGGGCGCCGTGATCGACGCCGACGGACGCCACCACGTCCTGGAGCCGGGCACCATGTACGCCCTCGACCAGAACGACCCGCACCACCTGATCGCCGACCCCGGCGAGGACCTGCGGCTGATCTGCGTCTTCTCCCCCGCGCTGCAGGGCGACGAGCGCCACCGGCTGGCTGAGGCTCAGTTCTCCCACTACTGACGGATCTGGTCACCCATGGACGAGTGGAGCGACACACACCGCGAGCTCCGGGCCGAGTTCGCGGACTGGTACGAGGTGCTGGGCGAAGGCCACCTGGAAGCCGATCGGGCGGCGGGCCTGCCCGCGGAGAAGTGGGAGCAGGTGCGCGCCTCCGGCCTGCTGCGCCTGCCGTTCGCCCCCGAGTGGGGCGGCCGCGGCCTGGACCTGCTCAGCACCATGTACGTCCTGGAGGGGCTCGGCGAGGGCTGCCGGGACGGCGGGCTTTGCTTCTCGCTCTGCACGCAGATCGTGAGCGCCGGGATCCCGCTGCAACGCTTCGGCAGCCCCGAACTGAAGGCCCGCCACCTGCCCGGCATCTGCGACGGGACGACGATCACCGCGCACGCGATCACCGACCCCGGGGGCGGGTCCGACGTGCTGGGCATGGGCATGACCGCCAAACAGGACGGCGACGACTGGATCCTCGACGGCGACAAGGTGCTCGTCACGAACGGCCCGGTCGCCGACCTGTTCGTGGTCTACGCGGTGACCGACCGGGACCTGGGCCCGTTCGGCCTGACCGCCTTCCTGGTCGAGAAGGACACCCCGGGCCTGCTGACCGGCCCGGACGTGCCCAAGATGGGGTTGCGCACGTCGCCGCTCGGGGAGCTGACCTTCCGCGACTGCCGCGTCCCGGCCGGGAACGTGGTGGGCCGGCCCGGCATGGGGTTCACCGTGCTGGAGCACGTGATGCGGTGGGAGATCCTGTGCTCCTTCATCGTCCAGGTCGGCGCGATGCGGCACCGGCTGGACCGCTGCGTCGAGCACGCCTCCCGGCGCCGCCAGTTCGGCCGTCCGATCGGTTCGTTCCAGCTGGTCGCCGGGCGGATCGTGGACATGAAGATCGACGTGGAGACCGCGCGGCGCTGGCTGTACGACGCCGCGCGCGGCTTCGTGGCCGGCCGGGACGTCGCCACCGACGTCGCGATCGCCAAGGTGGTGGCCAGCGAGGCGAACGTCAGGTCGGCGCTGGCCGCGATCCAGATCTTCGGCGGCAGCGGCTACCTGACCGGGACCGGGCTGGAGAAGGACCTCCGGGACGCGGTCGGCGGCACCATCTACTCCGGCACCTCGGAGATGCAACGGATCCGCATCGCCCGGATGCTCGGCCTCAAGGAGTCACACACATGACCGCTGACCTGGCCCCCACGAAGTTCCTCGACGCCGGCCACCCCGTGGTGCGCGAGTTCGCCGAACGGGCCGTCGAAGGCGCCACCACCCCCACCGAGCAGGCCGTGCGCCTGTACTACAAGGTGCGGGACGACATCCTGTACGACGTCTACGACATCGACATGTCCCGCGACGGCCTGCGGGCCAGCACGATCATCGCCCGCGGCAGCGGCTTCTGCCTGCACAAGTCGGTCGTGTACGCCGCCGCCGCCCGTTCCCTCGGCATCCCGTCCCGGCTGGTGTTCGCCGACGTGCGCAACCACCTGGCCTCCGGGCGGCTCAAGGAACTCGTCGGCGGCGACGTGTTCCGCTTCCACGGCCTGGTCTCCGTCCAGCTCGAAGGCCGCTGGGTGAAGGCCACCCCCGTGTTCAACAAGCTGCTCTGCCGGCTGTACCGCCTGAAGCCCCTGGAGTTCGACGGCGCCGCCGACAGCGTCTACCACCCGCACGACGAGTCGGGCCGGCGCCACATGGAGTTCCTGCACTGGCACGGCGAGTTCGACGACTTCCCCTACGAGCTGGTCCTGGAGGGGTTCCGGACCGCCCACCCCGGGCTGCTGGGCGGCCGGGACCAGACCGTGCAGGGCTCGCTGGCCGCGGAAGCGGGCGTCTGACACCCATCGACGAAGTCCCCTTGAGAGGTATCCGTTGAACGAGCGCGTCAAATACACCCTGAACGAGGACGACATCCCGTACACGTGGCTGAACATCGCCGCGGACTTCGGCGAGCCGGCCCCCATCCTCGACCCGGCCACCGGCGCGGCGATCAGCCGCGCCGAGCTGTGCAGGACGATCGCCGAACCGCTGGTGGACCAGGAGCTCAGCACCGAGCCGGAGTTCGAGATCCCCGGCCCGGTCCGCGACATCTACCGCCAGTGGCGGCCGACCCCGCTCTACCGGGCCCGCCGCCTCGAACGCGCCCTCGACACCCCCGCCCGCATCTACTACAAGTACGAGGGCGTCTCGCCGGTCGGCAGCCTCAAGCCCAACTCCGCGGTGCCGCAGGCGTACTACAACAAGCAGGTCGGCAAGACCGGGCTGGTCACCGAGACCGGCGCGGGCCAGTGGGGCAGCTCGATCGCCTCGGCCGCGGCGATGTTCGGGCTGAGCGCGCAGGTGTTCATGGTGGGCGTCAGCTACCGGCAGAAGCCGTACCGCAGGGCTCTGATGGAGGCGTACGGCGCGGTCTGCAACTCCAGCCCCAGCCCGCTGACCGCGGCCGGCAGGGCCGTGCTGGCCGAGGACCCCGACCACCCCGGCAGCCTCGGGATCGCCAAGTCCGAGGCGCTGGAGGTCGCCTACGCCAACCCCGAGCTGGGCTACACGCGCGGCAGCTCGCTCAACCACGTGTGCGCGCACCAGACCGTCATCGGCCAGGAGGCGATGCTCCAGATGGAGCTCGCCGAGGACTATCCCGACATCGTGGTCGGCCCCTGCGGCGGCGGCAGCACGCTGGCCGGGATGTGCTTCCCGTTCCTGCGCGACAAGCTCCGCCGCGGCCGCGACATCCGGCTCATCGCCGCCGAACCGGTCGCCTGCCCCACCCTGACGCGTGGCCGCATCGCCTACGACCACTCCGACGCCGCCCGCCTCACCCCGCTGTCGCGGATGCACACGCTGGGCCACAGGTTCGTGCCGCCGCCCGTGCACGCCGGCGGGCTGCGCGCCCACGACATCTCGCCGCTGATCAGCCGGGCCGTCGAGAACGGGCTGATGGAGGCGGTCGCGATGCGGCAGAACGACTGCTTCGAGGCGGGCGTGCTGTTCGCCCGCGAGGAGGGCATCGTGCCCGCCCCCGAGTCCGCGCACGCGGTGCGCGCCGCCATCGACGAGGCGCTGCGCTGCCGCGAGGAGGGCCGCTCGAAGGCGATCCTGATCGCCCTGTCCGGGCACGGCCACTTCGACCTGGCCGCCTACGAGAAGTACCAGGCCGGGCTGCTCCCCGACGACGAGCCGACCGACGAGGACCTCGCACACGGGCTGTCGAGCATCCCCGACCTCGCCCGCGCCTGACCGGATCGCGAACCGCGGCCTGCCTCCATCAGGCGGGCCGCAACCGCGTCCGGCCCGCGCCGCTAGCGCTCCTTGAGTCGGAGCGCCTCCTTGCGGTTGTCCGCCTGGACGGTCCGCTCCCGCTCCAGCCAGTCGGGGTTCTCCGCCTTCAGGGCGTCGATCTCGGCGGTGGTGAGCGGCTCGGTGATCCCGCCCCTGAGCAGGCCCGAGATCGAGACGCCGAGCTTCGCGGCGACGACCTGCTTGGGATGCGGCCCGTTACGACGCAGGTCGGCGAGCCACGCGGGCGGCTTGGCCTGCAGCTCGTTCAGCTCGTCCCTGGAGACGACACCCGCCTGGAACTCCGCGGGCGTGGCCGAGAGAAGGACACCCAGCTTCTTGGCCGCCGTCTCGGGCTTCATCGTCTGGATGCTCTTCGGTTTGGACGAGGTCATGGCCCCAAGCCTAGCCAGTCGGAACACCGTCCCCGACATCGATACCCTGAGGACGTGACTGACGAGACAGGCAGCGGCTTCCGGCTGGCGTACGTGCCCGGCGTGACCCCCGCCAAGTGGGCCGGCGTCTGGGCCGAAAGGCTGCCCGACGTGCCGCTGACCCTGCTCACGGTCCCCAACCTGGAGGCGCTGGGCCTCCTGCGGGAGGGCGACGCCGACGCGGCGTTCGTCCGGCTGCCGATCGACCGCGAGGGCCTGAGCGCGATCCCCCTCTACGTCGAGACCACGGTGGTCGTGGCGCCCAAGGACCACGCCGTGACCGCCGCCGACGAGGTGACCCTCGCCGACCTGGCCGACGAGGAGATCTTCCACCCCCTCGACGACACCATCGAGTGGACGCCCCGGCCCGGACAGCCGGCCTTCACCCGTCCCGCCACGACGGCCGACGCGATCGAGCTGGTGGCCTCCGGCGCCGGCCTGCTCCTCGTCCCCCAGTCACTGGCCCGCCTCCACCACCGCAAAGACCTCACCTACCGCCCGGTGACGGACGCCCCCCAGTCCCAGGTCGCCCTGGCCTGGCCCACGAACGCGACCACCGACCTGGTGGAGGACTTCATCGGCATCGTGCGCGGCCGCACGGCGAACAGCTCCCGGGGCCGCGCCCCTGCCTCACCTCCGCAGAAGCAGGCACAGAAGCCAACGCAGAAGCCGACGCAACGCCAGTCCCCCAAGCCCGCCCAGAAAAGCTCGGGCCGCCGCGCCGCGCCGACCGGCCGCAAGAAGAAGGGCCCCCGCCCCCGCTGACCGTTCGTCCGGACACCGGGCAGGGGCTTGACGCCGGGGACGGCGCGACTAGTTTCTCTTAGGAAGCTTTCCTGAGAGTGCACTGCCTGACGACCCGCTGGAGGTCAGCACATGCGCGCGAGAAAGCACTTGGCCCTGCCCCTCGCCACCGTCCTCACCGCCGTCGCGTTAGCCGGCGCCGCCTCCCCCGCACATGCCTCCCCGACCGGCTGCACCACCGGCCGCGACGGCAAGACCGCCTGGGCGTACTGCACCGGCGGCACCGGCAACTACGCCGTGGTCATCCGGGTCACCCATCCCGACCCGCAGGTCGGCTCCTGGCCCGAGGGCGGCCCCTGCGTCTCCCCTGGCCAGCGGTCGGAGTACACGCCGTACCACAACATCCCGTTCACCGTCACTGGCATCGCCTACTGCTGAGGCACGAGCAACCCTCACCTCTCCCCGCCGGGGGGAGGCGAGGGGGCTCGCCTACCTGATGATGAGACCGGCGTCCGCGAGGACGGACAGGAACAGACCTCCGCACAACAACGCGATGGGCCACACCTTCTGGGTGAGGGCGACCAGGATGCCGGCGAGGAGCGCCAGCAGGGCGAGGATGGTGAGGGCGTCCATGTGAGTGTTCCTGCCCGTCGGGGGTGGTCTCAGGCGCCGGGGGTCAGAGCTCGCCGAGCTTCGGGATGATCTCGCTGAGGACCCAGAGCGCCAGACCGAGTGCGAGCAGGTTGACGCGCGCTCCGCCGATGTTGAAGGCGGACAGGACGAAGCAGGCCAGGGCGAGGATGAGCAGAATGAGAGTGATCATGCCGGCTTCCACTTCTGTAGCTGGGGTGGTTGCACAGCGCTACCCGTGATCATCCGAAGTAGGCATGACGAAAGGGTCTCGGCCCCTGGTCAGCCTTCCTGAGGAGCGCGTCGCCCCTGGGGACGGCAACCCGGCCTGTCAGCCCGCGGCGGCGAGCTGGAGGAAGTGGATGGCCGTGTTGGCGCGACAGCCGATCCGTTCGTACACGGGCTGCCCGGCCGGCGTGGCGTGGAGAACCAGCCGCCGGTGCCCGCTCCACCTGGCACCTTCGTGGATCGCCTTACGGGTGACGGCCTCGCCGTACCCCTTGCGCATCTCCTCGGGCAGGGTGGCGACGAGCGCCAGGAAGATCGAACCCGGGCCGGCGACGGTGGCGGCGCAGGTCACCGGCCGTCCGTCGCGGTATCCGAGATAGGCGTGGACGTCGCCGCGCCACAGTTCCGAACCCGCCAGGGCGGCCCTGCCCGCCTCGGGCGTCATGCCGTAGGCACGTGCGTTGACGTCGCCGTACGCGGCGAGGTGCTCCTCGCTCTCCACCCGCCGGAACTCCAGGTCCGGATGGCACGGCTCAGGCACCGACAGGTCGCCCGCCATGCCCCGGCCCGAGAACGCCACCTCCAGACCGGCCTCGGCGACGCGCTGAGCCAGGCTCGCCTTCGCCCGGGAGCTCAGCAGATCCTCGAAGACCCACAGATACCCGCTCTCGGACCTGGCCCTCATGAACGACGCCGCCCGCGTGAGCTGTTCGCCGAGCGCGTCCGCCGAGATGTCCGCGCCGGCGAGGGTCACGGTGTTCCAGAACCCGAACGAGCTGTCAGCCCACATGTGGACGATGCCGTCATCCGTACTGACCCGGCCGCCCCGGTCCCGCACCAAGGCGCTCCAGACGGCGACGAGATGATCCCTGGACTCCAGCGCCTCTTCGAGGGATGACACAGCAGAAGCCCCTTTCGCAAGGCAACAGCGCCATCAGAGCCGGGCCCGGCTCCCTGATCCCAAGGCGGATGGTACGGCCTGAGAACCGTGGCCGCACCGGATCGGCGCCTTCATCTCGTGTGCGCGCAGCCGCGACCTGACCGGTGGGCGACACCGGCGAGTACCAGGTCGAGTTCCGCCACCGAGTCCTCCAGCGCGGCACTCTGGTCCGGGGCGCGTGCGATGTCCAGGGCGCTCTCGCAGATCCCCCCGTACAGCAGTGAGGTCACGGGGTCCAGCGGCCGGTCCGGGATGCACCCGGCCTCGATCGCGATGGCCAGCCCGCGGCGCATCTGCTCCTTGCACCCCGCCTGGATGTCCCGCATGGCGGTCCAGCCGAGCGCCCCCGGCGCCTCGACCAGCCTTCTGGTCTGCGGCGAGAACGCGCCACGGGTCACACCGACCCTGGCGCAGATCTCGTCCACGGCGGTGGCGGAGAAACCGTCGCCGAGCCGGCCTGGGGGCCGACCGTCAGGCCGCGACGCCCCTTCAGACCTCAAGAAGAAGAACGCTCACCGGCTACGAATGGCCGCTTCGATACGCAGAGCCAGCCCCGCGACCACTGCGAGCATGAAGACGCCGAGTATCTGCCACGTCGGCTCACCATCGCCGAACACGAGCGCCCCGACACACAGCGCTCCACCGAGAACGAGAAGCGCGGTACCGACCGCACCGACCATTTCGATCTCGCCGCGATCGTCTCTCGAC
This sequence comes from Nonomuraea sp. NPDC001699, assembly GCF_053596455.1. Classification (NCBI taxonomy): domain Bacteria; kingdom Bacillati; phylum Actinomycetota; class Actinomycetes; order Streptosporangiales; family Streptosporangiaceae; genus Nonomuraea; species Nonomuraea sp. NPDC001699. The sequence continues at coordinate 249,844 of NZ_JBSFGF010000002.1, read as the reverse complement.
TTCTCATCCCGTACGGGTTCATCCGAGTCAGCCACGGCGGAAAGCCTTCCATGCGCATCCACAATGCGGAAAGCCCCCAACCGTCCGCCGCGAATGGTTGCCCATGAAGGCAGTCGTGGCCCGGACAGAAGACCGTTGCCACTCAGATGGTTACTCGACGGGAATGGCCTGGCCGCGCTCCAAATAGATGATCCCGCCAAGCTCTCGCGCCGTGACGGCCGCTTTGAGGCGACGGGCAAGCCGCTCGATCAACAATCCGTCCAGTTCTTCGACGGAGTGAAACTCATAGGCGCTCAGTTCCTTGTCCACGAACCTGATCTGCCTGAGCAGTGCGTCGTCCAACGTGCCGCCGTCGAACACGAACAGGACCCTGTCGCCCACCTTCGGGGAAGGCGACCAATCGACCACGAGAAGGCGCCCGATGGCCGGCCGAATACCCAGCTCCTCTTGCACCTCCCGAATGCAGGCCTCGTACGGGGTCTCCCCCGGCTCGACACACCCACCCGGAATGTCCATGAACGGCTTGTACGTAGGACGGACGAGAAGCACACGACCACGGTCGTCCAAGAACAGCGCCCCGGACGCGGCACGGGCCCGGGCGAACGGCGGAACGCCCTGATCGTTCACACTTCGACCCTACGCCAAGGCACTGGCCTGCCCCGGGACGCACCGCCCAGGGCAGGAGCCGCAAGCTGGAAATCAGCCTCGTGGTCGAGGCGAACAACCGCCTACGGCTCATTCGTGAGACCCACCGCGCCGTTCAGCCCGCGAGGTGCTTACGTCCTTTGTCCGTCAACGACGCCAGATGTACCGCTACACCGAAGCTGGTGAAGCCCGACCTGGCCGCGTCCGTGAACGCTGCGATCACGGCCTCTGACCGGTACTCCTTGACCAGGACGTCGTAGGCTGCGAACTCGTGGTCCCGGATGGCGGCGAGGACCATGTTCGTGGTCAACTCGGGGTGATTCACGATCTCCTCCAGCAGGTCGCCTCGCCCCCCAGAGTCCCACCGTCCGCCCCGGCCTGCCACCCTCAAAAACCGTCCCGATAGCCGCCCCAGCCCGTACCGCCCGTCCACCGGGACACCGAGTAGCCACGAAACGGTACATGCTTGCCTGCAGCGGAATGATCGTCCGCCACCATGAGATCCGTGATCGTCACCTTCAGTCGATCGACCCGACGACGGGCTCGGCCGCGTAGTGGGTCGGCGTCAGGGTGACCCCGGTGGCCCGTGCAGCCAGCGCGAGGGCGAGAGCGGTGGAGGTCCCCGTGTCGGCCTCTCCGTCCAGCGGCATGCTCAGCTCTCGCATATGGGTCAGCAGGTGGTCAGGGTCGGTGCCGTCCCGCCCGCCGGGGAAGAACGGCTCGAATTCCGTCACCACCACCTCGTCGACGGCGTAGACGAAGTACTCGTCCATGGTGATGCCTGTGATGACCCTCGCCATCTCCGTCCCTTGCGAGAGGGTCTCCGGGAGTGGCTGCCCATGATAATCAATCAGGACCGCGCCTCCGTCTGCCGCGTAGGCGGCAATGCCCACTTCGCGCGAGGTGTCCCCGGGACCGGCTCCAATCCGACGCAACGCTTCCTCCGGCGACAGGCCTCGCACGAACGTCACACCGACCAGATCACTGTCCTTCTGGCACTCCTCGACGAACCAGCCATACCCCATCGACGACACACTGCCCATCCCCTTCGTATCTGCTAAAAACGCGCCCTTTCGAGAGGGACAGACTATGGCCGACCGACTGCGCCGCCCATTACCGAGTTCGGCACCCGAACCTCGGCAGCTCCCTTTCGACACCTTCCGTATCTACGACAACCGCACAGGCGGTCCCCGGCCAGGGCGGCTATCCGTTGTCGCAGCCACCGCGCCCGAGAGTCCTTGGAGTCGAAGACTTATGAATCGCCTTACGAGAACCTGCGCAGTCATCGCAGCAGGTGCCGTCTTCGTCACCGCATTGACCGGCTGCGGAGCAATGTGCGAGGCACAGGCGAAGAAGGAGATCAACCAACTGAAGCAGATCGTGTTGGCACTTCTCCCTGTGACCGTCGCCGAGACTGTCATGGAAGAAGACGACTGTGACTCCGGAAGCGGCGGTTCCCTTGTCTTCAGCGCACAACGCACGATGACCAGCGAGCAGATTTTCGAGAAGTTCCTCGCCAAGGGATGGAGTCGGATCGATGATCCCGAAGAAGACGGGTGCCTCCGTTGTGTCGACGGACTCGACGGCGTAAGCACCGAGTGGGATGGCCAAGAGGTCTATCTGACGATCAGCAACTCGGACGACGGCGCCATGGCCATCCTGGCGGCGTTCACCTGACATGCGGCCCGCAAGCCACCACCTCGATCTTCCTGGGCAAGAACTCGGCCCAGCCCCGAACACTGGATCATCCGAGCCTCGGTGCTCACCGCCTCGACCGGCTGCGTCCGCTCTCAAGATCGCAGCATGGCCCGAACCTTCGGTCGGTGCCGCGCCCTCAGCGGTCTCCGGGACGCGATGAGGTCCGTGGCTCGCGGTCAAGGACGTCGCAGCTTCACCGCAAGGAAGGACGGCACTTGGTGGAGCCTGTCGTAGGCGGCTTCGTCGATCTCCCGGAGGTCGGCCGTGGGGCGCGGTTCGATCAGCTGCTCCAGCACGAACCCTGCCGCCAGCAGCTCTCCCAAAAGGTCTCCAAGAACAGGCGTTGGTAGTGGAGCCTCGGCCGGTACGTCCGTCTGGGCGAGGAGACCTCCGCCCGCATCACCGCCGAACACGACCCCGCGGCCCGCCGACGCTCCCGCTGACTTCACCCTCAGAAAGCGGCGCTGACCAGGGCTTACGACCTTCGAATGTACTTCGTCACAGCGCCGTTAACGACAGGCCAACTACGGGCGCAGCTGGACCTGTCCGAACCGAATGTGGTCATTCTGTCCGGTCGTGCCAGCCCGGAAGTGATGGCCGCGAGCTGGAGAAACGTCTCCGCCCTCAGCGCTGCCGCCAAAAATCTGTACCGATCCCCCTGGGGATCAGCACGCGGGCCGGCTTGCTCAGGCGCTGCTTGTTTGCGGTGGGGAGGTCATGATGAGCTCGCCGACCTTGGCCACTGTCCACTGCACGCCGGCCAGTGCGGCGGCCAGGCGCTCGCGCTCGGCGTCGTCCAGGCTGTGCTCGCCGAGCTGGTGGGCGAGCAGCTCCAGGTGTGTGGCGAAGCGGGCGCTGGCGTCGGTGACGACAGCGCCCGGGTCGACCGGGTCGACCGGCGAGTTGACGGGGGCGTGCGGGGGTGCGGGCAGGCTGGTCACGGCCCTGACGGTACGCACCCGCGGGCGGGCGCATGGGCGACTCCCGAAACTTCGGAAAGCCGATCATCACTGGCCGCGATCTCGGTGGGTGCCCGGTCGACGTCGTCGGAGGATCCCCTTGGCCCCCGAGCAGGAGCGGTACGGCGAACCGGGCTTACTCGGGGGCCAAGATCGAGCCGCCGGGGCGAGTGGAGTGGATCGTGGGCGCGGGCCGGGCGCGGTTCGAGCGGGAGTTCTGCCTGCATGTGCCGGGTGCTCGAAGAGTTCGGCGTCAGGCTGCCATTTCCGTGGTGACGGAGGACGCAGGGGTTCGTTCACGTCTTCCGCTTCCAGATCGATGCTCCAGCGCAGATGAGGCCGATCAGGAACGGGTGAACGGCGCCGCGTTCGATGAGGCCGATGATGCCGATGGGGGTGTCGCCCGCGGTAAAGATCATCGCGAGGTAGAGCACCATCGAGAGCAGACCGATCATGCCGACCGTGATCAGTGCTCGCCCCATTCGCGGAGAGATGCCGATGCGCCGCCACCTGCTTCCGAGCACGATGGCCAGCGCGTTCCCACCGACGAAGCCGGCGAAGGCTCCCATGCTGTGGTACTCGCCGGTGCCGTTGTTGAGTGCCTCGCCAGATCCGGGAAACAGCGCGAGCAGGACGCCGCCGACGGCCAGCAGCGTCGCGGGGGCGAGCATGGCCCAACGGCGGCCGTCCGACAGATCGCGCAGCGTGGCCACTCCGGCCAGGATCGTGATCCCGAAGAGGAGGAATCCGGCATTCATTACCCAGGCTAGGGGCGAGTACATGTACTGCCCGAACAGAGTCGAGGGCCCGTGGACTCCGAGGTTGCTGATGAAATGGTGCGTGTAGCTGTAGGCGGGGTCGGTCCACGCTGCGGCGGCGACAAACTCCCCGAGCAGGAAGATCGCCGGCCCGGCGACGAGCAACGCTCCCGCCACTCGGCGCTGCGGAGGCAAGCGCACGTGGGAAGGCATCTCGCGACTTCTAGACCGTGAGTCAATTGCTTCGGACATGGTCGGTCCCTTTCTGATGGCCGGGGTTGGCGGGAGGGCCCGCCGGAGATTGACGCGGCTCGCGTGTGCCTGCGACTCCCGATCGGCGGCGGCGATTTTCGGGCGCGCCGGGGAGGCCGAGCGGCTGGGCTAAGACCTCATTGGCCAGGAGCCCGGCAACCCGTCAACGAGTACGCCCATGAGCGAGAACCTCTCACTGAACTCACTCAATTACTACATCGAGACTACTTTTACTGTCAATATCCTTAGTGTCCGGGTGTAGAGTATGCGCCATGGTGGATGCAGCGACGGCGGGCCGACGTGAGCGCAAGAAGGCGGCGACGCGGGCGGCGATCCTGGAGGCGGCGACGACGCTTTTCCTTGCACGCGGCTTCGATGCGGTGACTGTGCGCGAGATCGCAGATGCGGCCGATGTGTCGCCCAAGACGGTCTTCACACACTTCCCACACAAGGAGGCGCTTGTCTTCAGTGACGAAGGTGAGCGACATGAACGCCTGATTGCTGCGGTGAGTGGCCGCATGGCGGGGACCTCGATCTCCGACGCGCTGAAGGCCCACTACCTCTCCGAAATCGCCGCGCTCAAATCCGAGCCGCAGAGTCACATACTCGCTCTCATGGAGGAGACGCCGGCTCTGGTCGACTACGCGGAGAAGATGTGGTTGCGCCACGAGGATGCCTTGGTCGCGGTGATCACCGAGGAATTCGGGCTGGAGGAGCCAAGCGAAGAGATCCGCTTCTACGTCCGGTTTGCCCTGCAGATTCAGCTCATGGCCATCCGTGAGCCCGATCCAGCGGCGGCCATCGATGCGGGGTTCCACCTTCTGGATAAGGGGTGGGCGCCCTACGACGAGGCCGGAGGGGGATAAGCGCAGCCGCAAGGGGTCGTGAGCCGCCGCCATCCGGGCATCTGAGGAGAGTCTTCAGGCCAGGGCCTCACGTCGCGGCGGCGCCCCATCGGGCCCGCCGCTCCGGCGTCGTGGCCAGGGCGCCGAGGGCCTCTTTCTCCGGGCCGTAGATGCGGCGGATGTTGGCGAGTTGCTGGTGGCGGCTCTTGGCCTGGAGTTCGGGCGCAGTGCGTTCGATGGCGCCGCCCTGCTGGTCCACATGGTCGGCGTCGACGTGGCCGCCGGACTCTGCGCCCCCACCCAGGTACTCACCGCCGCCGGGTACGAGGTGAGGCAATCCGGCAGGTAGGTCGTCCGGCCCTCGCCTGCGGTCGCGTCCGACGTGGCCGCGGCCGCAGGCATGATGATCTCGCACCTGGTGCTGCGGCAGGCCCGCCACCACCCTGCTGCGCGAGCGTCGCGGCGACAGGCGCGTGGCTGGTTTCGTGTCAGGAGATTGGGGGGTGCGGCGCCTGCCGGGTGTGGTGGTCCAGCAGGCGGGTGAGCAGGTGATACGTCATCCACCCGCCGGACCACCCGCAGCCTCCGGCGACCTCAGGGTTGCCCGCGAACCGGTGAGCAGCGCCCTGGCGGATTTGCGGAACGCCGACACCAGGCGGTTGCGGTCGCCGGCCCGGGTCGCCAGCACGACGTGACTCGGCTCGACGCCCTCCAAGGGGATCGAGGTGATGTCCGGGCGGAGGTTGACAAGGGTCGGGCCGCCCGCGATGGCCACCGCCTCCCCGGCGGCGATCAGCTCGAACTTGTCCTCGATGTCGGCGATGACGGGGCCGTCGGGGGCCGGGCGGCCGTCGGGCCTGGGATCGATGCGCCAGTACGCCTCCCAGGCCGGGTCCGGGTCGGCCAGCCGGGGCAACGGCTCGTCGGCGATGTCGGCGAGCGTCACGGATCCCCTGCCCGCCAGGCGGTGGTCGCGCGAGAGCAGCAGCACGCGCGGCTCGCCATACAGGATCGTCACGTCGAGCCCATCAGTCGCCAACGGCAGCCGGGTCACCACCGCGTCCACACGGTAGTCGAGCAGAGCGGGGCGCGGCTCGTTCCAGGCCACGTGTGAGGTGCGTACGTCGGCATCCGGATGCAGGCGGCGCAGCTCGCGCACGGCCGGCGTGACGATGAGGCCCATCGTGTACCCGATGGTGATCCGGCTGGGCCGAGCGGCGGCGCGGGCCTGCGCCGCCGCTCGGGCGGCCGCGTGCAGCAGCGTCTTCGCGCGGGGCAGGAAGACCTCGCCCGCCTCGGTGAGTCGCGTGCCCTGCGGGGTTCGGTCGAGCAGGAGGGCGCCCAGTTGCCGCTCAAGGGCGCGGATCTGTCGGCTCAGCGACGGCTGGGTGATGTGCAGGGCCTCGGCGGCGCGGCCGAAGTGCCGGTGCTCGGCGACGGCCGTGAAGTAGCGTACGAGCCGCAGATCGAGATCGGGCGACTGGGGCATGCCCGCAGCCTACTGCGGTGATGCCTGAAACGTATCGCCCGATGAGCGACAGGCTTTGGACGCCGCACGGCACCGGCTCCGACGATGGGAACACCGCTGAAGAAGGAGATCATCATGCGTGTTTTCGTCACCGGCGCCACGGGTTTCGTGGGGTCCGCCGCCGTACGTGAGCTCATCGAGGCCGGGCACCAGGTGGCCGGTCTGGCCCGTACGGATGAGGCCGCCGCCGCGTTGAGGGCCGCCGGAGCCCAGCCCCACCCCGGCTCGCTCGACGACCTCGCCGGCCTGCGCGACGGGGCCGCCGCCGCCGACGGTGTCATCCACCTGGCCTTCGTGCACGACTTCGCGAACTTCGAGGCCGCCAACCAGACCGACCGGCGAGCCATCGCGGCGCTCGGCGAGGCGCTGGCGGGGTCCGGCCGGCCGCTCGTGGTCACCTCGGGCACCGGCCTGCTCCCGCCCGGCCGCGTCGGCACCGAGCAGGACGAGCCGGGGACGCATTCGCCCCGAGGGGCGGCCGAGCAGGTGGCGCTGTCGTTCGCGGAGCGCGGGGTGCGGGTCTCGGTATTGCGGCTGCCGCTGGTGCATGGGGAGGGTGACCCGGGGTTCGTCGCGGCCGCGATCGGCATCGCCCGCGCGAAGGGCGTCTCCGCGTACGTGAGCGACGGCGACCCCCGGTGGCCGAGCGTGCACCGGCTGGACGCCGCCCGCCTGTACCGGCTGGCCCTGGAGGAGGCTCCCGCGGGCGCGCGGCTGCACGCCGTCGCCGAGGAGGGTGTGCCGGTACGTGACGTCGCCGGCGTCATCGGGCGCCGGCTCGGCGTGCCGGTGACCGCGATCACCGCGCGGGAGGCGGGCGAGCACTTCGGCTGGCTGGCCTCCTTCGTCACGCTGGACATGCCGGCCTCCTCCGCCCTGACCCAGAAGCTGCTGGACTGGCGTCCCGGCCGACCCGGGCTCATCGCCGATCTGAACGCGGGACACTACTTCAAGAGCTGAGCCCGCAGCTCCGCCGGTCACTCCTGCCCGGTCCTGACCGGCCGGCAGCTGAGCTACGCGGCAGCCTCGCAGTTGTTGATCGTGCACCCCATGCGGTCAGCCGGACGCTCATGCAGTCCAGGGGTCACCGGCACAAACGCCCAGCCGTCGCCCGATCACTACTCAAGATCAACTATTTGGCGGACGGTTCTCGCCGCCGAGCAGGTGGTCGGCGGCGACTGGGGCAGATCGCGTCGCCCGGCCCCCTCGTCGGGCAAGCCAGGCGGCGGGCGAACCGCTCAGGACGTCGGCGGCTCAGGGATGAGGGCAAGAATGTCGTCGACGAGTCGCTTCCTGGCCCCAGTCGGCAAGGAGGCGCCCAGGGCGTTCTCGTATCCCCAGAACCCGTCGGCGGCCATGCGCGCCATGAGGCACCGCATCGCCTCGTCGTCGTGCTCATCGATCGGCGCCGCGTCGCCGGGGAACCAGCGGTCGTAGACCCGTTGCCAGGGAGCCATCCAGTCGGGCTCGTTGCCCGCCTCGGCGATCAGACGCGTCTCCAGACGTGTGGAGGCTGCGGTGCATGCCAGCACGTATCCCCTCGTGCGTTCGGCGAGCGTCGCCTCCTCCGGTTCTTTGCCGGTCGCCTCGCGCAGTCCCCGCTCGACGCGGTCGGCGAGGAACTCGTGAATACCGGTGAGCAGAGCGTGTTTCGTCGGGAAGTGGTAGATCAGCCCGCGTTTGGTCACCCCGGCTTCGGCCGCGACCGCGTCCAGGGTGAGCGCGGTGATGCCGCGTTCTTCAACGACGCGCAGGGCCGCCTCGATCATCGCCGGTCGCGCATTCGGTCGTGCCATGTCCCCTCCTCGTCTCCGCAGGGTTAGTATACCACTTGGTGTAGTAACTGGTCTGGAGGGAAGATGACCGAGAACACACCGCGAGCGACAACTCGCACCTGGATCGGACTGGCCGTGCTCGTGCTGCCGATGCTGCTCATCGCGATCGACGGCATGGTGCTGGTCTTCGCACTGGCCGACATCACCCAGGACCTCAAGCCGACAGGCACGCAGCAGCTCTGGATGCTCGACATCTACTCGCTGCTGCTCGCCGGCCTGCTCATCACCATGTCGACGCTGGGCGACCGTTTCGGCCGGCGCAAGGTGCTGCTCATCGGTGCGGTCGTCTTCGCGATCGCCTCCACCCTGGGCGCTCTCTCGACCGAACCGTGGATGCTGATCGGCTCGCGCGCCCTGCTCGGGGTCGCGGGCGCGACGATCATGCCGGGGACACTGTCCCTCATCCGCAACATGTTCCTCGACCGCAACCAGCGACGGACCGCGATGGCGGTCTGGTCGGCGATGGGCGCGCTGGGCGCCGCCGCAGGCCCGATCGTGGGCGGCTGGATCATCGAGACGTTCAGCTGGCACGCCGCCTTCCTCATGAACATCCCGGTCATGGTGCTGCTGCTCATCCTCGCGCCGTTCCTCGTCCCGGAGAGCAAGAACCCCAGCCCCGGAAACATCGACGTCGCCAGCATCGTGCTCTCGCTCGCGGGCATGATCTCGTTCGTCTACGGCGTGAAGACCTTCGCCGAGGGCAAGGAGCCCGGCATCGGGTTCGTCACCTTCTTCGCCGGGCTCCTCCTGCTCGCGCTGTTCGTGATCCGCCAGCTGCGCATGCCGGTGCCGATGATCAACGTGCGCCTCTTCAAGGTGCGAGCCTTCACCGGGGCGGTGCTCACCGACCTGCTGTCGATCTTCTCGCTGGTCGGAGCACTGTTCGCCCTCACCCAGTTCCTGCAGCTCGTCGTCGGCCTCAGCGTCATCCAGTCGGCGCTGTGGATGCTGCCCCAGGCCGCCGTCTCCGCCTTCGCCGGGTTCATCGCCGCCGCGCTCGTCAAGCGGATCCCCACCTCGATCATCGTCTCCGTGGGCGTGCTCATCACCGCTGGCGGATTCGCGACCCTCCTGACGCTCACTCCCGACACCGAACCGTGGAGGATCGCGATCGCTCTGTGCCTCGTCGGCCTCGGCGCCGGCGTGGGCATGACGCTCACCAACGACCTCATCATGAGCTCGGTGCGTCCCGAGCAGTCAGGCCAGGCCGCCGCGATCAGCGAGAGCGCCTACGAGCTCGGCACCGCCTTCGGCACCGCGATCCTCGGCTCGGTCCTCCTCGGTTTCTACCGCACCGGCCTTGCGGACGCCGCTCCGGCAGGACTGCCCGCAGGCGTGCTCGCGGCCGCGAAGGAGACCCTCGCCGCCGCGCTGTTCTACGCCCAGGAGCTGCCGAGCGCGATCGGAGCGGCGCTGGCCATGGCCGCGACCGACTCGTTCACGACCGCGCTGGCACGGACCGGCGGGATCGCCGCGCTGATCCTGCTCGCCGTCGCGGTCTTCGCGGGCATCATGCTCCGCGGCGTGTCCGCACAGGCAGACCTCGCCGAAGCCGATGACGAGGGGGCCTTCGAGGAACGGAATCCGGTGTCAACCACGTCCGGAAGACCCCAGCGGCAGGGGGTCACTGACCTGAGAGAACCCCGTTGACGCCGGATTCCGTTCCCAATCTCTCTGCCCCCCGTGTCCAGCACGACCGCCAGGTTGCTGCGGGCCAGATGTCGGGATGGTCGTCTTCGCCCACGTGCAGCCGGGCGGCGGTGCCGAGCCGGTCGCGGGCCCACGCCTCCCGGTGCGGACGCCTGCTGACGGCGACTCCAGCGGTGCCGGGCCCCGTCACACGAGGATGGTCATGCCGATCAGAAAGCCGGTCACCGAAGATCGGTGAACCACCGCAACACCGTCGGCATCGCCGCGAGGGGCGAGTCCATGTGACCGATGTCCCCAACGTCGGTCAGCGTCGCGTCCGTGCCGTGTCGCCGCAGGTCACGCAGGCAGTTGCGGGAGTTGCGCGCCACCACCTCCCGGTCGCCCCGGGCCGCGAACAGCCGTACAGGCACCCGGGGCCGCCACGACGAGCACGTGTCGTCGTTCGTCTCCAGCGCCTTCAGCACCGCCCCTGACGGGTTCAGGTACCACTGCTGGAACTTCGGCGTGAGCACGTCCAGCGGTGAGGCGGGCAGCCCGGCGATGATCTCGTCGAACGTGTGATTCCCGTCGTAGAGCGCCTCGACCGCCGGGTCCTGGAACGCCTCGGCGGGCGAGTCGTAGAAGTGGTGCAGCCGGTTCATGGAGGCGGTCCAGTACGCCAGGTAGAACGCCGAGGTGCGCGGATCCAGCCGTCCCGCGATCAGCTCGGGGAACTGGACGTGCTGCACTTCGTACGGCCCGGAGATCGGCGCGAGGCCGCGCAGCCGGAACCCGAGCCCGGGGCCGGCCTGCAGTTGCCGGCCCACCGCCATCGTCGCGGTACCGCCCTGGGAGAAGCCGGTGACCAGCACGTCCCCGCTCAGCCTCCGCCCTTGGCCGGTGGCGAGCGAGCGGGCGGCGCGCAGCAGGTCCACCGTGGCGGAGGCCTCGCTGGCGTGGTCCATGTACGGATGGAAGCCGGGGCCCGTGCCCAGCCCGAGGTAGTCGGGGGCGACGGCGATGAACCCTGCCGCGGCGAACATCATCGGCACCGCCCGCCCGTCGCCCTCGTCCATCGAGCCGACGTAGGCCCTGGTGGCCGTCGTGCCGTGCTCGTAACTGACCGTCCACAGGTCTTTCCTGGACTTGTGGGGGACGGCCACGGTGCCGCTGGCCGTCGTCGGGCTGCCGTCCACGCCGACCGTACGGTAGACGACGGCGTACAGGTCGGCGCCCTGGGCCTTGGGTGGGACGGGGAACTTCGACTCGCGCAGGTACGCGGCGATCTCCGTGGCGGACAGGCTTTTGATCTTTTTGGCCGAGACGAGCGAGCCCTGCTCCACCTGAGGGGTGGACAGGGCCAGTGCGGCGGGGGCGGTGGCCGTGGCCAGCACGAGTCCGGCGCAGGCCAGGGCGAGCAGCCCAAGCGTCTTGCGGGTTTTCCTCATGTTCCTTGACGCTAGAGATCATCCAGGAGCCGCCCCATCCTGCACACCGCCCAACCGTTGGTAGGGCCTACCGGATGGCGCGTACGTGGCGTTCACTCGATCCCCGTTGATCGCCACCCGCCAGGTAGCTCCCCTATCGCGTACGGCCTCTGTGAAGGAATCGGGCTCCCGGTCGAGTACAGACGTCGATCAAGAGAGCTGAATCCGGGACTTCATGTCCCTTGGAGAGTCATCAGGTATCGTCACTCCGCGACGTTGCACATGGGCAACCCCGCCAGTCGGCCGGGGTTTTTTCATGCCCGCGACCAGGGGTCCTCACAGAGCGACGCAAGGTCGACACATGGCTGATGTGGGGTGCGATGCGCACCCTGTTCGGGGGCGGGTCCGATGACGGCTTCCGGTACTTCCAGATGTGGCTCGTCGGACTTGGCCGGGAGACCTTCGAGCGGGTGGCTCAAGAGCCCGATGCTCTGGTGGATGTGCCGGCGACTCAGCGACTTGTCCTGATGCGGCGGAACCAGGAAAGGTGGACGGACGATGACTGGCCCGAGTTCGAAGAACTGGATTACGTAGCCTGCAGGGCCTGGGATCAAGTGACAGGCCAGGAGCGTGACGAACTAGCGGAAGCCCTTCGGTCTCGTGGCCATGAGTTGTTCGCGTTTCCCAATCCCACTGATGAGGAATGGGAGCTCGACAACAGGAAGGAGCGCGCTCGGAGGCTTCCTCGAACTCACCGGTACCTGCACGAGCTTTATGGTGATGCCTAGATCACCAAGTCAATTCGTCGCTGAGTTCCTGTGGGATGCAGTCGGTTTCGGGGTCGCACCTTGGGCAACGCGGTGGTTCCGAAGGACGGCGATGGCCTTGCAGCGGTGGCCGGCCTTGCCGGGGCTGCAGCGTGGCTTGCGGAGGATCTTCCGGCTCTTCAGCTGGGCGTTTGCGCGTTCTCCGGGTCCGCGGAGCTCGGCGTGGGAGCGGTTGGCCTGTTCTGGGGTGGGGGCTTGTTCCTGCCCTTGACCCTGCTGGCTAACTCGCGGCGTGCGTGGTGTGGTTCGTGATCTGCTGGGTCAGGTGGATCATGAAGGGCGGCCGTCGTTCTCTTATCCCGGCTGTGTTTGGGTGTTTCGGTGTCTGTGCAGCCGTGTCCGTGGCCGGAGCCGTCGCCGTTGGTGGCGGAGGCGATCCGGGTGATGTATCGGGGGCGGCGGGAGATGCCATTACCCGTTCGGGTGCGGGATGAGCTGGGTGAGTTGTTCGCCGATGAGCAGTTCGTGGCCGCGTTCGGGACGGAGGGGCGACCGGGATGGTCTCCGGGCCGCCTGGCGTTGATCACGGTGCTGCAGCGAGTGGAGAACCTGACCGATCGACGGGCCGCTGAAGCGGTCCGGACGGATCTGTCGTGGAAGTACGCGCTGGGACTGGAGCTGGACGATCCAGGGTTCGACGCGAGTGTGCTGAGTGAGTTCCGGTCGAGGGTGATCGCCCATGGGCTGGAGGAGCGGGTCCTGGACCTGCTGCTGGAGACGCTGCAGGCCAGAGGATTGGTGAAAGCGGGCGGGAAACAGCGCACCGATGCCACACATGTGATCTCGGCGGTGCGGGACCTGAACCGGGTCGAGCTGGCCGGCGAATGCGTGCGGGCCGCCTTGGAAGCCCTCGCCGCAGCCGCGCCCGGCTGGGTGGAACAGGTGCTGGAGGTGCCGGACTGGGCGGATCGGTATCAGGCGCGAGTCGACTCCTGGCGGCTGCCGGCCTCCAAGGCCAAGCAGGAGCAGCTCGCGCGGGCCTACGGCGCTGACGGGTACGCGCTCTGCGCGGCCCTCTACGCGCCGTTCTCTCCCGCCTGGCTGCGGGAACTGCCCGCGGTGCAGGCGTTGCGCGTGATGTTGATCCAGAACTTCGTCCGGACCATCGATGCTCGCGGGCGGGAGGTGGTCGAACGGCGGCGGTCCCTGCGCGAGGGTGGAGCGGGGCTGCCGCCCGGCAGACATCGGCTGGCCTCGCCCTATGATCCAGACACCCGCTGGTCGGCCAAAGCCGACGTGTTCTGGAACGGCTACAAGGTCCACATCAGCGAAACCTGCGCCACCAGCAGGATCGGCGAGGACGGCGACGCGAGCTCGCCGCCGAACCTGATCACGAACGTGGCGACGACCGACGCGACCGTCGCGGACATGGCCATGACGGCCTCGATCCATCAAGGACTCCAGCGGCGGGGTTTGCTTCCGGCCGAGCACTATGTCGATTCCGGATACGCTACGGCCGAGCTGATCGTCTCAGCCCGTGATCTTTACGGGCTGGCCTTGGTCGCACCGGTGCGGTTCGATTCCTCGCCCCAGGCCCGCGCCGCCACCGGGTACGGCCGGGCCGCGTTCACCATCGATTGGACCGCCAAACAGGCCACCTGCCCCCAAGGACAGACCAGCATCTCCTGGACTCCGACCATCCAGCGCGGCCTGGACACCATCGTGGTCAGATTCTCGGCGAAGACCTGCACGCCCTGCCCCGCCAGGACCGCATGCACCCGCAGTATCAGCGGCCGACGCCAGATCACCCTGCGCCACACCCAAGCCCAGCAGCAAGCCCTCGACGTCGCCCGCACCCAGCAGAGCAGCCAAGACTGGCAGCACAAGTACAAGATCCGCGCCGGAGTAGAGGGCACCATCCGGCAAGCCGTCGCCATCACTGGCATCCGCCGAGCCCGCTATCGCGGACTCCGCAAGGTCCACCTCGAACACGTCATCTCAGCTACTGCTCTCAATCTCACCCGGCTTGATGCCTGGTGGAACGGCCACCCCCTCGACCGCACTCGTACTAGCCACCTCGCCCGCCTCGACCAGACCCTCGCAGTCTGAACCCGAGTTAGCCAGCAGGGTCGCCCTTGTACGGGGTGATCGCCGCGCCTTCGGCTCCTTGATGCGCCTTGTCGGCCAGGGTGATGACCCCGGCCTTCTCCAGAGCGCGCCGGATGCCCGAGATGCGGGCGGCGCTCAGGTCGTGGGCATTGCACGGCAACGCTCCAGAGGTCCAGACGATCGTCCCGTTCGGTGAGGCGAGGACCTGGACGTTCATCCCATGAAACCGCGAGCATTCGAGGCCCATGGTTGTGGTGATCAATCCATCTACCAGGGGTTTCTTACGTCATCAGGCGAACATCAAGCTTGCGATCACCCTGTGACCAGCACCCTGCAGCCGGGAGAGGAAGGGTTCATCAGTGACAGCGAAGGTCCAGGCCCGCTTCTGTGCTGTCGAACAGTTCCACGATCACCACGTGGCCGCCGTGAGCGGTGGGTTTCGACGACTCCTGAGCCCGCATCGTGATGTCGGGCCGATCTCCGTCGATCCCCACGATGTTCGCCCGGTCGTAATAGTCCTCGAGCTCGGGGACGCTCAAGCCCGTTTCAAGCGTGAAGCGAGCGAGGTAGTCACAGTGGTTGCCGTTGCCGCGAAGCGCGACGGATCCTTCGCCCTGGCCGACCCACCCGGTCGTGGGCGGCAGGGGGAAACGCTCAAACCGGCTGATCATGCCCGCCAGCTTCCCGTCGTTGACCCACATGGGGATCATGAAGAAGAGTACGAGCAGCCCCAAGGCCATCACCGGCGACAGGAGAGCGACCAGACAGCCCCCCTTCCAACTGCGCCAGAACGACTTCTTCCTGGGCGGGTCTTCGCTGACGGCAGGAGGAACGTCTTGCATGACACCACCCGAAGTATGCGGAACCCGGCGATTCCGGACAGCCGTCCCATGGGCGTAGCCTATGTGGCCGTTGGGGTTGAAAGGGATTCACTGCTAGAAAGAGGCCGGACCGCTTGCGGTACTGGGCGTGGCTCTTGAGGTCGTCCCAGTCGGGGAACCGGTCGACGTGGCGCGGGAGTCGATCTCCAGTCTTCTACGAGGTGGGCGGCACTGGGTTCGAACCAGTGATTCCTCGCTGTAAGGAGCCGTGATCCTTTGGCCGTACGTCTGGACCTGGCCCCCTTACCTGCGGGGCGCTTCTCTGCACGTGATCGATGCAGCCTAATGGCACGGCGATCATGTCTCTGACGTGGTGTTCGCTCGCGGGATCGGGCACGGTGTGGCACGGCCTTGCGGCACGCAGATGGCACGGAAGCAAATCCGGCACACCCACGGGCGATCCGCCCGCATTGGTCGAACTGCCGACGGTTTACAGCGGGCTGACGTTACTGACCGCATCTGGCCTCTGACCTTGGTGTACGGGGCCCGTCCTCCCCATACCCGGGAAGATCATCCCGCGTATGTCCCGCGAGGCCGAGCCAGCGACGAACGTCCCTGAAACCTGCGGATCAAAGATCCAGTTCGAGCCGTTCCAGACAGTTCGCTGCAGGTCAGAGGACGTGCTCGGTCCATCCCGAACGACTGTGAACGGCCTGGTACTGCCACTGAGCTTCCCACAGCTCTACGACTCCTGCTCGCGCCCCTGGCAGCGCACCCCATCAGCCGGAGTCACCCGGACTTGCGCTCGCCCGGATAGATCCGCACATGCTTACCGTCGGTGTTGTTGATGACGGTTCTTCCAGCAAGAGGTCGCTTCAGGGTGAACTTCACCGGATGCAAGTAGGCAACCAGGTTGGAGTACACAGGCTCCTCCCAGGGCCATTGCCGAGGACAGTCCTCCTCCACCAAGATCCCGATGACCACTTGTGAGGAGGATTCGTCCAGCTCGGTGTCCGTCACTCTGTCACAGAGCTGCGGGGACCCGTCAGGGGCACCGAATATCACATCGACCGTCAAAGTACGCTCGTCCACCGACAGCTTCGCGCTTCCAATGCCCTGCCAGGAGGAGGTTGCACAGCCGGACAGTGTTGACGCGGCGCACATCAGTATGAGGAAAGCCTTGCCAGGGGGCATGGAAGAACCCTAGTTGGTCACCTGCGATCCACGGCTCGAAGATCAGCGACGCTACTCGGTGAGCCAAGAGGAGGAACGACCCCTGGATCGTCGATCTCCCCCAGCACGTATGGCGACCAGCCATGCAGGGGCGAATGACTCCCCAATGAGGCCACCCGCCAGGTCGGTCGACAGGCGGCCGATCTCCGTGCGGATTTGGGCGAAAGGGCCGGTGTCGGACTGTCGGCACAGGGCGCCGTTTGTGACGGACGTCCCCGTCCGAGGACACAAGGGCGGTCGGGCTCGGGTTCTGAGTGTTGTGGCCCAGCCAATAGGATCGCCCTATATGCCCGCATTTTCTCGCCGGCGGCGACGGACAACGATCACCATCCCCGTAGCCCTGACCGCCGTCCTCGGTTTGGGCATTGCCGTCCACCTGACGGTACGCACCAAAGGCTCGCCCCAGCAGACGGCGACCGCGTTCCTGACGGCCTGGCAGCGCGGCGACCTGTCCGCCATGAAAGCCCAGGTGCTGGAGCTTCCCCGAGACTTCGACGGCGTCTACACCGCCTTCACCAAGGGCTCCCAGGCCAAGCGGATGACCATCCAGGACATCCGCGTCCGCCCCAAGGCTTACTTGAATGTCGGGGAGGCCGCCACCTACTACGCCTCGTTCGCCGTCACCCTCGACGGACCGGTCCCCTATTCCTATGACGGACAACTGGAGATCATCGATTTCGACCGCGCCTGGAAGGTGAGCTGGTCACCGACGGCGATCCACCCCGAACTACAAAAGATGGGCTTCAGCGAGGTGCGGCAGATCCGCGTCGTACCCCAACGCGACGGCTCCTCCCGGCTCGTCCTTCTGGAAACACGTGCCAAGGGTGAACAGGCAGGACGACTTTTCGCCGACGAAGGCCTCAAACTGGCGGTCATTTTGGCCGACTCGGCCCAACCTGGGGTCACTGGTTAGCCGTCGTCGCGGCCGTACTCGGCAGGTGCAGAGCTCAGCGCAAGCGCGGAGCAGAAGGCCCGCTAGTAGCAGCGCCAATCCCCGTCCCAGTCGTGGGAGTCGTACGCCTCGACGATGACCCTGCGACCTCCACCATCGCCATCGTCCCCGAAGTACAGGGAGATCATCGTTTTCGACTCAGCTCCAGGGATGACCGCATTGTCATAGTGGCGGCGGATCTCCTGTGGAGTGAGCGCTGTTTGCAGCGTGATCCGGACCCGGTAGTCACAATAGGATCCGCTGCCGCCGACCAGATTCTTGCCAAAGGTCACATCGCGGTCCATCAGGAAGACATCTCGGCTGTTCGGCGGGAGCGGGTGTGCGAGGACGCGCTCGTAAAGGTCGTCGAGGCGTGCGTTGTCGCGCCACACCGGGATCATGATCAGCAGGAACAGTCCGACCAGTGGGGCAATCACGGCCAGGGCGACACAGCCCCACAGGATTCGCACCGGATCCTCCACAGATGTCGGGCCTTCGAATTGGGGGACTGTCTATCGCACTGGTGACACGGACGTCACCACACCGCACGGCTGCTACATCGTCGGCGAGGTCGAGCCCGTCCGGTCGAGTTCAACGGCATCGCCATCACGCCTCGCGTACTCGATCAAGGCTCGCGAGATGCACGCGCCCCGCCAGACCGCCCAATCGGCTCAGAACAAGGCTTCGGCCGAAAAGGACGCCCCGTGATCCGGCTGACCACCGGGCACGCCGCCCGCGCCCTCGCCCTCGCCCTCGGCCACCCGTTCACCCGCCGCGAGCCCGTCCTGGCGCTCGACTTCGGCCACCAGCTCGCCCATGCAGCCACCCGATTCGCCCGCTCCATCGAGCGCGGCTTCCACGGCCTCCCGGACGGTCAAGGGGGGCGGCATGAGCGAGAACCAGCCCTGCACCTACATCCCTCTGTCCCTGCGACCCGATTCCGATCCGCACCCTCGGGTCTCCTTCCACACGCCGCAACTCCACGCCGGCGCCGGCGGATGGACCTGGACCTGAATGCCCGGACCGTCAGCGTTCGGCACAACACGTAGAACTCGACGCGGACGAACTCCTCATCGGGCCGCCCAGGTCCCGCGCGGGTGTCCGTAAGACCGCCACCCCGAAAACGATCATCCGGCGCTCCGCGAACATCTGGACGAGTTCACAGCTTCGGAAACCGACGCGCTGATCTTCACCGGGGCGCGAGGCGGCATCCTCCGACACAGCAACTTCGCCGCGCGGCCACTCGGCCCGGGTGAAAAGGCCCCTCACACCCGGCTGATGGCACAAAGCCCCGCTTCCGCGATGGGAAACGGGGCTGTTCGACGAGGTGGGCGGTACTGGGTTCGAACCAGTGACCCCTCGCTTGTAAGGCGAGTGCTCTACCGCTGAGCTAACCGCCCCCGGATCGGCACTAACCTTACGACACCCGGGGGGCCGATCGCACATTCACCGTCCAGCCGGGGCCCACTTCGGGGCGGCCGGCGGCTCGCCAGCCCAGCAGGGCGGCGCCCAGCATGCCGGCGTCGACGCCCAGCGCGGCCGGGATCAGCGGGGGTGCGTCGCGGAAGGCCAGGCGCTTGACCAGGCGCGTGCGTACGGGGTCGAACAGAGCGGGACCGGCTTCGGCCAGGCCGCCGCCGAGGACGATCACCGAGGGGTCCAGCAGCAGCGTGTACGTGGCCAGGGCGAGCGACAGGGCCTCCACGGCCTCGTCCCACACCTCGATGGCGATGGGGTCGTCGGAGGCGACCACCTGCTCGGCGCGTACGCCCTCGACGCCCGCGCGCTGGCTGTAGCGGCGTCCGACCGAGGCCGCCGAGGCGTACGTCTCCAGGCAGCCGAACTGACCGCACGCACACTGCTCGCCGTCGGGGAAGACGGGGGTGTGGCCGATCTCGCCGGCCCAGCCCGAGGAGCCGCCGTACGGGTCGCCGTTGATGATCGACGCGCCGGCGATACCGGTGCCGATGGGGAGGAAGAGGAAGTCGGAGACACCTTTTCCGGCGCCGAGGATGCTCTCGGCCAGGCCGCCCGTACGGACGTCGTGGCCCAGCATCACGGGGATGTCCAGGGTGGTGAAGTTCGAGGCGGGGACGTCCCGCCAGCCCAGGTTCGCCGCGTAGAGAGCCGCGCTTTCGGACACCAGCCCAGGGACGGCCAGACCGACGCCTGCCGGGTCGCCGTCGCCGGAGGCGGCCAGGTGGCCGATGAAGTCCGAAATGGCGGACACGACCGCCTCAGGACCGTCGGCGCGAGGGGTGTGGCGCCGCTCGCTCAGCAGCACCTCGCCGGACTCGCTGACCAGGCCGCCCTTCATGGACGTGCCACCGACGTCGAGAGCGACGACGAACGAACTCATAGCGGACACGAAAGGAGACGATAGCGCAGGTCAGCAAATGTCCGAAAAGACGCTTGAGAATCTCTCAGGTGGGAGGGAGCGGGAGTCCGCGCATCGAGACGACGGCGGGACGATCCCGAGCCGGTGATCATCCCAGGCCGACGGCGGGGAGGCACGGGCGAGACGCGGACGGTCAAGCCCTGCCCAGCACCCGGTTCAGCGCCGCCTCGACCTCCGCCGACAGCCCCGGCGGAGCCCCCGACCCGACGTACGCCCCCTGCTCCCCGAACCCCTCCGACGCCCGAGCCATCCGGACGGCGCCGCAGCCGCGGCACTCGACCTCCCCCAACCGGCAGATGAGCGCGGTGGACCCGCACGTGCCGCAGGAGTCGAGGTCGAGGTCGTGCAGTCGTTGACAGTCCGGGCAGATCAGCACCTGGGACTCGTTGCGCACCCCGCGCTGCCACGGGCTGGCGCCACGGACCGGGTCGGTCTGCCGGGCCCCGCATCGGTAGCAGGGCATCGTTCCCTCCGAGGTCATGAAATGTCGGCGAGTGCCTTGACGTAGTCGGCGACGTCGCGTGCCGAGGAGATCGGACTGATCACCGACCACCGGATCACGCCCTCGCCGTCGATGACGAAGGTCCCCCGACGCGCGAGCCCCTTCGCCTCATCGAACACACCGTACGCCTGGGCGACCTGTCCGTGTGGCCAGAAATCGGAGAGTAGGGCGAATCCGTAACCTTCCCGATCGGACCAGGCACGCAAGGCGAACACGGAGTCGACGGACACGGCGAGCACCCGCGCGTCGAGAGGCTGGTCACGCAGCGCGGTGAGCTCGCCTTCGCAGATCCCGCTGAAGGCAAGCGGATAGAAGACCAGCACGACCTTCTCGCCCCGGAACATGGACAGTCTCACCGGGGCGCCGTGCTGGTCCTGCAGCTCGAAATCCGGAGCCATGGCGCCGACCTCGGCAGGATGTGCGTTCACAGCGACCATCCTGCCGTATCGGCCGGCCTCGGAGTTTCCTAACGTCGGCCCTTCGGGGCGACGAGCCTGGTCCCGGACCAGTCGGGTGCGGCGGAGATGCTGCTGGTCTGCGAGAGACCCGCGGTAGCGGCATCCTCCCCTATGTCGCTCGGCTCCACGTGGCCATCGCGCCCGGCCTTGGGAGTCAGCAGCCAGATCTGGCCGGCTTCGGCGAGTGCTCGCATGGCGTCGCTGAGGGCGTCGAAGAGGTCCCCGTCGCCGTCGCGCCACCACAGCAGCACAACGTCGACGACGTCGTCACTCTCCTCGTCCAGCATCTCGTTGCCGGTCAGGTCCTCGATGGAGTCGCGAAGCTCGTCGTCGACGTCCTCGTCCCAACCGATCTCCTGCACCACCTGACCCGGCTTGAGGCCAAGTCGTTCGGCCAGGCCGCGCTCGCCCTGCGCCTGACCCGCGGTCGCGCTCACGTTTATCCCTCCTGCTTGAGTGGCCCCGCTCTATGCGGTTTATCGCTTCGGCACAGTCCACACGCTGTGACCCTCAGTCGTCAACGGTCGCCACGGGTACGGCCGTAGTCGGCCAGAATCAACCCGACAAAAACGACAGGCGAACCTGACGTTGCGTGTTGTCGACATTGAGATCGACCAGCGCGACGGACTGCCAGGTGCCCAACGCCATTCTCCCGCCCAGCACGGGGATCGTGGCATATGGCGGGATCAGCGCGGGCATGACGTGCGACCTGCCGTGACCGCGCGAACCGTGGGCATGACGCCAGCGGTCGTCGGCCGGGAGCAGGTCACGCAGTGCGGCGAGCAGATCGTCGTCGCTGCCCGACCCTAGCTCCAGCAGGGCCACGCCCGCGGTCGCGTGCGGTACGAAAACGTGCAACAGGCCGTCTTCTCCCTGCGCGCGCACGAAATCTGCGCATTCAGCGGTGATGTCGTGCACGGTCTCACGTGAACCCGTGGCCACGGAGATGATTTCTGATCTCACAGGGAAATCCTACTGAGGCACAACGACGGCATCAGGACCGGGAAAGACCAGCCCGGTGTGGCCGTCGTCGAACCGCACACTGTAGGGAGGCCCGCCGTCCGTGCCGTGGACCTCGATGATGACGCCGCCCCGCTCCCTTTCGCCGACGGTGTTGCCGTGCATCAGGAGCCGGTCTCCTGCCGTCGCATTCATACCTTCCACATTGGTACGACGGACCGCCGAGGAAAAGAGCGGATGCCGCGTACGGCGATTTTTTGCCGGGTCTTCATTCGGGCCGAAAACAATGACCGAAACGTTACGCAAGGGGGGTCGGGTGTTCCGGGCTTCGTGGCCGGACGGTGGTTCGGCGGCGGCCCCTGGCCGCTTCGGCGTCTCTGCTGGTCAGGGGCGTGATCGCGGAGCTTCGGGGTGCCCTGTCGCTTGATGATTCCGATATGGCCTCATTTCTGCAGCGACGGGCCCTGAGGGGGCCGGATCGGGTGGCGTCCGTCTGGAGGAGGAGGGGTGGGGGGACGGCGTCCGACCGAGTAGCCGCGCGCCCGCCGGCCGGTGGGGGTGGCGAGGAGCCCGCAGGCGTGGGCCTGCCGACGACTGCGGCCACACCTCTTGAATAGGCGGGTAAAAGGTATGGGCTCCACGCCTGAGGCCTCGGTGGGTCGATCACGAGGCGATGAGCGAGGCATGGCCAGACACCGCACGCCTTCGGCGCGCCGGGACAGGCTCCCAAGCCGCCTTGGGCACTGACCCTGCGGCACGCCTCAAGGTCCCCGCCGGGGCCAAACCCCCACAAGGTCCCCCGCCAGGCCGCGCACTCACCCGGAGCAACCCAAGGGGCGAGGTGGTGCCGGTCTGCGCCCTTCGCGAACGCGCGCCCCGCCGGGTCGCACCGCGAGGTGGGTGGTTAGACTCGCGCGGCGCGCCACCCGACCCATGCCGCCAACGCCCGCTCATCATCAACACCCCCGCCGGGCCGGCCCGGCGGACACCCCGCCCACGCCGCCCACTCCGACCCACGCCCCGCCCAACCCGACCCGCATCCCGCCGACGCCCGCCCACCCCGACCGACACCCCGCCGCCGCACCCGGCTCTGCCCAAACCCCGCAGACGTCCGCCCACCCCGACCGACGCCCCGCCCCGCGCGTCCCAGCCCCGCCCCGCGCGTCCCCGCCCGGGCCCGCGTCCCAGCCCGGGCCCGCGTCCCAGCCCGGGCCCGGGGCCGCGGCTGCGTGAGAAGCGGCCGGTTCGGGGGAGGGGTGAGGGCGGCGGCCGACCCACCGGGACAGCCCCCTAGGATTGGGGCGAAATTTCGTCCGTTTTCTAGTCTTGTTAAATTGCTCCACCGATGTAACCTTTGGTGGCTATTCGTCCTACCATCGGTGGTCTAGGCCACCAACATGGCCCTGCCAGCAGGGACGCTCTGGTTACCCGTCAGTAGAGATGCGTTTTCTACGGCTAGCGACCAGGATGGAAGGCGACCCAGACCAGACTTCAGTCATTCTCGGAAGGCGAGACCCAGTGGCTTCCGGACGCCAGCGATTCTCGATCATCAGCGACGGCCTACCCAGCCAGCTGCCTGATGTCGACCCCAGTGAGACCAACGAGTGGCTCGAGTCTCTCGACAATGTCGTCAAGACCGAAGGCCGCACCAGAGCCCGCTACCTCATGCTCCGCATGCTGGAACGGGCCCGCGAGCACCAGGTCGGCGTGCCGGGCTTGCGCAGCACCGACTACATCAACACGATCCCGCCGGAGCGCGAGCCCTGGTTCCCGGGCGACGAGCACGTCGAGCGGCGCATCCGCGCCTACATCCGGTGGAACGCGGCGGTCATGGTGTCGCGGGCCAACGCCCGCACGAACGTGGGCGGCCACATCGCCACCTACGCCTCGGCGGCCTCGCTCTACGAGGTGGGCTTCAACCACTTCTTCCGCGGCAAGGACCACGGCGAGTCGGGCGACCAGGTGTTCTTCCAGGGCCACGCCGCGCCGGGCATCTACGCCCGCGCCTTCCTGGAGGGCCGTCTCAACGAGGCGCAGCTCGACGCGTTCCGGCAGGAGTTGTCGCACGGCTTCCACGGCCTGCCCTCCTACCCGCACCCGCGGCTCATGCCCGACTTCTGGGAGTTCCCGACGGTCTCCATGGGTCTCGGCCCGATCGGTGCGATCTACCAGGCGCGGTTCAACCGCTACCTGCTCAACCGCGAGCTCAAGGACACCTCGCGCAGCCACGTGTGGGCCTTCCTGGGCGACGGCGAGATGGACGAGCCCGAGTCGCTCGGCGCGATCGGCCTGGCCGCCCGCGAGGAGCTGGACAACCTCACGTTCGTCATCAACTGCAACCTGCAGCGGCTCGACGGCCCGGTGCGCGGCAACGGCAAGATCATCCAGGAGCTGGAGTCGTACTTCCGCGGCGCCGGCTGGAACGTGATCAAGGTCGTCTGGGGCCGCGACTGGGACCCGCTGCTCGCGGCCGACGTCGACGGCGTGCTGGTCAACCAGATGAACACCACGCCCGACGGCCAGTTCCAGACCTACTCGGTCGAGACCGGCGGCTACATCCGCGACCACTTCTTCGGCGGCGACCCGCGCCTGCGCAAGATGGTCGAGCACCTGTCCGACGACGACATCCGCAAGCTGTCGCGCGGCGGCCACGACTACCGCAAGGTCTACGCGGCCTTCAAGGCGGCCCGCGAGCACGTCGGCCAGCCGACGGTGATCCTCGCCCAGACCATCAAGGGCTGGACGCTGGGCAAGGACTTCGAGGCGCGCAACGCCACCCACCAGATGAAGAAGCTCACCAAGGCCGAGCTGAAGGAGTTCCGCGACCGGCTCTACCTGCCGATCCCGGACTCGGCCCTGGAGGGCGAGCTTCCTCCGTACTTCCACCCGGGCGAGAACGACCCGGAGATCCAGTACATGAAGGAGCGGCGCGCGGCGCTCGGCGGCGTGCTGCCCAAGCGGGTCATGCGCGCCAAGCCGGTCAAGCTGCCCGGCGACGACGTCTACAGCCAGTTCCGCAAGGGCTCGGGCAAGCAGCAGGTCGCCACGACCATGGCGTTCGTGCGCCTGCTGAAGGACCTCATGCGCGACAAGGAGATCGGCCACCGGTTCGTGCCGATCATCCCCGACGAGGCCCGCACGTTCGGTCTCGACGCGATGTTCCCGACCGCCAAGATCTACTCGCCCCACGGGCAGACGTACGAGGCGGTCGACAGGGAGCTGCTGCTGTCGTACAAGGAGGCCGTGCAGGGGCAGATCCTGCACGAGGGCATCAGCGAGTCTGGTTCGATGGCCTCGACCATCGCGGCCGGCACCGCCTACGCCACGCACGGCGAGCACATGATCCCGGTCTACATCTTCTACTCGATGTTCGGCTGGCAGCGCACCGGCGACCAGATGTGGCAGATGGGCGACCAGATGGGCCGCGGCTTCCTGCTCGGCGCCACCGCCGGTCGCACCACGCTCAACGGCGAGGGCCTGCAGCACGAAGACGGCCACACGCCGCTCATCGCCTCGACGAACCCGGCCGCGGTCTCCTACGACCCGTCCTGGGCCTTCGAGGTCGCCCACATCGTCAAGGACGGCCTGCGCCGCATGTACGGCGAGCAGCCCGAGGACGTCTTCTACTACCTGACCGTCTACAACGAGCCCTACCTGCAGCCCGCGCAGCCGGCCGATCTCGACGTCGAGGGCCTGCTCAAGGGCCTGTACAAGTTCGCCGAGGCGCCGCAGACGCAGGGTCCGAAGGCCAACATCCTGGTCTCCGGCGTGGCCGGTCCCTGGGCCATGGAGGCTCAGCGGCTGCTGGCCGAGGAGTGGGGCGTGTCGGCCGACGTGTGGTCGGCGACGTCGTGGACCGAGCTGCGGCGCGAGGCGCTGGCGTGCGAGGAGCACAACCTGCTCAACCCCGACGCCGAGCAGCGCGTCCCGTACGTGACGCAGGTGCTCTCGCAGGCCGACGGGCCGTTCGTGGGCGTCAGCGACTACATGAAGGCGGTCCAGGACCAGATCGCGCAGTGGGTGCCGGGTGACTGGTCCTCGCTGGGCACCGACGGGTTCGGCCTGTCCGACACCCGCTCGGCGCTGCGCCGCCACTTCCACGTGGACGCCGCCTCGATCACGCTGGCCGTGCTCACCCGGCTGGTCAAGCGGGGCGAGCTCGACGGCGAGGTGCTGCGCGAGGCCATCGCCCGCTACCACCTGAAGAACGGCGTCACCGAAGCCGGCGGCGCGGAGAGCAACGACACCCAGTCGATGGGCGTCTGAGTCATCCGGAAGGGGCGCTCCCGCGAAGAACTTCTCGCGGGAGCGCCGTCATGTCCGGGTCTCCGCGCGGTCAGCCGGATGAGGCGGCACGTCCAGGAGGGGTGCGTGCCGCCTCACCCAGGTTTGACGCGGGGTCCCGTATGGTGGGCACTACTTCCCCCGGAGACACGAAGGGGAATGTTCGTATGCGACGCGTCCTAGCCGCCGCCCTGCTCGTGACGGCCGCGGGCTGCGCGAGTGCACCCGCAGAGCCCGCCACCGACGGCCCCGGCGCCGACACCGACAAGATCGTCTGGGGGCCGTGCACCGACATCAGGCGCCCGGACGGCGAGCCACCGGCCAAGACGGACGCCTCGGTGCGCTGCGGCAAGCTGGCGGTGCCCCTCGACTACTCCCGCCCCGACGGTGAGAAGCTGGAACTGGCGCTCATCAAGCTGTCGGCCACCGATCCCAAGAAGCGGCTCGGCTCGATGGTGTTCAACTTCGGCGGGCCGGGCGCCTCCGGCGTGGACACCCTCGACCAGGCGGCCAAGGCGCTCACCTCCCTGCGCGCCCACTACGACCTGGTCAGCTTCGACCCGCGCGGCGTCGAGCGCAGCTCGGGCGTACGCTGCGGCGACAGCGCGCAGATGGACCGGTTCGTCTCGCTGAACACGCTGCCCACCAACGCGCAGACGCACCAGGAGAGCCTGGACGCCAACAAGGAGTTCGCCCGGCTCTGCCAGGAGCACTCCGGCAAGATCCTCCCCTACGTCGGCACCGTGAACGCCGCCCGCGACATGGACCGCATCCGCGCCGCCGTCGGCGACCCCAAGCTCAACTACGTCGGCATGTCGTACGGCACCCAGCTCGGCGCCGTCTACGCCACCCAGTTCCCCCAGAACGTGGGCCGCATGCTGCTCGACGCGCCCCTCGACCCGACCGTCACCTTCGAGCAGCGCACGCTGACCCAGACCCGCGGCTTCCAGCAGGCGTACGAGAGCTTCCTGCGCAGCTGCGTCAAGGGCGGCTGCGAGGTCGGCAAGGACGTGACCGCCGCGAACGCCAACGTCGAGAACCTGATGAACCAGCTCACCACCAAGCCGCTGCAGGTGGACGGCCGGCAGCTCACCCAGGGCCTGGCCTCCACCGGCGTGGCCGCCGCCCTGTACTCGGAGCTGACCTGGCCGTTCCTGGAGAAGGCGCTCGGCGACGCGCTGAAGGGCCACGGCGAGGCGCTGATGTACCTGGCCGACTCCTACACCGGACGCTCGGAGGACGGCACCTACTCCACCCAGATGACCAGCTTCCCGGCCATCACCTGCGTGGACACCGCCGAACGGCCCAGCGAGGCCGAGCTGCGGCGCACCGAGGAGGCGGCGCTGAAGATCTCGCCGCTGTTCGGCAGCGAGGGCTCGGGCGGCCTGTGCCGGGTGTGGCCGGCCCAAGGCAGCAACCAGGCGCGGCACGTCAACGCCACCGGCTCGGCGCCGATCCTGGTCGTGGGCGGCAAGGGCGACCCGGCCACGCCGTACCAGTGGGCGCCGCGGCTGACGGCCCAGCTCAGGACCGCGCGGCTGGTCACGTACGAGGGCGAGGGGCACGGGGCGTACCTGTCGGGCAGCAAGTGCGTGCAGGGGCTCGTGGACGCGTACCTGGTGGAGGGCAAGCTGCCCAGCAGGGGCGCGACCTGCCCGGCGGCCTAGTGTGTGACGGGTGACCGACAACGACACCTTCATCACCCGGATCGAGGACGAGGCCGCGCGGTTGGCGGCGCTGGCGACCGACCTGTCGGTCCCGGTGCCGACCTGCCCGGGATGGACGTTCGCCGAGCTCGTCACGCACGTCGGCCAGACTCATCGCTGGGCGGCGTACGTGCTGCGCAACCAGGTGCGGGAGCGCGTCTGGTCGCGGCAGGTGCCCAGCGGGCTCGCGGAGGGGGCGAGCGGCGACGCCGCCTGGCTCCTGGAGGGGGCCGCCGACCTGCTGGACGTGCTGCGCGCCACCGACCCGGACCTCGCGGTGTGGACGTGGGGGCCGGACCTGCGGGCCGGGTGGTGGGCGCCCAGGATGCTCTTCGAGCTGGTGATCCACCGGGCCGACGCCGAGCTCGCACTCGGCCTGGACCCGGAGATCCCGGCGGCGACCGCCGTGGACGGCATCGAGGAGTTCCTGCACAACCTGCCGTACGCGACCTGGGTGACCCGGTCGCTGGCCGGGCTCGGCGCGGAGGGGGCCACGATCCACCTCCACGCGAGCGACGTCGACGGCGAGTGGACCGTGACGCAGGGCGCCGCCGGGGCGGTCAGCTGCGAGCGCGGCCACACCAAGGGCGACGCCGCCGTACGCGGCCCGGCGAGCGAGCTGCTCCTGCTGCTCTACGGTCGGCGGCCCCCGCGGTCGCCGGCCGTCTTCGGCGACCGCGACCTGCTGACCCGCTGGCTGGCGGCCGCCGCCTTCTGAGAACGCCCCTGCCGGGGGAAGGGGCCCTGGACGCGCCGCCGCTCGGCGATCGGCGGCGTGTCCAGGGCGGGTGAACCGCTCCGAGACGGGACGGCCTCGGTCGCGCGGCCCCGGTTCGGCGGGGAAGGTGCTTCCCCGGGGGCACGATCGCGGGCACGGTCCCGCGCGCTCCGGCGGCGTCCGCCGCCGGGCGGGCTCACCTGCGGTGAAAGACTCCGAACAGACTCCCCGAGACGTCACGCAGATAGGCGAAGTCGGTGCCGGCGCCGTCGTCGATCACCTTCATGACCACCTTGCCGCCGAGCGACTCGCTCTTGGCGCACGCGGCCTCGACGTCGGCGACCTGCACGTGGAACACCGCGTGGGCGGGGAAGTCGCCCTTGGTGTTGAACAGCCCGCCGCCGGGACGCTCGCCGCCCGGGTAGTTGACCATGCGGTAGTCGAGCGGGCCGTCGTCGTCGCGGCTGAACGACCAGCCGAACAGCTCGCCGTAGAAGCGCGCGGCGCCTTCGGGGTCATCGGTCGCGACCTCGAACCAGGTCACCGTGTTGTCCATCGTCATCTCCTCGTCTTTCGAACAAGACAACGATGTATCGCTACGGCGACAACCCTATGTCGGTGTTTTCGCATGTTTAATCGAGCATGGTTCCGCGTACGACCATCTCCGGCACGTCGGGGGCGAACCCTTCGAGCGGCCGCTCGGGACAACGCTCGACGGTGACGACGGCCGAGGCGATGCGGTCGAGCCGGAAGACGCGGACGTCCTCCCGCAACCGGCACCACGCCACGAGGTACCAGAAACCGCCGCGCCCGCCCAGGAACACCCCCGGTTCGACGTCGCGCGAGGTGAGCGCACCCTTGGCGTCGGCGTAGTCGAGCCTGAGCACGCGCCGCCGCAGCAGCGCCTCCTCGATCGCCCGGGAGATGCCCTCGGCGCCGAGCGGCCGGATCTGGGAGCCGGGCTCGGGCGGCTCGCTGACGAGTTGCACCCGCCGCGCCAGCTCCCTGGCCAGGTCGCCCTCGGGCCCCGGCATGGCCGAGACCACCTTGCGTAACGCGCTGCGGGCCTGGCGGCCGAACGGCTGGTCGCCGGCCTGGCTGAGCGCCACCGCGATGGCCACCGCCTCGGCCGGGGTGAAGTTGAGCGGGGGCAGCGACATCTTCTTGTCGAGGGCGTAGCCGCCCCTGCGACCGGGCTCGGCGTAGATCGGCACCCCGGACCCCTGCAACGCGGTGATGTCGCGCTCGATGGTGCGCACGCTGACCTCGAACCGCTCGGCGAGCTCGCGGGCGGAGCGGCAGCGTGGCGCGATGGCGCGCAGGTCCTCGACGAGCGCATAGAGCCGGTCGGTACGGTTCACAGCCGGAACGCTACGCGCCGCCACCGACAATCACCGGCCCCGCACGGGCCACGCAAGAACGCCCTAACCGCCCGGACACCCACCTCTCACGCCGCCGTCCACCCCAGGAGCCGCGCCGGGACTCACGCCGCCGTCCACTCCAGGAGCCGTTCCAGGGGCCAGGTGTTGACGATGCGGCCGGCCTCGATGCCGCACCGGGCCGCCCGCTCGCAGCCGAACCGCTGCCAGTCGAGCTGACCGGGCGCGTGCGCGTCGGAGTCGATCGAGAACACGCACCCCGTCTCGTACGCCAGCCGCATGAGCCGCTTGGGCGGGTCGAGCCGGTCGGGCCTGGAGTTGATCTCCACGGCGACCCCGAACCGCCGGCACGCCTCGAAGACCAGCTCGGCGTCGAACTCCGACTCCGGCCTCTTGACCCCGCGCTCGCCGCCGGCCCGCACGACTCGCCCCGTGCAGTGCCCCAGCACGTCGACCAGGGGGTTGGCGACGGCGGTGACCATGCGGCGGGTCATCTCCTCGCGGTCCATGCGCAGCTTGGAGTGGACGCTGGCCACGACCACGTCGAGCCGTCCGAGCAGGGCCGGGTCCTGGTCGAGCGAGCCGTCGAGGTTGACGTCGACCTCGATGCCGGTCAGGATCCGGAACGGCGCCAGCCGCTCGTTGAGCCCGGCCACCACGTCGAGCTGCCGTTCCAGCCGCTCGGCCGACAGGCCCTTGGCCACGGTCAGGCGCGGCGAGTGGTCGGTCAGCGCCCAGTACTCGTGGCCGAGCCCCCTGGCGGCCTCGGCCATCTCCTCGATCGGCGAGCCGCCGTCGGACCAGTCGGAGTGGCTGTGCAGGTCGCCCTTCAGCGCCTCGCGCAGGGCCGCGGTCTCGGCGTCGAGCTCGACGCCCTCGGTGGCCCGCAACCTACGCAAATACGTCGGAACCTGTCCGTCGAGGGCTTCGTTGATCACGAGGGCGGTGACCTTGCCGATGCCGGGGAGGTCGCCCAGCCCGCCGGCGGCGGCCAGCCGTGTGAGCTCCCCTTCCGGCAGGTCGTCCACGACCGCGGCCGCGCGGCGGAACGCGCGGACCCGGTAGGTGGGCTCACCTGCGCGTTCGAGCAGGAAGGCGATCTCGCGCAGGGCCTGAACCGGTTCCATGAGTCCATTCATACCCGAGCGGACGGTCACCGGCGTTGAACGGGGACAAGGCCCACCGATAGGCTGATCGCCCAGGAAAGCAGGAGCTAGATGGCATATCCGCCGCCGCACAAGCCGGCCCCCACACCCCCGCGCAAGTCGTCCAAGGCCGTCCCGCTGACCATTCTCGGGGTCCTGTCGGTGATGCTGGTCGGCTACTGCGCCGCCACCCAGGACGACGACGACGTCACCGCCGACTGCGTGGTGCAGCTCGACGACGGCACGTACGAGGTCGTCGACGACGACTACTGCGACGACGACGGCGGCAGCGGCGGCAGCGGGTCCCACTTCTACGGCGGTTCGCGCGGCGCGTACCTGTGGTACTACGGCGGCCACCGGGTGGGCAACCGCATGCAGGGCGGCACCACGTACCGGCCGTCGGACGTCAACATCTCCAGCCGCAGCGGCAAGTCGATCCAGCGCGGCGGCTTCGGCAACAGCTGGGGCGGCGGGAGCTGACGTGCGCCGCGAGCATGGCATCGTCCGTCCCGGCTGGGAGAAGACGATCGAGAGCCAGGGCCTGGCCTACCACCGGGCGGCCCACCCCGAGGGCCTGAACAGGCCCTACTGGGACGAGTCGGTCCACTATGTCCTGTCCCTGGAGGAGGTGGAGTCGCTGGAGGCGCAGGTCGAGGAGCTGCACGGCATGTGCCTGCGGGCCGTCGAGCACGTCGTCTCGACCGGCCGCTACGCCGACTTCGCCGTCCCCGAGTGGGCCGGGGACGCCGTGGCGCGCTCCTGGGAGCGCCGCGACCCCCACCTCTACGGCCGCTTCGACCTGCGCTACGACGGCACGGGCCCGGCCCGGCTGCTGGAGTACAACGCCGACACGCCGACGTCGCTGCTGGAGTCGTCGGTGATCCAGTGGTTCTGGCTCCAGGACACCCACCCCGGCGACGACCAGTGGAACTCCATCCACGAGCGGCTGATCGAGCGGTGGCGCGAGCTGCCGCTGCCGCCCGGCCCCACGCACTTCGCCTTCACCAACGCCGACGAGACGGGCGAGGAGGCCATGACGGTCGCCTACCTGCAGGAGACCGCCGAGCAGGCGGGCCGCCGGACGGTCGCCGTGGCCATGGAGGACATCGGCTGGGACGAGCTCAACCGCCGTTTCGTCGACGCCGGCGAGGAGATGATCCGCTCGGCGTTCAAGCTCTACCCCTGGGAGTGGATGCTGGCCGACGACTTCGGCCGGCACGCGGTGCGCCACTCCACCTGGATCGAGCCGCTGTGGAAGTCTCTGCTGTCGAACAAGGCGCTGCTGGCCGTGTTGTGGGAGCTCTACCCCGGCCATCCGAACCTGCTGCCCGCCTACCTCGACGGCCCGCGCGAGCTGACCTCCTACATCGCCAAGCCGCTGCTCGGCAGGGAGGGCGCGTCCATGCGCATCGTCACCCCCGAGGGCACCCAGGAGACGCCGGGCCGCTACGGCCAGGAAGGCTACGTCTTCCAGGGCTTCGAGGCCCTGCCCGCCTTCGAGGGGCAGCGGCCGGTGCTCGGCGCCTGGGTGGTCGCCGACGAGGCCGCCGGGCTCGGCATCAGGGAGACCACCGGCCTGATCACCGACGACACCTCCTCCTTCGTCCCTCATCGCATTGCGAGCTGAAGCACCCCCGTGATTGGAAATGACGTGACCCTTCTCGAAGTACTGGCCCGCGGCGCCGGCGCGATCGCCGCGTACGCCGCCGTCGGCGTGATCCTCCTGATCGTCGGCTTCTACGTGATCGACTGGGCCACGCCCGGCAAGCTGAGCGAGATCATCCGCACCGAGCGCAACGCCAACGCCACGCTGCTCACCACGTCCGCGCTGGCCGCGATCGGCCTCATCGTGGCCGCCTCCATCTGGTCCTCCGGCGGCCGGCTGGCCGAGGGGCTCGCGGGCACGGCCGTGTTCGGGCTGGTCGGCATCGTGGTGCAGACCGTGGCGATGCTGGTGTTCGACAAGGTCGTCGGCATCTCCGTACGCGACCTGGTGAAGGAGCCGGAGCTGCAGCCCGGCGCGCGGCTGCTCGCGGTCACCCACGTGGCGATCGGCCTGATCACGGCGGTTGCGGTCATCTGAAACACCACGGTTACGGTCATCGGAACCGACCTGGCACTCTAGGAGGCGTGACAGACCGGACTCGGGAGGACACCACCCGCAGGCTCGAGCGTGCGATGGGCGCGCTCGGCACGGCGGCGATGGCGCGCATGGACGACCAGCTCCCCTGGTTCCGGGCGCTCAGCGCCGAGGACCGCTCGTGGGTGGGCCTGGTGGCCCAGGCCGGCATCGCCGCGTTCGTGGAGTGGTTCCAGCACGCTGGCGAGGACCGGCCGACGCCCAGCATCGAGTTCTTCGGCACGGCGCCACGCGAGCTCAAACGCTCGATCTCGCTCCAGCAGACGGTCGACATCGTCAGGATCGTGGTCGAGGTGGTCGAGGCCCAGACCGACGAGCTGGCCGCACCGGGCGGTGAGGACCAGCTCCAGCAGGCGATGCTCCGCTACACGCGCGACGTGGCCTTCGCCGCCGCCCATGTCTACGCCCGCGAGGCCGAGGCCCGCGGCTCCTGGGACGCCCGGCTGGAGGCGCTGATCGTCGACGCGCTGGTGCGGGGCGAGGTCGACGACGGCCTCCACTCCTGGGCCGCGGCCCTCGGCTGGACCTCCTCCCCCGTCGTCGTGATCGCCGGGCACGCCCCCGACGACGACCCCCGCGCGGTCATCGACGGCCTGCGCGAGAAGGGCCGCCGCATCGGCATGGACCTGCTGGCCGGCGTGCAGGCCGACCGGCTGATCGTGATCGTGGGCGGCGCCGACAGCGTCCAGGACGCGGCCCGGCAGGTCGTGGCGCGCTTCGGCGTGGGCCCGATCGTCATCGGCCCCGAGGTGCCCGATCTGCACGCCGCCGCGCGGTCGGCACGGGCCGCGCTGGCCGGGCTGAAGGCGTCCGCAGGCTGGCCGGACGCGCCCAGGCCGGTGCACGCCGAGGACCTGCTGGCCGAACGCGCGCTCGACGGCGACACCGACGCCAGGGAGCAGCTCATCGAGAACGTCTACCTGCCGTTGGCCGGCACACCCCTGCTCGATACGCTTGCCACATACCTCGAACAGGGCACCTCCCTGGAGGCGACGGCGCGGCTGCTGTTCGTGCACCCGAACACGGTCCGCTACCGTCTGAAGAAGATCACCGAACTCACGGGCTACCAGCCCACCGAGGGCAGGTCGGCCTTCACGCTGCAGGTCGGCCTCATCCTCGGCAGGCTTTCTGAGGGCGCTGCGGCATGGCGGGCCCTAACGTAACATTCCCGAAATCTTCACTGTAGGGTTCCTACAAAACACCCCGGACAAAGTTCGTACGGATCTCCATCCGCGTGTCGAAGTTCTACAGGGCATGGTGGTTTTTGTGCTTGTACTCGTCGCTCCGGGCCAAGGTGCCCAAACCCCAGGCTTCCTGACCCCCTGGCTCGAGCTGCCCGGCCTCGCCGACAGACTCGGCGCGTGGTCGGAGGTCGCCGGGATCGACCTGGTCGCCTACGGCACCACCGCCGACGCCGACGAGATCCGCGACACCGCCGTCGCCCAGCCGCTGCTCGTGGCCGCCGCGCTGGCCGCCGCCGAGGCGCTGGGGGCCTCCCCCGACGTGCTGGCCGGCCACAGCGTGGGCGAGTTCGCCGCGGCCGCGCTGGCCGGGGTGCTCACCCCGGAGCAGGCGCTGAGCCTGGTCCGCGAGCGCGCCCAGGCCATGGCCAAGGCCGCCGCCGTGACCGAGACCGGCATGACGGCCGTGCTCGGCGGCGTGGAGGCCGACGTGCTGGCCGCGATCGAGCGCCACGGGCTGGCCCCGGCCAACATCAACGGCGCGGGCCAGATCGTGGCGGGCGGCACGCTGGAGCAGCTCGCCGCCTTCAAGGACGACGCGCCCGCCCGTGCCAGGCTCATCCCGCTCAAGGTGGCCGGCGCGTTCCACACCGGTCACATGGCCCCGGCCGTCGACGCCCTGCGCGAGGCGGCCTGGAACGTCGTGCCCGGCGACCCGCGGGTCACGCTGCTGTCCAACGCCGACGGCCGGCCCGCCGCCACCGGCGCCGAGTTCGTCCAGCGGCTCATCTCGCAGATCAGCAGCCCCGTCCGATGGGACCTGTGCATGGCGACGATGGCCGAGCTGGGCGTGACCAAGATGATCGAGCTGCTGCCCGGCGGCACGCTGACCGGGCTCGCCAAGCGCGGCCTGCGGGGCGTCGAGACCGTGGCGCTGAAGACACCCGACGACCTCGACGCGGCCAGGGAGCTGATCAAATGAGGATCCCCGACATCGCCCCAGGCGCCCGGATTCTGGCCTTCGGCCATTACCAGCCGGACAACATCGTCACCAACGACGACCTGGCCAAGACCATGGAGACCAACGACGAGTGGATCCAGTCCCGCGTCGGGATCAAGGAGCGCCGGGTCGCCTCCGCCAACGAGTCCGTGGAGGACATGGCGGCCCAGGCGGGCGGCAAGGCGCTGGCCGCCAGCGGCCTGACCCCCGACGAGGTCGACCTGGTGATCGTGGCCACCTGCACGCTGGAGACCCAGATCCCCAACGCCGCGGCCGTCGTGGCCCACCGGCTGGGCATCAAGTCCCCGGGCGCGTTCGACGTCAACGCCGCCTGCGCCGGTTTCTGCTACGCGCTGGCCACCGCCAGCGCCGCGGTCCGCGGCGGCGCGGCCAGGAACGTGCTGGTCATCGGCTCGGAGAAGCTGTCGCAGTGGGTCGACTGGACCGACCGGTCCACGGCCGTGATCTTCGCCGACGGCGCCGGCGCCGCCGTGGTCGGCCCGTCCGACACGCCCGGCATCGGCCCGGTGGTGTGGGGCAGCTCCGGCGACAAGTCCGAGGCCATCTCCATCG
Source organism: Nonomuraea sp. NPDC001699 (assembly GCF_053596455.1). NCBI lineage: Bacteria > Bacillati > Actinomycetota > Actinomycetes > Streptosporangiales > Streptosporangiaceae > Nonomuraea > Nonomuraea sp. NPDC001699. The sequence continues at coordinate 213,963 of NZ_JBSFGF010000002.1, read as the reverse complement.
CCGACCGCACGAAGTTCCTCACCCAGGAGGGCCAGACGGTCTTCCGCTGGGCCACCGCGCTGCACCCGGTGGCCCTGGAGGCGTGCGCCCGCGCCGGGGTCGACCCCTCGGAGCTGGCGGCGTTCGTGCCCCACCAGGCCAACCTGCGCATCATCGAGGCCATCGCACGCAAGCTCGGTGCCGACAAGGCCGTCATCGGCCGTGACATCGTCACCGCGGGCAACACGTCGGCGGCCTCCATTCCGCTCGCGCTCTCGCGGATGCTGGAGCGCGGCGAGGTCCGCTCAGGCGACCTCGCGCTCATCCTCGGCTTCGGCGCCGGTCTGACCTATGCGGGCCAAGTGATCGAGATTCCGTAGGATCCGGTACGGCGCCCGCCGTACTTGTTCAGAGCTCGTACGGCGAGAGCCGTACAGAAACCAGAAAATAAAGGAGAAGTAGCGACATGGCTGCCACCGAGCAGGAGATCCTCGCGGGCCTCGGCAAGATCATCAACGAGATCACCGGCATTCCGGCCGGCGAGGTGACCCCGGAGAAGAGCTTCGTCGACGACCTCGACATCGACTCCCTGTCCATGGTCGAGATCGCCGTGGCCGCTCAGGACGAGTTCGGCGTCGAGATCCCCGACGACCAGCTGAAGAACCTGAAGACGGTCAAGGACGTCCTCAACTTCATCCAGGCCTGACAAACCAGTTCTGACCAGTAAGGAGCGCGAAAACGTGAGTGCGAACCGGGTACGTGTCGTCGTCACCGGGCTTGGCGCGACGACGCCCGTCGGTGGAGACGTCACCTCGACCTGGACGGCGCTCCTCGCCGGTCAGTCGGGTGTGGAGACCCTCACCACGGAGTGGATCGACTCCGTCCCCGTGCGGTTCGCGGGGACGGCGGCGGTCGACCCCACCGAGGTGCTGCCCCGCCCCGAGGCCCGCCGTCTCGACCGCAGCGAGCAGTTCGCCCTGGTCGCCGCCCGGGAGGCCTGGCAGGACGCCGGCGCCCCCGAGGTGGCCCCCGAGCGGCTGGGCGTCGTGGTCTCCAGCGGCATCGGCGGCATCACCACCACGCTGACCGCCTACGACACGTGGAAGGAGCGCGGCTGGAACCGGCTGTCGCCCTTCACCGTGCCGATGCTCATGCCCAACGGCCCGGCCGCCTGGATCGGCATCGACCTGGGCGCCCAGGCGGGCGTGCACGCCACCGTCTCCGCCTGCGCCTCCGGCGCCGAGGCGATCGGCTACGCCATGGACATGATCCGGCTCGGCCGCGCCGACGTGGTGGTCGCGGGCGGCACCGAGGCCGCCATCCACGGCCTCAACATCGCGGCCTTCGCCGCCGCGCGGGCGATGTCCACCCGCAACGACGACCCGCAGGGCGCCTCCCGGCCGTGGGACCGCGACCGCGACGGGTTCGTGCTCGGCGAGGGCGCCGGCATCGTGGTGCTGGAGTCCGAGGAGCACGCCAAGGCGCGCGGCGCGCGCATCTACGCCTACGCCGCCGGTGTCGGCTACTCGGCCGACGCCCACCACATCACGCAGCCCGAGCCCGAGGGCCGCGGCATCATCATGGCGATGACGCAGGCGCTGACCGACGCCGAGATCACCGGCCTCGACGTCAAGCACGTCAACGCCCACTCCACGTCCACCCCGGCGGGCGACGTGGGCGAGGTGCAGGCCGTGGCCAAGGCCATCGGCACCCACCCGCTGGTCACCTCGACCAAGTCCATGACCGGTCACCTGCTCGGCGGCGCGGGCGGCATCGAGTCCGTCTTCACGATCAAGGCGCTGCAGGAGCGGATCGTCCCGGCCACCATCAACCTCGACAACCTCGACGACGGCATCGAGGTCGACATCGTCCACGGCGCGAACCGTCCGCTGCCGCAGGGCGACCTCGCCGCCGTCAACAACTCCTTCGGGTTCGGCGGGCACAACGTCACCGTCGTCTTCAAGGGGGCTTGATGACCGTACTGGACAGCCGGGTGGTGGGTGAGGGCTCCGGCCAGGAGCCCGCCGATCCCCGTGATCCAGTCGTCCGCCTGACAGCGCTGCTCGACGAGGGCTCGCTGCGGCTCATCACCCCAGAGGACAAAAGCGGCGTCCTGGCCGCCATGGGCCGGATCGAGGGCGTGCCCGTCGCCGCCTTCTGCAGCGACGCCCGCTTCCAGGGCGGCGCGATGGGCAGCGAGGGCTGCGAGCACATCGTGCACGCCTACGACGTGGCCGTCCGCGAGCGGGTGCCGGTCATCGGCATCTGGCATTCCGGCGGCGCCCGGCTCGCCGAGGGCGTCGAGTCGCTGCACGCCGTCGGCCGGGTGTTCGCGGCCATGACCAAGGCGTCGGGCGTCGTGCCGCAGATCTCGGTGGTCGTCGGCCCGGCCGCCGGCGGCGCCGCCTACGGCCCCGCGCTCACCGACCTGGTGATCCTGGCCGACACCGGCCGTATCTTCGTGACCGGCCCCGACGTCGTGCGCAGCGTCACCGGCGAGAACGTCGACGCCGAGGCGCTGGGCGGCCCCGAGCCCCACAGCAGGCGCAGCGGCGTGGTGCACGTCGTCACCAAGACCGAGGCCGACGCCTACCTCCAGGCGCGCCGGCTCGCCACGCTGCTCGGCCACCAGGGCAGGGTGCGTCCCGGCGAGGTGGAGGAGGTCGACTTCTCCTCCTTGCTGCCCGAGTCCGCGCGGCGCGCCTACGACGTCAAGCCGCTGGTCAACGGCCTGCTCGACGAGGACGGCGTCGAACTGCACGCCAAATGGGCGCCCAACGTCGTCACGTCGCTGGGCCGCCTCGGCGGCCGGACGGTCGGCGTCGTCGCCAACAACCCGTTGCGGCTGGCCGGCTGCCTCGACGCCACGTCCGCCGAGAAAGCCGCCCGCTTCGTACGTATGTGTGACGCCTTCGGGGTGCCATTGGTTGTCCTCGTGGACGTCCCCGGTTACCTGCCGGGTGTCGGCCAGGAGCACGACGGCGTGGTCCGGCGCGGCGCCAAGCTGCTGCACGCCTTCGCCGAGGCCTCGGTTCCCAGGATCACCCTGGTCACGCGCAAGGCGTACGGCGGGGCGTACGTCGCGATGAACTCGCGGGCGCTGGGCGCGACCAAGGTGTTCGCCTGGCCGACCACCGAGGTGGCGGTCATGGGGGCCGTGGCGGCGGTGCGCGTGCTCAAGCGGCGCGAGCTCGCGGCGGCCTCCGACGAGGAGCGGCCGGCGCTGGAACAGCGGCTCGCCGAGGAGCACGAGAAGCTCGCCGGCGGCCTGGCCCGCGCCCAGGAGCTGGGCGTCGTCGACGAGGTGATCGAGCCGGCCGAGACGCGCGGCGCCATCGCCAAGGTGCTCGCCCAGGCCACCCCGGCCAGGGGCGCCCACGGCAACATCCCGCTGTAGACCCGTCCGCGAAAGGCCCCGCACCGATGCCCGGTGCGGGGCCTTTCCGCTGCTTGACGCCTTGGTGATGGCCTGAATCACAAGGCGCGGCACGGCGGCCCGATGCCGGCCGCCCTCGGCGGGCGCTCAGCGGGAGGTGGGGCGGGTCAGACGGCGGCGTGCAGCCAGCGGACGGGAGCGCCGTCGCCGGCGTACCGGAAGGGCTCCAGCTCTTCGTCCCACGGCCGGCCGAGCAGCTTGTCGAGCTCGTCCTCCAGCACGGACCGGCCCTGGGCGGCCGTCATCATGGCGGCACGCAGGCGGTCTTCGGAGATCATGATGTCCCCGGCCGCGCCGATGACCGCCGTGAAGGCGCCGAGCGTCGGCGTGTAGGCGTGTCTGGAGCCGTCGACGCCGGGCGAGGGATCCTCGGTGATCTCGAATCTCAGGCGCTGCCAGCCCATGAGGGAAGAGGCGATGGCCGCCGCGATGCCGGCGCGGCCCTCCCACTCCGCCTGCGCGCGCACGACGTTCGGCGCGGCTGGTTGCGGTGTCCACGTCAGATCAACGGGCACGCCAAGGACACCCGCGACTGCCCATTCGATGTGAGGGCACAGCGCGGGCTGAGCCGAGTGGACGTAAAGCACGCCACGAGCAGACACCGGACCTCCCGTTTCGGTACGAGGTGCGCCTTCCCCAACGGCCTCGCCCCGGGATGATCACAAGTGACTAGGGAGAGACTACCGTCGGTCGCCATCGGACACCAGAGGGGGGCCATACCAAGTTGGTGCGGGCGTGTCACGTGACAGTTGTGGCAGGCGGGGAAACATACCGCCTCATGGACATGCAATCTGTCGGCGAGGCGTACATCAGGCCAGGTCAGGTGCTGGTCGACCGTGGCGCGGTGTCGGTCGCCGCCCGCTGGACGCAGGCGGTCTCCGAGGCCGACGGAGTGACCGTCCTGCATCTGTCGGCCGGGGTGGACCCGTGCGAGATCACCGCCGAGTTGCGCGACCGGGGCTTCCGTGCCTCGCCCAACCACGTGGTCACCGGCCAGCCGCTGTTCTTCGGCGGCCCGGCCTCCCGGCCCTTCCCCGTGCCGCCGGTGTCGTACCGGGCGGGCAGGTCGCGTTCCGACGTGGTCGTGGCCGTGCTCGACACCGGCGTGGCGAAACATCCGTGGTGGTCGGGCAGCGACTGGTACACCCGGCTCGGCCCGGAGGGAGCCGACGCCGTCCAGGGGACGCAGGCCGGGCACGGCACGTTCGTCGCCGGCCTGCTGACCCGCCAGGCGCCCGGGGCCAGGCTCCGGGTGCGCCGGGTGCTCGACGGCGACGGCCTGGGCGACGAGGCGACCGTGGTGCGCACCCTCCACCGCATGCGCGAGGACCCGCCCCAGGTGCTCAACCTCTCCTTCGGCTGCCACTCCTTCGACGACCGGCCGCCGCCCCTGCTGTCCGACGCCATCGGCGCGCTGAAGGACACGGTGACGGTGGCCTGCGCCGGCAACACCGCCTCCGACCGGCCGTTCTGGCCCGCCGCCCTGCCGTGCGCGGTGGGCGTGGCGGCCCTCGACGCCGCGCAGGAGCGCCGCGCGCCCTTCTCCGGGTACGGCACCTGGGTCGACGCCTGCGCCCGCGGCGACTGGCTGACCAGCAGTTTCCTGGACACGGGCGAGTTCGGCGGCTACGCCGCCTGGAGCGGCACGTCGTTCGCCGCCGCCCTGGTGTCGGGGGCCGTGGCCGACGCCGCCCGGAGCGAACCGGCCAAGGAAGCCGTGGAGCGACTGCTCGACTCCCGGCGGTCCCGGCAAATTCCCGATCTGGGAGTTCTCGTACCCACGAGTCTGTAGAGTTTACGCTCAGTCCTCAGTCAATCACGAGGAGACAGGATGACCTCCCCGTGTGGGACGAAAGGAGGCCGCATGAGCGACTTGCGCGATCCGGCGAAGCTGCTCCTCGACGCGGCCGACGGCGACCGATCCGCCTGGGACGAGCTGGAGTCCCGGTTCGGCCCGCGCATGTGGGCGCTGGCCCGCTCGTGCGGGCTGGGCGAGGCCGATGCCGCCGACGCGGTCCAGGGCGCCTGGCTGCGGCTGCTCCAGCACATGCACGACATCCGCGACCCCTCGCGGGTGGGCGGCTGGCTGATGACGACCACCCGCCGTGAGGCGCTCCTCCTGCTGCGGAAGGAGTCGTCGGGCCTGCTGGTCAGCGATCCGGAGGGAAGGCCCACCTTCGGGGCCGTCGAGGAGCCGGATCCCGCGTCCGCCGTGCTGGAGGCCGACGGCAGGCGCCTGCTGTGGAAGTCGGTCTCCGCCCTGCAGGAACCCTGCCGTACTCTGCTGCAGCTGGTCGCGACCGATCTGGGCAACCAGCAGATGGCGATGCGGCTCGGGTTGCCCGTGGGCAGCGTGGGGCCGACCAGGGCCCGCTGCCTGGAGAAACTGCGCACTCTGCTCTCACTACAGGAGACAGCGCAATGATCAACGACGAGTACTTCCTGGCGGCCCTCCGGCTCGCCGCCGGAATGGATCCGATGCCCGGGCACGTGTCGGCCTCCGCGCGTGAGATCTACGGGCTGCGCGTTCCGCACGCGGTGACCGCCGACCCGGCCGACCCCGCCGAGGGCCGCGCGTCGCGGTCCGTCGCCGCCGACCTCGACGACGGGGCCCAGCTGGTGCGGTTCGTCACCGACGGTCTCACCTTCGACCTGGAGGTGACCGTGGGCGACGGGCTGATCGACGTCGCCGGTCAGATCTTCCCCGACCCCGGGGAAGACTCCGTCGTCGACGTGCGCACCCCGCATCTGACCCTCACCCGGCAGATCGCCCACAACGGCCGGTTCGCGGTCACCGGGCTGCCGCCGGGGTGGCTGAGCGTGGTGTGCCACCGTCCCGGTCACGCGCCCGTCCAGACCAGGTGGGTGCGCATCCGGCCGTGACGCCTCCGCCGAGGCACACGTCCGCGCCGTACACCCCCGCCCCCTCCTCCCCGCCGGTCAGTCCCCCATGAGCGTCACGTCACCCCCACCAGGATCAGCAGCCGACCACGGTCCGCTCGTCGAGACGGCCGAGGCCGCCGTGCTGCGCGCGCACGTCGATCCCGAACAGGCCCTTTACGCCGGCCGCACCGTCCTCGCCGCCGCCCGCCGTGCCGGAGCGCCGGAGGCCGAGGCGATCGCGCTGCGCGCCATGGCGCTGGCCGCCCGCGAGCTGGGCGACCTTCTCAGTGCCGAACACTGCCTGCGGCAGGCCATCGCCATCCCGGACGCCCCGGCCGAGCGCCGGGCCCAGGCGCGGCTGTCGTTGGTCACCGTACGCACCGAGCGGGGGCACCCGCTCCAGGCGCTGCGCGTGGCCGCCCTGGCATGGGCGTACCTGTCCCCGCTCGACCGCGCCAAGCTCGACACGCAGCGGGCGGTCGCCCTGGCCCACCTGGGCCGTCACCAGGAGGCCATCGCCGCCTGCGACCGGGCGCTGCGGGCCCTCGTGGCCGCACCGGGCACGGTCGACGACCGGCGTTTCCTGGCCGGCGGCCTGCTCAACCGGGGGCTCATCCACGCCTACCGGGGCGACTGGGAGTCCGCCATGCGCGACATCGCGGCCTGCCTGCAGCTCGCCCGGAACGCCGGCCTGCGCCACCTGGCCCGGCTGTCGGCCGCCAACCTGCCGTTCCTCGCGGTGCGGCGGGGGGACATCGCGGGCGCGTTCGAGCATTACCGGGAGGCGGAGGACACCTTGTTCGGCTTCCCCGAGCGGCTGGCCACGATGCGGGCCGACTTCGCCGGCGCGCTGCTGGCGGCCCACCTGCCCGGCGAGGCCAGGGCCATGCTGAGCCTGGCCGTGCCCGATCTGGAGTCCTCCGGCGCGCAGGTGGCGCTGGCCGAGGCGCGGCTGAAGCTGGCCCAGGTCGAGCTGCTCACCGGCGACCCCCACCGGGCGCGGCAGGTGGCCGAGCAGGCGGCGCGCGAGCTGGCCGAGCAGGAACGGCTGTCGTGGCTGCCGCTGGCTGAGGAGGTCGTCCTGCGGGCCCGGCTGGTGCTCGGGCCGGTCACGTCCGCGCTGGTCACCGATCTGATCCGGTGCGCCGACGAGTTGGAGGACGTCTCCTCGCACGTGGCCGCCGCCGCGGCGCTGCGGCTGGCCGCGGCCGAGGCGGCGCTGGCCGTCGACGACCATCCGGTGGCCTCGGCGCAGCTCCGCAGGCTCACCCGGCACGCCGAGCGCGCCGAGCGCTGGATGCCCGCCGGCACCCGCCTGACCTCGCTGGCCCCCGAGCCGCAGCCCACGCAGCTCGCGCAGATCCCGGTGACTGTACGCCAGCACGCCCTGGCCCTGGAGGCGGCGCTGCGGGAGGACGTCGCGGGGGCGCTGCGGGCGGTCCGTGACGGGCTGGCCGAGGTGAGCGGGCAGGTGGAGACGTTCGAGGATCCGGCGTTGCGTGCCCACGCGGCCCGGTCCGGGGAGCGGCTGGCCGCCTTCGGGCTGGGGCTGGCGGTGCGCGACGGGTGCGTGGGCGAGGTGTTCGAGTGGGCCGAGCGGTGGCGTGCGGTCGCGGCGCCGGAGCACGCGTGCGGCCTGGCCGAGATCGACCAGGTGCGGGCGGCGCTCGACGGCGCGGCACTGGTGGAGTTCGTGGCCGACGAGGAGACGCTGCTGGCGGTGCTCGTCACCGGTGAACGGCTGATCCTGCGGCGGCTGGGCGACGTGCGGCAGGCGCGTGAGGCGATCATGCGGCTGCGCCACGCCCTGCGTCAGTGGGGTGCGGGGCTCGACGTGGCCGGTCCCGCGCGGGAGCTCACGGAGCTGACCGGCGCCGGTGCGGAGCTGGAGCGGCTGCTGCTGGGGCCGCTCAGGGCCGAGCTGGGCGACCGGCCGCTGGTGGTGGTGCCCGTGGGGCCGCTGCACACCCTGCCGTGGGGCGCGCTGCCGGGGCTGCGCGAACGTCCCGTGAGCGTGGCGGCGAGCGCGGCGGCCTGGGCGGGGGCGCGGCGGCGGGCCCGCGTACGGGAGGCCGCCCCGGTGGTGCTGGCGGCGGCCGGGCCGGCGCTGGTCCATGCCGAGGAGGAGGTGGCCCGCGTGCTGGCCTGCCATCCGGGTGGGCGGGAGGTGCCCGGCCGCAGGGCCGACGTGCTGGCGGCGCTCGGCGCGGCCGACGTCCTCCACCTGGCCGCGCACGGCGCCTTCAACGCCCGCAGCCCGCTGCTGTCCGGCATCACCCTCGGCGACGGGCAGCTCATGGCCTACGACCTGCTGGGCCTGAGCCGCGCGCCGGAGCTGGTCGTGTTGTCGGCGTGCAACTCGGGCATGGCCCGCACGCCGGCGGAGGGGGCGCCGCTGGGCCTGCCGGGCACGTTCCTGGCGCACGGGAGCTCGTGCGTGGTGGCGGGGATGGTGCCCATCGGCGACGAGGCCGCGATGGCCATGATGGGAGCCTTCCACGAGCTGCTCGCCTCCGGGCAGGCACCTGACGCGGCCCTGGCCTGCGCGTCGGCCAAGACCGGGCTGCTGGGGTTCGTCTGCTTCGGCGCGGGCGACCGGCCCCTCTACCCGGCCGGCTGACCAGGTGCCGGCCTCAGCCGGTGGCCACCGGGCGGGTGGGGTCGGCGACCCAGTTGGACCAGGAGCCGACGTAGAGGGCGGCGGGCAGGCCGGCCAGCTCCAGGGCCAGCACCTCGTGGGCGGCGGTGACGCCCGACCCGCAGTACGCGCCGACCGGGACACCCTCGCGCACGCCCAGCGCGGCGAAGCGGTCACGCAGGTCGGCGGAGGCGAGGAACCTGCCGCCCGGGCCCACGTTGCCGGTCGTGGGCGCGTTCACCGCGCCGGGCACGTGACCGGCCACCGGATCGACGGGCTCGACCTCGCCCCGGTAGCGTTCGGCGGCGCGGGCGTCGAGCAGCACGCCCTCGGCGGCCACCGCGGCGGCCTCGTCGGCCGTCAGGGTCGGCATGCCGCCGGGCCTGGCGGTGAAGTCGCCGGGCACGACCTCGGGCTCGTCCTTCGTGAGCGGCAGGCCGGCCTCGGCCCAGGCCGTCAGGCCGCCGTCGAGCACGCGTACGGATCGATGGCCGAAGTAGCGCAGCGCCCACCAGGCGCGGGCGGCGGTCGTGGAGCCGGCGTCGTCGTAGACCACGACCGGACGCCCGTCGGACACGCCGAGCGCCCGCATGGCCCGCTGGAACTCGCCGGCGCCGGGCAGCGGGTGGCGGCCGGCGGCGCCGGGCGGCGCGGCGAGGTCGGCGTCGACGTCGCAGAAGACGGCGCCCGCGAGGTGCCCCTCGCGGTAGAGCTCGATCCCGGGCGGGCCGTTCAGCCGCCAGCGCACGTCGAGCACGGACACGTCGGGCAGCGCGGCCAGCTCGGCGGGCGTGATCAGCGCACTCATCGGGTGGTTACCTCCAGCAGCGGGACGTTGAGCTCGGCGGCGGTCAGCGAGCCGTGGTAGCCGGTGAACAGCGCCTCGATCGGATGACGGGTGGGGGCGGTGAGGGCCAGGCCGGCCCGGGGCACGGCCACGACGTCGCCGATGCGGCCCAGCCACGCCTCGCGCACCCGGGGCCCGAACCAGCCGGACTCGACCGCCTCCTGCCTGGACACTACCCAGGCGCGGTCGCCGAGGGTCGCGCGCCACGCCTCCAGGACGTGGCCGGCGGCTCCAGGACGGGCGTAGACGTGCCTGGCCCGGGCCTCGCCGCCGAGCAGCGCCACCCCTTCGGTCAGCGCGGGCACGCTCTCGGCGTCGATCTTCTCGGTGGCGTTGACCATGCCGTGGTCGGCGGTGACGTAGAGGGCCGAGCCGGGCGGCAGAGACTCGGCCAGCCGCCGGGCCAGGTCGTCGACGACGGCCAGCTCGCTCAGCCACTCCTCGCCACCCCACCCGGCCATGTGGCCGACGGCGTCGAGGTTGCCGTAGTAGGCGGTGACGTGGGCGCGGGGCGTGGCACGCAGGGCCTCGGCGACGCGGGCGACGGTGGCGTCGACGCCGTCGGCGGCCACGTAGCGCACGCCGCGGTAGACGGCCCTGGTCAGGCCGGAGCCCTCGAACTCGGCGGGGGCGACGTAGACGGCGTCGACACCCTGGGCGGCGGCGCGCTGGTAGACGGTGGGCGCGGGCTGCCACTCGTCGGGGTCCATCGTCTGGCCGCCGGGGAGCGTCCAGCGCAGGCAGTTGAACAGGTGGCCGGTGCCGGGGACGGCCAGCATCAGGCCGACCATGCCGTGCTCGCCGGGGGTCAGGCCGGTGCCGAGCGAGCACAGGCTGGTGACGGTGGTGGCGGGGAAACCGGCGGTGAGGGTGCGGGCGGGGAGGGTGGACAGGAAGGGGGCGGTCTCGGGGTGGGCGCGGAGCAGCTCGACCCCCAGGCCGTCGACCAGGAGCAGGCAGACGCGCGCCGCGGGGTCGAGGGCCAGCGGGTTGGGCTCGGTCAGGCCGAGGGCGGCCAGCAGCGAACCGGGGAGGTCCGCCAGCGACCCGGCGCCGTAGTCCGGCAGCATCCCCACATCCTAGTGGCCGGCCGTGGCCCGGCGGCGGCCCGGCGGATGGCTGTGGCGGCCCTGACGGTGGCTCTGGCGGCTGCTGTGGGGGTGGCCGGGTGTGGTCAGGCGGCGGCTCGGGCGGTGGCCTCGGAGAGCGCCTTGGCGAAGGCCAGCACGTGGGTGACCGCCTCTGGACCGTCGGCCGCCTCGCTGACCCGCAGCGACAGGTCGTCGGCCGTGATGGCGCCGGTGTAGCCGTGGTCGGCGTCGCAGTTCTCGTCGCCGCAGGTGGCCGGCTCAAGGTCGACGTGGGAGATCGCGCCCCAGCCGATCGTCAGGGTGACCTCGGTGGGCGGCACGCCCGGCACGTAGGAGGCCGGGTCGGGCACCACGCGGGTGACGGCCACCGACTGGACGCGGCTCAGGCGGACCGCCTCGGTCGTCGTGGACGCGTGGGAGGCCGAGACGCCCTCCACCGCCGGGTGCTCGTCGGTGTGGCAGACCAGCAGCCTCGTCGTCGACAGCACCAGGACGGTGACGTGCCTGCGAACCTCCATCGCGGGATCGAAGGTGGCCTCGTGGTGGACCACGAACGCGGTCACGGCCTCCTTGCCCAGCGCGGATTCGACCGCATCGGTGACGAGGTCGGGGTAGTAGCCGCTGCGCTCGATCGCTTCACGCAGGCCCGCGGCTGAGACTCGGGTTTCCCTCATGCCTCCATCCTGCCAGGGCCGCGCAGTGCACTCACCCGCCAGACATAACGCTCTATGAACGTCTTTGTCTAGACATGAACGACATGGTGGGCGTGGTCAGGAGAGCCGTCGCGGGCCGCCGTCCAGGCGTGGTCCGGCCGGGGTGCGCAGGGTGGCGCGGGCGCCCAGGACCAGCACCTCCGACTCCCCCACCAACACCTGGTCGAGGTCGAGCCGGGCCACCTCCGGCAGGTCGTTGGCCAGGCGGCCCACACGTACGAGCAGCTCCTCCAGGGCGGGGACGGCGACGGGCGGGTAACCGTACTGGCCGAAGAGCAGCGGGGCCGCGCGGACGGAACGCACCAGGGCCGCGGCGTCCTCGCCGGTCAGCGGGGCGAGCCGGAAGCCCTGGTCGAGCAGCAGTCGGGCGGTCACCTCGCCGAGCCCGAACGACACCACCGGCCCGAACGCGCGATCCTCGACGACCCCCACGACCGTGGGCACGGCCGGCTGCGGCGCCATGCGCTGGACGGCCAGCTCGACCCGCTCGCCGAGCTGGTCGGCGAACTCGGCGTAGGCGTTGCGCACCATCTCGGGCCCGGTCAGCCCCAGGCGTACGGTCCCGGCGCGGCGCGAGGCCCCCGGGTCGGCCACCTTGAGCACCACCGGCCAGCCGAGCCGTTCGGCGGCGGCCACGGCCTCCTCCGGCGAGCGGACGACCTCCGCGGGCCAGACGGTCAGCCCGTAGCACGACAGCAGCTCGGCGGCGTCGATCTCGACCGGCGGACCGGGCTCGGCGAACCCGCCCGGCTCCTCCCCCGCCGGGGCCGGTGCGCCGGACAGCGCGGCCAGGACCAGCGCGCGGGCGCGGGCGGTGTCGAGACCGTCGAGCTCGGGCGGCGGCACGGCCGGATGCGCCCGCCAGGTGGCGTACCGCACCACGTGGGCCAGGGCCCTGACGGCCTCCTCCGGCGCCGCGTACGACGGGATGGAGCCCCGCGCGGGCACGCCGCCGGAGTCGCCGGGCACCCGCAACGACGGATGCATGCCGAGATGCCCGCGGAACGTGGCCAGCACCGGCTTGGCCGACCCCTGCGAGACGCGCAGCAGCTCGGCCGCCACCTCGTCCGACTCGCCGGGGATCGGCGGCATGTAGATCACGACGGCGGCGTCGACCTCCTCGGCGGCCAGCTCGCCGGCGAGCGCCGCGCCGAACTCGGCCGGCCCGGCCGCGGCGCCCAGGTTGACCGGTGGGCGCGGTTCGAGGCCGGCCGCCAGGCAGGCGTCGGCGGCCAGCAGGCCGAGGGCGTCGGAGTTGGTCACCAGCGCGACCCTGGGCCCGGCGGGCAGCGGCTGGTAGGCCAGGAGCTGGCCCACGTCGAAGAGCTGGATGAGGTCGTCGACCCTGATCAGGCCCGCCTGGGCGAACAGGGAGCTGATCGCGGAGTCGGGCAGCCCCAGCTCCTCGGCCGAGTGGCCGGCCGGGGTGCCGCCGCTCTTGACCACCACGATCGGCTTGCTGCGCGCGATGCGCCTGGCCAGGCGGGTGAACTTGCGCGGGTTTCCCAGCGACTCCAGGTAGAGCAGGATGACCTCGGTCGCGTCGTCCTCCTCCCAGTACTGGAGGAGGTCGTTGCCGGAGACGTCGGCGCGGTTGCCGGCCGAGACGAACGACGAGATGCCCATGCCGCGCTGGGCCACCCGTTGGAGCAGCGCGGTGCCGAGCGCGCCCGACTGGCTGAAGAAGCCCACCCGGCCGCGGCCCGGCACGGTGGCGGCCAGCGTGGCGTTGAGCTTGACGGCCGGGGCGGTGTTGGCGATGCCGAGGCAGTTGGGGCCGACCACGCGCAGGCCGTAGGAGCGGGCGATGCGGGCCAGCTCGTCCTGCCTGGCGCGGCCGGACGCGCCGGTCTCGCCGAAGCCGGAGGAGACCACGACCAGCCCGTGGACGCCCTTCTCGGCGCACTCCTTGACCACGTCGAGCACGCCCTCCGCGGGCACGGCCACGACCGCCAGGTCGACCTCGCCGTCGATCGCCGTCACGCTCGGGTAGGCCCGCACGCCCGCGACGGCCCGCACCTGGCGGTGGACGGGGTAGACGGGGCCGGTGAAGTCGGCGGCCAGCAGGTTGCGCAGGACGGTCTGGCCGACGCCCCCGGGCTCGCGCGAGGCGCCGATGACCGCGACCGACCCGGGCGCCAGCAGGCGCGCGATCGACCGGGACTCGGCCCGGTGCTCGCGCGAGGCCGTCACCTCCGCCGAGGTCTCGGTCGGGGTCAGGTCGAGGGTCATGCGGACGACGCCGTCGGCGAACCGGCTCTCCGCGGTGTAGCCGGCCTGCCGCAGGACACCCATCATCTTCATGTTGGCGGGCAGCACGTCGGCGACGAACCGCTCGATGCCGCGCTCGCGGGCCGTGGCCGCCAGGTGCTCCAGCAGGACGGAGGCCACTCCCCTGCCCTGGTGGGCGTCCTCGACCAGGAAGGCGACCTCGGCCTCGCCCGGCTCGGTGCGGTCGTAGCGGATCACCGCGACCATCTCGGCGCCGATGGTGGCGATGAGGGCCACACGGTTGTCGTAGTCGACGTTCGTGAAACGTTCGACGTCGCGGTCGGACAACCGGGGGCGGGGGCCGAAGAACCGGAAATAGATCGACTCGGCGGACAGACGGGAGTAGAAAGCACGGAGACGGTCGGCGTCGGCGGGCCTGATCGGGCGTACGTGCGCGGTGCCCCCGTCGGCCAGAACGACGTCGGCCTCCCAGTGAGCCGGATACTGTGCCTCCACGCCACGAGCGTAAACCCGCATCCCACATGCCAAGACCGGTGGGCCTCATTGGGCAACGCTTGTGCATCGACTGCTGCCCGGTGTCCGGGGTCAGCCCCACGAACAGCCCGGAAGCTGTTAGTTTTGCCGTGGCCAGGGTCGTTCTGAAGGCAGCAAGGTGGTGGCATCATGACGCGGGTCGTCGTGGTGGGCGATCTCATGACCGACGCGGTCGCGCGCGCCCGTTACGCGCTCGCCCGCGCGAGCGACACGCCCGCGATCGTGACGATGCACGGCGGCGGCTCCGGCGCCAACATCGCCTCGTGGCTCGCCGTCGAGGGCGCGGAGGTGGCCTTCATCGGCCGCAGGGGCGCCGACATCACCGGCCGCAACCGCGACATGGAACTGATGGGCTACGGCGTCGACGCCCGGCTCGTCATGGACCCCGAGCGGCCCACCGGCACCTGCGTGGTGCTCGTCACGCACAAGGGCGAGCGCACGATGCTCTCCGACCCGGGCGCCAACGCCGCCCTGTCGCCGGAGGACCTGCCGCGCGACCTGTTCACCTCGGGCGCCCACCTGCACCTGTCGGGCTACACGCTGATCAACGAGGGCTCGCGCGACGCCGGTCTCGCGGCGCTCGACATGGCGCGGCGCTCCGGCATGTCGATCTCGGTCGACTGCGCCTCGTCGGCTCCGCTGGAGCGTACGGGCGCCGAGCCCTTCCTCGAATGGACCAACGGCGCGAAGCTGCTGTTCGCCAACATCGACCAGGCCAAGGTGCTGACCGGCCGCGACGAGGCCGAGGCCGCCGCCAAGGTGCTCACCGCGTGGTTCCCGCAGGTCATCATCAAGATGAACGCCGAGGGTGCGCTGTGGTTCAGCAACGGCCGTCCCGACCCGGTCCGGGTGGCCGCCGAGCCGGTCGACAAGATCGTTGACGGCACGGGCGCGGGCGACGCGTTCTCGGCCGGGTTCCTGCCGCCGTGGCTGGCCGGCAAGCCGCCGGCCGAGTCGCTGGCCGCCGGTTGCCGGCTCGCGGCCAAGGCGATCATGCACCTGGGCGCACGTCCCCCGTTCTGACCCGTCCCCTCCCCGGCCGGGGCGTCGCCGTCCCAGCCGGGGTTCTCCCTGGCGCCGCTACGAGGTGGTGGCCAGCGCGAGCGGGAGCACGGCCGGTGCGCCCGCGTGGCGGATCAGGGCCGCCGCCAGGGTCATCGTCCAGCCGGTGTCCACGCGGTCGTCCACCAGCAGCACCGGGCCGCCGCAGTCGGCGATCGCGGCTCCGAGCTCCTTGGGCATCGCCAGGGTGCCTCTGATCGCCTGGACGCGCTTGGCGCTGTTGAACTGCCGGCCCGGCGACCCCGCCCGGTAGCCCAGCTCGCCCAGGTAGGTCAGCCGGCCCACCTGCGCCAGCCGCTCGGCGAAGCCGCGCACGAGCTGCGGACGCGTCGCGGACGGCACGTTGACCACGGCCACCGGCCGCTCCTGCCAGCCCCACGCCGACAACACCTGGATCACGGCCTTGAACATGTCGTCGGCCATCGGCCCGTCGGCTCCGGCGAGCAGCTCGCGCAGCCGGTTGCCCCAGCCGATGTCGGTCAGCCGGCCGAGCGCGCGGCCCGGCTCTGCGCCGAGCTCGGGCTTGATCCTGCCGGACAGGTCGGCGAGGCCGGTCGGCCACTGCCTGCGCGCCTCGATCTCGACACCGGGCCTGCTCAGGCGTTCGCGGGCGGTCTCGACGGCCTGGGCGGCGATCTCCGGTGAACGGTGGCGGCCGGTGCAGTTGTCGCAGCGGCCGCAGGGCGTGGCGGTGTCGTCGTCGAGGTGGCGGCGCAGGTACTGCTCGCGGCACTCCTCAGTGGTCAGGTAGCGCAGCATGGCGTCCTGCTCGGCCTTGCGCTCGGCGGCGATGCGGGCGTAGCGCTCGGTGTCGTACTCCCAGGGCTCGCCGGTCGACTCCCAGCCGCCCTTGACCCGGCGTACGGCGCCGTCGACGTCGACGTCGAGGACCTTGAGCATCATCTCCAGGCGGCTGCGGCTCAGGTCGACCGCGGTCTCCAGGGCCGGGGTGGACATCACGCCGCCCTGTTCGAGCGCCTGGAGGGTGGCGCGCACGACGGGCTCGGGCGGGAAGGCCAGGGAGGTGAAGTAGGCCCAGATCTCGCGGTCTTCGGCGCCGGGCAGCAGGATGACCTCGGCGCGCTCGACGCCGCGCCCGGCACGGCCGACCTGCTGGTAGTAGGCGACGGGCGACTGCGGCGCGCCGACGTGCACGACGAACCCCAGATCGGGCTTGTCGAACCCCATGCCGAGCGCGCTGGTGGCGACCAGCGCCTTGATCTTGTTGTTGAGCAGCGCCTCCTCGGCGGCCAGCCGCTCGGCCGGGTCGGTCTGCCCGGAGTAGGCGGCCACCTCGTGGCCCTGCTCGCGCAGGTAGCCGGCGATCTCGTGGGCGGCGGCGACGGTGAGCGTGTAGACGATGCCCGAGCCCGGCAGCTCGCGCAGGGTCTGGGCCAGCCAGGCCAGGCGCTGCTCGGCCGAGGGCAGCTTGACGACGCTCAGGTGCAGGCTCTCGCGCTCCAGCGCGCCACGCAGCACGAACGTGCCCTCGCCCATCTGCTCGGCGACGTCGCGGGTGACGCGGGCGTTGGCCGTGGCGGTGGTGGCCAGCACGGGGATGCCGGGAGGCAGCTCGTCGAACAGCGTGGCGAGCCTGCGGTAGTCGGGCCGGAAGTCGTGGCCCCAGTCGGAGATGCAGTGGGCCTCGTCGACGACGACCAGGCCGGCGCTCTCGGCCAGCTCGGGCAGCACGTTGTCGCGGAAGTCGGGGTTGTTGAGCCGCTCGGGGCTGACCAGCAGCACGTCGACCATGCCCTCGGCGACCTGGCCGTAGATCTCCTCCCACGCCTCGGGGTTGGCGGAGTTGATCGTGACGGCCCTGATGCCGGCGCGCTCGGCGGCGGCGATCTGGTTGCGCATGAGGGCGAGCAGCGGCGAGACGATGACCGTGGGGCCCTCGCCGAGCTCGCGCAGCAGGGCGGTGGCCACGAAGTAGACGGCGGACTTGCCCCAGCCGGTGCGCTGCACGACGAGGACCCTGCGCCGGTCGAGCACGAGCGCCTCGATGGCGGACCACTGGTCGTCTCGCAGCCGGGCATGGTCGCCGGCCAGGGCCCGTAGGCGCTCCTCGGCCTCTTCGCGCAGCATCGCCGCGTCGGGGGCTTCAATCATGCCCCCCTTATTACCAGCTCCCACCGACGGAACAGGCCCATCACGGCCCCTGTCCCTCCGGAAGGGAGGGGGAAGGATGCGGAGGGCCGTCACGGTCCTGTCCCTTCGGAAGGGCCTCCGGGGCCGGGAGCTCGGGGGCGGGAGCCGGGGGTGGGAGGAACGTTGGGCGGGGGAGGAACGTTGAGCAGTCGTCAAGCGGCTTTCGCCCCCAGGAGGGCTGATGACGGGGCTTGCCTGCACCTCGGCGGCACCGGCGGCGACGACGCGCCGCCGCAGAAGCATGGAAGACCACTTCGAGATGGTGGCCAGGGTGGTCCTGGCAGTCATGATCCTCACCACGGCGGGCTGCGCCGGAACCGGCGTGAAGGCCTCCTACCACCCCGCCTTCCTCCCGGTGAAGCTGGAGTGGGGGTCCGACGGGATGGTCCAGGTCTCGGGGGAGACCTCGCTGGTCACGCCGGTCGGCGTCTTCTCGATCGGCGCCGCGTACAACCTGCCCGAGGCGGACGACGACGCCTTCTACGTCGTCGTCCGCGACGCCCGCAAGAGCCCGGACAACCCGGACGTCGCGGGCTTCGACCACATCTACAAGGTGAACAGCGGCTCCGGCGAGTTCACGGCCGTGGTCAACGGGACGGCCGTGATCCAGGTCGTCCGCCGCCAGGTGATCGTTGACGTCACGAACGGCACCGTGCGGACCATCGAGTTCAGGAACGCCGAGACCGCCGTCAAAGAGCGCTCCGCGGGCATCGGTGACCGCTGGCAGGAGTTTTGGGACGCCTCCTTCTACTCCCCCATGGCGCTGTCCAGGTGGGCCTACGACGACTCCACGATGTCGAGCTGGTTCGGCCTGGGCTTCCTGTGGTTCCTGGTACGCCTGGCGCTGGCCATCGTCCTGGGGGTCGTCGACGTGATCCTGGTGGTGGGGTGCACGCTGGCCGCCGTGGCGTACGTGCTCATCGGCCCGACGGGACGCAACATCGTCTACGGCGTGGAGGCCCTGCTGCTCCTGTTCCTCGCCCTGTCGAGCTGGGCGGGCCTCAAGCCGTGAGGCCCTGCCCGTCCGCGTGCTCGGGGAACGCGTTGATCGTGACGCGGTGCATGCGGCGGCGTTCGGTGTAGTCGGCGACCGCGTAGTGCTGGGTGGGGCGGTTGTCCCAGAAGGCGAGCGTGCCGGGGCGCCAGTTCAGCCTGCACTGGTACTCGGGCGAGCGGATGTGGTCGATGAGCATCGGCAGCAGGGCCTCGTTCTCGCGGTCGCTCAGCCCCACCAGGCGGGTGGTGGAGGCGCGGTTGACGAACAGGGCCTTGCGGCCGGTCTCGGCGTGCACGCGGACGACCGGGCGCTCGATCGGCGGCCATTTGGCCTGGATCTCGGCCAGGTCGAACGGGTGCCCCTTGGAGATCGCCTTCTTCATCGACATCGTGATGTCGTGCACGGCCGTCAGCTCGTCGCACAGCCGCTGGATCGACGGCGACAGCGTCTCGTAGGCCAGGTAGGTGTTGGCCCAGCAGGTGTCGCCGCCCACGCTCGGCAGCTGCATGCAGCGCAGCAGCGAGCCCATCGGCGGCGTGGGCTCGAAGGTGTTGTCGCTGTGCCATTCGTCGCCGCCCTCGCCCTTCGGGGAGGTCTGGTCGAGGACGTGGATCGGGCTGCCGGAGTCCTTCTTGAACGCCGGATGGTTGAGTGTGCCGAAGTTGAGGGCGAACTGAAGGTGCTGCTCGTCGTCGATGTGCTGGTCGCGGAAGAACAGCACCAGATGCCTCAGCCACCCCTCGCGCAGGGTCGCGACGTCTTCCGGGGAGAGGGGTTTGCGCAGATCGACCCCGGTGACCTCGGCGCCGATGTGCTTGGTCACGGGATGGAACTCGATCATGGCGAAGCCTCCGGAGGCGGGGGGACGGGGTCCTCGTCTCCGACGGTAAGACCCAAGCAATTGCTTGGTCAAGGCCAGGAGACGCGCCGACGAGTCGCGGGCACCCGAGTCTCTTCGGCACAATGTTCGACATGGCCCGACGTACGACTGCACCCCCGCCTGAGGACTTCGAGGAGCGGATCGTCGACATCGACGTCTCCTCCGAGATGCGCAAGAGCTATCTCGAGTACGCGTACTCGGTGATCTACCAGCGGGCTCTGCCCGACGCTCGCGACGGCCTCAAACCGGTGCAGCGGCGCATCCTCTACTCCATGAGCGAGATGGGCCTGCGTCCCGACCGCGGCCACGTCAAGTCCTCTCGCGTCGTCGGCGACGTCATGGGCAAGCTCCACCCCCATGGCGACAGCGCCATCTACGACGCCCTCGTGCGCCTGGCGCAACCGTTCTCCATGCGCCTGCCGCTGGTCGACGGCCACGGCAACTTCGGCTCCCCCGACGACATGCCGGCCGCCATGCGGTACACCGAGGCCAGGCTGGCCCCGGCGGCGATGCTCATGGTGGAGTCGCTCGACGAGGACACCGTCAACTTCAAGCCCAACTACGACGGCCAGGAGACCGAGCCCACGGTCATGCCGTCGGCGTTCCCCAATCTGCTGGTCAACGGCACCACCGGCATCGCGGTCGGCATGGCGACCAACATGGCGCCGCACAACCTCGCCGAGGTCGTGGCCGCCGCCCGTCACCTGATCAAGAAGCCCGACGCCACGCTCGACGAGCTGATGAAGTTCGTGCCCGGCCCCGACCTGCCGACCGGCGGCTCGATCATCGGGCTGCAGGGCGTGCGCGACGCCTACGAGACCGGCCGCGGCACGTTCCGCATGCGGGCCAGGTGCGCGGTCGAGCAGATCACGCCGCGGCGCAAGGGCATCATCGTCACCGAACTGCCCTACAACGTCGGCCCCGAGCGCGTGGTCACCAAGATCAAGGAGCTGGTGACCAACAAGAAGCTCCAGGGCATCGCCGATCTGAAGGACCTTACCGACCGGCACAAGGGCCTGCGCCTGGTCATCGAGATCAAGAACGGCTTCATCCCCGAGGCCGTCCTGGAGGAGCTCTACCGGCTCACGCCGATGGAGGAGACCTTCGGCATCAACAACGTCGCCCTGGTCGACGGCGAGCCGCGCACGCTCGGCCTGCGCGAGCTGCTGCAGGTCTACGTCGACCACCGGCTGGAGGTCGTGCGGCGCAGGTCCGAGTACCGCCGGCGCAAGCGCGAGGAGCGCCTGCACCTGGTCGACGGCCTGATCATCGCGCTGCTCAACATCGACGAGGTCATCCAGGTCATCCGTTCCTCCGACGACTCGGCGCAGGCCCGCGCCCGGTTGATGGAGGTCTTCGACCTGACCGAGATCCAGGCCGCCTACATCCTCGACACGCCGCTGCGCCGGCTGACCAGGTTCGACAAGCTGGAGCTCGACAGCGAGAAGGAGACGCTGAGCCAGGAGATCGCGGCGCTCACCGAGATCCTGTCCTCGGAGACGAAGCTGCGGCAGGTGGTCTCGGGCGAGCTGGCCGAGGTGGCCAAGAAGTACGCCACGCCGCGCCGTACCGTGCTGCTGGAGGCGCCGGGCGTGGCCCGCACGCCGGTGGTGTCGCTGCAGGTGGCCGACGACCCGTGCTGGGCGCTGCTGTCCTCGACCGGGCTGCTGGCCCGCACGTCCGACGCCGCTCCGCTGGCGGGTGACGGCGATCGGTCCGCGCACGACGTGCTGGTGTCGGTGGCGCGCACGTCCGTACGCGGTGAGGTGGGCGTGGTGACCTCGCTCGGGCGGCTGATCCGGGTCCAGGTGGTCGATCTGCCGACGTTGCCGCCCTCGGCCAACCCGCCGACGCTGTCGGGCGGCCATCCGGTCTCCGAGTTCGTCTCGCTGCAGCCGGACGAGAAGGTCGTGGGCCTCGGCTCGCTCGATCCCGACAGCCCCGGGCTCGCGCTGGGCACGGCCCAGGGCGTGGTCAAGCGGGTGGTGCCCGACTACCCGGCCAACCGCGACGACTTCGAGGTGATCGCCCTCAAGGACGGCGACACCGTGGTGGGCGCCGCCGAGCTCGACTCCGAGGACCACGACCTGGTCTTCATCTCCTCCGACGCCCAGCTCCTGCGCTACCCGGCCTCGCTGGTGCGTCCCCAGGGGCGTCCGGCGGGCGGCATGGCCGGCATCCGGCTCGACGACGGCGCCCGGGTGGTCTGGTTCGGCGTGGTCGACCCCTCGCGTCCGTCGCAGGTGGTCACCGTGGCCGGGTCCTCGACGGCGCTGCCGGGCACGCAGGTCGGCGGCGGCAAGGTCTCCGACTACGCCGAGTTCCCGCCGAAGGGGCGGGCCACGGGCGGCGTGCGGGCCCAGCGCTTCCTGAAGGGCGAGGACGAGCTGCTGCTCGCCTGGGCCGGCCCCGCGCCCGCCAAGGCGGTGTCGGCGGTGGGCAAGCCGGTGCCGCTGCCGGAGGAGGTGGGCCGCCGCGACGGCTCGGGCGTGCGCCTGACGCACACCATCGGCGCCGTCGGCGGCGCCCTGGCAGCGGGCCCCGAGACGGACGCGCCGACACCTCAGGCGGCCGACGAGGAGTGACCGCCGTCCGGCGGAGGCGGGCCCGGCCCCCTCCGCCGGACGCGGGCGAGAGCGGTTTCCCGTCAGGCTGTTATGAAACCGGCTCGCGGCACGATCCCTTCGTGAGAGCGCTCTCTCTGCTGGGAGGTAACGTGTTCCGAGCCAGACCATCGTTATGGACGGCCCTCGCCCTGGTCGCCTCGCTGGCCGTCGTCCCGCCCGCCGCCCAGGCGGCGGCCGAACCGCGTACGGTCACCGACTTCGAGTCCGACGGCGTCCCCCAAGGCGTGTCCGCCTGGGGCAACGACGCCCCCTCCACCCCCACGCTCACCGTGCAGCCCGCCCAGGACCGCCCGGACGCCACCGCGGCGAACCGGGCGCTCAAGGCGGTCTACGACGTGAGCCAGTGGGGCGGCTGGTCCCACGACCTGTCCGCCACCCAGGACTGGTCCCCGTACGAGGGCTTCTCGTTCTGGGTGAACGGCACCGGCTCCGGCCAGAAGGTCTTCTTCGAGATCAAGGACGGCGGCGCCGGCGCGGGCGCGTCCGAGCTGTTCGAGTCCTCCTTCACCGACGACACCACCGGCTGGCGGCAGATCAGGACGCCCTTCGCCGACTTCGTCCGCCGCGCCGACTACCAGCCGGGCGGCGCGCCCACGGACGGCGAGCTCGACCTGGTCGCCATGTGGGGCTACTCGATGCGCCTGCCGGCCGCCTCGGGCACCCTGATCTGGGACGACGTCCAGGTCTACGGCACCGCCCCGCCCCGCCCGGCCCGCCTGTCCACCACCAGGCCCGTCTACACGGTGGACGAGAAGGGCGTCGCCCAGGTGGGCGTCACGCTCACCACGGCCGACGGCGCCCCCCTGCCCGCCGCCCTGACCGTCGACTACGCCACCGGCACCGGCACGGCCACCCCGGGCGCGGACTACACCCCGGCGCGCGGCACGCTGACCTTCCCGGCGGGCACGGCCTCCGGCTCGTCCAGGACGTTCACCGTCAAGACGCTCGCCGACGGCGAGAACGAGGTCGCCGAGACCATCCCCCTCACCCTCTCGGGCTCCGGCGCCAGGCCCCCGGCCGAGCAGCCGGTCATCGTGATCAACGCGCACGGCCTGCCCTACCTGGACACGCGCCGCCCGGTCCGGCAACGCGTGGCCGACCTGCTGGCCCGGATGACCCTGGAAGAGAAGGTCGGCCAGATGACGCAGGCCGAACGCGGCGCGCTGGCCAAGCAGAGCGACATCGCCACGTACGTGCTCGGCTCGCTGCTGTCGGGCGGCGGCTCGACCCCGGCCGTCAACACCCCGGCGGCCTGGGCCGACATGATCGACGCCTTCCAGGCCCGAGCGTTGCAGACCCGCCTGCAGATCCCGCTGATCTACGGCGTGGACGCCGTGCACGGCCACAACAACGTCGTCGGCGCGACGATCTTCCCGCACAACGTGGGCATGGGCGCCACCCGCGACCCCGAGCTGGTCAGGCAGGAGGGGAAGATCACCGCCCGCGAGGTCAGGGCCACCGGCGTCCCGTGGGACTTCGCGCCGTGCCTGTGCGTCTCGCGCGACGACCGGTGGGGCCGCGCGTACGAGTCCTTCAGCGAGGACCCGGCCCTGGTCTCCAGGCTGGCCACGATCGTGGACGGCCTCCAGGACAACGGCGTGCTGGCCACCGCCAAGCACTACGCCGGCGACGGCGGCACCGCGTACGGCTCCTCGACCACCGGCGATTACACGATCGACCAGGGCGTCACCAGGACCACCAGGACGGAGCTGGAGGCGCTCCACCTGGCGCCGTTCGCCGAGGCGGTCAGGCGCGGCGTCGGCAGCGTCATGCCGTCCTTCTCCAGCGTGGACTTCGGCGACGGCCCGCTGAAGATGCACGCGCACAAGGAGCTGATCATCGACGTGCTCAAGGGCCGGCTCGGCTTCAAGGGGTTCGTGGTCAGCGACTGGCAGGCCATCGACCAGCTCCCCGGCGACTACGCGAGCGACCTGCGCACCTCGGTCAACGCCGGCCTGGACATGATCATGGTGCCGTACGCGTACCCGGCGTTCTTCGCCGCGTTGAAGGCCGAGGCGGAGGCCGGGCGGGTGCCGTTGTCGCGGATCGACGACGCGGTCTCCAGGATCCTGACGCAGAAGTTCCGGCTGGGCCTGTTCGAGCGCCCGTACGCCGACCGGTCCGGCATCGGCGACGTCGGCTCGGCGGCGCACCGGGCGGTGGCCCGTACGGCGGCGGCCAGGTCGCAGGTGCTGCTGAAGAACGACGGCGCCCTGCTGCCGCTGAGCCCCACCGCCAGGCTGTACGTGGCCGGCTCGAACGCCGACGACCTCGGCGCCCAGGCGGGCGGCTGGACGATCACCTGGCAGGGCTCCTCCGGCCCGATCACCCCGGGCACGACGATCCTGCGGGCCGTCCGGGCCCGCGCCGCGTCGGTCACCTACTCGGCCGACGCCTCCGCGCCGCTCGCCGGGCACGACGTGGGGGTCGTGGTGGTGGGCGAGAAGCCGTACGCGGAAGGTGTGGGCGACGTGGGCCGCGCCGGGCGCACGCTGGAGCTGTCGGCGGCCGACCAGGCCGCGGTGGACCGGGTGTGCGCGGCGATGAGATGCGTCGTGCTGGTCGTGTCGGGGCGTCCGCTGGCGCTGGGCGACCTGACGGGCGTCGAGGCGGTGGTGGCGGCCTGGCTGCCGGGCACCGAGGGCTCAGGGGTGGCCGACCCGCTGTTCGGGGCCGTGCCGTACACCGGGCGGCTGCCGTTCACCTGGTTCCGGACGGCCGCGCAGGTGCCCGTCAACGTGGGCGACGCCGCCTACGACCCGCTGTGGCCGTACGGATGGGGCCTGCGGACCGATCGGGCGCGGGACCGGCTCAGGGCCGCCCGTGACACGCTCGCCGGCGGCGACGGACCGTCCAGGGCCGCGGCGGCGGCGCTGACCCTCGCGCTGGGCGAGCGGGCGTGGCACGCCGACGGCTCGGTCCGCGACGCGCGCGCCGTGCTGGCCGCCGTGGGGACGTCGGCCTCGCTGCTCGAACGCTCCCGCACCGACTCGGCGGCCGTGGACGACGCCGTGGTCTCGGTGGCCAGGGACGTCGCCCAGGCCACGGGCAGGCGCTTCGACCTTCAGGCGGCGGCCGACCACGAACTGGCCTCCGGCCGCCCGCGCAAGGCCGTGGACCTGCTGGCCCAGGCGGCCCGCTGACCGCGCGCCCGCCCCGCTTCCGTGCGGGGCGGGCGCGTGCTCACGCCTTGCTCCGGGACGGGACAGGCGCCCGCTCAGTCCTTGCAGAGGCAGAACGGGTGGCCGGCGGGGTCGAGGAAGACCCGGAAGCTGTCGTCCTCGCTCGGCTGCCGCTCGTGCTTGGTCGCGCCGATCTCCAGCACCTGCCGCTCGGCCTTGTCCAGGTCGGTGACCGTGACGTCGATGTGGAGCTGCTGCGGCCGCTCGCCGTCCGGCCACGTCGGCGGCCGGTGGCCGGGGACGCGCTGGAAGGCCAGGCGCTTGGGCGAGCCGCCGTCCTCGACGACCACCCAGTCCTCGTCCTCGTACGTGACGGGCCAGCCGAGCAACCGAGAGTAGAACTCGGCGAGCGCCCGCGGCTCCGGGCAGTCGAGGACCGTCGTGCGGAACTCCGCGATGCCGTCCATCATTCACCTCCTGGACTTGTTTCGCCGGCGTCCCCGCCGACGAGAATGAAGGTCATGGCTGCCAACTCGTACATGGTTCCCCTGGGCGCGCCCGCGCCGTCCTTCGACCTCACCGCCATCGACGGCGGCAGCGTCTCGCTCGCGGACCTCAAGGGCTCACCCGCCACGCTGGTGGTCTTCCTGTCCAACCACTGCCCCTACGTACGGCACATCGAGACGGGCCTCGGAGCGCTGGCCGCCGGCTACGGCTCCAGGCTGTCGGTGGTGGGCATCTGCAGCAACGACAGCGTGAACTACCCGGACGATGATCCCACACACCTGGCCGAACAGGCCCGGCGTGCGGGGTTCCCGTTCCCGTACCTGCTGGACGACACCCAGGACGTCGCCAAGGCCTACCGCGCGGCCTGCACGCCCGACTTCTTCCTCTACGACGGCGAGCTGCGGCTCGTCTACCGGGGTGAGTTCGACGGGTCGCGCCCCGGCAACCCGGTCCCCGTGACGGGTTCCTCGCTCCGGGCGGCGGTCGACGCGCTGCTCGCGGGCGACCCCGTCCCGGCCGACCAGCGCGCCTCGATCGGCTGCGGCATCAAGTGGCGGCCGGGGAACGAGCCCACGGCCTGACCGTGTCAGGCGGAGGCGGCGGCCTCGATGGCGGCGGGCAACGCGAGCAGCAGTTCGTGCGGCTCACCACCGGTCCACGACCGGATCAGCCGGACCCCGGCCTCGCCCGGGTCGAACTCCTCGCAGCCGAGCGGGCCGTAGCAGCCCGCCTGGTCGAGCATGAGGATGATCGGGTCGTCCTCGGGCAGGCCGGCGGCGTACGCGGCGGTGTCGAGCAGGGCCAGCGCGCATCTGGCGTTGCGCCCGTCGTCGTTGGACTCCACGCGGTCGAGGCGGCGCCGGGCCTGAGCGCGGAGATACGCGGCGAGCGATTCGGACCTACTCACGACTGACCTCTTCGACGACGTACAGATGGTGACGACATCATCACTCAAGGTGAGTGTATTTGGTGGGACCTTCGGGAACTCGCGCCAGTCGCCACCCCGGAAAGCATCATCTTTGGGACGTAAGGGAAGATCTGAGGCATGACTGCGTTCGACGACCTCTATGCCGCCAACGCGAAGTACGCCAAGGACTTCGGCGACTCCGGGCTCACCGGCCGCGCAGCCCGCGGGCTGGCCGTGGTGACCTGCATGGACTCCCGCATCGACCCGCTGGGCCTGCTGGGCCTGCAGCCCGGCGACGCCAAGATCCTGCGCAACGCCGGCGCCCGCGTCACCGACGACGTGCTGCGCACGCTGGTCCTGGCCGTGTACCTGCTCGGCGTCGAGCGGGTCCTGGTCATGCCGCACACCGACTGCGGGATGACCAAGGTGACGGACGGCGACGTGCACGAGCTGACCAGCGCCCGCGGGGTGGACACCCGCAGCCTGGAGTTCCACACCGTCCCCGACCAGGGCGTGGCGCTCCGGCACGACCTTACCCGCATCCGCACGACGCCGTTCCTGCCCGCCGACATGCCGGTGACGGGCGCGATCTACGACGTCCGCACGGGCCGGCTCATGCCGGTCGCCGACTGACAGCCTCGCCCCGATCACGCTGGAAGGTGGCGTACAGCCACCACAGCGACGGGACCAGCAGCACCGCGCCGACGGCCAGCGACCCGAGGCTGGCGCCCAGCACCGCGTCGGTGGCCGCGGCGCGGTCGAGGGTCAGGCCGGGGAGCAGCACGGGGTACTGCCCCACGCCCCACCCCCACAGCAGCCCCGTCACGGCCAGCGCGGCGGTGACGCGTACCGCGAGGTAGGCCCGCCGCCACAGCAGCACCAGCGAGGCCAGCCCGGCCAGCACCGACAGCACCAGCAGCGGCAGGGCTCGGCCCGAGGTCAGCTCGGTGAACAGGGCGGGCGCGTCGGCGCGCAGCACGAGCAGGCTCACCACTGCCAGCACGCCGACGACCGCCCCGCAGCCCAGCGCCCGCCGCCGGAACTCCTCGGCCAGGTCCTCCTCGCCGCCGCGCCGGGCGTCGCGGGTCAGGTAGACGGCGGCCAGGTACGCGGCCGTGGCGACGCCCAGCGCGCCGACCGCCATCGACGTGGGGTTGAGCCAGCTTCGGACCAGGTCGCCCTTGGCGATGCCGGGCGGCACCCGTCCGGAGGCGATGCCGCCCGCCGCGGCGCCGAGGAAGAACGGGGTCACCACCGAGGAGAAGGCGAAGGTGGCGCCGAACAGCCGCCGCTGCCAGAGCCGCGCGGAGACCTTGCGGAAGGCGAACGCCGCGCCGCGCCCGATCACACCCAGCGCCACCAGCGTGAGCGGGATGTAGAGGGTGGAGGCGACCGAGGCGAACACCGACGGCACTCCGGTCCACGCCAGCACGATCACGAAGATCAGCCACACGTGGTTGGCCTCCCAGATCGGGCCGATGGAGTGCTCCACCAGGTCCCGCCGCCGCCGGCCGCGCTCGGCGCCGCCGGCCAGCAGGTCCCAGACGCCGCCGCCGAAGTCCGCGCCCCCGAACAGCACGTACGCCGTCAGCCCGACCCACGTGACGGCCAGCATGATCTGCGGCAGCGGCATGGTCACACGACCTTGTAGCCGGTGACGTCGGGCTCCTGCGGCGCCAGCGGCACGGGCACGTCCCGGGACAGGCGGCGCATCACGTACACGGTGGCGACGGTCAGGGCCACGTACACGGCGGTGACCAGCGCGAACCCGTACACCAGGCCGGGCGCGGGGTTGACCGCCTCCGACGTGCGCATCACCCGGAACACGATCCACGGCTGGCGTCCGACCTCCGTGACCACCCAGCCGCTCTCCAGCGCCAGCACGGCGGCCACGCCCGACAGCGCGACACCGCGCAGGAACCACGGCGTTCGCGGCAGATCACGCCGCCGCTTCCAGGACAGCGCGAGACAGGCCGCGAGCAGCAGCAGCGCGAAGCCCAGCAGCACCATGACCTGGAACCCCCAGTGCACGATGTTGACCGGCGGCCAGTCGGCGGGCGGGACCTCGGTCAGGCCGGCGATCTCGGCGTGCGGGTTCCAGTGGGCCAGCAGGGACAGGCCGTAGGGGATCTCCAGGGCGTACTTCAGCTCGCCGTTCACCGCGATCCCGCCCAGGTGCAGCGGCACGTCGCGGCTCGTCCGGAACACGCCTTCCATGGCGGCCAGCTTGACCGGCTGGTACTCGGCCACGAAGTGCGCGGCCCAGTCGCCGACGCCGATCTGCACGGGGGTGACGGCCGCCGCGACCGTGAGCGGCAGCAGCAGGCCGAGGCGATGGTAGCGGTCCCGGCGGCCGCGCAGCATGGCGACCGCGTACACGCCGGCCATCAGGAACCCGGCCACCATGAACGCCGCCAGGATCATGTGCACGGTCTGCGGCGGCGTGGCCCGGTTGAACATCGCCGCCCACGGATCGACGGCGACGATCCGGCCGCCCTCCACCCGGTACCCCGTGGGCTGCTGCATCCAGGCGTTGGCGGCCACCACGAAGAACGCGCTGGCCACCCCCGCCAGCACGATCGGGATCCCCGACAACAGGTGCGGGACGGGACGCAGCCGGTCCCAGGCGTACAGGTAGATGCCGAGGAAGATGGCCTCGACGAAGAACGCGATGCCCTCCAGCGAGAACGGCAGGCCGATGACCTCGCCGTACACGCCCATCATGCCCGGCCACAGGAGCCCCATCTCGAACGACAGGATCGTCCCGGACACCGCCCCGACCGCGAACAGCACCCCGAGCGCCCTGGCCCACCGCCGCGCCAGCAGCCGGTAGTTGTTGTCCCCGGTGCGATGCCCCCGCCACTCGGCCAGCAACGTGATGGCCGGCATCCCGACGCCGAGACAGGCGATGACGATGTGCCAGCCGAGCGACAACGCCATCTGCATCCGCGCCGCTCCGAGATCCACCGCCGCTCCCGCAGCCAGCCCCATCGAACGCCCCTCCCCCGCGACCACGCCCCGAGCGCGTGATCGGGGGCCGGCGAGCCACATGAACTCGTCCCTGACCGATTGCCCGCGAAACGGCGGCATCCCGCCCGTACCCACTCGACCCGCGATAACACTAAGCAACCAACCATTACCGAGAGCAGTCATTCGTGCCGCCCGCGACGGGCCTGCAGCCTCGCCCCCGGAAGGGCCCCCACGGCCCCAGAACGCCCCTGGAGCGCCTCGACCTCCGCCCGGACCTCCGTAGCTCTACGAGTGGCCGTAGCGCCGAGGCGTCGCCCCCAGGCCCCCTGAGCAGCCGAAGGGGCACCCTCAGGCCTCGACGCCACCGGAGGCGGCATACCCACACCCCCGAGAGCCCCACCCGGCCGCCTCACACGGCGACAACGAGCACGACACACCTCAAGGCCAGCTCGGCTTGATGCCTGCTGACACCAGGCGCATCACGGTGAGGCCCGCGATCCCTCTGGAGCCAGGAACCCTCTGACGCTCAGGCATTCCGTGGGACCGGTATGTCCTCCGAGAACCGGGCCCGCGCCGGGGCCGTTCGGAGCCTCAGATTCCCTCTGCGGCCCCGGCCCTCTCAAGGCTGGTGTCCCTCTCTGGAGCCACCGGGGACACCCTGAGGCCGGGGCAACCGGCCTCAGAAGGTGCCCGTCCCGGATCAGGCGTCGATGTGGTCGCGGTCGACCTCGGCCGCGCTGCTGACGATGAACTCCCGCCGCGGCGCCACGTCGCTCCCCATCAGCAGGCTGAAGATGGACTCGGCCCCTTCGGCGTCCTCGATGCGCACCCGGCGCAGCACCCGGTGCCGCGGGTCCATCGTGGTCTCGGCGAGCTGGTCGGCGTCCATCTCCCCCAGGCCCTTGTACCGCTGCACCGGGTCCTTCCAGCGCTTGCCCCGCCGCTCCAGGTCGCGCAGGACCTTGTGCAGCTCGGCGTCGGAGTAGCAGTAGATGTACTTCTCCTTGCCGCGCCCCGGGTTGGTGAGCTCGATGCGGTGCAGCGGCGGCACGGCCGCGAACACCCGCCCGGCCTCCACCATCGGCCGCATGTAGCGGTGGAACAGGGTGAGCAGCAGGCAGCGGATGTGCGCGCCGTCGACGTCGGCGTCGGCCATGAGGATGACCTTGCCGTAGCGGGCCGCCTCGATGTCGAACGAACGCCCCGACCCGGCCCCCACCACCTGGATGATCGCGGCGCACTCGGCGTTCTTGAGCATGTCGCTCACGGACGCCTTCTGCACGTTGAGGATCTTGCCGCGGATCGGCAGCAGCGCCTGGAACTCGGAGTCGCGGGCCAGCTTGGCCGTGCCGAGCGCGGAGTCGCCCTCGACGATGAACAGCTCGCTGCGGTCGACGGCGTCGCTGCGGCAGTCGACCAGCTTGGCCGGCAGCGCCGAGTTCTCCAGGGCGCTCTTGCGCCGCTGGTTGTCGCGGTGCTCACGGGCCGCGATGCGGGCCTTGGCGGCGGCGACGATCTTCTCCAGCACGGCCCGCAGCGGCTGCTTGAACCCGCGCGGCGGGTTGGCGAACAGCTCCTTGAGCTCGCGCGAGACGACGTGCGAGACGATGCGGGTGGCCGCCGAGGTGCCGAGGACCTCCTTGGTCTGCCCCTCGAACTGCGGCTCGGGCACCCGGACGGTGACCACGCCGGTCAGCCCCTCGGAGATGTCCTCCTTGTTGACCGGGTCGTCGCCGCTCTTCAGCAGCCGGGTCTCGCGCAGCAGCTCGTTGATCGTACGGACCAGGCCGCGTTCGAAACCGGTCAGGTGCGTGCCGCCCTTGGGCGTGGCGATCACGTTGACGAACGAGCGGATGGTCGACTCGTAGCCCTTGCCCCACCGGACCGCCACGTCGACGGTGAGCTCGCGCTGCACCTCGGTGGGTGTCATGTGGCCCTGGTCGTCGAGAACCGGCACGGTCTCGTGGAAGTGGCCCACGCCCTGCAGGCGCAGCACGTCGCAGACGGGCTCGTCGCGCGCCAGGAACTCGGTGAACTCGGAGATGCCGCCGTCGAAGCGGAACTCCTCGCCGGTGCGCTCCTCGCCTCTGCTGTCGAAGACCGCCAGCGTCAGGCCGGGCACCAGGAACGCGGTCTGCCGCAGGCGCACGTGGATCTCGTCGAGCGAGACCTCGGCGTCGGGCAGGAAGATCTGCTTGTCGGCCCAGAAGCGCACGCGGGTGCCCGTGACGTTCTTGGGCAGGTTGCCGCCGATCCGCAGCCCGGACTTCTTCTTGAACTTGGCCGTGGGACCGTCGCCGTCGAAGACGCCGGGCACGCCGCGCCTGAAGCTGATCTCGTGGACCCGCCCGTCGAGGTCGACCTCGACGTCGAGCCGGGAGGACAGGGCGTTGACCACGGAGGCGCCCACGCCGTGGAGGCCGCCGGAGGCGCCGTAGGAGCCGCTGCCGAACTTCCCGCCGGCGTGCAGCTTGGTGTAGACGAGCTCGACACCGGCCAGGCCGGTCTTGGGGTGGATGTCAACGGGGATGCCGCGGCCGTTGTCCCGCACCTCGATGGAGCCGTCGGCGTAGAGCTCGACCTCGATGCGGTCGCAGTGGCCGGCCAGCGCCTCGTCGACGCCGTTGTCCACGATCTCCCAGAGGCAGTGCATGAGCCCGCGGCTGTCGGTGGACCCGATGTACATGCCCGGCCGCTTGCGTACGGCCTCGAGGCCCTCAAGCACCGACAGGTGACGAGCCGTGTAACCCGCCTCCACTACCGTCACTCTTGCTCCCCTGGTCTAAGCATCGAACACGTGTGCGTAGCCTACCGTTCTTCCCTTAGGCACGCGTACAAGCTTGCCATGGCGACACGTTTGCCGTTACCAACCGGCTGATCGCCATTACTTTCGGACACATTCTGCTCTGGGCGTAGCGAGGCGGAGATTGGGAACGTCCACGTCCGGTTAGATGTTGTCTCAAGTGACTGACGCCAGATCCTCGCTTCGGCGGGGGTGACCCGAAAGGCGATACGTGACTGGAGCTCTCGCCCCCGTTAAGCCGCTGACGGCCCTCGACCGCTGCGACCGCTGCGGCGCCCAGGCCTACATTCGCGCGACCCTGCCTGTTGGTGGGGAGCTGCTGTTCTGCGCCCACCATGGGCGTCAGCACGTCGCAGCGCTGCGCGAAAAGGGCGCCGACATCCTGGACGAGTCGGCTCGCCTCAGCGAAACCCCTTCAATGAACCCCAACGACGATCGCTGACGCGTTCGTTGTGATCACATAACCTCATATTGCACGTCCAGCTCGGCGATCCCGGCGCACCACGCCGGGGTCGCCGTTCTGCGTTCAGCCGTTGCGCACGCGGTAGTGGTACCGGCCGACGGTCTGGAATCCCTCGCCGCGGTACAAAGCCTGGGCCGCCCGGTTGGGCTCGGTGGTGACCAGATACGCGCTCTTCGCCCCGGCATGCCTGGTCAGAGCACGCAGCACCGTACGCGCGAGGCCGCGCCGCCGGGCGCTCGGCAACGTCGCCATGCAGAAGATCCCCGCCGTGTCGCCCTGCGGCACGACCCGCCCGACCGCGACCGGGACGCCGTCCTCCTCGACGGCCGCGTACCAGGCGGGCACGCCGGTGCAGATGCGGGTGGCCTCCTCCAGGCCGGCGCCGTACCGGCCGTCGACGGACCACCAGGTCTCCAGCCATTCCGGCCACGGGTGGTCCTCGATCCGGACCGGGCCGTGCGACTCGGCCGGCGGCGAACCGGCCATGATGAGCGTCGGGTCGACCAGCTCGTAGCCTCTGCGGGCCAGCTCGGCGTCCAGGCCGGGCCAGGTGCCGGGGCCGATGGAGAAGGCGCAGCTCTGTCCCCGCTCGCCGTAGAACGCCTCGGCGGCGCCGATCGCGGCGTCGAGGTCGGCGGGGGCGTGCAGGGCCAGCACCGAGTTCGCCCGTTTGGTCACGCCTCCCGCGCTACGCAGCACCCAGCCGTCATGCGAACGCTGTTCGTAGGCCGGCCACGCCTGGTGCACCAGCAGGTCGACATTCATCCGCGCAGCCTAGCCGACCAGCGCGAACACCCTCTGACCGGCCCGTTAGGGTGTGGGGTTGTGCTGATTCTGCTGCCGCCGTCCGAAGGAAAGGCCTCCGAGGGGAGCGGGCCGCCGCTCGGGGAGCTGTCCTTCCCCAAGCTCGACCGTGCCCGCAAGCGGGTCGTCTCCGCGCTCATCCGGGCCTCCAAGCGCCGCGACGCCGCGCAGGTGCTCGGGCTGACGCCCGGCCTGGCGGGCGAGGCGGCCAAGAACACGGCGTTGCCCACCGCCCCCACCCTGCCCGCCGCCGACCTCTACACCGGCGTCCTGTACGACAACCTCGGCCTGAACACCCTGGACGACGCCGCCAGGGCCAGGGCGGAGGAGTCCGTGCTGATCTTCTCCGGCCTGTGGGGCGTGCTGCGCGTCACCGACCAGGTGCCCCCGTACCGCCTGTCGATGGGCGTCAGCCTGCCGCCGCTGGGCGGTCTGGCCGCCTACTGGCGCACCCACCTGGCCAAGGAGCTGGACCGCATACGGGGGCTGGTGGTGGACCTGCGCTCGTCCACGTACGCGGGGGCGTGGCAGCCCGGCGACCGGTCGGTGTCGGTACGCGTCTTCCGTGACGGCAAGGTCGTCAGCCACATGGCCAAGGCCACCCGGGGTGAGATCGCCCGCGTCCTGCTCCAGCAGGAGGAGGCCCCCGGCACCCCCGAGGAGCTGGCCAAGACCCTCGGCAACCTGGGCTGGACGGTCGACCTCACCGAGCCCGCGCGGGCGAACCGCCCCTGGCTCCTCGACGTGCACGTCACCGACCCGGCCTGACGGACGCCGAAACGGCGATCGCCCCGCCCGGAAGGTTCCGGACGGGGCGATCGACGAGGTGGCTCCTAGTCCAGGTAGTCGCGCAGGACCTGGGACCGGGACGGGTGACGCAGCTTGGACATGGTCTTCGACTCGATCTGGCGGATGCGCTCACGGGTGACCCCGTAAACCTTGCCGATCTCGTCGAGCGTCTTCGGCTGCCCGTCGGTGAGGCCGAACCGCATGGACACGACGCCCGCCTCCCGCTCCGACAACGTGTCGAGAACGGAGTGCAGCTGCTCCTGCAGCAGCGTGAAGCTGACGGCGTCGGCCGGCACGATGGCCTCGGAGTCCTCGATGAGGTCACCGAACTCGCTGTCGCCCTCCTCACCCAGCGGGGTGTGGAGGGAGATGGGCTCGCGGCCGTACTTCTGGACCTCGACGACCTTCTCGGGCGTCATGTCCAGCTCGCGGGCCAGCTCCTCCGGCGTGGGCTCGCGGCCGAGGTCCTGCAGCATCTGTCGCTGGACGCGGGCCAGCTTGTTGATCACTTCGACCATGTGGACCGGGATGCGGATGGTCCGCGCCTGGTCGGCCATGGCACGCGTGATCGCCTGCCGGATCCACCACGTGGCGTAGGTGGAGAACTTGTAGCCCTTGGTGTAGTCGAACTTCTCCACGGCCCTGATCAGGCCGAGGTTGCCCTCCTGGATCAGGTCGAGGAACAGCATGCCGCGCCCGGTGTAGCGCTTG
This sequence comes from Nonomuraea sp. NPDC001699, assembly GCF_053596455.1. Classification (NCBI taxonomy): domain Bacteria; kingdom Bacillati; phylum Actinomycetota; class Actinomycetes; order Streptosporangiales; family Streptosporangiaceae; genus Nonomuraea; species Nonomuraea sp. NPDC001699. The sequence goes on along the minus strand of NZ_JBSFGF010000002.1, from coordinate 178,817 downwards.
GCCAGCGAGACCACGAGCCGGAGGTTGGCCTCCAGCAGGTGGTTCTTGGCCCGGCGGCCGTCTTCGGCGATCCATTCGAGCTCGGCCCGGACGTCGACCGGCAGGCTCTCGGTCTCGCCGCCGCCGAGCTGCTCCTCGGCGAACAGGCCCGCCTCGATGCGCTTGGCCAGCTCGACCTCCTGCTCGGCGTTGAGCAGAGGGACCTTGCCGATCTGCTTGAGGTAGTCCTTCACCGGGTCGGCGGTGGCGCCGGCGGCGGCCACCTGGGCGACCGGGGCGTCGTCGTCGTCGTCGGACAGGATGAGGACCTCGTCCTCGGTCTTGTCCACGGTGGCGGCGGCGACGTCGGCGGCCTTGGGCTCGTCGTCGGAGTCGTCGTCGGAGTCGGAGTCGGAGTCACCCTCGGAGTCGGAGTCGTCCTCGGCCACGATGTCGTCGACCTCGATGTCCTCGAGGTCCTCCAGCTCCACGTCGCCGTCGAGCTCGAGATCGTCGTCGTCCGCGTCGGTCGCCTTGACGCCCTCGGGTGCCTTCGGCTTGGTCTCGGCAGGCCCAGCGCTGACTTCTGGCTTGGCCTTCTTGGCGGCGGCCGGAGCCGCCTTCTTCGGAGCGGGAGCGGCCTTCTTGGCCGGGGCCGGCTTCTTGGCCGGCTCGGCCTCAGCGGCGCCCACGACCGCGGTCACGGTCTCGGGCTGCTGCTCTTTGGCGGCCGCTGCCGTCTTGGTCTTGACGGGGGCAGCGGTGCGGCGCTTTGCTGGACCACGAGACTTCTTCGGCGCAGCCGAATCCGCGGCGGTCACCACCACGGTCACGCCCTCTTTGCTGAGGTTCCGCAAGAACGCGGCGGCGTGCGACATGGGGATGTCCGCCTCCTCGAAGGCCTGACGGACATCCTCAGACTCGAGGAAACCCTGCGAGCGCCCACGCTCGAGCAGTCGCTGAATGACGGGCTCGTTCAGCTCTTGTGGCTTCGAGCGAGTCGAACTTGCAGGCGACACGAACACCTCTCGAACGAACGCGTGGCGACAATGGACCCAGATGCCCGCTGGGGGCTGTTGCCTCTCTCGGAGATCGGTGAGGCCGTGCGAAGCGCGACGGACCCGACACAGCATTGTGGCACGACCCCGCACTCCATACGGCCACCTCCCGGCGGTTGTCCTCCACCCTAGGCCGACCAAGACAGTAGTGCGTACGTAAGCGGGGCACTGATACCCGAAAGCAACCGTTATGACTGTTTCATTCAGTCACTCTTCGTGGCCGGCGGAACGTGAATTGCGAGCGCGGTAACGTCATCATCCTGTTCATATCCCGACAACATCCGGTCAACCAGGAAGTCCAGCAACATGTGAGGACTACTCACCACCTCAGGCGGCGCTTCGGTCACAACACTGCAAATCTCTGCGAGACCGGCGTCAAGCCCTCGCTTCCTGTTCTCCACGAGACCGTCTGAGTAGAGCACTGCGGTGTGTCCCGGGGGCACCACGAACCGGAACTGCCGGCGGCTGGTGGGCCAGCCCAGCGGCGTGCCGGGCTCGGCGTCGCACAGGATCGCCGTGCCCTGGGGCGAGACGAGGACGGGCGGCGGGTGGCCGGCCATGGCCAGCGTGCCCTCGCCGGTGACCGGCTCGACCACCATGTAGGCCAGCGTCGTGACCTGCTCCTCCTCTTCCGTGGCCTCGAAGACCCGGTCGAGGCCGGTGAGCACGGCCGCGGGCGGCGGGTTGGTGAGCGCCAGCGCCCGCATGGCGTTGCGGATGCGGCCCATGCCCGCCGCGGCCTTGACGCCCTTGCCCATGACGTCGCCGACGACGGCCGCGACCCGGCCGTCCTGCAGGACGAACGCGTCGTACCAGTCGCCGCCGACCTGGACGTGGCGGCTGCCCGAACGGAAGCGCTGGGCCAGCACCAGGCCCTTGACCACGGGCAGGCGGTCGGGCAGCAGGCTGCGCTGCAGCGTCTCGGCGGTGCGGTGCTCGCGCTCGAAGAGCGTGGCCCGCTCGACGGCCAGGGCGCACTGCCCGGCCAGCGCCTCCAGGAAGACGCCGTCCTCCTGGGAGATCTTCTGCGGGCGCGTGAACGAGAAGCGCAGCGCGCCGAGCGCCCGGCCGGCGGCCAGCAGCGGCAGGCCCACCCAGGCCCGCTCGTCGCCCTGGCTGATGAAGCCGGCCAGGGCCTCCTCGTCGTCGCCCGCCTCCAGCAACTGGGCCTTCAGCGACTCGGGCGACTCGGCGAAGACCGGACGGCGGCTGTTGACGGCCATCGTCATGACGTTGGAGTGCGACAACGGGATCTCGTCGCCCGAGCCCTGGACCTCGGGGATGCCCTCGCCGTTGACCAGCTTGAGCGCGGCGCGGTCGGTGTCGAGCAGCGCCACGGCCGAGCGGTCGGCGGCCAGGGCGGTGCGGCCGACGTCGATGATGACCTGGACGACCTGCTCGACCGTGAGGGCCTCGGCGAGCTGGGCCGTGGCGCCCTGGAGCCGGGCGGTGCGCAGGGCGGCGGCGCCGAGCTGGTCGGTCAGCCTGCCGCGCATCTCCTCGGCCTCGCGCTGCGGGGTGACGTCGGTGTTGGCGCCGACCCACTCCACGACCCTGCCGTGCCTGATGATCGGCACCGCGCGCACCTCGAAGTGGCGGTAGCCGCTGGCCCGGGTGCGGACCCGGTAGTTCCACTCGAACATCGTGCGGCCGCGCAGCGCCTCGCGCCAGGCCTCCTCGGTCTGCTGGCGCTCCTCGGGGTGGACGACCTCCAGCCAGCCGTTGGCGAGGTACTCCTCCAGCCCCTGGCCGGTGATCGCGCGCCACTGGGGCGCGTCCTCGACGACGGCGCCCGTGGGCGAGGTGATCCAGACGAGCTGGGACTGCGCCTCGACCAGCGAGCGGTAGCGCTCCTCGCTGCGGCGCAGCGCCTCCTCGGTCTGCCTGCTCTCGGTCACGTCGAGGCCCACCAGCGCGATGGCGCGCAGCTCGCCCGCCTCGTCGTGGACCGGCGAGAACGACAACGACCAGTGGCGGGTGTCGCCCTCGGCGGAGCGCACCCGCACGCGGCCCTCGGTGACCGGGGCGTCGCTCTCGATGACGGCCTGGACGGCGTGGGTGATGATCTGGCTCAGGTCGGCCGCCAGCACCTCGATCGGCGCACGGCCCACCAGGCGCTCTGCGGGCACGCTGACGACGTCGCTGAACACGTCGTTGACCCGCTGGACGCGGCCATCGCCGTCGAAGAACGCGAAGGCGAACTCGGCCTCCGACAGCATGCCCTTGAACAGGGCGGAGTCTGAGATGTCCACATCCGACTCCCGGGGACGGGGAACGGAGGTCTCGGCGCTCATGGTCGGCACCTCCGTCGCGTGCCAGGGTCTCCCACGCGGCACATCTCCATAACTGTGTATCGGCGTAGCGCAGCTCCGGGCGACCGGATTCTGCAGTACATCATCGGCGATGGGCATGCGCTGACGGAAGCCCCCGCCGCCGCCCGGTCGCCATAAGGGTCAACGCATCCTGTCAAAGTCGCTCCACATTGCGCAGCAAGATCAGGTTACTCGCCCTTGGCCGCGCGCTTGGCCTCCTGCTTGGCGGCGCGCACCCGGCCCAGGCTGTCGGTGTCGACCACGTCGGCGACCGATCGGTATGACCCCTCCTCGCCGTAGAGTCCGGCCGCCTCACGCCAGCCTGACGGCTGGACCCCCAGCTGCTTGCCCAGCAATGCCAAAAAGATCTGGGCCTTCTGCTTGCCGTATCCCGGAAGGGCCTGCAGTCGTTTCAACAAGTCTTTCCCGTCGGCCGCGTCGCTCCAGATGCCCTCGGGCCGCCCGTCGTAGTGTTCGACGAGGTAGGCCGCTAGCTGCTGGACGCGGGCGGCCATCGACTTGGGGTAGCGGTGCACGGCCGGCTTCTGCGCGAGGAGCGCGGCGAACGCCTCGGGATCGCAGGCGGCGATCTCCTCGGCGGTCAGGTCGTGCCCCAGCCGCTCCGAGATGGTGTACGGCCCAGTGAACGCCCACTCCATGGGAATCTGCTGGTCGAGCAGCATGCCGACGAGCAGGGCGAGCGGGCTGCGGCCGAGGAGCTCGTCTGCCTCGTCCCGCTGGACGAGCTGGATGCGCATGGAAACAGCTTTGCACGAGAAGCGAACACAGGCGCCGCAGAGCCTTGACACAAGGCCGAGAAAAGATGAAATGGGATCGCAAGTCACCCTGCATACGTTCCTGGGGGTTTGCTCCCGGGTCTCCAGAGGAATCTCACATCTATGCTCGCTCTGGCCACACGCTTCCTCAAGGAGCCGGTCAGTCTCCGGCTGGCCGAAGAGTTCCTGACCGTACCCGTGGACACCATCGACCGGTGCGTGGCCGACGTGTGCGCGTGCGCCGAGCATCTCGGCGTCCCGGCCACGCCCGAGGTCGTGGAACGCATCGCCCGCGAGCACCTGCTCGCCATCGTGAACTCCGCCCCGCCGCCCCGAAGTCCCCGCTGATCGCGGTTCCACCGATAACATCGGGGTCACCAGGCCGAGTTCTCTTCGCCGTTTGCGCCTGGAATACGAGAGAGTGAGGGCGTGCGCCGACACCGACGAGATCCCCGGGAGAGCAGCCCGCCCGACGACGTGTTCCAGGAGATGGTGCAGGCGGCCCGCGAGCTGCTCGCGGTGCGCAGCCCTCTCGACGCGGAGCTGATGGTCTCAGACATGATCGGGGCCTGGTGGGGCAGGCGGGTCAGGGGCGGTGACGTGGAGCAGGTCCTCGGTGAGGGCCTGGTCGACTACGCGGCCAAGGCCGGCACCCCGGCCTCCCTGACGCTGCTGGTGTGCCTGGCCTACCTGGGCACCGCCCGCCAGGGCGCCAAGGCCGAGGGCGCGGCGCTGGCGATGATGGAGTCGGGCGTGGCCAGGCCCGGATGGGCCGACAAGGTCGGCGCGGTCAAGCCCACCGGCTGCTACGTCTCCCGCGACGCCTACGGCGACCAGGACACGGTGATCTGCACGTTCGCCTACCGCTGGAACGAGGCATCGGTGCCCAGCGACCGGCACGCGCTGGTCGTGGTCGTCGACCACAACATGAGCGGGATGGCCCGCGACGCGTGGGTGTCCTCGCACGTCGACAACCTGCTGGAGCAGGCCAGGGCCGAGGCGGCGGGCAACCCGATGCTGCTGTTCGAGGAGATCCAGCCCGAGCAGGCCAGGGCGCTGCTGGAGTCGGCCATGAAGGCCACCAGGGAGCCCAAGACGCCGCCGCCGGTGAGCGAGAGCTACAGCGCCTACCACGCCTTCGCCCGGGCCCGGCTCAAGGCGCTGCCGCCGGGCCGCAAGCGTCCGGCGCCGCTGCACATCGAGGCGCCCTACAGCCGCGAGCGGCGGGCCATGCTGGCCGCCGAGTTCCTCGCCTCCGACGCGGCCGAGCACCTGTCGGACCCGTCGGCGGCCTCGCGCTGCGCCGACCACATCATCGACTACGGCTGCGAGCGCGACTTCAACCGGCCGCTGCGGGTCAGCCCGACCAAGTGCGAGACGTTCCTGCTCGACTGGCTGCCGCGCAAGGTGATGCTGAGCGTGGCCGAGCAGGAGGCGATGCCGCACGTGCTGTCGGCGTGGGTGCGCTTCGCCGCGCGCCGCACCGGGCTGCCCGAGCAGGGGCTCAAGGCCACGCTCGACGCGGTGTGGGAGGCCACGGGCAAATTCCCCGAGGCCTACCGCGACCCGACGTCGTTCGGGCTCGACCGGCCGCTGCTGGAGCGGCTGCTGCCCGACGGCGACCTGTCGGCGCTGGCCAGGCGGGTGTTCGCGTTCCCGTATCTGCAGGGCCGGCACAACGGGATCGACCTCGACCGGCTCAACCCGGCCGACGAGGCCGACCGGCGCACGTTACTCGAGATCGACCACGACGGCGTGATCGACCAGGAGCACCTGGCCTGGCACGAGGAGATCGCGACCCGGCTGTGGGACGGCGACCCGCCGCAGCTGTGGGAGGCCGCCCAGCGCCTGCTCGACCTCGGCCACGACCGCCACGACGTGCTCCACGTGCTGATCGAGATCGCCGAGCGCATCGGCGGCGACCCCGACGAGCTGGCCGCGGCGCTCGACGACATCGCCGACATCCCCGACGAGATCTAGAGTTCGTCCCCATGTCGATGTACCGCAGGCTGGCCCATGGGCGATATCTGGCCTCCGAGCACACCCAGGGGCCGTGGGACCCGGGCACCCAGCACATGGGCCCGGTGGCCGCGCTGATCGCGCACGAGCTCGACCGCACCGCGCCGCGGCCCGGCCTGGCGCTGTCCAGGCTGGCGGTCGACGTGTTCGCCCCGGTCCCCGTCGCCGAGCTGGAGGTCGTCACCGACGTCGTCCGCGACGGCAAGCGGGTGCAGTGCCTGTCGGCGGCCGTGCTGTCCGGCGGGCGGGAGTACGCCAGGGCCACCGCGTGGCGCATCCGCGAGACGGACACGCCCGCCACCCCGGCCGCGCAGCCGCCCGCGCCCGTGCCGCCGCCCTCGCCCGAGCACGCGGAGTCCTACCTGGTGTCGGGCTTCGGCTACGGCAGGGCGTTCGACTGGCGGTTCGCCGCCGGCGGCCCGATGCTGACCGGCCCGGCCACGGTGTGGGGCAGGCTGACCGTGCCGCTGGTGGAGGGCGAGGAGATCACCCCGTTCGAGCGGCTGGCCGCGTTCGCCGACAGCGGCAACGGCGTGAGCCCGGCCGTCGACTTCGCCACCCACCTGTTCGTCAACGTCGACCTGACGATCTCGCTGTTCCGCACCCCGGTCGGCGAGTGGACCTGCATGGACGCGGCCACCGCGATCGGCCCGTCCGGCCGCGGCCTGACCCGGACCACCCTGTACGACGAGCGCGGCGAAGTCGGTGCGGCGACTCAGACGTTGTTCGTCGCGCCGAGGTAGCGCTGCCGCCATGATGGGGGGATGGCGATCGACCTCAACGCCGACCTCGGTGAGGGTTTCGGCATCTGGCGGCTCGGCGACGACCTCGCGCTGCTCGACATCGTCACCAGCGCGAACGTCGCCTGCGGCTTCCACGCGGGCGACCCCGTGACGATCAGGCGCACGTGCGCGGCGGCCGTCGACCGCGGCGTGTCGATCGGCGCGCAGGTGTCCTACCGCGACCTGGCCCACTTCGGCCGCAGGGAGATGGAGGTCGAGCCCGAGGAGCTGTGCGCCGAGGTGCTCTACCAGCTCGCCGCCGTCGACGGCATCGCCAGGGCGATGGGCGGCCGGGTGTCCTACGTCAAGCCGCACGGCGCCCTGTACAACCGCATCTGCCGCGACAAGGAGCAGGCGGCGGCGGTGATCGACGCGGTCGCCGACTACGACCCCTCGCTGCCGGTGCTGACGCTGCCGGTGTCGGTGGTGCACGAGGTGGCCGCGGCGGAGGGCGTCCCGACGGTGAGCGAGGCGTTCGCGGACCGGGCGTACACGGCGGCGGGGGCGCTGGTCTCGCGGCGGGAGCCGGGGGCGGTCATCCACGACGCGGCGGCGGTGACCGCGCGGGCCCGCCAGATGGCCCTGGAAGGCTCCGTGGCGGCCGTCGACGGCAGTCCGGTGTCCGTCTCCGCCCGTTCGCTGTGCGTCCACGGAGACACGCCTGACGCCGTCGGGCTGGCCCGTGCGGTGCGCAACGACCTGCTGGCGGCCGGAGTGGTCCTGCAGGCGTTCGCGTGATCCGTACGGCGGGAGAGCACGCGCTGCTCGTCGAGACCGGGTCACTGGCGGCCTCCCACCGGCTGGACGCGGCCCTGCGCGCCGACCGGCCCGAAGGGGTCGTGGAGATCGTGCCGGGGCCGGAGACCGTGCTCGTGGTGGCTCCCGGCGCGGACCGGGAGCGGTTGCGGGCCCGGCTGGCGGCCGTCGCCGGGCAGGCGGGCGGGCCGCCAGGGGGTGCCGTGGCCGGGCCGGTGGTGACGATTCCGGTCGTCTATGACGGGGCCGATCTCGATTCCGTCGCGTCGCTGGCCGGGATCTCGGCCGAGGAGGTGGTCGCCCGGCACACCGGACGCGAGCTGGTGGTCGGGTGGCTGGGGTTCGCCCCGGGGTTCGCCTATCTGACCGGGCTCGACCCGGTGCTGGAGCTGCCGCGGCTCGACACGCCGCGCACGTCGGTGCCGGCCGGGTCGGTGGCGGTCGCGGGGCCGTACTCGGCGGTCTACCCGACCGCCTCGCCCGGGGGGTGGCGGCTGCTGGGGCGCACGACCACGCGGGTGTGGGACGTGTCGGCCGATCCGCCGTCGCTGTTCCGGCCGGGGATGCGCGTGCGGTTCGAGCGAGCATGATCGAGGTGATCGCGCCGGGCCCGTACGCGACCGTCCAGGATCTGGGCCGGCCCGGCCACGCCCACCTGGGGGTGCCGCGCTCGGGGGCGGCCGACGCGCCGAGCCTGCGGCTGGCCAACCGGCTGGTGGGCAACCGGGAGGACGCGGCGGGCGTCGAGGTGACGTTCGGCCAGGCGCGGCTGCGCTTCCGCGAGGGGGCGTGGGCGGCGCTGACCGGCGCTCCGGCGGGGGCGCGGATGGGGGTGCCGTTCTGGGTGCCGCCGGGGGGCGAGCTGCGGCTGGAGGCGCCGGAGTGGGGGCTGCGCACGTACGTGGCGGTGCGCGGCGGGATCGCGGTCGAGCCGGTGCTGGGCAGCCGGTCGACCGACTCGTTGTCGGGGCTCGGCCCCGAGCCGCTGCGGGCCGGGACGCTGCTGCCGGTGGGCGGGTTCGCCGTCGAGGACATCTCGGTGGACCTGGCGCCGCCGCCGGGGCCCGCGCCGGCCGTGCTGCGGGTGCTCGCCGGGCCGCGGGACGACTGGTTCGTCCCGGGGGCGCTGGAGGCGCTGTGCGGGGGGCCGTACGCGGTGAGCCAGGACAGCAACCGCGTCGGGGTGCGGCTGCGCGGGCCCGGGCTCGCGCGGGCCAGGCAGGGCGAGCTGCCGAGCGAGGGCATGGTCGCCGGGGCGGTGCAGGTGCCGCCGGACGGGCAGCCGATCGTGTTCCTCGCCGACCACCCGCCCACGGGCGGCTACCCGGTGATCGCGGTGGTGCGGCAGGCCGACCTGCCGGTCGCGGCGCAGCTCCGGCCCGGCGACGAGGTGCGCTTCACAACGCGACCCGGCCGCTGACGCAGGTGACCACCGCCCCGCCGACCCACACGTCCCGCTCGTCGGCGGTGACGCGCACACGCCCCGCCCGGCCGAGCGTGGTCCCCTGGCCCGCCGTGTACGGCGCCTTCACCCGTCCCGTACGCAGCAGGAACTGGGCCAGCGACGCGTGCAGGCTGCCGGTCACCGGGTCCTCGACGTCGGGGGCGAAGACGCGCACCTCGTAGGCGTACGGCGAGCCCTCCCGGCACGGCCCGGCCACGCCGACCATGTGCTCGATCACGCCCGGCCGCAGCTCCAGCACCTCCTCGGCGGCGGCCAGCAGCACGACCACCCAGCCGGGCCCGTTGTCGGCCCACTCGACGGCCAGCATGCGGTCGCGTCCGATGCGCAGGCTCTCGGCGAGGCGCTCGGCGAGCTCCTCCTCCACGGGCCCCGACCGCACCAGTTCGGGGGCGGCGAAGGCGAGCCCCTCGTCGGTCCTGCGCACCCGGATCAGCCCGGCGCCGCACTCCTGGACGACCTGCGCCTCGTCGCGCGGCCGCCCGCCCGCCTCCAGCCAGGCGTGGCAGGTGCCCAGCGTCGGGTGCCCGGCGAACGGCAGCTCGCCGCTCCCGGTGAAGATCCGGACCCGGTAGTCGGCCTCGGGCACGGTCGGCGGCAGCACGAACGTCGTCTCGGACAGGTTCGTCCAGGCGGCGAAGCGCTGCATCTCCTCGGTGTCCAGCCCCTGGCCGTCGAGCACGACCGCGAGCGGGTTGCCGCGATAGGGGACGGAGGTGAACACGTCGACCTGACGGAATGCACGTTGCATACGCGCAGTCTCGCCGACGGGGCTTCCGCCGGTAACCCCTGCGCGCCCACACTGGACCCTGTGGCGGACTACGACGTGTTGGTGCTCGGTTCCGGTCCCGGCGGGCAGAAGGCGGCCATCGCGGCGGCGAAGCTGGGCAGGCGGGTGGCCGTCGTCGAGAAGCGGAACATGATCGGCGGCGTCTGCATCAACACCGGCACGATCCCCTCCAAGACGCTGCGCGAGGCGGTCCTCTACCTCACGGGCCTGAACCAGCGCGAGCTGTACGGCGCCAGCTACCGCGTCAAGGACGAGATCACGGTCGCCGACCTCGGGATGCGCACCCAGCACGTGATCGGCCGCGAGGTCCAGGTGATCCGCAGCCAGCTCGCCCGCAACCACGTCACGGTCCTGCCCGGCACCGGACGCTTCCTCGACCCGCACACCGTCGGGATCAGGGGCGAGGAGGAGCGCAAGGTCACCGCGGACCGGATCGTGATCGCCACCGGCACCTCCCCCGCCCGCCCGGACAGCGTGCAGTTCGACGAGCGCACGGTCATCGACTCCGACGCGATCCTGCACCTGGACCGGGTGCCCGAGACCATGGTGGTCGTCGGCGCGGGGGTCATCGGCATCGAGTACGCCTCCATGTTCGCCGCCCTCGGCACCAAGGTGACCGTGGTCGAACGGCGTGAGCGCATGCTGGAGTTCTGCGACCTGGAGATCGTGGAGGCGCTCAAGTACCACCTGCGCGACCTGGCGGTGACCTTCCGGTTCGGCGAGCACGTCGCCGCCGTCGAACGCCGCCCGCGCGGCGCGCTGACCCTGCTGGAGAGCGGCAAGCGCATCCCCGCCGACTGCGTCATGTACTCGGCGGGCCGCCAGGGCAGGACGGCCGAGCTGAACCTGGAGGCCGCCGGGCTGGCCGCCGACGACCGCGGCAGGATCCGGGTGGACGAGCACTACGCCACGGCCGTGCCGCACATCTACGCGGTCGGGGACGTGATCGGCTTCCCCGCGCTGGCCGCCACCTCGATGGAGCAGGGCCGGGTGGCCGCCCAGCACGCCTGCGGGGAGCCCGTGGAGGAGCTGCGGGAGCTGCCGCCCATCGGCATCTACACCATCCCGGAGATCAGCTTCGTCGGGAAGTCGGAGGACGAGCTGACCCGCGACCGGATCCCGTTCGAGGTGGGCATCTCGCGTTACCGGGAGCTGGCCAGGGGGCAGATCATCGGCGACTCGTACGGGATGCTCAAGCTGCTGGTCTCCTCCGAGGACCGGCGGCTGCTGGGCGTGCACGTGTTCGGCACGGGCGCGACCGAGCTGGTGCACATCGGCCAGACCGTGATGGGCTGCGGCGGGACCGTCGACTACCTGGTCAACGCGGTGTTCAACTATCCGACGCTGGCGGAGTCGTACAAGGTGGCGGCGCTGGACGCGATGAACAAGATGCGGGTGGTGGCCCGGCTCACGGCCGACACGTGACCTTATCCCCGCACATTTCAGAAATGTCGGTCCTGGTCGCTACGCTCCTCGGTGGTTCATCTACGGGAGGCGTACGTGCGCAGCGAGGCCGCGGGGAGGTGGTTGCCCGCGTTCCTGCTGCTGGCCGCCATCTGGGGCAACAGTTTCTTCTTCATCAAGATCGCGGTGGGGGCGCTGCATCCGCTGCAGGTGTCGTTCGGCCGCATGGCGGTCGGCGCGGCCACCCTGCTGATCGCGCTCGCGGTCACCCGGCGAGCGCTCCCCCGCGACCCGCGGCTGTGGGGGCACTTCCAGATCGCCTCCGTCGTGCTCACCACGCTGCCCTTCACCCTGTTCGCCTACGGCGAGCAGTACGTCTCCTCGGTCGTCGCCGCCATCTGGAACGCCACCACGCCCCTGTGCACGCTGGCCTTCACCCTGGTGCTGCGCGCCGAACGGGCGACCGCCGCGCGGGCGGCCGGGCTCGGCCTCGGGTTCGCGGGCGTCATGGTGGTGCTCGGGGTGTGGCAGCCCATGGCGGGCGGGCAGCTCGGCGGCAGCCTGGCCTGCTTCGGCGCGGCGCTCTGCTACGGGATCGGCGGGGCGTACATGGGGCGGTTCATCACCGGGCGGCGTCCCGAGCCGCCGGTGGTGCTGGCCGCCGGGCAGCTCCTGACGGGCGCGGCCCAGCTCGCGGTGATCACGCTGGTGGCGGGCGTGCCGCTGGTGGACACCGCGGCGCCCGTCGAGGTCTGGTGGAGCATGCTGGGCCTCGGCGGGCTCGGCACGGGCGTGGCCTACCTGCTGCTGTACCGGGTGCAGACCATGGCGGGCGTGACGACGACCTCGACGGTGACGTACCTGCTGCCGGTGTTCGCGGTGATCTCGGGCGTGCTGCTGCTCGACGAGACGATCACCTGGAACCAGCCGGTGGGCGCGCTGGTCATCCTGCTGGCCATCGCGCTCACCCAGGGCGCGCTGCGCGTGCCCGCCCGCTCAGCCCTCCGATGAGGGACGGCGGCCTCGGGGCGCGGGCTTCTTGCGGCCGGCCACCAGCGTGTCGCCCGGGACCGGCGCCGGATCGGGCGCGGGCTCCTCGGCCGCCGGCGGCTTGACGGGCCGCGTACGGGGCCGGGGGTGCGGCGCGGTGTCCGCCATGGGCGAGGGGACGTCCTCGGCCCGCGGCGCGGCGTCCTCGGCCGGCTTCGACTGCCGCGCGGGCGCGTCGGAGTCGCGCAGCGAGGCGAGCACCCGGTCGGCCTCGGCGTCGGCGGCGAACTCGTCGGCCGCCTCCGACTCCCGCCTGCGGATCACGACCATGTGGTCGACCGACAGCCGCCCCGCGCCCACGACGGCGAGCAGGATGGAGGCCGTTCCGAGGAGGATCAGCTCGTTCAGGCTGATGGGGTTGAGCGGCGGGGCGACCAGGAAGACGCCGAGCGCCTCGGCGAACAGGATCAGCCCGGTGACGGCGACGCCCAGCCCGGCGATCAGCAGCGCGCCGCCGATCAGCTCGGTGAGCATGGTGACCGTGGCCCATGCGCCGGGTGCCGGGGCGCCCTGCTGGAGGAACTTCGCGCCGGTGGCGGTGAGCCCGTCCTCCAGCTTGGTCCAGCCGTTGGCGAAGAAGATGCCGCCCACCCCGACGCGGGCGACTAAGGCGGCGACATCACGCAGGGCCTGTTTCACGGTACTTGTCTGCCCTGATCGGGCCATGGCACACCTCAATCACGGCTGAGCAGCATGGCCACCGCGACGGCGGTCAGGCTCAGCAGGACGACGCTCACGACCACGGTCGTGTGCAGGGCGTTGACGAAGGCCCAGCGTGCGGCGTCGAGCAGCGCGTCGCCGGTGCTGCCGCCGATCTCGCGGGCGACGTGGGCGGCTCCGGCCAGCGACTGCCGCGCCTGGTCCATGCCGCCCGCGGACACTCCGGGCACGGCGGGCAGCGCGGGCGCGTAGGCGATCGTGGTGATCGTGCCGAGTACGGCGACGCCGAGGCCCGCGCCCAGCTCGTACGCGGTCTCCTCGATGGCCGCGGCCCCGCCGGCGCGGGACTCGGGGACCGAGGACATGATCGTGTCGGAGGCGGCCAGCAGCGCCACCTGCACGCCGAACCCGATGCCCACGAAGCAGACCGCCAGCATCACGGGATGGCCCTCGACGCCCCAGCCGAGCGTGGGCGTCAGGGCCAGCGCGACGAGCCCGAGGCCGCCGCTCATGGTGGCGCGCATGCCGATCCTGGGCAGGAGGTGGGCCGCCGCGAGCCCGCCGGTGATCGCCGACAGCACCAGCGGCAACATCCTGACCGCCGCGCGCAGCGGGCTGTCGCCCAGCACGAGCTGGAGGTACTGGGCCAGCATGAGCTGGAGGCCGACCAGCGCGAACACGCCCAGCAGCACGCCGGCCACGCCGGTGGTGAACTCGCGCCGCCGGAACAGGGCCAGCTCCAGCAGTGGCGCCGGCAGGCGGGACTGGCGGCGTACGAACGCGACCAGCAGCCCCGCCCCCGCGAGGAACACCAGCACCGAGGCCCAGAACGGCAGCAGGCTCCCCGACCCGGCCTCCTTCAGCCCGAAGGCCAGGGCCAGCAGGCCGAGCACCGACAGCACGGCGCTCGGGGAGTCCCAGGGGCGTTCCCTGCGCAGCGGCGACTCCGGCAGCAGCCGGACGGCCAGGGGCAGCAGCACCAGCAGGATCGGCACGTTGATCAGGAAGACCGCGCCCCACCAGACGCCGACCAGCACGCCGCCGATCAGCGGGCCGACCGCCGCCCCGGCCGCCGCGACCGCGCTCCAGACGCCGAGCGCGACGGCCCGCTCGCGCCGGTCGGTGAAGACCTGGCGGATCAGCGAGAGCGTGGCCGGCATGATCATGGCGCCGCCGACGCCGAGCAGCGCCCTGGCCAGGATCAGGGTCAGCGGCGTGGGCGCGAACGCCGCCCCCGCCGAAGCCAGGCCGAACAGCACGAAGCCGCCCAGGACCAGCCGCTTGCGCCCGTAGCGGTCGCCGAGCGTGCCGAACACGATGAGCAGCGGCGCGACGACGAGCGAGTAGATGTCGATGATCCACAGGAGCTGGACGGCGGACGGCTCCAGCGCGGCCGTGAGCGCGGGCACCGCGATGTGCAGGACGGTGGCGTCGACCGTGATCAGCAGCAGGCTCAGGCAGAGCAGGACGAGGACGGCCCAGCGGTTGTCCCGAGGCAGGCGATCGGCACGCCGTACGAGGGGTGCGGCCTGTGTGACGGTCATGGGCCTCCTCGCAGGCCGATCCGGTCACCTGGGCCTGCACCTGCAGAATGGTCGAAAGCGGCGGAACTCGCGGGGGGCGATCTCGTGCCCTCTTCTGCCGCGGCTCTCCACTCCGGCTTGCGTGGCAGCTTAGGCCATGCCAGGCGCCTGGCATAGCGGTATCGGCCGATCCACGACAGCCCCCACCTCTCTAGAGAGATACAGCAATATGTCCGTATCTATCCATCGCGCATCCGTCGCCGGATCATGGGAGCCGTGGGGAACGATGGACGTGCCGGGAAAGACGATATTTCCGATAAGTCCCCACGCGAGTGGTGCACCGAGGCTCTGACCAGGCTGAACGCCGGCCGTCCCGAGTCGGCGTTGGAGGCCGCGCGCCGGGCGGCCGACCTCGACCCCGGCGACGAATGGGCCCACCGCCTCGTCAGCCTGGCCCACGAGCGCCTGGGCCGCGACGCCGACGCCCTTCCCCCGGCCGAGCGCGCGGCGGACCTCGCACCCGGCTCCTGGTCCGCGCGCGTGCGCCTGGCCTCCATCGCCCGCCGGATCCCCGGCCGCTGGTCCGAGGCGGTCTCCGACGCCGTCCTGGCCGCGCGGTTCGCGCCCGAGGAGGCCGATCCCGAGGTCCTGCTCGGTGACCTGGCGCTGCTGCGCGACGACCATCCGGAGGCCGAGCGGGCCTACCGCGCCGCGCTGGCCAGGGCACCGGCCCATCCGCAGGCCCGCGTGAACCTGGCCCTGTGCCTGCTGCGCTGGGACCGTCCGCGCCCGCACCACGACCCGGCCTGGCCGGTCGACCCGCGCCAGACGGGACGGGCCAGGCGGGCGCTGGAGGTCTGGGCCCGCCAGGTCAGGCTGCTGCTCGCCCTGGCCGTGATCGCCGTCGCGGCGGCCGCGCTCGCCCTCGACGCGGCGGCGTGGGCCCGGGCGGGCGGGTTCGCCGCGCTGGCCGCGCTGGTGCCGCTGACGGTCCGGCAGGCGCGGCGGGTGGGGGTGTGGGCGTACGTGCCGGCCATGGCCGGGCGTGATCCCTGGCTGGGCGCGGCCGTGGTGTCGGCGGGGCTGTCGGTGCCGGCGTTCGCGGCCTGGCTGCTGCTGGGCGCGGTGCCGGCGGCGCCGTCCTGGCTGGATCCGGTCTGGGCGGGGCTGGCCGGGATCGTGGTGCTGATGTGGCCGGCGCTGGCGGTCGTGCGGGTGCTGGCGGAGGCGTGGCGGGGGCGGCCGCTGCCCGCGCTGGCCGAGCTGGGGTCCGTCCCGGGCGAGCGCACGGCGGCCAGGAACGCCGGCGTGACGTTGTGGATCGTCCTCGTCAGGACCTGGTCGGTGCTGGTGCCGCTGGTGGGCGGGGCGCTGGCGGTCGAGCCCAGGGCCGCGGTGGCCGCGGTGGCGGTGCCGTTCCCGATGGTGCGGGCCTGGCTGCGCGCCCGCGGCAGGGGCGACGGGTGGCTCCTGGCCGCGGGCTGCCTGGTGGCGCTCGCCGCCCTCGGCTGCGCCGTGGGGGGCGCGCTGGGGTCGGCCTGGGGCTGGCGGGTGGGACTGGGCGCGCTGGGCGCGGCGATGGCGGTGTACGCGGTGCGCGCCCTGCGCTCGTGGTGGCGCGGCGCGCCGGGGCCCTGGCGGGCCTCCCTCGTCATGTGCGACCTGCCCATGGGCGGCGCGCCCTCGGTGGCGCTGCCCTCGGAGGTACGCCAGGCGTTCTCCTACGCCAGGAGCCTCGTCCTGGCCTACGGCGACCCCATGGGCCCCCGGGTCGTCGGCGCGGCCGGGTCCGTCACCTCCTCCGGCGAGCTGCGGCTGATCGCCGGGCCCGAGGCGTGGGAGGGCGTCGAGGCCGACCCGCGCGTCGCGGTGTTCGCGGCCGACCCGCTGCAACGGCGGTTCTGGGTCGAGGTACGGGGCATCGCCCGGCCCGGCCCCGACGTCCTGCGCGTCACCCCCAAGCAGGTGCTCGTCGGCGAGTTCCCCGGCCGGCACCAGCGACGGTGACTAGAGTTTTGTTCTATGCGGACTCTGCGAACCCCCGAAGAGCGCTTCGCCGGCCTGCCCGACTTCCCCTACGAGCCCCGCCACGCCGACCTGCCGGACGGCCCGCGCATGGCCTACGTCGAGGCGGGCCCCGCGGACGGCGAGCCGGTCGTCCTGCTGCACGGCGAGCCGAGCTGGTCCTTCCTCTACCGCCACGTCATGCGCGAGCTGGCCGCGGCCGGGCTGCGCGCGATCGCCCCCGACCTGATCGGCTTCGGCCGCTCGGACAAACCGGTGGACCCGGCCGAGCACACCTACGCCAGGCACGTGGAGTGGACCCGCGCGCTGCTGTTCGACGCGCTCGGCCTGGACGGCGTCACCGTCGTCGGCCAGGACTGGGGCGGGCTGATCGGGCTGCGCATCGCCGCCGAGCACCCGGAACGCGTGGCCAGGATCGTGGCCGCCAACACGGGGTTGCCCTCGGGTGACATTCCCATGCCCGACGTCTGGCACCGCTTCAAGGACACCGTCGCCGCGGCCCCCACGCTGGACATCGCCCGCCTGGTCCAGGCCGGCTGCCGGACGCGGCTCAGTGACGAGGTGCGGGCGGCCTACGACGCGCCGTTCCCGGACGAGTCGTACAAAGCGGGCCCGCGTGTCATGCCCGGTCTCGTGCCGGTCACGCCCGACGACCCCGCGGCGCCCGCCAACCGCGCTGCCTGGCAGATCC
The DNA here is from genome assembly GCF_053596455.1 of Nonomuraea sp. NPDC001699. Lineage (NCBI taxonomy): Bacteria > Bacillati > Actinomycetota > Actinomycetes > Streptosporangiales > Streptosporangiaceae > Nonomuraea > Nonomuraea sp. NPDC001699. The sequence goes on along the minus strand of NZ_JBSFGF010000002.1, from coordinate 161,530 downwards.
TCACGACGCTCGACCGCCCGTTCCTGGTGGCCTTCTCCGACGGCGACCCCATCACCGCCGGCATGGCGCCCATCATGCTCAAGGCCGTCGCGGGCACGGCCGGGCTGTCCCATCCGGTGATCGCCGGCGCCGGACACTTCCTCCAGGAGGACGCCGGCCCCGAATTCGCACGTTTGATCGCCCGTTTCGTGACCTCCACCTAGCGTGTCAGGCCCGCCCAATCGTCGGTCGGGTGCGGTATAACCGGGGGCGGACCGGGGAGGCGTGATGCGTGAGTCCGACAGGGCCCAGGCCGCGGGGCGGGACGCGGCGCGGGATCTGTTCGAGCAGGTGAGGCTGCGATATTTCCAGATTCCCCCGGCCGTGCGCCGGGTGCTCTACGCCGTGCTGCTCATCGCCGCCATGGGCGTGGGCGCGGCGCTCGGCTGGGATCTGCTGACGACGTTCCCCCTCGTCCTGCTGGCGCTCGCCTTCGTGGCGCTGACCATGCGCTTCCCGCGGGCCGCCGCGACGGCGCTGGTCGTGGCCGGCTGGGTCGTGCTGGTGCTGCCGCTGTTCTCCTGGCGTTTCCCGCCCGGATCCATGGCGCTGCACGCGATGGTCGCGCTGGCCCTGCCCGTGGCCGCCGCCTCCCACCTCATCCGCTGGGTCACGCCGTGGGTGAGCACGCTGGCGGCGCTCGTGCCCGCCGGGGTGCTGGCCTTCGGGCTCTCGTTCCTGTCGGCCGCCGCCGCGCTCTGGGGCGCCTGCGCGGCGGCCGTCGTCATGCTGGTCTACCGGTTCCTCCAGGCGCGCCGGGCCAAGGCCGAGCTGTCCGCCGAGGAGCAGCAGGTGCGCGTGCGCGCCCGCGAGAGCCGTCCCGAGCAGCAGGCCGACAAGGCGGGGGCGCCGCCGCAGATCTCCGTCGAGGACGCGCTGGCCGAACTGGAGGGCATGATCGGGCTGGCGCCGGTCAAGGAGCAGGTCCGCTCGATCGCCGCCTCCATCGAGGCCACCCGGCTGCGGGCCGAGGCCGGCTACACCGCCGAACGCCCGACCAGGCATTTCGTCTTCGTCGGCCCGCCGGGCACCGGCAAGACCAGCGTGGCCCGCGCGCTGGCCAAGATCTTCTACGCGTTCGGCCTGCTGGAGACCCCCTACGTGGTCGAGGCGCAGCGGGCCGACCTGGTGGGCGAGTTCCTGGGTGCGACCGCGATCAAGACCAACGAGCTGGTCGACCGGGCGCTCGGCGGCGTGCTGTTCATCGACGAGGCCTACGGCCTGGTCAACTCCTCCGACGGTCAGCCCGACAGGTTCGGCGCCGAGGCCGTGCAGACCCTGCTCAAGCGGGCCGAGGACGACCGCGAGCGCCTGATCATCATCCTGGCCGGCTACGAGCAGGAGATGGCCGGGTTCCTGTCCAGCAACCCCGGCCTGGCCAGCCGGTTCGCCACCCGCGTGCGCTTCCCCAGCTACTCGGCCCCCGAACTGGCCGAGATCACCGAGGTGCTCCAGCGGCGCAGGGGCGACACGATGGGCCCCGACACCGGGCGCGCCCTGCTCGGCCTCTTCGAAGACGTCCAGCGGCGCGGCCTGGTCGACGAGCTGGGCAACGCCCGGTTCGTGCGCAGCCTGGTCGAGGCCGCCGCGCAGGCCAGGGACGTCCGGGTGGTGGGCGCCGGCGGCACCCCGACCACACAGGACCTGGTGACCACCACCACGCCCGACGTGACGAAGGCGTTCGAGGAGCTGACCGCCCGCTTCCGCGGCTACGTGGCCACGCCCACGCTGGAGGAGGCGCTGGCCGACCTCGACACGATGGCCGGTCTGGAGCCGGTCAAGCGGCAGGTGCACGCCATCGCCGCCCAGCTCCAGGTGGCCCGCATGCGGCAGGAGCGCGGGCTGCCCACGCCGCCGCAGATGCGCCACTTCGTGTTCGCCGGGCCGCCCGGCACGGGCAAGACCACCGTCGCGCGGGTGCTCGGCCGCGTCTTCGCCGCGCTCGGCCTGCTGGCCAGGCCCGACGTCGTCGAGGCCCATCGCGCCGACCTGGTCGGCCAGCACCTCGGCGCCACCGCGATCAAGACCAACGAGCTGGTCGACCGGGCGCTCGGCGGCGTGCTGTTCATCGACGAGGCCTACAGCCTGGTCAACCCCGGCTACGCGGGCGGCGACGCCTTCGGCTCGGAGGCCGTCCAGACCCTGCTCAAACGAGCCGAGGACGACCGCGACCGGCTGGTCATCGTGCTGGCCGGCTACCCGCGCGAGATGGACTCCTTCCTGGCCACCAACCCCGGCCTGGCCAGCCGGTTCAACCAGCGCGTGGCCTTCCCCAGCTACTCCCCGCGCGAGCTGTCGCAGATCGCGGTGCTGCTGGCGGGCAAGGCCGGCGACAACTTCGACGAGCAGGCCCTGCGCGACCTCGACGAGGTGTTCGCCTGGGTGTGCGAGGAGCGGCTGATCGACGGCCTGGGCAACGGCCGCTTCGCCCGGTCGCTGTTCGAGCGGGCCGCGATGCGCCGCGACGTGCGCCTGGCCGCCCAGGCGTCGGGCGGCGGGTCGGCCAGCTCCGCCGACCTCACGACGATCACCAGCGACGACGTGCGCACCGCCGTGGACGAACTTTCCGGACGTTAACCCCTCTTTGGCATTTCCGCGCGCCACGATGCTGCCGCCTGTAGCAGTATGACTACCTATCGTGTGCGTCCGGGAGGGGGACGATGGCGGGGTTCCTGGCCCGCAGGCTGCTCAACTACGTGGTGCTGGTCGGCGTGGCCGCGAGCCTGGCGTACCTGCTGGCCGCCGGGGCGCTCGACCCGCGTTCCAACTACGCCGACCGCACCCCCAAGCCGCCGCCCGCCGTCGTCGACGCCCAGCTCACCGCGCTCAACCTCAACGACAAGACCCCGCTGCTGCAGCGCTACGCCACGTGGGCGTCGGGGGTGCTGCACGGCGACTTCGGCAAGACGGTCACCGGCTCGCCCGTCAACGAGGACCTCAGGCGGCGGATGGGGGTCACCTTCCGGCTGGTCATCCTGGGGCTGCTCTTCGGGAGCCTGCTGGGGGTGCTGGTGGGCGCGTACGCGGCGGTCAGGCAGTACGGCTGGTTCGACCGGCTCTCGACGGGCCTGTCGTTCGTCGTGCTCGCGGTGCCGGTGGTGGTGCTGGCCAACATGCTGATCCTGGCCGGCGCCTGGGCCAACGACAACGTCTTCGGCCGCCAGGTGCTGCTCGTCAGCGGCGAGTACAGCGCCGGCCTGGAGACCGGCTTCTGGGGGTACGCGCTCGACCGGCTGCAACACCTGATCCTGCCGACGATCTCGCTGTCCGTGGGCCTGGTCGCGATCTTCAGCCGCTACCAGCGCAACATGATGCTCGACGTGCTCGGCGCCGACTTCGTCCGTACGGCCAGGGCCAAGGGGCTGAGCAGGCGCAAGGCGCTGACCCGGCACGCGCTGCGCACCGCGCTGATCCCGGTGGCCACCTACTTCGCCTTCACGTTCGGCAGCCTGCTGACCGGGGCCACCTTCACCGAGAAGATCTTCGGCTGGCACGGGCTGGGCGAGCAGCTGATCAACTCGATCTTCACCAACGACGTCAACACCGTGGCGGCGATCTCCTTCCTGGCCGCCGTGGCCGTGCTGTGCGCCGCGCTCGCCTCCGACCTGCTGCACGCCGCGCTCGATCCGAGGGTGCGGGCGTGATGACGCTCTCGGAGGAGGAGCTGGCGGAGGAGCTGACCGGCGACCTGGGCCGGGCGCCGTCGCGGCTGCGGGTGGTGGCCGGGCGCTTCTTCCGCTCGCCGCAGGGGCTGGCCGGGTTCGCGGTGCTGGCGCTGATGTTCCTGCTGGCGTTCGTCGGGCCGCTGTTCAGCCGGTGGTCCTACACCGACAAGGACTTCACGGCGTTCCTGCAGCCGCCCTCGGCCCAGCACTGGTTCGGAACGCTCCAGACGGGCGCCGACGTCTACGCGGTGACCCTGCGCGGCATGCAGAAGTCGCTGATCGTGGGCCTGCTGGCGGCGCTGGTCTCCACCGCGGTCGCGGCCGTGGTGGGCGCCTTCTCCGGCTACTTCCCGGGCTGGACCGACCGGGCGCTGAGCTGGATCACCGACCTGCTGCTCGTGCTGCCCGCCTTCCTCATCCTGGCGATCATGTCGCCGCTGTTCGGGGCCGGGCAGTGGGTGCTGTTCGTGATCATGCTGGCGCTGTTCCTGTGGATGGTGACCTCGAAGATCGTCCGGGGGATGACGATCTCGCTGAAGGAGCGCGAGTACATCCAGGCCGCCCGCTTCATGGGCGTGCCGCCGGTGCGGATCATCTTCCGGCACGTGATCCCCAACCTGTCCTCGCTGCTCATCGTCGACGCCACTCTCAACGTCAGCGCGGCCATCCTGACCGAGACCTCGCTGTCGTACTTCGGGTTCGGCATCCAGCCGCCCGACGTCTCCTTCGGCACGCTGATCGCCGACGGCTCGCGCACGGCGGTCTACGCGCCGTGGACGTTCTGGTTCGTGGCCGGGCTGCTGGTGGTGACCGTGCTGGCGGTCAACCTCATCGGCGACGCGCTGCGCGACGCCTTCGACCCGGCGGCGCGGCGATGAGGCCCGCGGCGAACCCGGTCCTGGAGGTCAGCGACCTCCACGTGTCCTTCGGCGACGTACGCGCGGTGCGCGGGGTCAGCTACTCGGTGAGCCCGGGTGAGGTGCTGGGCATCGTGGGCGAGTCCGGGTCGGGCAAGTCGGTCACCTCGGCCGCCGTCATGGGCCTGCTGCCGCCGAGCGCCCGGGTGACCGGGTCGGTGCGCCTGCACGGCAAGGAGCTGGTCGGCGCCCCCGAGCGGGAGCTGACCCGCTTCCGCGGCAAGACCGTGTCGATGGTGTTCCAGGACCCCCTGTCGGCGCTCACGCCGGTCTACCGGGTGGGCGACCAGATCGCCGAGGCCGTCCGCGTCCATCAGCGGGTGAGCAAGGAGAACGCCGCGGTCAAGGCCGTCGAGCTGCTGGAGCTGGTCGGCATCCCGTCGCCGAGCGAGCGGGCGCTGGCCTTCCCGCACGAGTTCTCCGGCGGCATGCGGCAGCGCGTGATGATCGCGATGGCCATCGCCAACGATCCCGACGTGATCATCTGCGACGAGCCCACCACCGCGCTCGACGTGACCATCCAGGCGCAGGTGCTGGAGGTGCTGAAGAAGGCCCAGCGCGAGACCGGCGCGGCGATCATCATGATCACGCACGATCTCGGCGTGGTGGCCGGGTTCGCCGACCGGGTCCTGGTCATGTACGCCGGCCGCCCGGTCGAGGTGGGCGACGTCGACGACATCTACTACCGGATGCGCATGCCGTACACGGCGGGGCTGCTGGCCTCGATCCCGCGGGTCGACCGCGGCGGGCGGCAGCCGCTGGTCCCGATCGCCGGGAACCCGCCCTCCCCCGCCGCGCTGCCGCCGGGCTGCCCGTTCGCGCCGCGCTGCCCGCTGAAGATCGACGCGTGCGACGAGGCCGAGCCTCCGCTGTTCGACGTGGGGGTGGGCCACCGGGCGGCGTGCATCCGCTGGGAGGTCGTCCGCCCCGAGGCCCCCGGCCGTCACGCGGCCCTGGAGCCCGTCGCGCCCGCGGTCCGCGGCGAGCAGACGGTGCTGGAGGTCGACGGCCTGGTCAAGGACTTCCCGCTGCTCAAGGGGGCGCTGTTCAAGCGCCGGGTCGGCACGGTGCACGCCGTGGCCGGCGTCAGCTTCGACATCCGCCGGGGCGAGACCCTGGGGCTGGTCGGCGAGTCGGGCAGCGGCAAGACCACCACGCTCACCCAGATCCTGGAGCTCGTCCCGCCGCAGGAGGGGCGCGTGGTCGTGCTCGGCCGCGACACCGCCCGCCTCGACGGCGCCGAGCGCACCGCGGTCCGGCGGGACATGCAGGTGGTCTTCCAGGACCCGATGGCCTCCCTCGACCCGCGCATGACGGTCTACGACATCCTGGCCGAGCCGCTGCGCACCCACGGGCAGCGGCGGCCGGCCCGGCGGGTGGGCGAGCTGCTCGCGCTGGTCGGCCTCGACCCGGCGCACGCCGCCCGCTACCCACAGGACTTCTCCGGCGGGCAGCGGCAGCGCATCGGCATCGCCAGGGCGCTGGCGCTGGAGCCCAGGCTGCTGGTGCTGGACGAGCCGGTCTCGGCACTCGACGTGTCGATCCAGGCGGGGGTCATCAACCTGCTGGGCTCGCTGCGTGACAGGCTCGGCCTGTCGTACCTGTTCGTCGCGCACGACCTGGCCGTGGTGCGCTACATCGCCGACCGGGTGGCGGTCATGTACCTGGGCAGGATCGCCGAGATCGGGCAGGTCGACGCGGTCTACGGGGCTCCGGCGCATCCGTACACGCAGGCCCTGCTGTCGGCGATCCCGCTGCCCGACCCGGCCCGTGAGCGCGTACGCGAGCGCATCCTGCTCGAAGGCGACCTGCCCAGTCCGGCCCACCCTCCGACGGGCTGCCGCTTCCGCACCCGGTGCCCGAAGTTCCGCTCGGTGCTCACCGACGACGAGCGCGCGCTGTGCGTGGGCGTCGAGCCGGAGGTGCTGCCCGTGGCCGACGACCAGGGGGCGGCCTGCCATTACGCCGAGAGGCTCGACGTCGTCTAGATCAGGAGGAATGCGCTCGATGAAACCTTCACGTCTTGTCGTGGCCGTCGCCGTGACGGGCTCGCTGTCGCTGGTGAGCTGTGGCGGCGGCGGCTCGGGGGGCGGCTCGACGAGCGGCACGCAAGGTGCGCACAAGACCATCAGGGCCTTCGACATCAACCCGCAGCCGCGCGACAAGGTCAAGGACGGCGGCACGCTGCGCTGGGGCATCAACGAGTTCCCCAGCCAGTGGAACAGGAACCACGTCGACGGCAACCTGGCGGTGGCGGCCGTGATCAGCAACGCGCTGCTGCCCTCGCCGTTCGTCTCCGACGAGAAGGCGGAGATCACCGTCGACCGCGACTACGTGCTCGACGCCAAGGTCACCGACCAGAGCCCGAAGCAGGTCGTCACGTACACCCTCAACCCCAAGGCCAAGTGGTCGGACGGGCAGCCGATCACGTGGGCCGACTACCAGGCCCAGTGGCAGGCGCTCAACGGCCGCAACCCCGACTTCCACATCGTCTCGGCCACCGGCTACCAGGACATCGAGAAGGTCGAGCGGGGCAAGGACGACCACGAGGTGAAGGTCACCTTCGTCAAGCCGTTCGGCGACTGGCAGTCGCTGTTCGGGCCGCTGCTGCCGGCCGCGACGAACCGGACCCCGCAGGCCTTCAACACCTCCTGGCTGAACAAGATCCCGGTGACCGCCGGGCCGTTCAAGTTCAAGGGCTTCGACCAGACGGCCAAGACCATCACGATCGTCCGGGACGACACCTGGTGGGGCGACCGGGCCAAGCTCGACCAGATCATCTACCGGGCCTCGGAGCAGGACTCGCTGATCGGCGCGTTCAGCAACGGGGAGCTCGACCTCATCGACGTAGGGCCCTCCGCGCCCGACTACGCGCGGGCCAGGTCCACGCAGGGCGCGCAGGTGCGCCAGGCCGCCGGGCCCGACTTCCGGCACTTCACCTTCAACGGGTCGAGCGAGCTGCTCAAGGACGTCAACGTGCGGCAGGCCATCCAGCTCGGCATCAACCGGCAGGCCATCGCGCAGTCCGACCTCCAGGGGCTCGACTGGCCGATCGAGCCGCTGAACAACCACTTCTTCATGAACACCCAGGAGGGATACCTGGACAACGCCGGAAGTCTCGGCGTCTACAACCCCGACCGTGCCAAGCAGATGCTCGACGCGGCCGGCTGGAAGCTGAACGGAGCCGTCAGGCAGAAGAACGGGCAGCCGCTCGACCTGCGGTTCGTGGTGCCGTCGGGGGTGCAGCTGAGCAAGTCGGAGGGTGAGCTGGCCCAGAACATGCTGGCCCAGATCGGGGTGAAGCTCACGATCAAGGCGGTGCCGAGCGACGACTTCTTCACCAAGTACGTCATCCCCGGGAACTTCGACATAACGCCCTTCGCCTACATCGGCACGCCTTATCCGATTTCGAGCAGCTACGGGATCTACGCGAACTCAGCGAACGGCAAGACCTGGAACGCCAACTTCGGCCGGACTGGCTCGCCGGAGATCGACCAGGCCATGGACAAGGCGGCCCAGAACCTCGACCCGGCGGCGGCCCGCACCCAGACGAACGAGGCCGACGGGCTGATCTGGAAGCTGGTCAACGTTTTGCCGCTCTACCAGCGTCCGCAGAACGTGGCGGCCAGGCAGACCCTGGCCAACGTCGGCGCGCGCGGCTTCTACGACCTGCGCTACGAGGACATCGGCTTCACCGGCTGACCCGCGCCCAGCGCTCCACGGCCGGCTTCACGCCGAGCCCGATGAAGATGCCGCCCGTCGCCACGTCCACCCGGCGGCGGGCGGCGGGTCGACGGACTGCGGGAGGAAGGCGACCGGAACGGCCGCGAGGAGCGCGGATGTACGGACTGTCGGTGGGAGACGGTAGAAGTGACGCATGACGATGGACCTCACCTGGCCGCAGATCCTCGCCTGGCGGCTGCGCAGGCAGTTCGTGGCGGCGGCCGACGGGCCCGACGCGGTCTCGGTGGTGCGCCGGCTGTGCGGGGTGCAGGCGCAGGTCGCCTCCTCGGCCCAGCTCGCGGTGGCGGTCCGGAGCACCCGGCCCGTCCCGGGCGAGATCGACCAGGCCCTGTGGGCCGACCGTGCCCTGGTCAAGACCTGGCTCATGCGCGGCACCCTCCACCTGGTGCCCGCCGACGAGCTGGCCGGCCTGTGCGCGGCGCTGAGCACGCTGCGCTTCTGGGAGAAGGGCTCCTGGCAGCGCGGCCACGGCGTGACCGCCGCCGAGATCGAGGCCGTCATCGAGGCCGTCCCTGAGGCGTTGAAGGGCGCGCCGCTGACCCGCGAGGAGCTGGTCGAGGAGGTCGTGGCGCTGACCGGGCAGGCCCATCTGCGCGAGGCGCTGACGTCCGGGTGGGGGGCGCTGCTCAAGCCGCTGAGCCGCCTGGGCGAGCTGTGCTACGGGCCGCCCCGCGAGGGCAAGGTGACCTTCACCGCGCCGCGATCGTGGGTCCCGGGCTGGCCGGGGGTGCTCCCCGACCAGGAAGAGGCCGGGGTGCGGGTGCTGCGGGCGTTCCTGGGCGCCCATGGGCCGGCCACGCCGGAGATGTTCGACACCTGGCTGTTCGGCGGCGTGGCCAGGAAGGCGGTGCTCAGGGGGTGGGTCAAGGGGCTGGCCCCCGAGCTGGTGGAGGTCAGGGCCGACGACGGCACGGTTCTCCACGCGCTGGCCGAGCACGCCGACGACCTGGCCGCCACCCGGCCCTCGGCGGACGTCCACCTGCTGCCGGGCTTCGACCAGTTCATCCTGGGCGCGCCGCGTACCCTCGCCCCGCTCGTCCCGCCGCCGCTCAAGCCGAAGGTCAGCCGTCAGGCGGGCTGGATCTCGCCCGTGGTGGTGCACGAGGGGCGGGTGGCCGGCGTCTGGGAGGCCAAGGGCGGCGCCATCACGCTCGACCTCGCCGCCCCGGTGCCTCAGGACGCGCTCGACCGCTCCCTGAGCCGCATGCGGTCGCTGCTGGATCTCAAGGAGGCGTAGCGCCCGCGGGTCAGGCGGACGTGCTCGCCATCACCCGGTCGACGATGCCCTTGTTGCCCTCCTCGCGGGCGCAGTGGGCGCAGCAGTACCAGTGCTCGCCCGACTGCACGCCGTGGCCGATGACCTTGGTGCCGCAGTGCTCGCAGATCGGCGCCATGGCCTCGATCGCGCACTGGAAGCAGTCGAAGGTGTGCACCGCGCCCTGCGCGTGCACCTCGAAGGCCATGTCGTAGTCGTTGCCGCAGTTGTCGCAGACGGCCATGGTGATCCCCTCTTCACGGTCCGATCACCTCGGGCAATACCCGGATCCGTGGTGCGCTTTCCCCAACGAAGCACCATATTCAGGCTGATTCACCATCGATGACGGCGAAGCGTGCGATCAGCGGCAGCCCCAGCAGGCTGAGCGCGGCGAGCGCGACGGGCAGCCCGAACGGCCCGGTCAGGCCCGCCACCAGCAGCGGGCTGACGACGAACCCGGTGTAGGAGACGGTGGACACGCCCCACACCAGCGTCCCGGTGGGGTCGTCGGCGGCCGCACGGCTGAGCAGGGCGGGCACCAGCGGCCCGAGCGTCAGCCCGGTCAGGGCGAAGCCCGCCATGGACAGCGGCACGCCGCCGCCGAGCCCGGCCAGGGCGATCCCGGCCGCGCCGCCCGCCCCGGCGACCAGGTACAACGCGCGCAGCGGCACCGGGGGCAGCGTATGTGCGGCGATCCGGCCGGCCGTGAGCGCGGCCATGTAGACCGAGGGCGCGAGGCTGGCCGTCAGGGGCGTGGCGTCCCGGTGCTCCTCCAGCAGGAGCACCGACCACTGCTCCACCGCGTTCTCGATCACCAGCACGCAGCCGGCCAGCGTCCCGAGCAGCAGCGCGAGCCCCCACAGCCGGTGTCCCGCGCGGGGGTCGCCGGAGGGCGCGGGCCGGCCGCGTCCGACGGGCAGGGCCGGCAGCGACAGGGACGTCGCCGCCACCAGCAGCCCGATCACCACGAGCACGGTCCCGGTGTGCACCCCGAGCGACCGGGCCAGCCCGGCGAGCGGGGCGGCCACGATGACCGCGACCGGGAAGGCCGCGTGCACCACCTGGAAGAGCCGCCGGCCGCTCTCGCGCTCGACGCGTCCCGTGGTCAGGTTGAGCGTGACGTCGAGCGCGCCGCTGGCCGCGCCGAGCAGCAGCAGCGCGGCCGCGAGCTGCCAGGGCCCGGTGACGGCGGCGAGCCCCGCCACGGTGAGCCCGAACAGCGCGGTCGCCGCCATGAGGGCCCGGCGCTCGCGTCCGCGGGCCAGCCGGCCGGTCAGCGCCATCGCGGGCAGGGCTCCGATCGGCACGGCGCTCAGCGCCGCGCCGAGCTGCGCCGCCGAGAGGCCCAGCTCCAGCTTGACCGCCGGCAGCAGGGCCGACCAGGCTCCCCAGAACACGGCCCAGACGGCGGACACCGCGATGAGCGGCATTCACCAACCCCCTTGAATTACGGTCAAGTCTCGGTAAAGATCGACGACGTCCTTTTATCCCCCGCCGAAGGGAATATCGTGCTGACGCGCACGGTCATCGCGGCCGGTCTGGTCGCCGCCGGTATCGCCGCCGTCCCCTCCTCCGCCTACGCCGCCTCGGCCACCTCCGCCTCCGCCGCTTCCTCCGCCGAGACGCCCGAGCGCGTCTGCGGCGCGGGCTACCAGCGGGTGCGGGACGGCCACCGCGCGCTGAAGACGCGCGACGGAGCGGTTCTCGGACACGTCTACCTGATGTACAACAAGCGCGCCGGCAAGAACTGCGTCGCGGCGATCAAGATCGCCTACCGCGGCACCCCTACGGTCACCGGCGCCTCCATCGAGGTCCGCGGCGGTGGCCGGAGCGAGGACGTGCAGCGTTACCGCTTCTACGCCGAGACCGGCCACATCGACGGTAGCTGGAAGTGCGTGAAGTACGCGGGTTGGACGCGCACCCCGGACAACCGCGTCGAGGCGTGGGGCGGCCGCAGCTCCTGGGGCAACTGCGCGGGCTGAGACCAGAGAATTCCCCTCCCGGAGCTGTCACATCGCGCGGGGCCACCTCGTCCTGTGTCATGGAAGCCGTCATGGAAGCGGACGACACAGGGAGGATCACCATGACCCAGCGCATCGACATCGCCAAGCTCGCCCCGGAGGCGTACCGGGGGTTCCTGGCGGTGGAGGCGTACATGCACGGCAGCGACCTGCCCGCGGCCACGATCGAGCTGGTCAAGCTGCGGGCCAGCCAGATCAACGGCTGCGGCTACTGCGTGCACATGCACAGCAGGGACATGAAGAAGGCCGGGGAGAGCGACGAGCGGCTGTGGTCGGTCGCGGCCTGGCGGGAGGCCACGGTCTTCACCCCCGCCGAGCGGGCGGCCCTGGCGCTGACCGAGGAGGCGACCCGCCTGGCCGACCGCGGCGAGGCCGTGCCGGACGAGGTGTGGGAGCAGGCGGCCGAGCACTATGACGAGAAGCAGCTCGCCGCGCTTGTCGTCTCCATCGCGATGATCAACGCCTGGAACCGGGTCGGCGTGACCGCCCGCCTGGTTCCGGGGACCTGACGCGCGTCGGAGTCCTGGGATCCACGAGCAGGAGACGTCCGCAGCCGCCGGCCGAGCCGGATCTGTGCACCCCCTCGGGGCGAAAGTTGCCCTATTAGCTACCCTTTACAGCGAACTTACGGCTGTATCGGTAGATAACAGAGGTAACAGGAACATCACGGGGGGCTCACATGAAGAGGCTTGCGGTCGTGCCGCCGCACGTCGCCAGGCACAAGATCCGCGACATCCGGGCGGCGGCCCGCCGCAGAAGCGCCGTGACCGCCGACCCCAAGGTGGTCGACCTGCGGGCCTACAGCGGCCAGAACGTGCTCCACTTCCCCGGCGGGCCGACGCCCGCCGCCTGACCCGCACGATCCCGCACTCCCGAGGTCCGACGGCACCGGCTCCCCCCGCCGGCCGTACGGATCAGCCGTAGAGCCTCTTGGCGTAGGACTCGCTGTAGTACGACTCCAACTGCTCCAGCGTCTCCTCCACGACCTGGACCTCCTTGATCAGCCTGGCGTGCGAGGGCAGGGCGGAGGGGTTCCAGGAGTCGGGCGTCCAGAGCTGCGAACGCATGAACGCCTTGGCGCAGTGGAAGAAGATCTGCTCGATCTCCACCACCAGGGCGAGCCGCGGCCGGTGGCCCTTGACGATCATCTCGTCGAAGAACGGCGCCTCGCGCACGAGCCGGGCACGGCCGTTGACGCGCAGGGTCTCGTTGCGGCCGGGGACCACGAAGATCAGCCCGACGTGCGGGTTCCTCAGGACGTTGTGGAACCCGTCGGCCCGGCGGTTCCCCGGACGGTCCGGAATGGCGATCGTGGTGTCGTCGACGACGTGGACGAACCCGGCCGGGTCACCCTTGGGCGAGACGTCGCAGTTGCCCTTGTCGTCGGACGTGGCGATCAGGCAGAGCGGTGAGGCCGCCAGCCAGTCGCGGTCGCGAGCGTGCAGCCGGACCCGCTCCTTGGTCGCGGCCCGCGGCATCACCTCGCCCAGCAGTTCCCGCAACTCCTCCTCGGACCCGATCTCCGCCCAGCTCATCTGATCTCCTTTCGGGGGTTACCGCCCGATTCTGTCAGGAGACCGGGGCGAGCATCCTGTGGGGCTCACGCAACACCATGCTGACCGGGTCGTCCCTGTTGTGCTCCAGGCCGGGGCCGGGGCGCACCTCGATCTCCTCCACCCCGACGACCGTGCCGCACGACGGGCACCGGGACACGGGGTCGAGCCGGGCGCCGCAGGTCACGTGGTGGAACAGGCGGCGCGGCCCGGCCCCGCCGAGGTTGCGCTCGCCCCATTGGGACAGGGCCAGCAGGGGGACCCACAGCTCGCGGCCCACGGCGGTCAGGACGTACTCGTCGCGGGGCGGGTTGTCCTGGTAGCGGCTCTTGACCAGGACGCCGACCTCGACCAGCGCGCCGAGCCGCTGGGACAGGACCGCCCTGGGGATGTCGAGGTGGGCGAGGAAGTCGCCGTAGCGGCGTACGCCGTACATGGCGTCGCGGACCACCAGGAGCGTCCACCGTTCGCCGATCACTTCCAGGGCCCTGGCCAGCGAGCAGTCCTGGCCTTCGTAGTTCTTGCCGAGCGCCATGGAACCCATGTTAGTTCATTCATCGAACCGTGGTACGTTGCGCGAATGAGTTCAATGACCGAACTGACTCGGGTCCGGCCGGGCACGCTCGCCGTGGCGTCCTCGGCGCCCCTGCTGGTGCTGACGAACTACACGGTCCCGATGGTGACGTTGCCGCAGACGGCCGCGTCCCTGGGCGCGGGGGCGACGGGGCCGGTGTGGATGCTGGGCGGGATCTCGCTCGGGCTGTCGGCGCTGCTGCTGGTCTCCGGCGGGCTGGCCGACGACCACGGGCGCAGGCGGGTGCTGGTGTGGGGGTCGGCGGTGCTGGCGGTCGCCGGGGTGGCGGCCGCGCTGAGCACGTCCGTGCCGGTGTTCGTGCTGGCCAGGCTGGTGCAGGGCGGGGCGAGCGCGGCGATGCTGGCCGCCAGCCTGGGGATCGTCGGCCATGCCTACCCCTCCGGCGCCGCGCGGGTGCGGGCCACGGGACTCTATGGTGCCATGATCGGGCTGGGCACGGCGGTGGGCCCGCTGGTCTCCGGCGCGCTGGCCATGGCGGTGAGCTGGCGGGCGGTCTACTGGGTGTTGTCGGCCGGCGCGGTCGTCCTGGCGGCGGCGTCGGCGCGCTTGCTTGACGAGTCGCGCTCCCCCGCGCCGCGCCGGTTCGACGTACCGGGCGTGCTGCTGCTCAGCCTGGGCGTCGGGGCGCTGGTCGCGGGCGTGACCGAAGGGCGTGCCGGGTGGGGGCGTCCGGTGGTGATCGGGGCGTTCGTGCTGGCGGCGGTGCTGGTGGCGGCGTTCGTGGCGGTGGAGCGCCGGCGGCCGGAGCCGCTGCTCGACCTGGAGCTGTTCGGACGGCCGGTGTTCCTGGTCGCCACCGGCGGCGCGCTGGTCGTCGGGGCGGCGGTCGTGGGCCTGCTCAGTTACCTGCCGACCGTGCTGCAGACCGCGCACGCGCTGACGCCGTTGCAGACCGGTCTGCTGTTCTGCCTCTGGTCGGGCACGTCGTTCGCGGTGTCGCTGCTGTCCCGGCTGGTACGCCTGCGCACCGCCGCCCGGCTGGCCCTCGGCCTCGGCCTGACCGCGCTCGGGTTCGCGGGCCTGCTGGGTGTGGGCGGCTCGCTGGACCTGCCGCTGGTCGTGGCCGGGCTGGTGGTGAGCGGCGCCGGGTCAGGGCTGATCAACTCCTCGATCACCCATCTGGCGATCGAGAGCGTGCCGGCCCACCGGGTCAGCATGGGGTCGGGCGCCAACAACACCGCCCGGTACGTCGGCTCCTCCCTGGGCGCGGCCGGCGTGGCGGCGGTCGTCGGCGCGTTCGGCGTGGAGCAGGGGGCGACGGTGGCGGTGGCGGCCTGCATCGTGCTGAGCGCGGCCACGGCCCTGGCCGCGCTGCTCACCCGCCCGTGAACCTGACCCGTCACGGCCCCCGCCGCGCTGCTCACCCGCCCGTGAGCCTGACCCCGGCTACCAGCGTCGGGCGTGGGCCATGGAGCTGAGCAGGGCAGCGCGTTCCGTCTCGAACCGGCCCGGGTCCATGCCCTGGCGTTCGGCCCGCAGGTGCAGCACGGTCAGCTCGGTCGCGGCCTGCTGGTAGTCGCTCATCGCGCGGCCGAGCCCGGCCCCCCTGGCCCACTTGCGGGCCGCCTTGCGCGCCTTGAGCGTGCTGAGCATCGTGAGGTCGTCCGCCGTGACCAGGCCGGTGCTGCCGTAGCCGGGCAGGTAGACGCCCATCTTCGAGACGAGCTGACGGCGTTCGACGACGGTGACCACGATGAGCAGGACCAGCGCCACCATGATCACCAGGTACGCCGTGCCCAGCCAGGCCAGCGACTGGGTGGAGGCGGCGCCGTTCCAGAGCCCGTGCAGCACGACCGCGCCCAGGTAGCCGAGCGGGATCGCGGCGAACCTGGCGGGCGTGCGGCGGGTGAGCGCGTAGGCGACGCCGAGGCCGATCATCGAGGTGTAGATGGGATGGCCGAGCGGGTCGATCAGCCCCCTGAGCACGAACAGCCGCACCGCGGCGCCGGTGCCGTCCTGGCCGAACGCGATCAGGTAGTAGCCGATGTTCTCCACGGCGGCGAAGCCGAGGCCCGCCATGGAGGCGTAGACGATGCCGTCGGTCAGGCCGTCGATCTCCTGTTTCCTGCGCAGGAGCAGCAGCAGCGCCGAGCCCTTCAGCGCCTCCTCGATCACCGGGGCCAGGAACACGGTGCCGACGTCGTTGACGAGCTGGGCGCCGTACCCGGCCCGCAGGAACAGCGCCTGCCCGGCCAGCGTCAGCCCGACGCCCAGCACGATCGCCAGGCCCGCGCCCCACGCGAAGGCGAAGGCGAGGTGCAGCTTCGGCTCGGGCTCCAGCCGGTCGAGCGAGAGCACGGCGGCCAGCAGCACCGGCAGCGGCGCCAGCCCCAGCACGGCCGACAGCCCGAACCCGACCGGCCCTCCCTTGCGCAGCATGAGACCGAGGACGATCAGCGCGAGGACGCCTGAGACCACCAGGCCGATCAGGAGCGCCTTGCTGGGTCTCTTGGCGAACTGCGGAGCTGTCATGGGGGGCGCCTTTCTCCGACTGAGTGCACCTACTATGAGCGTTCCCGGCCGTCGCACACTTGACAGTCGCTTACATCACCGTGACTCGCGGTAATAGGGATCGGCGACGACGGATTCCCCGTCCACGTAGGAGTACACCTCGCGCCCGGCGATGAACACCCGCAGCGCCCGGCTCATCACGTCGAGGGGGTCGCCGGACCAGATGACCACGTCGCCGTCGAGGCCGGGCCGCAGCGAGCCCACCCGGTCGTCGAGGCCCATGATGCGGGCCGGGTTGACGGTGATCGAGCGCAGCGCGGTGTCCCGGTCGAGCCCCTCCTTGACCGCGAGGGTGGCCTGGTGGACGAGGAAGTGGATGGGCACCACCGGATGGTCGGTGGTGATCGCCAGCTCGACCCCGGCCCGCGCGAGGATGCCCGGGTTTCGCAGGGCGCGCTGCCGCAGCTCGACCTTCGACCGGCTGGTGAACAGCGGGCCGATGATGACCGGCACGTTCCGCTCGGCCAGCGTGTCGGCCAGCAGGTGGCCCTCGGTGCCGTGGTTGAGGATCAGCCGGTAGCCGAACTCGTCGGCCAGGCGCAGCGCGGTGGCGATGTCGTCGGCGCGGTGGGCGTGCTGGCACCACGGCAGCTCGCCGTCGAGCACCCGGGCCAGGATCTCCAGCGTGCCGTCGCGGTCGAACGGCTTGTCCTCGCGCTCGGCCGCGGCCTTCTTCGCCCTGTAGTCCTGCGCCTTCATGAGCGCGTCGCGGATCACCGCGGCCACGCCCTGCCGGGTGGAGGGCAGCTTCTTCTGGTCGCCGTAGACGCGTTTGGGGTTCTCCCCCAGCGCGCTCTTCACGCTCACCGGCTGTCTGACCAGCATCTCGTCGACGGACCTGCCCCAGCACTTGACCGCGACCGTCTGCCCGCCGATCGGGTTGCCGGACCCGGGCTTGATCACGGCCGTGGTGACGCCGCCGGACAGCGCGTCGGCGAAGCCCTGGTCGGCCGGGTTGATGGCGTCGAGGGCGCGCAGCCGGGCGCCGTTGGGGTCGGTCATCTCGTTGGTGTCGTTGCCGGCCCAGCCCTCGGCCTCCTCGTACACGCCGAGGTGGCCGTGCGCCTCGACGAAACCGGGCAGGACCCAGCCGCCGCCCGCGTCCACGACGGTGGCCGAGCCGGGGATCGGCACGTCCCGGCCCACCGTGACGATCTTCCCGTCGTCGACCAGGACGGTGCCGCCCTCGATCGGATCTCCGTCAACCGGTACGACATATCCGTTGATGATGGCGAGAGTCATAGCGGAAACCTACAGTCGCCATGCTTTCCTCCATGAAACTGGACCGATAACCGAGTTTCGGGCATGCTTGTCGAGATCTTGAGTCAAGGCCAACCGAAAGGGACGTACTAGTGCGTATGCCGGCAAAGGCAATCCTTCTCACGGCGGCGATCGGCCTCAGCGGCGTTGTCGCGGCTCCGGCGAACGCCACGGCCGCGAGCAGCCCGCAGAGCATCTGCGGCTCCGGCTTCGGGCTGATCTCCGACGGCACGAAGCCCGTCAAGACCCAGAGCGGCCAGCGCTACGGCACGGTCTACCTGCTCTACAACCGCGGGACCGGCGAGAACTGCGTCGTCACGATCAAGTCGAGCTTCATCGGCTCGAAGACGCAGATGAGCGCCAGGCTCACCGTCATGCCCAAGGCGCGCAAGGACGAGAAGCAGGACCCGATCGTGCGCATGGACGCCGGCAAGTTCGGGCAGTACGCCGGGCCGGTCAAATACTGGGCCAAGAGCGCCTGCGTGAAGTTCTGGGGCACGATCCAGGGGACCAACGGGCACATCGCGGGCGGTGGCCGTACCAGCTGGGGCAACTGCGGCTGAGCCCGTCGCGCGGGGGTAGGCGTACCGCCATGCTGACCGAACTGTACGAGCGCTGGCTGCTCGAACTGTGGAACGGCGACCTCTCCCTCGCGCCCGACCTGGTCACCCGGGAATTCGTCGGCCACTGGCCCGGCATGGACGTGCACGGGCCCGAAGGGCTGGCCGAGGCGATCCGGCAGGGCCGCGAGCCGTTCGACGACGTCCGGGTCACGCTCGACGTGGGCCCGGCCGTCGACGGTGACCTGGTCGCCGCCCGGTGGACGTTCAGCGGCGCCTACCGGGGCGGCCTGCCCGGCGCGAGCGCCCCGCCGGGCACTCGGATCTCGTTCTCCGGGCACGACCTCCTGCGTGCGACGGACGGACGATTCTCCGAATATTGGGTGATCTCCGACGCACAGTCACTCTCCCGACAACTCGGGATAGGCTGACAGCTCCGCATCACGACGGGGGTCGAGGGATGTCACAGGAGGCAATGGGCGGTATGGGGGCGATGGGGGCACAGCCGCTGGAGCTGCCCGAGGAGGCTCTGTCGGCGCTGCTCGCCGGCCAGCGCTTCGGCGCGCTCGCCACCAACGGCTCAGGCGGCCCCCCGCAACTGTCCACCGTGGTCTACACCTGGGACCCCAGTCCCCGGGTGGTGCGGATCTCGACCGTCGCCGACCGGCTCACGGTACGCCGCCTGCACAAGGACGCCCGCTGCGCGCTCTACGTCGCCAGCGACGACTTCGGCTCCTACGCCGTCGCCGAGGGCGAGGCCGAGCTGTCCCCCGTGAGCGACCGGCCGGGTGACGAGGTGGGGCTGGAGCTGCTGGCCATGCAGCCGTCGTTCGGCGACGCCGGGGGCGAGCTGGCGTTCCTGCACCGCATGGTCGCCGACCGCCGGCTGGTGGTCAGAATCAGGGTCAGGCGGCTCTACGGGACCCTGCTCCCGACGCCTTCCTGACGGCGCGCCGCCGGTTGTAGGCCACCATCGCGACCACGAGCAGGATCAGCGCCAGGTCGATGGCGGCCGACCAGCGCATGGCCCGCGCGTGGTGGCCGCCCTCGGCGACCGCGAAGTAGACCGCCCCGATCACGGCGACGCCGCCCGCGCCGGCGAACTGCTGCGCCGTGCTGAGCACCCCCGACCCGATGCCGGCCTGGTGCGGCGCGACCTCCACCAGCGCGGCGCCGATGAGCCGGGGCAGGACCAGACCGTTGCCCGAGCCCACGAGCACGAGCGCGACCATGATGGACGGCAGCCCGCGCCCGGCCCCCACCACCAGCAGCGCCAGCCCCAGGGCGGTGACCAGGCCGCCCACCATGACGACGACGAGCCCGTACCGGCTGACCAGGCGGGTGCCCAGCAGCGAGGTCACGGTGAACAGCACGCCCATCGGCGCGAACGCCAGCCCCGCCTGGAAGGCGGTGAGCCCGAGCCCGTTCTGCAGCAGCAGCGTCAGCGTGAACATGAACGAGGCGAAGTACGCCATGAACGCGACGATCGCCGCCACGCCCGCCAGGTAGGAGTGGACCTTGAGCAGGCCGAGGTCGAGCACCGGCTGCCCGCCGCGGGCGGCCAGGGCCCGCTGCCACCACCAGGTCAGCGCGAACACCGGCGCGCTCGCCGCCATGGCGGCCCACGTCCAGGCGGGCCAGCCCAGGCTGTTGCCCAGGCCGAGCGGCACCAGCAGCAGCGCCAGCCCGGCGGCGAGCCCGGCCGCGCCCGGCAGGTCGAACGCGACGGGCTCGCGACGGCCGGCCTCGGGCAGCAGCCGGCGGGCCAGCGGCACGACGACCAGGCCGACCGGCAGGTTGATCAGGAAGATGACCCGCCAGCCGAGGCCGAGCACGTCGGCGGTGAGCAGCAGGCCGCCGAGCACCTGGCCGGCGATGGAGCCGAGGCCGCCGGCGGCGCCGTACCAGCCGATGGCGCGGCCGCGCCGCTCCGGCGGGTAGACGGCCGAGATCATGGCCAGCACCTGGGGCACCATGACGGCGCCCGCCAGGCCCTGGAGCAGGCGGGCGGCCACCAGCCAGGCCGCTCCGGGGGCCAGGCCGCACAACACCGAGGCGACGGTGAAACCGGCCACGCCGTGGACGAACAGGCGACGGTAGCCGTAGCGGTCGCCGAGCCGGCCGCCGGTGATCATGCCGGCCGCGTACGTGAAGGCGTACCCGGCGACGATCAGCTCCAGGGCCGCCGGTCCGGCGTTCAGGTCGTGCTCGACGGCGGGCGCGGCCACGTTGACCACGAAGAAGTCGAACTGGGCCATGAACCACGCCGACAGCAGGACCGGCAGCACCCCTCTCATCTTGTCAGGCTAGATCAGACAGGCTCTTGCAAGTTCAGTGGGACGGGCTTACGATCCGCGTAATTGTTAGGAAACTTTCTTTAATGAAAGGTCCTTGACGTGCGCCGATTAGTCACCCCCCTGATCGCTGTTCTCGTGATCATCGGCATGTGCACCCTTCCCGCACAGGCCGCGAGCCGCCTCATCGCCACGTTCTCCCTCTCCGGGAACACGGGCACCTTCCTGGTGAGCAACCCGGGCACGACCGCCGTCAGCGGCTGGTCGATCGTCTTCGAGCTGCCGTCCGGGGTCACCGCGAGCAACCCCCAGAACGCCACCATCCGCCAGAACGGCACCAAGGTGACGCTCACCCCCGCTTTCTACATCAACACCGTGCAGGCGGGGAAGAACACCGAGCCCTACAGCCCCAAGGTCACGCTGAGCTCGGCCGTCCAGCCGACGAGCTGCCTGATCAACGGCGCCAACTGCGACGGCACCGGCGGTGACCCGCCCGCCAAGCCCCCGGTCAGCGCCACGTACGACGTCAGCGGCACCTCCGCCAAGTTCATCGTCGCCAACAACAGCACGACGGCGCTGACCGGCTGGTCGATCGTCTTCGACCTGCCCGCCGGCGTCACCGCGAGCAACGCCCAGAACGGCTCGCTCACCCAGAGCGGGCGGACGGTCACGCTGACACCCGTCCACTACAACACCACCGTGAACGCGGGCGCGACCACCGAGCCCTACAGCCCGAGCTTCACCGTGAGCTCCGCCAACGCCGAACCGACGAGCTGCCGGATCAACGACGTCAACTGCGACGGCACCCCCGACGTGCCGCCCGGCGCCCCCGGGAACCTGCGCTCGCCGGTCAAGACCACCAAGACCGTCTCGCTCGCCTGGGACGCCGCCACCCAGGGCAGCCTCCCCATCGTCGGGTACGAGATCTACAACGGCACGGCCCTGGCCGCCTCGGTCACCGAGACCTCCGGCACCGTCTCCGGCCTGACGCCGAACACCGAGTACACCTTCACCGTCAAGGCCAAGGACCGCAAGGGCACGCTGTCGGCCGCCTCCGCGCCGCTGAAGGTGACCACCCGCAACCCGGCCGACGACTCGCAGGCGCCCTCGGTGCCGTCGGGCCTGCGCAGCACGGCCAAGTCGTCCAGCAGCGTCTCGCTCGCGTGGACGGCCTCCACCGACAACACCGGCGTCGCCAACTACGACGTCTTCGTCGGCTCGACCCTGGCCACGACCGTCACGGGCACCACGGCGGTCGTCTCCGGCCTGTCCCCCTCGACCGAGTACACCTTCACGGTCAAGGCCCGCGACCTGTACGACAACCTCTCGGCCGCCTCCACCCCGGTGAAGGTGACGACGTCGGACATCGTCGAGACCGGGTACGCCCGCGTCGGCTACTTCGTGCAGTGGGGCATCTACGGCCGCCAGTACTTCGTCCGCAACCTCGACACCACCGGGAACGCGGCGAAGCTGACCCACATCAACTACGCCTTCGCCAACATCGACTCCAAGAACCTGACCTGCCTGCAGGGCGTCACCAAGGGCACCACGTCCGACCCGCAGGACCCGAACCAGGGCGACGGCGCCGGTGACGCCGAGGCCGACTACGGCAGGCCGTTCAGCTCCGCCCAGTCGGTCGACGGCGTCGCCGACACCGGCTGGGAGAAGCTCCAGGGCAACTTCAACCAGCTCAAGAAGCTCAAGGCGAAGTACCCGAACCTCAAGGTGCTGATCTCGCTCGGCGGCTGGACGTACTCCAAGTACTTCTCCGACGTGGCGGCGACCGACGCCTCGCGCAAGAAGTTCGTGTCCTCCTGCATCGACACCTACATCAAGGGCAACCTGCCCGACTACAACGGCAAGGGCGGGCCGGGCACGGCCGCCGGCATCTTCGACGGCATCGACCTCGACTGGGAGTGGCCGGGCGCCGAAGGACACGCGGGCAACCACGTGGGCGCCAACGACAAGGCCAACAACACGCTGCTCATCGCCGAGTTCCGCCGCCAGCTCGACGCGCTGACGACGACGACCGGCAAGCGGTACCAGCTCACGGCGTTCACCCCGGCCGACCCGGCCAAGATCGCCGCCGGCTGGGACCTGCCCGAGGTGGCCAAGTCGCTGGACATCTTCAACATCCAGGGCTACGACTTCCACGGCGCGGGCAGCGACAACTCCTGGGAGCCGAACCGCACCGGCCACCAGGGCAACCTGTACCTCGACGCGGACAGCCCGTACAACCCGGACTTCAGCGTGGAGAAGGCCGTCGACGTCTACCTCCAGGCCGGTGTCAACCCGCGCAAGCTCACCATCGGCCTGGCCTACTACGGCCGCGGCTGGCAGCAGGTGACCGACGGCGGCAAGGCCGGCGAGTGGCAGGACGCGCACGGCGCGGCTCCCGGCCAGTTCCAGGAGGAGGCGGGCACCCGCGGCTACAGCAACCTGCTCGCCATGGTGCCCGGCTGCACGGTCCGCCACGACGAGGTGGCCGTCGCCACCTACTGCTACACCGGCAACAACGGTCAGTGGTGGTCGTTCGACGACGCCTGGTCGATCGGCAAGAAGACCGCCTGGCTCAAGAGCAAGGGGCTGCTGGGCGCGATGATCTGGGAGATGTCGGGTGACACCGGCGTCCTCACCACCGCGCTGGACGGTGGCCTCAGGTAACACCTGCACACCGGAGGGGCGGGCCGCCACGGGCGACCCGCCCCTCACGCGTGTCCCAGAAGCCTTGCCGCCCGCGGTGTCAAAGTCTCATCCGGCGGGCACCACTCCGTTACCGAGCCCTCAACTCACGGTCATCCGGCCTTGTCATGGTCGGGTTTGTCGGTCCCCTCCCCCAACCGAGGAGATCCATGTTCCGGCGACTCGCCCTGTCCCTGCCCCTCGTCCTCCTGGCCCTGGCCTCCCCGCCTGCCGCCGCGGTCGGCACTGTGGTCGACGTCGCCCATCGGGGCGCGTCGGCGTACGCGCCGGAGAACACCGTCGCCGCCTTCCAGCTCGCCGCCCGCCAGGGGGCCGCCATGTTCGAGCTGGACGTCCAGGAGACCAAGGACCACGAGCTGGTCCTGATGCACGACACCACCCTCGCCCGGACCACCGACGTCGAGCACGTCCTGCCCGAGCTGGCCCCCTGGCGGGTGCGCGACCTCACGCTCGCGCAGATCCGCACGCTGGACGCGGGCTCCTGGTTCGACCGGGAGTACACCGGCGAGCGGGTCCCGCCCCTCCAGGAGGCGCTGCGCGCGATGGCCGGTTCCCGCGTCGGCCTGCTGATGGAGGTCAAGGAGCCCCGGCTCTACCCGGGCATCGAGGAACGCATCGTCCGCACGCTGCGCGCCGATCCCGTCTGGCTCATGCCGGGACGGCTGGTGGCGCAGTCGTTCGACTGGGACTCGATGCGCGCCTTCCACCGGCTGCTGCCCGAGGTGCCGATCGGGCTGCTCGGCACGCCGGACGCCGACACGCTGTCCGGCCTGTCCAGGTTCGCGACATACGTCAACCCGCCGTACACCGCGATCACCCCTTCGTACGTGCGGCTCGTCCACGACCACGGCATGAAGGTCTTCGCCTGGACGGTCGACAGCCCCGACGTCATGCGCCGCCTGCTGACGTACCAGGTGGACGGCATCATCACCGACCGGCCCGACGTCCTGCGCGACGTGCTGACCGAGACCTGACCCCGCGAACGCCGGTGAGGGGGACCCGTTCCCGGATCCCCCTCAGCTCAGCTCAGCAACTCGGATCAGCTGCAACCGCTGGTCGAGCCGCAGCCCTCGCAGACGTAGCAGCTTCCGGCGGGCCGCATCTTGGTGCCGCAGGTCATGCAGAGCGGCGCGTCGGCGGTGAACCGCTGGTGGCTCTCCAGCGTCAGCTCCTTGACCGGCTCCGGCTTCGGCTTCTCCTCGATCGGCGCCGACTGGGCCAGCGCCTCGCGGTCGACCGCCTCCTGCAGCGCCGCCGGGTCCTCGCCGCGCTGCTGCGCGGCGCGCTCGGCCGCCGAGAAGATGCCAAGGGCCGCCCGCTCGTCGTAGGGCAGGTGGTCGAGGGCCAGACGACGGAAGATGTAGTCCATCACCGACGTGGCCATCCGGATGTCCGGGTCGTCCGTCATGCCCGCCGGCTCGAACCGCATGTTGACGAACTTGCTCATGTACGTCTCCAGCGGCACCCCGTACTGGAGGCCGATGGAGATCGCCACCGAGAAGGCGTCCATGACGCCCGCCAGCGTCGAGCCCTGCTTGGACATCTTGAGGAAGACCTCGCCGAGCCCGTCGTCAGGGTAGGACGAAGCGGTCATGTAGCCCTTGGCCCCGCCCACGGTGAAGCGGGTGGTCATGCTGGGACGCTGGTTGGGCATGCGCCGCCGGGTCGGCCGGTTGACCTCGATGACCTTGACCTCGGGCTCGGCCTCGACGGCCTTCGGCTCGTCCTTCTTGGCGCCGTTGCCGGCCGACAGCGGCTGGCCGACCTTGCAGTTGTCGCGGTAGACGGCCAGCGCCTTCAGGCCGAGCTTCCAGCCCTCCAGGTAGACCTGCTCGATGTCGTCGATCGAGGCCGACTCCGGCAGGTTGACCGTCTTGGAGATCGCGCCGGACAGGAACGGCTGGGTCGCCGCCATCATCCGCACGTGGCCCATCGGCGCGATGGCCCGCTCGCCCATCGCGCAGTCGAACACCTCGTAGTGCTCCTTGCGCAGGCCGGGGGCGTCGACGACGTGGCTGTGCTCGCCGATGTACTCGACGATGGCCTCGATCTGCTCCTGCTGGTAGCCGAGCTGCTTGAGCGCCCGCGGGATCGTCTGGTTGACGATCTGCATCGAGCCGCCGCCGACCAGCTTCTTGAACTTGACCAGCGCGAGGTCGGGCTCGATGCCGGTGGTGTCGCAGTCCATCATCAGGCCGATGGTGCCGGTGGGGGCGAGCAGGCTGGCCTGGGCGTTGCGGTAGCCGTTCTTCTCGCCGACCTTCAGGCACTCCGACCACTGGCGCGACGCCTCGGCGTGGATCTTCGCGTCCATGGTGCCGACCGTGCGCAGGTTGTCGTTGGCCGCGGCGTGCTTGCGCATGACCCGCTTGTGCGGCTCGGCGTTGCGGGCATAACCGTCGTACGCCCCCACCACGCCGGCCAGCTCGGCGCTGCGCCGGTAGGACACACCGGTCATCAGCGACGTGATCGCCCCGGCCACCGCGCGGCCGCCGTCGGAGTCGTAGGCGTGGCCCGTGGCCATGAGCAGCGCGCCCAGGTTGGCGTAGCCGATGCCGAGCTGACGGTAGGCCCGCGTGGTCTCGCCGATCCGCTCGGTCGGGAAGTCGGCGAAGGTGATCGAGATGTCCATCGCGGTGATGATCAGCTCGGTCAGCTTGACGAAGTCGGCGACGTTGAAGGTGTTGTCGTCCTTCAGGAACTTCAGCAGGTTGATGCTGGCCAGGTTGCATGAGGAGTTGTCCAGGTGCACGTACTCGGAGCACGGGTTGCTGGCGGTGATCCGGCCGGTCTCCGGCGTGGTGTGCCAGTCGTTGATCGTGTCGTCGTACTGCACACCCGGGTCGGCGCACTCCCAGGCGGCCTTGGCCATCTTGCGGAACAGGTCCTTGGCGTCGACCTTCTCGATGACCTCGCCGGTCAGGCGGGCGCGCAGGCCGAACTCGTCGCCCTTCTCCACCGCCTTCATGAACTCGTCGGAGACGCGCACCGAGTTGTTGGCGTTCTGGTACTGGACGGAGACGATGTCCTTGCCGCCCAGGTCCATGTCGAAACCGGCGTCACGCAGGGCGCGAACCTTGTCCTCTTCGCGCGCCTTGGTCTCGATGAACTCCTCGATGTCGGGGTGGTCGACGTCGAGCACGACCATCTTGGCCGCCCGGCGCGTCGCGCCGCCCGACTTGATCGTGCCCGCGGAGGCGTCCGCGCCGCGCATGAAGCTGACCGGGCCGCTGGCCGTGCCGCCGCTGGAGAGCAGCTCCTTGGACGAACGGATGCGGGACAGGTTGACCCCCGACCCCGAACCGCCCTTGAAGATCACGCCCTCTTCCTTGTACCACTCCAGGATCGACTCCATCTGGTCGTCCACGGAGAGGATGAAACACGCGCTGACCTGCTGCGGCGACGCGGTGCCCACGTTGAACCAGACCGGCGAGTTGAACGCGAAGACCTGGTGGACCAGCGCGTGCTTGAGCTCGTGGTCGAAGATCTCGGCGTCCTCGTCGCTGGCGAAGTAGCCGTGCTCGATGCCCGTCCTGGTGTAGACGCCGACGACCCGGTCGACGAGCTGCTTCAGGCTCCACTCGCGCTGCGGCGTGCCCACGGCGCCGCGGAAGTACTTGGTGGTCACGATGTTGGCCGCGTTCACCGACCAGGACTCGGGGAACTCGACGCCCCGCTGCTCGAAGTTGATCGAGCCGTCGCGCCAGTTCGTCATCACGACGTCACGGCGCTCCCACTGGACCTCGTCATACGGGTGCACGCCGGGCTTGGTGA
The DNA here is from genome assembly GCF_053596455.1 of Nonomuraea sp. NPDC001699. NCBI lineage: Bacteria > Bacillati > Actinomycetota > Actinomycetes > Streptosporangiales > Streptosporangiaceae > Nonomuraea > Nonomuraea sp. NPDC001699. The sequence continues at coordinate 134,639 of NZ_JBSFGF010000002.1, read as the reverse complement.
AGATCCGCTTCATCCGCAACCCCTTACGCGGCCTCTTTCCCCCGCGCGCCACTGAACCGCTGGCCGTGTCCGTCATGACTCCCCCTTCTCCGCCTTCAACTGTGAGATCTCGGCTTCGAAGTCCGCCAGGCTCTCGAAACCGCGATAAACCGATGCGAATCGCAGGTAGGCCACCTCGTCCAGCTCCCGGAGCGGACCGAGGATCGCCAGGCCCACCTCGTTCGACGGCAGCTCGGCCGCGCCCTTGGCCCGGATGGCCTCCTCGACGCGCTGCCCGAGCTGCGCCAGCGAGTCCTCACTGACCGGCCTGCCCTGACAGGCCCGCCGCACGCCCGCGACGACCTTGTCCCGCGAGAACGGCTCCGTCACCCCGCTGCGTTTGCTCACCATCAGCAGGACGGTCTCCTGCGTGGTGAACCTGCGCCCGCACTCGGGACAGGTACGGCGGCGCCGGATGGCCGCGCCGTCGTCCGTGGACCGGCTGTCGATGACCCTGGTGTCAGGGTGGCGACAGAACGGACAGTGCACGGCTTCGCCTCCTTGACCTGCACGGCACACCACACGCGTAAAACCCTCGCCGCGGTACGCTCGCGCACGCCCCACGGCTCGCCATGGTGCGGTCACGGAAACACAAGGTGTGGTGAACCGACATCGGTGTAACTACTAGATGTTGTGGTCCAACCGTAGAAGCGCGCGACCATGAACGCAAGTTGAGCGGCACCGTGGAGCCGAAGTCGCTGATCAGCCCCTCAGTCACACAGGCCCCGGGCGTGTCGCCCCGGCCAGGCCCCCGCGCGCCCGCGCCGGCCGCCCTCCGTCACCCGACGACGACCAGCCCAAACAGGCCCCACAAAGGTACCGGAGCCCACACCCTCCCCCCACCTCCCACGGCTCCCGAAAGACCCTCCCCCCTACCCCCGAAATCCCCACAAGAACCTCCGCACCCGCCACCACCACAGATCAGCCCTGCTCCCACGCACACCCACCGGAACCGGCCCCTTGACGCGACAGGACCGCCCCGCCCAGAGGCGCCAGGCGAGACCGGCCCCGCCCCCCCAGCGGTCAGCCGTCAACGGTCGGCTGGTGGGCGGCCGGCGGTCGGCGGCGCGGAGGGACGTGCAGCCTGGCGCTGGAACGGAGCGCCGGGCAACCCGTCAAGGCGCCGGTCACCGCGCGTCCGCGATCCCCCACACTCCGGCCCCCAGAACGGCTTCCACCGACGACATCCCCGCACGGCCAGGCACCACGGCACCCGCGGCCGCATGCCCAGCCGCCCGCGTCCCCAGCCAGAACCCGCCCAAGGACAGCAACACCATGCCCACCACGAGCACGATCCGCCCCCGCCGGGTCAGCCGCACCGGAGGAGCGGGCGCCTTGCCCCCTCCACTCCGCACGATCACTCCGACGCCACGCCCCGGCCGCCGCAACGCCCGTCGACTCCACACACGCCCTCCGCCGTTACCGGCCCGAGCACTTCCGACCCCCACGACACGCCCCAGCACCTCACGCCCCCCGTGAACCTCTCCCCCACCGGAACTCCCGTCCCCTCGCGCCCCCCGACGCCCCGAACCCCCCGACCCGGCCAGCACCTGCCCCCGCTCTCCCCCCGAAGCCTCACCCGAACGTCTTCCCCACCGCTCGGACCGCTCCGCCACCTGCCCCCGGTCCCCGTCAGAAGGCTCGCCCGAACGCCTTCTCCGCCGCTCGGACCGCTCCGCCGTCTGTCCCGGGCCTCGCCTCTGCGTGTCGAGCCGACCGCCCGTCTCCTCCTGACGCCGCCCCTGCGTCTCCGTCTGCTCGGCCGCCCTGTCACCGGCGCGGCGCCTTCGAGCGTCGAGTCGGCTCACGGGCTCGCCCGGGCGGCGCCGTCCCCACGGGCGATCGCCTCGGGGGTCCGGGCGTCGTTCCCGACGGCCGTCCGGCAGGTCCGCCGAGGCCCGTCCTGTCTGTCGTGCCGCCCGGCCTCGCGTCTCCGTCGCCTCCGCCTCGCCCTCCGGACGTCGTCGGCGTGCTTCGGGTGACCGTCGGCGTTGTTTGCCGCGCGGAGCCTCCCCGGCCCCTCGCTTCTCGGCCACGTCCGCCCCTGGACGACGCCCCTCGCGCCCCCGCGCCAGACGCCCTGCCCGTCGGCCCGAACCCCGCTCGCGCTCGGCGGAGGCGGTCTCGGGCGGGCGGTCGCGGAGCTGGGAGACGTCCGTCCCGGCAGCGACGCCCCGGCCCGCGTGGCGGCGGCCGGTGAGCGTGGCGTCGGCGGGGCGGGGGTCCGCGCCGACCCGCGACACCGCCCGGTCGGTGTCCGCGTCCGCGTCGGGACGCGGCGAGGGGACCAGCCACAGACGGGGGCGGTCCGAGCCGCGCGCGGCGCCACCGGAGCCGCCGGCACGGCGGCGCCGGGTGTTCGAATCGGGCGCGGGCCGTTCTGCCCGGTTCTCGTGCCGGCCGGAGCCCGTACGCGGGTCGTCCCCCCGTCGGCCCCGACCCCGGGTGGCGTCGGCGATGAGAGTGAGCCGGTTGACGTCTTCGCTGGTCGTGTCGGTGCTCGGGATCGTTCGCACGATTGACCTCCCGCCGTCTGGCCCGAGGAAGCGGCCAAAATATGATCAGCAAATCGAACACGGTGTCGATCGAACTCCCGTACGATGTTGTACACCACGCTGGCAACAATTTCGAGGAAGACTCGAACAATTGTTTGAAGATGATCTTCAACAGCGATACGGTCGCTGTGTGCGACATCAAGACCACGGACCGGGAGGTTCGCCGGTGAGGCGGGCCGCCGCCAGGCGAGGAGGAAGAGCATGAGCGAGCGGGAAGACGCGAACGGGGTCACAGACCTCGCGGTGCGCCGACGCGACTCCCTGGGCCTGACGCCCAGGCAGCGCAAGATCCTCGAAGTGATCCGCGATTCGGTGCAGCAGCGCGGCTACCCGCCCTCGATGCGCGAGATCGGCGAGGCCGTGCAGCTGACGAGCACGTCCAGCGTGTCGCACCAGTTGACCGCCCTGCAGCGCAAGGGCTACCTGCGGCGCGACCCGCATCGGCCGCGCGCCCTGGAGGTGCGCCTGCCCGGCGAGCCCGTGCTGTGGGTCGACCCCGACGCGACCGACGACGAGGCGCCCGTGAGCCGGCCGACCGCCGCCTACGTACCGCTCGTGGGCCGCATCGCCGCCGGTGGTCCGATCCTGGCCGAGGAGAGCGTGGAGGACGTCTTCGCCCTTCCCAAGCAGCTCGTCGGCGAGGGCACGCTCTTCCTGCTCCAGGTCGCCGGTGACTCGATGATCGAGGCCGCCATCGCCGACGGCGACTGGGTGGTCGTCCGCCAGCAGCCGGTCGCAGAGAGCGGCGACATCGTGGCCGCCATGATCGAGGGCGAGGCCACGGTCAAGACGTTCAAGCGCAAGGACGGGCACGTGTGGCTGGTGCCTCACAACCCGAACTACGAGCCCATTCCCGGCGACGAGGCCAGCGTTCTGGGCAAGGTGGTGGCCGTCCTCCGCCGCCTCTAGCACTCCGTCGCCGACCGGCAGCCGCCCTCCTCCACGGGGGTCGCGGCCGCCGTCCGACTTCCATACGATCCGGCCTCCCTCGTACGGGGGCTGCGGTCGCTCGCGCCATCTGGCGATTCCTCGCAGGTCGCACGCACCTGACGCCGCCCTCCCCGGCGGGGCCCTTCACCCGGCCTCACTGAGGAGGGCGGCGCCGCGTGGCCCCGCTCGCGCCCCTCCAGGCCCGGACAGCAGCAACACGGCCGGGTCCATCACGCATGCCGCGACAGGGCGCCCCAAAGGCGAAAGACGACCGGTAGCGCGCCCCCGCTCCAACGAGCCCCGCTTCCGCCGGCGCAGCCACAAACGCCCCACGGCCCTGCCACGCCGCAAACTCCTAGAATGTGCCCGTGACCGACACGAACCCCCCAAAAGAGACGCATGCCCCCAAAGAGACCAACGTCTCCAAGGAGATGCAGGACCTCAAAAAGACGCATGACGGTCTCAAGTGGGCACTCCCCGCCCCCGGGGTCATCCCGGCCTGGATCGCCGACATGGACCTGTCCACCGCCCCCGAGGTGATCGAGGCCCTGACCCGCCGCGCCGCCGGCGACCTCGGCTACCCGACCTGGCTCGACCAGCCGCAGAGCGGCCCCCTGGCCGAGGCGTTCGCCGAGCGCATGGCCGCCCGCCACGGCTGGGCCGCCGACCCCTCGTACGTCCACACGTTCAGCGACATCAACCAGGCCCTCCAGGTGCTGCTGCACCTCTGGACCAGGCCCGGTGACGGCGTCGCGCTGCACACCCCCGCCTACCACCCGTTCCTGACCACCCTCGACACCATGGAACGCCCGCTCGTCCCCATCCAGCTCGAACCGGACGGCGACGCGTGGCGGTTCGAGGTGCCCGACCTGTCCGGCTGCCGGGTGCTCCTGCTGGTCAACCCGCAGAACCCGACGGGCCGCGTGTTCACCCGCGCCGAGCTGGAAGGGCTGGCCGAGCACGTGGAACGCCACGACCTGCTGGTCCTGGCCGACGAGATCCACGCCGACCTCACGTACGAACCGCACCGGCACATCCCCTTCGCCACGATCCTCCCCGAGCGCACGGTCACCCTCACCTCGGCGACGAAGGCGTTCAACCTGGGCGGAATCCGCTGCTCGGTCGCCCACATCGGCCCCGCCGAGGTGCGCGCGGCCGTGGCGGCGCAGCCGCCGTTCCTGTTCGGGTCGGCGAACCTGCTCGGGGTGGAGGCCACGGTCGCGGCCTGGCGGCACGGTGACGCCTGGCTGGACAGGACCAGGGCGCTGCTCGACCGCAACCGCCGCCTGATCGCCGAGCGGCTGCCGGACCGGTTCGGGTACCGGGTCCCGCAGGCCACCTACCTGGCGTGGCTGCACACCGGACGGCCGGGCACGGCCGAGGTCATCGAGCGGGAGGCGAAGGTGCGGCTCAACGACGGCGCGGCGTTCGGGCCGGGCGGCGCGGACTACGTACGGCTGAACTTCGCGACGACGGAGGCGATGTTGTCGGAGATCCTCACCAGGCTGAGCTGAGGAACGACCCGGCCAGGCCGAGGGGCGGCCCGGACGGGCCGCCCCTCGGCGGGAGGATCAGCCCAGCGGCGGCAGATCGGGCGCGGTGGCGGCCGGGCGCTCCTCAAGGGCGGCGAGCGCCAGCTCGACCGCCTTCTCCAGCTGCGGGTCACGGCCCGCCACCCGGTCCTGCGGCGTGATCACGACCTCGATGTCGGGATCGACGCCGTGGTTCTCCACGCCCCAGCCCGGCCCCTCCAGCCAGAACGAGTACCGCGGCTGGGTCACCACGGTCCCGTCCACCAGGGAGTAGCGCGAGTCGATGCCGATGACGCCGCCCCAGGTCCGGGTGCCGACCAGCGGGCCGAGGGCGCGGTTCTTGATCCCGGCGCTGACGATGTCGCCGTCGGACCCGGCGAACTCGTCGGCGACGGCCACGATGGGCCCGCGGGGCGAGTCCTCGGGGTAGCGCATCGGCTCGTAGCCGCGGGCCCGCGCCCAGCCGGTGACCCTGCGCGACAGCTTCTCCAGCACGAGCTCCGACAGGTGCCCGCCGCTGTTCTCGCGCACGTCCACGACCAGCCCGTCGTAGGCCATCTCGGTACGCAGGTCGCGGTGGAACTGCGCCCACCCGGTGGCCACCATGTCCGGTACGTGCAGGTAACCGAGCCTGCCGCCGGACGCCTCGCGGACGAAGGCCCGCCGGTTCTCCACCCAGTCGTGGTAGCGGAGCTGGCTGTCGTCGGCGAGCGGGGTGACGACGACCCGGCGCGGCGAGCCGCCGGCGGCGGGCCGCACGGTCAGCTCCACGGGCTGGTCGGCGGTGCCGGACAGCAGCGCGAGCGGGCCGCGTACCGGATCGACCGGACGTCCGCCCACCGCCACGATCGCGTCACCGGGACGGATCGCGACGCCGGGCGCGAGCAGCGGCGAGCGGGCCGCGTGGTCGGACGTCTCACCGGGCAGGATGCGCTCGACCCGCCACGTCCCGTCCTCGTCCTTGGCCAGGTCGGCGCCGAGCAGGCCCTGACGGCGGCGCGGATCGGTGACGCCGTCGTGGCCCCTGGCGTAGGCGTGCGAGGTGCCCAGCTCGCCCTGCACCTCCCACAGCAGGTCGATCAGCTCGGAGTGGCTGCCGAGGCAGGAGACCAGCGGCTCGTACCGGTCGAGCGTGGCCTGCCAGTCGTGGCCGCCCATGTCCTCGCGCCAGAAGTGGTCGCGCATGAGCCGTCCGGCCTCGCGGTAGCCCTGGAGCCACTCGGCGACCGGGTCGATCTGGACGGTGATGCGGTCGAGGTCGATCGTGACGACCTCGTCGCCCTCGCCGGCCGCCCGCGTCTGCAGCCCGTTCTTGCCGTTGGTGACGAGCCTGGTGCCGTCGCCGCTGACCTCGAAGGCGCGCAGCTCCTTGCCCAGCTCGGCCTTGGCGCGCTTCTTGAGGTCGTAGCGTTCGAGCACGGTCTCGCTCGTCGGCTCGGTGCCGTCGCCGAGCTGGCCCGTGACGGGGTGGCGGAGCCACAGCAGCGCGTCCTTGGCGGTCCTGAGGTTGCCGTAGCGGCCCGCCGGCACGGGGACGGGCACCACCCGCGAGGCCAGCCCCTCGGGGTCCACCTCGGTACGCGGCGGCGCGTCGTCCTTCTTGTCGTCCTTGGCCGGCTTGTCGTCCTCCCCGTTGAACCCGCGTCCCTGCAACGACGGGTCGAACGGCGACGGCGTGGTGGCCTGCAGCGGCACGATGTACGGCCGGCAGCCCGCCGGGAACGACAGGTCGAAGACGTGCGCGTCGTAGACCGGGTCGAACGTGCGCACCGACAGGAACGCCAGGTGCTTGCCGTCCTTGGTGAACATCGGGTCGTAGTCGGAGAAGCGCAGCGGCGTCACGTCGATCACGGACGTGCCGTCCACGCGGCCCATCTTGATCTGCGACAGCGGCTCGTGGTCGGGGTGCACCCAGGCCAGCCAGCCGGAGTCCGGCGAGAAGGTGAGCCCGCTGATGTCGCCCTGCGTGGTGCGGTCCAGCTCCCGCAGGTCGCCCGACTCCAGGTCCACGACCAGCAGCCGCCCGTCGTGGGTGGCCACGGCCGCGTGCTTGCCGTCGGGCGCGGCGGTCAGTTCGAGCACCCTGCCGAGCTGCCCGCCGGCCAGGGTCCTGATCTCGCCGCCCGGGGTGCCGACCTCCAGGCCGTCCTCGCCGCCGGCGTCCGAGACCCACACGGCCCGGCCGTCGGCGCCGAGGGCGCGCGGCAGGCGCACCCGCACGCCGGGTTCCACCCGGAGCGCGCCCGCGGGCCCGTCGCGGTGGGTCACCCAGTGCGCGGTGCCGCGGAGCTCGACCGCGCTGGCCCGCCCGGTCGCGTCCGGCGAGAAGCCCCCGACGCGCGTGGGCGCGGGCCGCCGCGCCCGTCCCGGCCGCGGGCCGCCGAGCTTCACGTCCAGTTTGTACGGCTCCGCGTCCAGGCTCTCCAGCAGCCACAGGTCCCCGGCGTGGCTGTAGATCACCCGCCGGCCGTCGCTCGTGGCGTGGCGGGCGTAGAACTCGTCGTGGGTGGTGTGCCGGCGCACGTCGGAGCCGTCGGGGAGGGCCGAGTAGAGGTTCCCGGTGCCGTCCACGTCGGACAGGTAGACGATCCGGTCGCCGACCCAGTTGATCGCCCAGTACTGGGCCGGGCTGTCGGCGAACAGCCTGGTGAACTCCCCGTCGCCCTCGGCGTCGACCCAGATCTTGGCCGCCGTGCCGCCCTTGTAGCGCTTCCACTGGGACGGCTCGCGCCAGACCGGCGACACCGTGGCCACCTTCGAGCCGCTGACGGCCGCCTCGCCGACCCATCCGTACGGCAGCCGCGCCGCTGGCCCCCCGTCGAGCGGGACGGCGTACGCCCAGAGCCGGGTGCGCGACGCCTCCCCGGTGGAGCTGATCGCGAGCACGGCGTCGTCGCCGGCCCATCCGCGGACGCCGGTCATCGCGTTGCCCCAGTGCGTCAGCCGCGTGCCCTCGGGGCCGTCGAGCTCGGCCGCGAAAACCTCGGGGGCGCCCTCCTTGCCGCTGGTCCACGCGATGCGCGAGCCGTCGGGCGAGAACCGCGGGGAGGAGACCGGCACGCGGTCGGCGGTGAAGCGCCAGGCCCGGCCGCCGGCGACGGGGGCGAGCCAGACATCGTCGTCGGCGACGAAGGTGACCAGGTCACCGGACAGGTGCGGGTATCTCAGGTATGCGCCATATGTCACAGCTAGACACTAATGCGAGACACCAAACCAGCTAAAGATTTTCTCTCACAGCAGCGCTCCACCGTACGCGAACAGCCAAGACCGTCCGATGCCCCGGATGTGCGAGGAACGGCAGGGAAGGAGCTGAACGCCACAAATCACACACTGTGAGGAATCATGAGATTTATCGCCCGCCCGCACCAGCTCCCGCCCCGCCTGGCCGCCGCCGCCATCATCCTGAACTCCGGCTTCGGCAAGGCCGAGGCCGACGAGCAGACGGCGGCCGGCCTGCACGGCATGGCCTCGGGCACGTACCCGTTCCTGCGCGGTCTGGACCCGGTGGCCTTCACCAGGCTGCTGTCGAAGGGCGAGCTCGCCCTCGGGGCCGCGCTCGTCCTGCCGTTCGTGCCGTCGCTGCTGGCCGGCGCGGGGCTGACCGCGTTCGCGGCAGGCCTGCTCGGGCTCTACCTCAGGACGCCGGGCATGCGCGAGGAGGGCAGCCTGCGCCCGACCCAGCAGGGCATCGGCCTGTCCAAGGACCTCTGGCTGCTGGCCATCGGCCTGGGGCTGGTGATCGAGGAGCTCCGCAGTGACGATTGATCTCCGGACGCCCGACCCTAATGCGGACGAAGTTGGGTAGCCCGACCATATGGTGCAAATCGGCTACACCTTGATGTCCGAGCAGACCCCGGCCCGCGAACTGGTGGACTACGCCGCCACCGCCGAACGCGTCGGCTTCGACTACGCGGTCATCTCCGACCACTACTTCCCGTGGATCGAGGAGATGGGCCACTCGCCGTACTGCTGGTCGGTGCTGGGCGCGGCGGCGCAGGTCACCGAGCGCCTGCCGCTCATGACGTACGTGACCTGCCCCATCATGCGCTACCACCCGGCGGTGGTGGCGCAGAAGGCGGCCACGATGGGCGTGCTGAGCGAGGGCCGGTTCACCCTGGGCCTGGGCGCCGGCGAGAACCTCAACGAGCACGTCGTGGGCGAGGGCTGGCCGCCGGTGGACACCAGGCACCGGATGTTCGCCGAGGCCGTGCAGATCATCAAGGAGCTGTTCAGCGGCGACTACGTCACCTACCAGGGCGAGTTCTTCGACGTCGACTCCTCCAAGCTCTACGACCTGCCCGAGGAGCAGGTGCCGATCGGCATCGCCGCCTCCGGCGGCAGGTCGGCCGAGATCGCCGCCGACCTGGGCGACGTGCTCGTCGTCAACGACCCGATGCCCGAGGTGGTGCAGCAGTTCCAGGCGGCCGGCGGCCACGGCAAGCCGGTCTACGGTCAGCTGCCGATCGCCTACGACACCGACCCCGAGGCCGCCAAGGAGCGGGCGCACCGGCTGTGGCGCTGGTCGGGCGTCGGCGGCTGGAAGGTCATGGCCGAGCTGCCCGGCCCGGTGAACTTCGCCGCCGCGGCCGGCTCGGTACGCCCCGAGGACGTCGCGAAGAGCGTGCCGTGCGGCGACGACCTGGACGCGGTCGTGCAGGGCGTCAAGAAGTTCGCCGACGCCGGATACACCCACGTGGCGCTCGTGCAGATCGGGCACGACCAGCAGGAGCCGTTCTTCGACTGGGCGGAGAAGGAACTCCTGCCGGCCCTGCGCCGGATCTGACCGGACGAGACCCGGGGGCCTCGCCTACGGGACGATGTTGACCAGCTTGGGCGCGCGCACGATCACCTTGCGCGGCGCGCCCTGGAGGTAGGCGGCCACCTTGTCGGAGGCCAGGGCCAGGGCCCGCAGCTCGTCCTCGGAGATGTCGGGGGCGACCTCCAGCCGGTCGCGCACCTTGCCCGCCACCTGCACCACGCACGTGACCGACTCCTGCACCAGCAGCGCGGGGTCGGCGACCGGCCAGCCGGCGAAGGCGACCGGAGCCGTGCGGCCCAGGCGCTCCCAGCCCTCCTCGGCGACGTAGGGCGCCACCAGCGACAACATGACGGCCAGCGACTCGGCGGCCTCGCGCACCGCCGGGTCGGCCGCGCCGGGACCGGAGTCGATGGCCTTGCGCGCGGCCGAGGTCAGCTCCATCATGCGGGCCACCGCGACGTTGAAGCGCTGCGACTCGACCAGCTTGGTGACCTCGTCGATGGTGCGGTGGGTGACCTTGCGCAGCTCGGCGTCGCCGCCCTCGAACGGCACGCCGGGCTCGGCGGTCGCCTCCGACATCACGCGCAGCGCGCGGGCCAGGAACTTCTGCGAGGCGGCCGGCGAGACGTCGGCCCAGTCGATGTCGTCCTCCGGCGGACCGGCGAAGATCATCGTCAGGCGGACGGCGTCGACGCCGAACTCGTCGATCTGCAGGCCCAGGTCGATGCCGTTGCCCAGGGACTTCGACATGGCCTTGCCGCCGTTGATCACCTGCCCCTGGTTCAGCATGCGCAGGAACGGCTCGGTGAAGCTCACCATGCCCATGTCGTGCAGGACCTTGGTGAAGAAGCGCGAGTACAGCAGGTGGAGGACGGCGTGCTCGATGCCGCCGACGTACTGGTCGATCGGGCCCCACTTGCGCACCTGCTCGGGGTCGAACGGCCCGTCGGTGTAGCCGGGCGAGGTGTAGCGCAGGTAGTACCAGGACGAGTCGACGAACGTGTCCATCGTGTCGGTGTCGCGCTTGGCCGGCCCGCCGCACTTGGGGCACTCGACGTTGACCCACTCGGTGGCGCTGGCCAGCGGGGAGACGCCCTTGGGCGCCAGCGCCTCGCCGCGCAGGTCGGGCAGCGTGACGGGCAGCTGCTCGTCGGGGACGGGCACCTCGCCGCAGTCGGCGCAGTGGATGATCGGGATCGGCGTGCCCCAGAAGCGCTGGCGGGACAGCAGCCAGTCGCGCAGCCGGAAGTTGACCGCGCCGGTGCCCCGGCCCTCGACCTCCAGGATCTCGATGATCTTGGCGATGGCCTCGACCTTGGTCAGGCCGTCCAGCGGGCCGGAGTTGACCAGCGTGCCCTCGCCGGGCGTGGCCTCGCCGGTCTCGCCGGGGTCGGCCAGGCCGGTGTGGACGACGACCTTGACCGGCAGCTCGAACCGCCGGGCGAAGTCGAGGTCGCGCTGGTCGTGGGCGGGCACGGCCATGATCGCGCCGTGGCCGTAGTCGGACAGCACGTAGTCGGCCGCCCAGACCGGGATGCGCTCGCCGTTGACCGGGTTGACCGCGTGGCGGCCCAGGAAGACGCCGGTCTTCTCCTTGTCGGTGGCCAGGCGCTCGATGTCGCTCAGCTTGGCGACCTCGGCGCGGTACGCCTCGAAGGCCGGACGCTGCTCGTCGGTGACGATCTCGTCGGCCAGCGCGGCGTCGACCGCGACGACGAAGAAGGTGGCGCCGTACAGGGTGTCGGGGCGCGTGGTGTAGACGTGGACCGGCTCGTCGCGACCCTCGATCTCGAACAGCACGTCGGCGCCCTCGGAGCGGCCGATCCAGTTGCGCTGCATGGTCAGCAGGCGCTCGGGCCAGCCGGTCAGCTGCTCCATGTCGTCCAGCAGGCGCTGGGCGTAGTCAGTGATCTTGAAGTACCACTGGGTCAGCTCGCGGCGGATGACGTCGGCGCCGCAGCGCTCGCACTTGCCCGCCACGACCTGCTCGTTGGCCAGCACCGTCTGGTCGTTGGGGCACCAGTTGACCAGGCCGCCCTTGCGGTAGGCCAGGCCGCGCTCGAAGAAGCGGTTGAACAGCCACTGGTTCCAGCGGTAGTACTCGGGGTCGCTGGTGTGCAGGCGGCGCGACCAGTCGAAGGAGATGCCGTAGCGCCGGAAGGAGTTGGCCTGCGTCTCGATGTTGGCGTAGGTCCACTCGGCGGGGTGGGCGTTGCGCTTGATCGCGGCGTTCTCGGCGGGCAGGCCGAAGGAGTCCCAGCCGATCGGGTGCAGGACGTTGTACCCCTGCTGCATCCAGTAGCGCGCGACGACGTCGCCGATGGCGAACACCTCGCCGTGGCCCATGTGCAGGTCGCCCGACGGGTAGGGGAACATGTCGAGCATGTAGCGCCGCTCCCGGGGGTCGGCCGCGTCCTCGCTCGCCCGGTAGGGCTCCTGTTCCTCCCATCGCTGCTGCCACTTGGCCTGCAGCGCCTGCGGGTCGTACTCACTCACGGCTACTGTCCTTCTGGCTTGACTCGGACCCATAAGAAAACCCCTCGTGCACGACGAGGGGTAGCCGCGACGGCGAGACCTCTCAGGGCCGTCGCGGCCCGCTGAGAAGCAGGGTCGCGGAACGCATGTGTCAAGCCTAGCGCACGTCTTCCGCGGAATGCAGATACTCGGACGACCGGCGCAGGCACAATAGACCCTTCAGGTCCAGCGAGACCTGATGGTGATGTATCCGTTGTGACCTCATATGTCCCTTTAGAATACTGTCGTCGCGTGGTGTACCCAGCTGAGCCAAGTCGACCGGAGGGCGACCTGCCGCTGCAGGATCCGCCAACCGATCCGTACGGCTTCGCTCGTTTCGCTGCGAAACCAGCCGTATCTCCTGGAAAATCCCATGAGATCATGCCTGGTACGTCACATCCGGATATAGCGGCACATCCGGACACAACCTCGGGAGGGCCGGCAGCAATGGCAACGGAGAATTCCTCGAGCTCCGGGGCGTCGCACCTGCCACCGTCCTGGCCGGAGGTCCGCAACGACGTACCTTCCTCCTGGCCGTCCGGCGGGCAGGAGCCCCCCGGCGTGCCGACGTCGTGGCCGGAGACCGCCCAGGCCCAGCCGTCCTGGCCCGACGCGCCGCAGGCGCCCTCCTGGCCCGAACCGCCGCGCGCCGACGCCTCCTGGCCCGACGCCCCGCGCAACGGCTCCCCCCGCAACGACCCGCGCGGTGACACGCGCAACGACATGCGCAGTGACATGCGCGGCGACCCGCGCTCGCACCAGCAGGGCGGCGACGCGTCGTGGCCGGAGCCGGCGCGGCCGTCCTGGCCGGAGCCGCCGCGGCAGGAGCAGGGCTGGCCCGAGACGCCCCGCCAGGAGACCCCCGTCTCCTGGCCGGAGCAGTCGTCGCCGGTCCGGCCGCAGGACCCGGTGCCCGCCTGGTCGCAGCCGCCGACGCCGTCCCCCGGCGCGTGGTCCAACCTCTCCTCGCCCGCGCCCTGGCCCAACAGCCCCTCGGCCGCCCCCTCCGCACCCGCCGGCGACCCGCTGGACCACACCGTCACGCTGGGCCGCGCGCCCGGCCCGCTCGACGCGCCCGTCCGGCCGGGGCCGTCGCCGCTCGACGGCCCCGGCGCGCCGCCCGCCCACCCGGCCGACGAGCACACCGTCATGTACGGCGGCCGCCAGGCCGACACCATGATCGGGATCGGCGACAACGGGATGCAGCCCGGCCCGCTCGCGGCGGCCCACGTCGGCGCGCCTCCGACGGGCCCCGGCATGCCCGGCGCCCCTGGTGCGCCCGGCATGCCCGGCGGGCCCGCCGACGGCCACCCCGACGACCAGAACCGCCCCGGCTCCAACCTGAACCGCGACCCCTCCGACCCCGACCGCCGGTTCGTCACGGCCGGTCAGATCAGCGGCTCGCGCACCCCGCCTCCCGACCGCCAGCAGGAGCTCTGGAACAACGTCTTCGGCGACGAGTACGAGGGCGACTCCCTGGACGACGAGCCGGGCAAGCCCATCTGGATCTACGCGCTCGGCGGCTCGGTCGTGATCGCCCTGATCGCGGCGCTGCTGTGGGCGTTCCTCGCGGGCCCGCTGGCCGGCGAGGACACGCCGGAGAGCAAGACGGCCTCCTCCCCCGCGGCCTCGGCCGGCCCCACGAAGGGGGGCACGGGCAAGCCGTCCACCACGATCCCCGCCCTGCCCAAGTACCCGGGCAAGGCGTCCCCGGTGACCGGGCGGGTGGAGGACGCGGCGGCCGGCGTCTCCCTGCCCCGCCTGGGCGGCACCTGGCAGCTCGACCAGCGCGCCACGGTCAAGTCCACCTTCGGCTACGACACCCGCCAGTACGTGCAGGTCGCGCCTGAGAAGTTCGCCCAGGTCATGTCGGGGCCGCTCCCGGCGAACCTGTCCTCCCTCTACCAGGAGGACGACCTGGAGCCGGTCATCAAGCGCATGGTGCTCCAGGCCCGCAAGGACTTCTACCCCGCCGGCAACAAGGTCAGGAAGATCGCGCAGCAGCCGATCAAGGTCGGGACCGCGACCGGCCGGCTCATCGCGTACGCCATGACCTCCGGCACGGCCAAGGCCACGATCGTCACGATGGCGGTCAACACCGGCGGCGACGTGCCCGCGATCGTGTTCGTGTCGATCCCGGACGAGGGCAAGCAGCTCCTCCCGGACATCCGTACGGTGATGAACCAGCTCAAGCTGAGCGCGCAGTAACGCCGGGCCCTGGGCGTCGCCGCGGCGCCCGGGTCAGAACGTGCACTCCATGTGCTTGATCCCGTTGATGAACGAGGAGTGCAGGCGGTCGGGCCGGCCGCCCTCGATCTGCGGCACCCGCCGCAGCAGTTCGCGGAACATCACCGTGATCTCCCGCCGGGCCAGGTGGGCGCCGAGGCAGAAGTGCGGCCCGGGCCCGCCGAAGCCGACGTGCGGGTTGGGGTGGCGGGTGATGTCGAAGCGGTACGGGTCGGCGAACACCCGCTCGTCCCGGTTCGCCGCCCAGTAGAACAGCACCACCTTCTCGCCCCGGCGATAGAGGTGGCCGTTCATCTCGTGGTCGCGGGTGACCTTGCGGCGCATGAAGTTCACCGGCGAGGCCAGCCGGACGATCTCCTCCACGGCCCCGGGGGCGCGGCCCTCGACGTCCTCCAGCCACAGGGCGCGCTGGTCGGGGTTCTTGGTGAGCAGGCGCAGGCCGTAGGAGATGGCGTTCCTGGTGGTCTCGTTGCCGGCCACCACCAGCAGGATGAAGAACGACCCCAGCTCCTGCATCGTCAGCCGCTCGCCGTCGATGTTGGCGTTGACCAGCGAGGACGTCAGGTCGTTCGTGGGGTTGGCGGTGCGGTGCGCGGCGAGGTCCTGGACGAGCTGCTGCAGCTCCATGCCGGCGGTGAGCAGGCGGGTGGCGAGCTGGTCGAGGTCGTCGCCGGTGTACTCGGGGTCGAAGCCGCCCAGGATGATGTTCGAGCGGTCGAAGACGAACCGGTAGTCGCGCTCGGGGATGCCCATCATGTCGCAGATGATCTTCAAGGGCAGGCGCGCGGCCACGTCGGTGACGAAGTCGCCGCCGGGACCGGCGGCCACCAGGTCGTCGACGATCCGTACGGCGGCGGCCTCGACGTCCGACTCGAACTGTTTGATCATCTTGGGGGTGAACGCGCGGGAGACGATCCTGCGCAGCCGGGCGTGCCGGGGGTCGTCCATGTTGATCATCGAGCCGAAGTACTCGGTGAACTCGGCGGGCATGTCGGGGATGTTCGTCGCGCCGCCGTCGCCGGAGCAGAAGACCTCGGGGTTGCGGCTCGCCTCCAGGATGTCGGCGTGCCTGGCCAGCGCGTAGTAGCCGGGCCCCTTGGGCGCGACGGCCATCTCCATCTCCTCGAAGAAGGCCGGCGTCTGTCGGGCGCGCAACCGGTCGAACGCCGCCTCGCGCTCGCTCATGGGCCTGGCCCAGAAGTTCCGGTCCGAAAGGTCGAAGTCCAGGACGGTCATAGGGCCATCATTCGGAAAGCGACCACTTACGTCAATGGTTGTCACGTACACCGTACGTGGCAGCACCGGGAAAACCTGTGGCTCCTGGGGCCGGGGACTTTGTAGGGTGCCGCGCATGACGTTCTTCTTCCTCCTCGGCTAGCGATCCGCCGGCGGGCCGTGGGCTGACCCACCGCCGGTGATGCGGGGCGGCCTGTCGCCGTCCCGGGTCGCGACGTGGGAGAAGAACAGTTGCTCACCTTGGCGGTGGCCAGGGCGGTGCGTGGCGCCGAGCCCTTGGTCGCGGCGGAGATCAGGCGTGCCCGTCTCGGGGCGGTCGTCGGCGTCCGTCGTCGGGAGGTGTGGTTCGAGACCAGGCCCGGAGCCGGGCTCCTGGGGTTGCGCACGGCGGACGACGTGCTGCTGGCCGCGGCCGTGGTGGACGGGGTCGGCCACGGCCGCTCCGCGCTCGCCCGGCTGGCGCGGGCGGCCCGCGGGATCGCCCCCGACGGGTCCGGACCCTCCGATTCTTCCAGCGTCTCCGGCATGGAGGTGTCGGCCTCGTTCGCAGGACGCCGCAACTACACCAGGTACGACATCGAGGACGCCGTCGGCCACGAGCTGGCCCGGTCGTGGCGGCTGCGCTACCACTCCCGGCGGGACGGCGGCCGGCCGCCGTCGGGGGCGATGGCCTGGCGGGTGACGATCGAGGGCGACCTGGCGGTGATCGCCCGGCGGGCCGGGGATCGGCCGCTGCACCGCAGGCCGTACAAGACGTCCTCGATCCCGGGCACGCTGCACCCGCCGCTGGCCGCCGCGATGGCCCGGCTGGCCGGGCTGGACGCGGCGGACTTCCGGGGCGTCGTGCTCGATCCCTGCTGCGGTGCGGGCACGACGCTCATCGAGGCGCACGCGCTCGCGCCGCACGCCGGGCTCGCCGGGTTCGACCGCGACCCGGCCGCCGTCGCGGCGGCGGCCGCGAACGCGCGGGCGGTCCTGTCCGCCGCCGCTCCCGGCCCGTTCCGCTGGGGGCTCGCCGACGCCGGACGGCTCCCGGTCGCGGACGGGAGCGTGCGGCGGGTGCTGGTGAACCCGCCTTGGGGACGCCAGGTGCCGCCGCGCGGCCTGCTCGGGCACGGCCTGGACCCGCTGTGGCGGGAGCTGCGCCGGGTGCTGGAACCCGGCGGCCTGGCCGTGGCGCTGCTCCACGACGATCCCGGCGCCGGCGGCGGGACGCCGGCCGGGTTCGGGGTCGAGGAGGCGGTCCAGGTGAGCCTGTCGGGGCTGCACCCGGTGATCACCGTGCTCAGGAGACGGGCCGGATGAGCCTGTCGGGGCGGCACGCGGTGACCGCCGTGCTCAGGAGGCGGGGCCGAGCCAGTCGAGGATGAGGCGGTTGACCTCCGCGGGCCGCTCCAGGTGCAGGAAGTGGCCCGCGTCCGCCACCTGCTCGGCCCGCGATCCCGGCGGCAGGCTCCCGGCCGCGTCCTTGGCCATCTCCACGCCCATGCACCCGTCCCGTTCACCGTGCAGGTAGAGGACCGGGCCCGCGATGGCCGGGTCGACGTCCGGGTAACGGCCCGAGGGGGGCGTGGTGCCGAGCGCCGCGCGGTAGTAGCCGATGGCCGCCGTCAGGTTGGCGGGCTCCCCGAGGCTGCGCCGGACGAACTCCAGGTCCTCGGCCGGGTCGTAGCCGGGCGACCAGTCCCGCCACAGCCGTTCGAGGAAGGCCGGGTCGGCGGCGGCGCTCTCGGCCAGCACGGTCTGGAACAGGAAGATGTAGAACGACCGCTTGAGCTGCTCGTAGGCCAGCAGCCCGGGAAGCTGCGCGCCCGGCGGCGGCACCGCGAGCGTGACGGCCCTGCGGAAGCGCCCGGCCAGGGCGTAGGCGGGGAAGGCCCCCCAGTCGTGCCCGACGATGACGGCGTCGTCGCCGCCGCCCAGCTCCTCGTGCAGCGCGCGCACGTCGGCGACCAGGGCCGCCTCCTCGTACGCGCCGTCGGCCGGGACCTCGGTGGGCGCGTAGCCGCGGCTGAACGGCGCGACCGCGCGGTAGCCGCGTTCGGCCAGCTCGGGCATCAGGTGCCGCCAGGTGTGGGCGGTGTCGGGGAACCCGTGCAGGCACAGGGCCAGCGGCCCCTCCCCCACGGTCAGATACGCGAACTCCACACCGTTGGCGTGGATCGTCCTGATCTCCATGAATGCGAAACCTAGCATTCGCCCTCTTCCGGCGGGGAGAAGTGGGCGTCAGCCGACCTCCGGCCAGTCCCAGCCGAGCTGGAGGAACAGGCCCAGCCGGTCGCTGACCGCGCGGATCTCGCTGATGCGCCCTTCGCGCAGGGTCACCAGGAAGATCGCCTCGACCTCGAAGCTGCGCCCGGTGGGGACGGGCATGCGCGGGTGGGTGCCGGAGTGCGTGCCCGACATGCGGATCCTGGCTACCAGCTTCTCCCCCTCGGCGACGACCTCCTCGACTTCGATGTGGAACGGGTCGAACGCGTCGAGCTGCATCCGGATGCCCTCGAAGGCGGCGCCGGGCTCGTCCGGCTCGCCGAAGATGATCTTGTTGTGGTCGACGACGTCGGGGGCCAGATAGGCGCCCAGGTCGTCGAGGCGGCGTTCGTTGACGGCGGCGAAGAACTCGGCGATCACGACCGGAACCCTCTCTCTTACGGTGTAAGACGGGAGTATCTTACGGTGTATGAGAGAGCGGATGTCAAGGGAGCGGGTGCTGGAGGCGGCGCTCGACCTCATCGACCGCGAGGGCGCGGCCGGGCTGTCGATGCGCAAGCTGGGCAAGGAGCTCGGCGTGGAGGCTATGACGCTCTACTACTACGTGCCGAACAAGGACGCGGTCCTCGACGGGCTGGTCGAGCTGGTGCTCTCCCGCGTCACCGTCGAGCCGTCGGGCGACTGGCGGGTGTGGGCGAAGGCGTTCGCCGAGTCGATCAGGGCCGAGCTGCTGCGGCATCCCGCGCTCATGCCGGTGGTGGCGATCAGGCCGGTGGCCACGCCGGGCGCCCTGGGCATGGTCGAACGCGCCGCCGCCGCGCTGACCGGGGCGGGATTCACCGCCAAGGAGGCGCTGCACGTGATCAACGCGGTGTCCACGTTCGTGATCGGGCACACGCTGGCCGAGGCGGGCCCGGACAGCCCGGAGCAGCCCGACCTGGACCTGGCGGACTATCCGGTGCTGGCGCGGGCGGTCGCCGACGGCCTCGGCACGCCCGAGGACCACCGGGAGCGCTTCGACCTGGCCGTCGAGGCCCTGCTCAGCGGACTTGCTCCGCGAACCCCCGCAGCAGGCACGCCAGCCCGAACTCGAACTGCTCGCTGAAGCTCAGGTCGTCGGCCTCGGCCACCCGCCGGTTGAACTCCGGATAGGCGCCACCGGCCATCACCTCGCGGACGTAGGGGCCGATCGCGGCCCGCCACTCCTCCTCCGACAACCCCGTACGGCGCCGCGCCTCCTGCTCGGCCAGCTCCTTGGCCACCGCGCCCAGCACGTAGTCGCCGATCACCCCGATCACGGCGGCGGCCCGCGTGATGTCGGAGGTCAGCGGCCGGACGGCGGACAGGGCGTGCTCCACCCGGCGCAGCGAGTTGGGCCCGAGCGCCGGCCTGCTGGTCATCAGCGCGGCCAGCCACGGATGGCGCAGCACGCCCGCGCGCTGGTCACGGGCCACCCCGGCCAGGTCGGCCCGCCAGTCGCCGGTCAGCTCGCCAGGAGCGCCCTCGCCCCACACCGCGTCGACCATCAGGTCGAGCAGTTCGTCGCGGTTCTCCAGGTAGCGGTAGAGCGAGGTGGTGCCCGACTTGACCTCGGTCGCCACCCGGCGCATGGACACCGCGTCGAGGCCCTCGGCGTCGGCCACCGCGATCGCGGCCCGCACGATCGCCTCGACGCTCAGGGCCTGACGCTTCGGCGCGTACGGCTCGCGACTCCAGACCAGTGACATCCGGCTCCCCCCTCTGGCCTTCATCGTACGCCTGTGGTTACAGTGTTCCCATGACGGAAACAGTGTTCCCACATACGCATGACGTCCTGATCGTCGGCGGCGGCAGCGTCGGACTGAGCGCGGCCGTGTTCCTCGCCCGTCACGGCGTGCGCGCCCTGGTCGTCGAGCGCGAGCCCGGCCCACGGGCGCACCCCCGCGCCACCGGCCTCGGCCCGCGGACGGTCGAGCTGCTCCGCGAGGCGGGCCTGGAGCAGGCCGTGAACGAGGTGGCCGTCGACATGTCCGTCGCGACCCTCGGCAAGATCACCGTGGACACCCTGGCCGGCGCCGACCTCGCCGCGATCGCGGCCGGCCTGCCCACCCGTACGCAGGCGTTCGACACGATGACCTATACGCCGGCCCGGCTGCGCGGGGTCTGCCCGCAGAACCGGCTGGACCAGGTGCTGCTCGACGCCGCCCGTGAGCGCGGCGCGCGGGTCGCGTACGACACCGAGCTGCTCTCCCTGGAGCAGGACGCCGACGGCGTGACGGCGGTCGCCTCCGGCCCGGACGGCACCCGCACCCTGCGCGCCCGCTACGTGATCGCCGCGGACGGCGTGCGCAGCGGAGTGCGCGCCGCGCTCGGCATCGGCGTGACCGGCCCCGGCACGCTCGGCCCCGAGCTGCACAACGTCATGTTCCACGCCGACCTGAGCCACCTGACCGGCGAGTACGGCTTCGCACTCGCCGAGATCACCAACCCTGAGGCGCCCGGGATGCTCATGGCGATCGACGGCGCGACCGAATGGGTCTTCCACACCGCCCAGGAACCGAGCCCCGACCTGCTCAGGACCGCGATCGGCGACCCCGGGCTGAAGGTCGAGATCGTCAGCGTGCTCGGCTGGCGGGCCCGCGGCCAGATCGCCGACCGGTTCCGGGAGGGGCGGGTCTTCCTGGCCGGCGACGCGGCGCACGCCGTGCCGCCGACGGGCGCGTTCGGGCTGAACACCGGGGTCGCCGACGCGCACAACCTGGCCTGGAAGCTGGCCCGGGTGTTGTCCGGCCGGTCGGCGCCCGCGCTGCTGGAGAGCTACCACGACGAGCGGCGGCCGATCGCGCTGCTGGCGATGGAGCAGTCGCTGCTGCGGATGCGGGACCTGCGGATGCACTTCGGCCACGGCCCGGAGGCCGCCCGGCTCAGGGCGGCGGCGGGCGCGGTCAACGCCCCGATCGTGCATCTCGGCTACCGCTACGGCGGCCCGTCGGCGGCCGAGGGGCTGCCCTCGACCGAGGACGTGACGCTCTGCCTCGACGGCTCGCCCGGCTCACGGCTGCCGCACGTGTGGATCGGCGAGCGTTCCACCCTCGACCTGGTCGGCCCCGATTTCAGCGTGTTCACCGGGACGCCGGTGCCCGATCCCGGCGTCCCGGTGCACGTGGTCGAGGGCTGGCCGTACGGGACCGTGCTGGTGCGGCCGGACGGGTTCGTGGCCTGGCGCGGCGAGGACGACGCCCTGGCCGAGGCGGTCAGAACGTGTACGGCAGGTGCTTGATGCCGTTGATGAAGTTCGACAGCAGGAAGTCGGGCTCACCGGCCGTCCGGATGCCGGGCAGGCGGGTGAACAGCTCGCGGAACATCACGCTCATCTCCCTGCGTGCCAGGTGGGCGCCCAGGCAGTAGTGGGGCCCCGGGCCGCCGAAGCCGACGTGCGGGTTGGGGTCGCGGGTGATGTCGAAGACGTCCGGGTCGGTGAAGACGGACTCGTCGCGGTTGGCCGAGTTGTAGAAGAGCAGCACCTTGTCGCCCTTCTTGTACGGCACGCCGTTCAGCTCGTGGTCCCGGGTCAGCGTGCGGCGGAACTGGATCACCGGAGTCGCGTAGCGCACGATCTCGTCGCACGCCTTGCCGATGCGCGCGTCGAAGTCGGCCAGCAGCAGGTCGCGCTGGCCGGGATGGTCGGTGAACAGCTTCAGGCCGTAGGCGATCGCGTTGCGGGTGGTCTCGCTGCCGGCGACCACCAGCAGGATGAAGAACGAGCCCAGCTCCTGCGGGCTGAGCCGCTCCTCGCCGCCCACGAGCAGGCTGACCAGGTCGCCGGTCGGCCGTCTGCGGCGCTCGTCGCCGAGGCGGGCGGCCATGCGGTTCAGCGAGTAGCCGGCGTGCAGCAGCCTGGCCAGGCCGCGGGCGACGTTGACGCGGCTGAAGTTCGGGGCGATGCCGGTGTACTCGGGGTCGGCGTTGCCGAGGATGACGTTGGTCCGCCGCAACACGAGGTCATGAAATTTCGGCGGGATGCCCATCATGTCGCAGATGACCCGTACGGGGAGCCGGGCGGCGACCTGCGCCACGAAGTCGTCCGGCCCTCGCTCGATCGCCTCGTCCACGATCTCGGCGGCGGCCCTGGCCAGGTCCTCCTCCATCTTGGACAGGATGCGCGGGGTGAAGGCCCTGGAGACGATCCGGCGCAGGCGGGCGTGGCGGGGGTCGTCCATATTGATCATGGAACCGAAGTAGACGCTGAGCCAGCGCGGCATGTCGGGGATGCTGTTGGAGCACGGCTCGCTGCTAAAGACGGCCGCGTTCCTGCTGGCCTCGGTCACGTCGGCGTGCCGCACGAGGGCGTGGTAGCCGGGGCCGCCGCCGATGAACGGCACGGTCTGCTCCGGCACGAAGAGGGGCCGTTCGAGCCCCCGCAGCCGCCGGAAGGTCTCCAGGCGGTCGGCCTGCGGCAGCCCCCAGAACGGTATCTGCGAGATGTCCAGATCCGTGGAGAGCGTCATACCGTACAAGCCTTGGGCAAGTGCTCACTTACGTCAAGGTCCGCCGGGGCGCGGCGCCCGGCTACCGGTTCCCGAGGATCAGCTCGGAGCCCTTCTCGCCGATCATGATCGCCGGGGCATGGGTGTGGCCGCGGTTGAGCGTCGGCATGACCGACACGTCCACCACCCTGAGCCCTTCGAGGCCGCGCACCCTGAGCGACGGGTCCACGACCGACCCCTCGTCCGTGCCCATCCGGCAGGTGCCGACGGGGTGGTAGAGGGTCTCGCCGCGCTCGCGCACCCACTGGGCCAGCTCCTCGTCGCTCTCCGGCCCCCAGTACGGCGCCATCGGCCCGCCCGCGTACCGCTTCATCGCGCTCGTCGCGAACACCTGCTTGGCCGTCCTCAGCCCGGCGACCAGGCGTTTGACGTCGGCCTCCGCGCTCAGGTAGCCGGGGTCGATCAGCACGTCCCGGCCGTTCAGCCCGACCCGGCCGCGGCTCTCCGGCTGCAGGAGCACGACGCCGACGGTCAGGCCGTGCCCGGTCGGCGGGGTGAGCCCGTGGTTCACGAACGGGCCGGGGGCGAAGACGAGCTCGATGTCGGGGGCGGGCTCCTCGTCCGAGGTCCGGACGAAGGCGACCGCCTCGCCGACGTTCGTGGTGAGCATGCCCGAGCGCAGCACGACGTAGCGCAGCAGGTTCACCAGGGACTCGGCCTTGGTCAGGGTCACCGGCTCCTTGCACTCGACGTACACGCCGGAGGCGAGGTGGTCCTGGAGGTTCTTGCCGACCTCGGGCAGCTCGCGCACGACCGGCACCCCCGCCTCGCGCAGCTCCTCGGGCGCGCCCACCCCCGAGCGCATCAGCAGGTACGGCGAGCCGATCGCCCCCGCCGACAGGACGACCTCCTTGGCCGCCCTGACCAGGGTGCCGCCGCTGTGCTCGATGCCGACGGCGCGGGCGCCCTCGAACACCACGCGGTCCACGCCCGCCCCGGTGAGCACCGTGAGGTTGGGCCTGGCGGCGGCCGGGCGCAGGTAGGCGTCGGCCGCGCTCCACCGGCGGCCGCGGTTCTGGGTGACGGGCGTGGGGCAGCAGCCCTCGTTGGAGCGGCCGTTCAGCTCGTCGAGCCGGGTCAGGCCCAGTTCCTCGCAGGCCCGCAGGAAGGCCGCCGTGGTGACGTTGGGGCTGCGCAGCTCGGAGACGTAGAGCGGGCCGGAGGTGCCGTAGACGCCGCCGTGGTTGCTGCCGACGCGCTGCTCGGCCCTGGTGAAGTACGGCAGCACCTCCTCGTACGTCCAGCCGGGCACCCCCCACTGGTCGTAGTCCTCCTGGCAGCCGCGCACCCACATCTGGGCGTTGAGCGAGGACGAGCCGCCGATCACCCGGCCGCGCGGCCAGTAGAGCTCGCGGCCGGACATCTCGTCCTGCTTGGCCGTCGTGAAGTTCCAGTCGTAGTCGGTCTTGAACAGCTTGGCGAACCCGGCGGGCATGCGGATCTCCAGCTTGTCGTCATGCCCGCCCGCCTCGACCAGCGCCACCGACACCGACGGGTCCGCCGACAGCCGGTTGGCCAGCACGCACCCGGCGGACCCCGCTCCGACGATCACGTAGTCGTACTGCATGAGCACTCCAGGGGGCTAAGTAACCTTCCACTTGCTTACTCCAGGTGAGCTGGCGCGTCCATATGCATCTGTAACCTCTGTTACCTACTGCGGCCCGCGTTCAGCGGGCCGCAGCAGGGCCGAATGAAATTCGCCCTACCGGTCGGTATGTAGGGGCTGCCAAGATGGCGGCAAGCGCGTACAGAGGAGGAAGGCGTTCATGCTCAACTTGTCGGTCGTCCTGGAGGACAGCGCCAGAAACAACCCCGACGGCACGGCGATCGTCTTCGGTGACATGCGCCTGCCGTACGGCATGATCGACACTGTCGCCCGCCAGGTGGCGAACCTGCTGGTGTCGCGCGGCATCGGCAAGGGCGACAAGGTGGCCCTGGCCTGCCCCAACCTGCCGTACTTCCCGTTCGTCTACTTCGGCATCCTCAAGGCCGGCGCCACCGTGGTGCCGCTGAACGTGCTGCTGCAGAGCCGGGAGATCGCCTACCACCTCGACGACAGCGACGCCAAGGCGCTGTTCTGCTTCGAGGGCTCGCCGGAGCTGCCGCTGGGCGAGCGCGGCAAGGCGGGGTTCGAGGCCGCGGACGGCTGCGAGCACTTCTTCGTGCTGCCCGCCACCCCGCTGGCCACCGAGTCCCCGTACGGCGAGACGGTGTGGGCCGCGCTCAACGGCGTGCCGGCCGACTTCGAGACCGTGCAGACCGCCCCCGAGGACACCGCCGTGATCCTCTACACCTCGGGCACCACCGGCCAGCCCAAGGGCGCCGAGCTCAGCCACCAGAACATGCTGATGAACGCGCTGATCAGCGACAGGATGTTCCCCCGCTCCGAGGGCGGCGACACCTATCTCGCGGTGCTGCCGCTGTTCCACTCCTTCGGCCAGACGACCGTCATGAACACCGCCTTCATGCGCGGCGCGACCGTCGTGCTGATGCCGCGCTTCGAGCCGGGCGAGGCCCTCGACCTCATGCGCAAGGAGAACGTGACGACCTTCGCCGGCGTCCCGACGATGTACTGGGGCATGCTGACGAAGATCCACGCCGAGGGCGCCGAGGCGCCGCGGAGCCTGAAGGTGGCCGTGGCCGGCGGCGCGTCCTCGCCGGTCGAGGTGCTGAAGGACTTCGAGAAGACCTTCGGCTTCGGCATCCTGGAGGGCTACGGCCTGTCGGAGACCTCCCCGGTGGCCAGCTTCAACCAGCTCGGCCGGCCCACCAAGCCCGGCACGATCGGCACGCCCATCTGGGGCGTGGAGATGAAGCTGATCGACGGCGACTGGAAGACGGTCGAGGGCGAGGGCCCCGGCGAGATCGCCATCCGCGGCCACAACGTCATGAAGGGCTACTACGGCCGCCCTGAGGCGACGGCCGAGGTGATCAAGGACGGCTGGTTCCGCACCGGCGACATCGCCACCCGCGACGCCGACGGCTACTACGCGATCATCGACCGGGCCAAGGACATGATCATCCGTGGCGGCTTCAACGTCTACCCGCGTGAGCTGGAGGAGGTGCTCATGACCCACGAGGCCGTGTCGCTGGCGGCCGTCGTGGGCGTGCCGCACGAGTCGCACGGCGAGGAGGTCAAGGCGTACGTCATCCGCACGCCCGGCTCGTCGGTCACCGAGGACGAGCTGATCGCCTGGGCCAAGGAGAACATGGCCGCCTACAAGTACCCGAGGATCGTCGAGTTCCGCGACGCCCTGCCGATGACGGCCACCGGCAAGATCCTCAAGCGCGAGCTCCGCTGACCGGCCCCGCCGACCACGAGGGCGCGGGCGCGAGCCCGCGCCCTCATCTTTCCTGACAGCGGGCCGGCAGACGATCAGGAAGAGGTTCTGGAGTGTCCACCGATCCGAGCGCGGTCTTCCGCCGCTACCTGGGCGCGATGGTGCTCAACAGCCTGGCCGCCGCCGAGGCGGCCGGGCTCAACGCCACCGACTACTACGCGCTCAACCTGCTCGACCTGCACGGGCCGCTCACCTCCGGCGAGCTGGCCGTGCAGACCGGGCTGACGACCGGCGCCACCACGCGGCTCATCGACCGCCTGGAGAAGGGCAGGTTCGTACGGCGCGTGCCCGACCCCGCCGACCGGCGCAAGGTGATCGTCGAGGCGGTCGCCGAGCCGCCGGGCCTCGACGCCGTGCTGGCCGGCACCAGGAGCAGGCTGGCCGGCCTGGTCGGGGCCTACTCCGAGGCCGAGCGGGCCACGCTGTTCGACTACTTCGGCCGCGCCGCGTCCGCCTACCGGGACGCCACCGACGAGATCGTCTCGTCCCGGCGCGGCTGATGCGGCCGCTCGCGCTGTTCGACCTGGACAACACGCTGATCGACCGGCTGGCCGCGTTCCGGCTGTGGGCGGCCGAGTTCGCCGCGGGGCGCGGGCTGGGCCCGGACGCCGTCACCTGGCTGGTACGGCTGGACGCCGACGGATCCGTGCCGATGGACCTCTTCTTCGCCCGCGTACGCGAACGCTTCGCCCTGGCCGAGCCCGTCGAGGAGCTGTGGCGGGACTACCGGGCCAGGCTGCCGTTCCTGGTGGAGTGCCGGGCCGAGGTGCTGGCGGGGCTCGACCGGCTGCGGGCGGCCGGGTGGGCGGTCGGGATCGTGACGAACGGGATGGCCGACAACCAGACGGGCAAGATCCGGCGTACCGGGCTGGCCGAGCGGGTGGACGGGTGGGCGATCTCCGGCGCGGAGGGCGTGCGGAAGCCCGATGCGCGGCTGTTCGAGATCGCCGCCGGCCGGTGCGGGGCCGTGCCGGCGGGTGGATGGATGGTGGGCGACGACCCGGACAAGGACGTCGCGGGCGGACGCGGCGCCGGAATGCGGACGATCTGGATCGACCGCGGGACGGGCGTGGCCCGCCCCCAGGCGGACGTGACGGTGGAGGACGTGCTCGCGGCCATGGAGGCGTTGACCGGGATGCCGGGGAGCGGGGGCGGTCGCTAGCGTGGGCTCATGCGTAGCAAGCCCGCGGATCTGGACGAATCGCTGCTGACGTCCGCCCTGGAGGCGTGGGGGATCGAGGCCGCCGGGCCGGCGTACGCGCCGGTGGGCTTCGGCGACCACCACTGGATCGCGACCGGCGCCGACGGACGGCGCTGGTTCCTCACCGTCGCCACCCTGCCCGCCGAACCGGACGAACGCGGCTCGCGGGCGGCGTTCCGGGAGCTGGGGAGGGCGCTGGAGACGGCGGCGGCGCTGTCCGCGTCCCTGGGGTTCGTGGTCGCGCCCGTGCCGGACCTCGACGGCGGCGCGCTGCTCCGCCCGCTCGCCCCCCGGTACGCGCTGAGCGTCTTCCCCTTCGTCGAGGGCGTCACCGGCGACTTCGGCAACGAGCCGAGCGACCAGGAACGCGCCCAGGTCATCGACCTGCTGGCCGAGCTGCACGCCACCCCCTCGCCCCCGTCGGCCCCGCTGCGCCCGCTGGAGCCGGCCGGACGGGCGGCGCTGGAGCGGGCCCTCGCCGAGACCGGCCGCCCGTGGACCGGCGGCCCGTACGCCGAGCGCGCCAGAGCCCTGCTCGCCCGCCACGCCGGAGCCCTGCGCGCCCGGCTGCGCGACTTCGACCGCGGATCGCGCGACCTCGGCCCTCTCGTCGTCACCCACGGCGAACCGCATCCGGGCAACCTGCTCCGGCACCGGGGCCGCTGCCTGCTGGTCGACTGGGACACCGTCGGCCTGGCCGTACCGGAACGGGACCTGTGGCTGGTCGCCAGGACCCCCGACGACCTGGCCAGGTACGCGGCCGCCACCGGCCGTACGCCCGACCCCGCCGCCCTGGCCCTCTACCGGCTGCGCTGGAGCCTCGACGACGTCGCCGGGTACGTCGCCTGGTTCCGCGCCCCGCACGGCCACACCCGCGACGCCGAGCTGAGCTGGCAGTTCCTCACCGGCGCGGTCGATGACCTGGCCGACGGCGTGGCCTCCGCCCTTTAGCCCCGACATGCCCGCATACTGGCACCACTCCCCTCATGCACGACCTGCTTCGCCTGTCCCCTGAGGAGGAGATCATGAGGTTTTGGGTGGTCGCCGGCGCGTTGACGGCACTGCTCGCGGACCCCGCCGCGGTCGCCGTCGCCTCCGCCGGGCTGCCACTCCCGGACGACCCCGTCATGGAGGACGGCACCGAGCGCTCCGAGAACGAGACCAACCCGCAGGGCGCCCGTCCGTCCACCAAGGGCGGCACCTGGACGGGCATCAAGGTGCGCCCGCGCCGTCCGCGCCAGGACAGCGACGTACGCGTGCTCATCCACTGCGACGACGGCGCGACCGACGCGGTCGTGTCCGCCAAGCCCTTCAACCCGCCGGGCTCGTTCCTGCCCGCCACGGCGCTCGGCGTCGGCCTGAAGAACGGCCGCGGCTTCGACACCAAGTACATCGCCTACGACGCGCTGCTCGGCCCGCGCGTGGTCAGGCTCCAGTGTGTGCGCATCAAGATGCTGGAGCACCCGCGCAGGCGGATCGTCCGGCTGGTCAGCCGGGACAGCACCGTCGTCCTCGTCCGGCCGTTCAGGAAGGACCACTACTGAGCGCGCTCGCGTTCAGTCCCCGATCAGCTCCGCGAGCACCGCGGCCTCGCTGATCTCGGGCTGCTTCGTCGCGGTGAGCAGGGTCAGCGTGCCCTTCCCGGCGAGTTCGCGCAGGTGCGCCACCGCCTCGGCCCGCTCCGGCTCGGCCAGCTCGCTCCGGTAGCGGTGGCCGAACTCCTCGAACCGGTCGGGGTCGTGCTTGTACCAGGTGCGCAGCTCGGTCGAGGGGGCCACCTGCTTGCACCATTCGTCGAGGTGGGCGTCGGCCTTGGCCAGCCCGCGCGGCCACAGCCGGTCGACCAGCACCCTGGCGCCGTCGTCCGGCTCGGGCTCCTCGTAGACCCGGCGCACCCGCACCTTGTTCCCAACCGTCACCGTCGCCCCCCTTCTCCCCCCGGGCGGGTCGGGAGAGGGCCGAGGGCCCTCTCCCCGTCCGTCACGGCCAGTTGACCGCCGGGCGCAGCTGCACGCCGGACCGGCCGTCGTCGTCGAGCTTGACGCCCAGCACCTGGTGGAGCTGGACCTTGTTACGCTCGAAGCCCACGATGCAGCCGGCCATGTACAGGGCCCACACCCGGGCCGTGCCCATCCCGACCTCCTGGACGGCCTCGTCCCAGTTGGCGTCGAGGTTGTCGCACCAGTGACGCAGGGTCTTGGCGTAGTGCTCGCGCAGGTTCTCCTCGTGGCGGATCTCGAAGCCGATGTCCTCCATCTGCCTGACCAGCCAGCCCACGGACTCCAGCTCGCCGTCGGGGAAGACGTAGCGGTTGATGAAGCCGCCCTTGTTGAACGTCTTCTCCTTGCCCGTCGGACGGGTGATGCAGTGGTTGAGAATGCGGCCGCCGGGCTTGAGCTTGCCGTACAGGAACTCGAAGTACGACGGGACGTTGTCCTTGCCGATGTGCTCGGTCAGGCCGATCGAGCTGACGGCGTCGAAGCCGGTCTCGCGCACGTCGCGGTAGTCCATGAAGCGCACCTCCGCGAGGTCCTGGAGACCCGCGTCGGCGATCGCCTTTTGGGCCCACTCGGCCTGCTGGCGGCTCAGGGTCACGCCCAGGGCCTTGACGCCGTAGTGCTTGGCGGCGTGGATGACCATGCCGCCCCAGCCGCAGCCGACGTCGAGCAGGCGCATGCCGGGCTTGAGGTCGAGCTTCCTGGCCACCAGGTCGAACTTGGTGTACTGGGCCTCCTCCAGCGTCGCGCCCTCCTCGGGGTAGGTCGCGCACGTGTAGGCCATGGACGGCCCGAGCACCCAGCGGTAGAACCGGTTGGACACGTCGTAGTGGTGGTGGATCGCCTCGGCGTCACGCTGCTTGGCGTGGCGCGAGCCGAGCCGGGCCAGGGCGCTCTGACGCACCTCCTGCGGAGGCGGCGGCACCCGCATGAGCAGCGGCTTGACGCCCAAGGACCGCACGGCCGCGAGCTTCTCACCCGTGGTCAGGTCGTTGGTGGTGATGTTCCACATACGATCGAGCAAGGTGTACAGATCGCCATGCACGTCGATGTGACCGGAAATGTACGCCCTGGCCAGGCCCAGCTCCCCAGGGGCCTGCGCCAGGTAGGCCACCGCGATGGGCGACTTGACCTCAAGGCCGAGATCGGCGCCGTCAGGACCGGCCTTGCTGCCGTCGTAGGCCATGAACGAGATGTTCGCGTCAGAGCCGACGATCTTCTCAAAGATGCTTGCGAGAGCCATGCTCACCTTCCCCGTACACACTTTTCGTACAGGTCCAGCAGGCGACCGTTCGGGTCGTATTCCCGCTTGACCGGCCAATAAGCATCACCGTTGTACAGCTCCCAGAACTGCTCACGGGCGTAGAAGGAGGTCGAGTAGAGCGACTTGTGGCCGTCCAGCTCGTGCACCGAGTCCTCGATGAGCTTGTTGTAGTAGCCGTCGAACTGGCCGCGCGGCAGCGGGACCATGCCCCAGAAGCCGAAGTTGACGTAGAGCTTGCCGGGCTCCAGCGGGTACAGCGGCCAGCGGGAGCTCGCCCGCAGCGGGCACATCCACACGGGGGTCATGCCCACCTTGTCGTGGAAGAACTCCAGGAACTGCGCGCCGCGCTCGATGGGCACCTCGACGTCCTGGATGACCGACTCCTGGACGGGCTGGTCGCGCCACCGGTCGATGCGGGCGGTCAGGCCGGTCCGCCGGTCGAGGGCGACCAGCCTGCGGTAGACGTCGGAGCGCATCCAGCGGCGCGGCATCAGCGAGCGGACCACCGGCTGCTGCACGCCGAACGCCCGCGAGCACCAGAACCAGTCGGTGTCCCAGCGCCACAGGTAGTCGTGGATGCTCAGCCAGTCGCGGCTGCGCTGCCTGATCGACTGGTAGTAGATGCGCATGCCGGTGTAGTCGGAGACGTAGGGCGCGCGGTCGGCGAAGCGGCCAAGCGTGATGTACATCTCCTCCGGGTCGAAGAAGACGCCGTCCACGAAGTCGACCTGCTCGCCGTCGTGGACCATGCTGTCGCTGATCTCCTGCATGGCCAGCATGCACTTGGCCGCGTCGGTGAACCTGATGTGCGTCAGGTGCACGTACGGCTGGACCTTGCGGAGCTTGATCCGGATGCGCAGCGCGTAGCCGAGCGTCCCGTAGGAGTTGGGGAAGGCGCGGAACAGATCCTGGTGCTCGTTGTCGTCACGGGCCACGATGATGCGGCCGTCGCCGGTGAGGATCTCCAGTTCCTCCACCGACTCGTGCGGAAGGCCGTCCCTGAAGCTGGTCGACTCGATGCCGAGGCCGGTGACGGCGCCGCCGAGCGTGATCGTCTTGAGCTGCGGCACCACGTACGGCATGAGCCCGTGCGGCAACGTGGCCTCGACCAGGTGCTCGTACGTCGTCATGCCCTGGACCTCGGCCGTCATCGTCACCGGGTCCACGCTGATGACTTCGTCCAGGTCCCTGGCCGACAGCTTGGCCGTCTTGCCCCCGTCACGGAACCTGAACAAGTTGGACGTGGACTTGGCCAACCGGGGAGCGGCGTCGCCGGGGATCTCGGCGTAGGACTGCCGGATCTGCTCTACTGCCCGTTGGTGTGTCGACATCGTCGTCGTCACGGAAGCACCCCCTTGAGCTGGTAGAGATCGTCCGTAAGACCGTATCTCCCACGGGGCGACTCGAACAGACCGGGGTCGTTAAAGACACGAAAACTGTTCATCGTGCCAGGTGAAACGCCTATATGGCAGGTGAATGCGGAAATCTCCTGCGTACGACGGGTGAGACCCCGTTGAGGACGGCACGCACCTCTCGCCCCTCCAGTGCCGCCGCGAGGTTGTCCAGCGTCGCCGTGAGCAGGCGCGTCGTCGCCTCGGGCGTCACCCCGGCGGCGTGCGGCGACAGCAGCACGTCCGGCAGGTCGCGCAGCGGATCGCCGGCGGGCAGCGGCTCGGTGTCGAACACGTCGAGCGCGGCCCCGCCGAGGTGCCCGTCGCGCAGCGCGGCGACCAGCGCCGCCTGGTCGACGACGCCGCCCCTGGCCGCGTTGACCAGCAGCGCGCCCTGCTTCATGCGGCGCGGGTCGATCAGCCCGCGGGTCTCCTCCGACAGCGCGATGACCACGACCAGGACGTCGCTGGTGGCCACCAGCGTCTCCAGGTCGGCGCGGCCGGGCGCCTGCCGCGGGGACCTGGTCCAGTAGGAGACCTCGCAGCCCAGGGCGCCGAACAGGCGGACGCAGTTCTCGCCGATCGGGCCGTAACCGACGACGCCGACCCGGCGGCCGCTCAGCTCGCGCGGCCTCAGCCCCTGCTGCGGCCACTCCCCCGCGCGTACGGCGGCGTCGGCGGCCCCCAGCCTGCGCGACAGCGACAACGTGGCCGCCAGGCACCACTCCGACACCGCGACGGCGCTGACGCCCGGCGTGTTGGCCAGCGGCACCCCGGCCTCGGCCAGGGCGGCCAGGTCGTGGCCGTCGACGCCCACCGAGGGCTGCTGCACGAAGGCCAGCGCGGGCGCGTGCTTGACCGCCTCGGCGTCGAGCACGAGCGTGGAGGTCCAGTCGCCGAGCACGATCTCGGCCTCGGGCAGCGCGGCCAGCAGCCCGGCCCGGTCGCGGGTGGCGGGCACGCGGACCGTCACCCGGTCGCCGAGCGGGGCGAGCAGGCCGCGCGTCGCCTCCTCGGGCAGCGGCGGCAGGGCGAGCAGGTTCCAGGGGCTCATGCCTTCACCGTAAAGCTGTCGATCACCTGTCGCATCAGCCCCCTGTTGCGCAGCCACTGGTCCTGGGCGACCGTCCAGGACACAATGTAGGCCGTCTCGCCGGACACCACCGCGCGGCGCACCTCGTGGTAGGTCATGCCGGGCCTGATCCAGCCGGTGCCCGCGGCGCTGGCCGCGGTCCAGGAGAACTCCCACTCGACCGCCTTGACGCCCCGGTGGACGACCACGCGGCGGCCGCGGCTGATCACCTCCTGGCCCTCCTCCCGCAGCGTCTCCTCCGAGTCGCGCAGGATCTGGTTGGCGTCGAGGCTGGAGAACAGGGCCTGGACGCCGAGGTGGGCGTTGCCGTCGCGGCGCGTCCACTCGGTGGAGGACTCGCGCAGCGCGCCCCGCCAGCCGATCGGGCGCAGGATCGACCAGCCGTCCCGCGAGGTCCACGCGCGCACGAGCGGGCGCACCCGGCGCACGGTCGGCGTCGGGGTGGCCGACGGCGTCCGGCTCGTCGTGGGCTCCTGTGAGGGGGACGGCGTCAGCGGGCTGGCCGCGGCGGCCGGCTGGGCGGTGCGCGGTGCGCCCTCGGCGGGCGGGGCGAGCTTGAAGTAGGCCACGGCGCCGCCCGCGACGAGCACCACGGCCGCCGCGGCCACGGCCAGCACGGCCCGTCCGCGGCCGCCGCCGCCCGGCTTCTTCTCCGGCAGGTCGGCGTAGGCCGGCTTGGCCGCCACCTCGATGGCGGCGAGCAGCCGGTCGGCCTCCTCGGCGTCCACCCGCTCGGCGGGCTCCTTGCGCAGCAGGCCCTTCAGGACCGGATGCATGATCGGCGGGATGCGCCGGTAGTCGGGCTCCTCGTTGAGCAGCGCGTTGAGGGTCGCCATGGCCTCGCCGCGGTCGAAGGGCGAGCGGCCCACCATGGAGGCGAACAGCGTCGCGCCGAGCGACCACAGGTCGGAGGGCGGCCCGGCCTCGTCGGCGCGCACCCGCTCGGGGGCGAGGAAGCTGGGCGAGCCGGTCACCATGCCGGTCCTGGTCAGCGAGGCGTCGCCCTCGACCGTGGCGATGCCGAAGTCCATCAGCACCACGCGGCCGTCGTCGGCGATCAGGATGTTGGCGGGCTTGACGTCCCTGTGCAGGATCCCGGCCTCGTGGGCGGCCTTGAGCGCCGACAGCACCTGGCGGCCCACGTCGGCCGCCTGCCGTACGGGCAGGGCTCCGGAGGTGGCCACGACCTCTTCCAGCGAGGGGTGCGCGACCAGCTCCATGACGATCCAGGGCCGCCCGCCCTCCTCGACCACGTCGTAGACCGCGACCACGGAGGGGTGATTGAGCTTGGCCGCCGTACGGGCCTCGCGGGCGGTGCGCATGAGGTGGCGCTCCTGCTCGCCCGGCGACAGCCCCTCGGGCAGCAGCACTTCCTTGATGGCCACCTGCCGGTTGAGCAGCGTGTCGTAGCCCTCCCAGACGACGCCCATACCCCCGCGGCCCAGTTCGCGCAGTAACTGGTAGCGCCTGGCGACTAGCTGGTTGCTCTCCGAAACCATGTCCTACCCCTGTAGCGGCGCGAGCGCCTGCTGCAGACAGCCGCTGGACGCCGGCGATCTGTAGACCACCCGAACAGTGGGCAAGTTTCCCATACCTCCCACGAGTTCGCGGGGAGGACGCAGGAAAGGCCGCTTGCCACGACTCGCCGAAGGTTGTTCTACTGGGGCAGGTTCTGAGCCCCCTTGTGACGCTGTCGAGGAGATGTCCATGTCGAAGGGTAGTGGCGGTCCGCTGGCCGGAGTGCGCGTTCTGGAGCTCGCGGGGCTGGCCCCGGGGCCGTTCGCCGGGATGATGCTGGCCGACCACGGCGCCGAGGTGTTGCGGGTCGACCGGGTGAAGGCGGTGTCCGACAGACCCCGTACGGACGTCATGGACCGCGGCAAGCGGACGATCGGCCTGGACCTGAAGTCGCCCGAGGGCGTGGCCGCCTTCAAGGAACTGGCCCGCAACGCCGACGTGGTGATCGAGGTGTTCCGCCCCGGCGTCGCCGAACGGCTCGGCATAGGCCCCGCCGACCTGCACGCGGTGAACGAGCGGCTGATCTACGGCCGGATGACCGGCTGGGGCCAGGACGGCCCGCTCGCGCCCACCGCCGGCCACGACATCGACTACATCGCGATCTCCGGCGTGCTGTCGATGCTCGGCCGCGAGGACGACCGGCCGACCCCGCCGATCAACATCCTCGGCGACTTCGCCGGCGGCGGCCTCATGCTGGCCTACGGCGTGCTGCTGGCCCTGTTCGAGCGCGAGCGCACCGGGAAGGGGCGCGTGATCGACGCCGCCATGGTGGACGGCGCCGCCGTGCTGTTCTCGATGTTCTACCAGGCCGCGCAGAGCGGCTTCTGGGGCCCGCGCGGCACCAACCTGCTCGACACCGGCGCCCCCCAGTACGACACCTACGAGACCGCCGACGGCGGCCACGTGGCGGTCGGCTCGCTCGAACCGCAGTTCTGGGACGCCATGGTGAACCTGATGGGCCTGACCGGCCTGCCCGACAGGAACGACAGGACGCAGTGGCCCGCCCTCAAGGCCCGGCTGGCCGAGGAGTTCGCCAAGCGCACCCGCGCCGAGTGGGAGGCCCTGTTCGAGGGGTCGGACGCCTGCGTCTCCCCCGTCCTGTCCATGGCCGAGGCCGCGCGGCACCCGCACAACGTCGCCCGGGGGACGTTCACCGAGGTCGGCGGCGCGACCCAGCCGATGCCCGCGCCGCGCCTGCTCGGCACGCCGGCCCCGGACCTGTCGCCGGCCACGCGCCTCGCGGACCTGTCCGCCTGGGGGTTGTCGGCGGAGGAGGCGGACAAGCTGCGCGAGCAGGGCGTCCTGGCCTGAGCCGGCATTCCCGGGCGTGCGTTCGGTCAGGGGCGTGACGGCGTTCTCTGGGCGTTCCTGGGCGCTCGTCAGGGGTGTGACGGCGTCGCCGGGCATGTGTGGGCCGTGTAGTCCTTGAGGGTGATCGAGTCGTGCAGGCGCACGCCCTTGCTGCTGATCTTGGTCGCGGCCCTGGTGAGGGCGACCGGCACGTGGCTGACCAGCCGGATGCCCTGGGTGAGCGCCCACAGGTCGAACCGGCTCCCCGGCACGATGCCCCTGGCCGCACGGCGGGCGAACGAGCGGCTGCGGCGCACGTAATCGCCCATCTCGGCCTCATAGGCGGGGTAGGCGGTCCGGTGGTCGCCGCCGTGCGCGGCCAGCTCGCCCGCCAGCACGTACGCCCCCACCACCGCCAGGCTCGTGCTGCCGCCCACGGCCGGGCCCGGGCAGTAACCGGCGTCCCCGGCCAGCGTCACCCGGCCACGCGACCAGGAGTCGAGCCTGAGCTGGGTGATGGAGTCGAAGTAGAAGGCGGGCGTGCGGTCCAGCTCGTCCAGGATTCTGGGGACCTGCCAGCCCAGGCCGCCGAACCGCTCGCGCAGCAGTTCCTTCTGACGGGCCACGTCCCGGTGGTGGTAGTCGAGCGGCTCCGGCGTCCTGAACAGGAAGCCGGCCCGCGCGTCGTCCATGTGCGCGGCGCTGTACACGGCGGCCATCCAGCCCTCGCCCGCCATGGCCTCCATCCGGCCGTCCAGGTCCAGGAAGTTGGGGACGGAGGCGACGGCGAGGTAGGCGCCGATCCAGGAGGTGAAGCGCTCCTCGGGGCCGAAGGTCAGGCGGCGCACGTTGGAGTGCAGCCCGTCGGCGCCGATCACCAGGTCGAAGCGCTCCTGCCGGCCACTGTCGAAGCACACCTCGCCGTCCTCGGAGATCGAGGCGATGGAGTCGCCGAAGACGTAGGCGGCGTCGTGGCGGGTCGCCTCATGGAGGACCTCGCTCAGGTCGTCGCGCATGATCTCGACGTGCCGGTCGGAGACGGCCGTGAGGACGCGGCGCAGCTCCAGTTCCACGGGCCGCGCCCGGCCCTCCCGGTGGACCCTGAGCCAGTCGGTGCCGGTCTTCTTCGCCATGATCGGCCTCAGGACGCCCATTTTCTCGACGATGTCCATGGCCGGTTTGAACAGGTCGACCGCGTGGCCGCCCGACTTCCTGAGCGCCGGGGCGCGTTCGACGACCGTGACCTCGAAGCCGTACCTGGCCAGCCAGTACGCCAGCACCGGCCCGGTGACGCTGGCTCCCGAGACGAGGACCTTCATGGCCGCTCTCCTTACTTAACGGTTGGTAAGTCCACGCTAGCACGCGTCCTTACTTAACGGTAGGTAAGGGATAAACTTCTGCCATGCCCAGTGACACCAAGTCCCGCATCCAGGCGGTGGCCCGCGAGCTGTTCGCCGAGCAGGGCGTGCAGAACACCAGCCTGCGCCAGATCTCCGACCGGCTGGGCATCACCAAGCCCGCGCTCTACTACCACTTCGCCTCGCGCGACGACCTGGTGCGCAGCATCGTGCAGCCGCTGGTGGAGGACTTCGAGCGCTTCACCGCCAGGCGGCAGCCCGGCGACCCGCGCGCGCTGCTCGACGACTACTTCGAGCTCATGTGGCGCCACCGCGACGTGACCGGGATGATGGTGCGCGACATCTCGATCCTGTCCTACCTCGATCTCGGTCAGCGCATGTTCGAATGGCGGCGCGAGCTGATCGCCCTGCTGCTCGGGCCCGACCTCACGCAGGCCCAGCAGATCCGGGCCACGGTGGCGCTCGGCGGCATGGCCGACTGCACGGTCGAATACGCCGGCCTCCCGTTGGAGGACGTCAAACCGACGGCCGTCGCAGCGGCAGCCGACGCCCTCGGCCTCTGACCCGGCCGACCACGCGAACCTCGCCCCCTCACCCCCTCGCCAAGCGACCTGAACGGCCGCGCCCTCAGGGTGCGGCCGGGACGGCCGCGTGGAGGTCGGCGCCTTCGGGGGTGACCTGGACGGTCGGCGCCCTCGGGGTGTGACCTAGACGGCCACGTAGAGGTCGGCGCCCTCGGGGTGGTGGACCTCCAGGTCCGTGGTGAAGGCGCGGGAGGGCTGGCCGCCCGACTCGGTGAACTGCCACACCTGCTGCCACGCCTCGATCAGCGCCTGCGGCATCGGCCCGCGGGCCTGCAGCCGCAGCGACTTGGCGATCGGCACGCGCACCGCCACCATGCCCTCGGGCAGCCGCGGCACCGTGCGCACGCCGATTCCGACGATCTGCGTATAAGCGCCGGTGTGGTCGCTCTCGTAGTCGGTGAGCACCGCGTAGAGGTTCTCGTCGACACGGCCCGGCACGTGCGCGAAGGCCCCCGGCGCGCCCGCCCGCTGCCACAGCGCGGGCAGCGTCGCCCGCGCCGGATCCGCCTCGTCGGCGTTCGTCGTGCGTACGGCGAAGCCCACCACGGTCAGCTCGGCCCGTTCGACGATATCCACGACTTCCCTCCCCCAAATGTGTCCCCGGCCGATCATAAGCCCCGGAGAAAGGGGGAAACCCCTTGTTGAACCTGTCACCCCATAAGATGGATGAACGTGAAGTTTCTCAATGACCAAGAGCCTCGTTACGATTTGACTTACAGCGACGTGTTCATGGTGCCGTCGCGCTCCTCGGTCGGATCGCGGCTCGCGGTCGACCTCTCCACGAACGACGGCACGGGCACCACCATCCCCCTCGTCGTCGCCAACATGACCGCGGTCGCCGGCCGCCGCATGGCCGAGACCGTGGCCCGCCGCGGCGGGATCACCGTGATCCCCCAGGACATCCCCCTCGACGTCGTCGCCGAGGTGGTCGACTGGGTCAAGAAGCGCGACCTGGTCCACGACACCCCGCTCACCCTCACCCCGCACGACACCGTGGGCGAGGCGCTGCAACTGCTGCCCAAGCGCGCCCACAACGCGGTCATCGTCGTCGACTGGGACAACCGTCCCGTCGGCGTGGTGACCGAGGCCGACTGCCAGGGCGTGGACATGTACACGCAGCTGTCCGAGGTCATGTCGAGCGAGCTGCTGACGCTGCCCGCCGGGCTCGACCCGCGCGCCGCCTTCGACCGCCTGCACGGAGGACGTCACCGCCTCGCGCCCATCGTGGACGAGGACGGCCGGCTGGTCGGCATCCTCACCCGTACGGGCGCGCTGCGCGCCACGCTCTACCAGCCCGCACTCGACGCCCAGGGCCGCCTGCGCATCGCCGCGGCCGTCGGCGTGAACGGCGACGTCGCCGCCAAGGCCAAGGAACTGCTGGAGGCCGGGGCCGACTGCCTGGTCGTGGACACCGCCCACGGCCACCAGGAGAAGATGATCGCCGCCCTGCGCGCGGTACGGGCGCTCGACCCCGGCGTACCGGTCGCGGCGGGCAACGTGGTGACCGCCGAGGGCGTGCGCGACCTGGTCGAGGCGGGGGCCGACATCCTCAAGGTCGGCGTGGGGCCGGGCGCCATGTGCACCACGCGGATGATGACCGGCGTCGGGCGTCCGCAGTTCTCGGCGGTGCTCGAATGCTCGGCCGAGGCCCGCCGTCTCGGCAGGCACGTCTGGGCGGACGGCGGCGTCCGGCACCCTCGGGACGTGGCGCTCGCGCTGGCCGCCGGGGCGTCCAACGTGATGATCGGCTCGTGGTTCGCCGGCACGTACGAGTCGCCCGGCGACGCTCGTACCGACGCCGACGGGCGCAAGTACAAGGAGAACTTCGGCATGGCCTCCTCGCGGGCCGTACGGCTCAGGACCGCCGAGGACTCCGCCTACGACCGGGCCAGGAAGGCGCTGTTCGAGGAGGGCATCTCGACCTCGCGCATGTACCTCGACCCCAAGCGGCCCAGCGTGGAGGACCAGATCGACGGGATCGTCGCGGGCCTGCGGTCGTCGTGCACGTACGCGGGCGCGGCGAACCTGGAGGAGTTCCACCGCCAGGCCGTCGTCGGCATCCAGAGCTCGTCGGGCTACGCGGAAGGCATGCCTCTGCACCAAAGCTGGTGACCCACCCGGCACCCTCCGTTGGTGCGCTGGGTTCGCCGTGCTCGGGCGCGGCCTACCGGGGCCAGGCGGGGTCGCAGGCGGCGAACATCTCGGCGATCGTCGGCCCGATGCCCCGCACCGCGCCGGTGACCACGGCGACGCGCCCGGTGACCAGCACGGCGCCGGGAGAAAGGGCGGCCGTGAACGACGACGATATCCCGACGGCATAGAGTCGTCGGGTTATTGTCATCGTCAACAGGAGCACATTCGTGGCACTCGAGAAGCCTGAGATCGACTTCCCCGAGGGCAACCCGCCCGCCGATCTGGAGATCGTCGACCTCGTCGAAGGCACTGGCCCCGAGGCCAAGCCGGGCCACAACGTCAGCGTCCACTACGTGGGTGTCTCGTTCTCGTCCGGAGAGGAGTTCGACGCGTCGTGGAACCGCGGCCAGGCGTTCGAGTTCCCGCTCGGGGGCGGCCGCGTCATCGCGGGCTGGGACCGCGGGGTCGCCGGGATGAAGGTCGGCGGCCGTCGCAAGCTCGTCATCCCGCCGCACCTCGGCTACGGTGACCGCGGCGCGCCGCCGCGCATCAAGGGCGGCGAGACGCTGATCTTCGTGGTCGACCTGCTCGGCGTCAGCTAGACCGGGAACGGGCGGGCCGCCGACAGCGGCCCGCCCGGCTTCCTGGGTCTCCCTGCTTCCGCGGCTTCCCCCGCTTTGGCAAAACCCGGGACAAATCGGGTGGGGAAATGTCGGCGTGGTGAGGCACGATAGCGGTGTGCTTCTGATCGACGTGGTCCGTACCTCCGACGCGGTGACGCGCACCTCCGCACGGCTGGGCAAGGTCGGCCATCTGGCCGAGCTGCTCGCCCGGGTCGGCCCGGACGAGGCGGAGATCGCCATCGCCTACCTGTCGGGCGATCTGCCGCAGCGCCAGGTGGGCGTGGGCTGGCGCTCGCTGGAGGACGTCCCGCAGCCCAAACTGGCGGCCACCGCCACCCTGACGGCCGTCGACGCGCTGCTGACCCGCATCAAGGCCATCTCCGGCCCCGGCTCGCAGGCGGCGCGCAGGGCGCTGGTCGCCGAGCTGTTCGCGGGGCTGACCAGCCAGGAGCAGCAGTTCATGCGCAGGCTGCTCAACGGCGAACTGCGTCAGGGCGCCCTCGACGGCGTGATGATCGAAGCGCTGGCCAAGGCGTCCGGTGCGCCGTCGGCCGACGTGCGGCGCGCGCTCACCCTGCGCGGCTGGCTGCCCGCCGTGGGCGCGGCGGCGCTGACGGGCGGCGTGACGGCGTTGCACGCGTTCAAGCTGGAGGTGGGCCGGCCGGTCTCCCCCATGCTCGCGGGCAGTGCCCCCAACGTGACCGCCGCGCTGGAGAAGGCGGGCACGCCCGCGTCCCTGGAGTGGAAGCTCGACGGCGTGCGCGTGCAGGCCCACCGCTCGGGCGCGGAGGTGCGGGTCTTCACCCGCACGCTCGACGACATCACCGCGCAGGTGCCCGAGCTGGTCGAGGCGGTGCTCGGGCTCGACTGCGCCGACCTGGTGCTCGACGGCGAGGTTCTCGCGCTGCGGCCGGACGGGCGTCCCCACCCGTTCCAGGTGACCGCGAGCCGCGTCTCCAGCAAGACCGACGTCGCCAGGCTGCGCGAGCAGACCCCGCTCAGCGTGTTCTTCTTCGACGCGCTGCGCGCCGACGGCGCCGACCTGCTCGACCTGCCGTACTCGCAGCGCCAGGAGGCCCTGGCCCGCGCCGTCCCGCCCGGCCTGCTGACGCCGCGGCTGATCACCGCCGACGTGGCGGAGGCGGAGAAGTTCTTCACGGACGTGGTCAAGGCGGGCCACGAGGGCCTGGTGGTGAAATCCCTGTCCGCTTCCTACGCCGCCGGCCGGCGTGGCGCGGGCTGGGTCAAGGTGAAGCCCCGGCACACCCTCGACCTGGTGGTCCTGGCGGCCGAGTGGGGCCATGGCCGGCGCCAGGGCAAGCTGTCGAACCTCCACCTGGGCGCGCGCGACCCCGAGGGCGGGTTCGTCATGCTCGGCAAGACGTTCAAGGGGCTCACCGACGAGCTGCTGGCCTGGCAGACCGAGCGGTTCCTCGAACTCGCCGACGGCCCCACCGACGAATGGGCGGTCAAGCTCCGGCCCGAGCTGGTCGTGGAGATCGCCTTCGACGGCGTGCAGCGCTCGCCGCGCTACCCCGGGGGGATGGCGCTGCGCTTCGCCCGGGTGCTGCGCTATCGGCCGGACAAGCGCGCCGAGGACGCCGACACCGTGGACACCGTCCGCTCCCTGATGTTCTGAGACCGATCTTCCCGTTCACTCTCCTCGGACGGATTGGACGTCCGGAGCGAGGGTTGCCCCGTGGATCTCCCTCTTACGGCTTGAGGCCGGAATCTCCTGTCCCGTGGTCTTTCGCGAGTTCTGCCGTTCTCCAGAAACCCCAAGATCCTCGGCATACGCTCGGCGTTCTGGGCCTCT
The DNA here is from genome assembly GCF_053596455.1 of Nonomuraea sp. NPDC001699. Lineage (NCBI taxonomy): Bacteria > Bacillati > Actinomycetota > Actinomycetes > Streptosporangiales > Streptosporangiaceae > Nonomuraea > Nonomuraea sp. NPDC001699. The sequence goes on along the minus strand of NZ_JBSFGF010000002.1, from coordinate 92,481 downwards.
TGCGCCCTTAAGAGAGATATGTCACTGTATGTCGCATTAAGTTGTCTTTACCTGCCGTTTGTCGCATATGTTCTTCCTCGCCCGCCGGATCCCCATCCCTTGCGGGCGGACAGGCCGTCACGCGCCTCCACACCCCCATGACCTGGCCTTTCCCTTTCATGTCCCCTAGCTAGGACCGTGGTTTACCTTGGGCCAGCACTCCCACAAATCGTCCCCCAACGACCGCAAGCTCTCCCCGGGCAAGCGCCGCTGGACCGCCATCGCCGCAGGCGCCGCCGTCGTGGCCGCCGCCTCGACCACCGCCTGGGCCGCCGTCGGCAACGACGCCCCCGCCACCACCACCGCCAAGGACGCCGCCACCGCGGCCACCTCGGCCCGCACCGCCAACCCGCCGGGCGCGGCCCAGGTCTCCCAGGCCAAGCCCATCACCCCGGCTCCCAGCACTTCGAGCCCCAGCGCTTCGAGCCCCGGCGCCTCGACCGCCACCGCTTCGAGCCCCGACGCCTCGACCGCCACCGCTTCGGAGCCCGGCGCGAAGTCCGTCCCGGACAGTCCGCACGGCGACGCCCCCGCGCCCAAGGCGCCCGCCGCCGCACAGCCCGCCGCCACCGAGACGCCGGCGTCCGAGACAGCGAAGACGGCCAAGACCGTCAAGCCGGTCAAGCTCAGGACGACGAAGCCGAAGGTCCGCGTCCTGTCCTCCGGGACCTGTGGCGCCTCGTACTACGGCGAGCCCCAGATGACGGCCAGCGGCGAACGCTTCAACCCCTCCGCCATGACCGCCGCCCACAAGTCCCTTCCCCTGGGCAGCCGCGTCCGCGTCACCAACCCGCGCAACGGCTCGTCGGTCACCGTGCGCATCAACGACCGCGGCCCGTACGTGGGCGGCCGGTGTCTCGACCTCTCCACGGCCGCGTTCGACGCGATCGGCAGTCTGAGCTCGGGCGTGATGACCGTCCGCTACGAAGTCCTGGCCCGCTGACCGCCCCTCCGGCCCTCGTCTCGGCCCCGCCCCCGCCTGTTCGCCATCCGGGGGCGGGCCGGGCCCTCCCCCAACACCACCCACCACGAATCCCCCGACAACCCCGCTTCACCCGGCCCCCGCCCACCCGCGCCCCGGGCATTCCCCACCAACGCCCCGAGCATCCCCCGCCCGCGCCCCGGCACATCCCCCGGCCTGAGCCCTTTCCCCTGAGGGCAGCGGGTGCGGCTATTTGACCAGCCGGACCGTCAGCGGGTAGCGGAAGGCGCTCTCCGACAGGGCGGAGATGCCCCCGACGATGCCCAGGACGACGGCGGCGACCCAGATCACCGGCAGAAGCACGATGCCGATGACGGTGAAGGGCAGGATGAACGTCGCCCCCACCACGGTGAGCTGGAAATTCAGGGCCTCAAGTGCCTGCCGTCGCAGGTACGGCGACGTCTTGGCCGCGGTGAGCAGCAGGATCAACGGACCGACGACCGGGATCCCGACGGCAATCAGCAGGTGGCCGAACGCGGCCTGGAGGCGTTCGTTGCTCTCCGAGGCCCGCACCGGACGGACCGGCTGCGGCATCGGCGGCGCGAAGCCGGGCACCGCCGTCCTCCCGTACAGCTCGTTCATGATGGGCATCAGGTCACCGTGGGTACGGGCGGTCATCGCGCGCCCCAGCCGGTCGTCGAACTCCAGCTTGTCGAACCGGCCCTCCGCGTAGGCGGCCTTGACGTGCTCGACGACGTGCTCTCGGTCCAGGTCGGTGACGCGCAGATGAGCTGGCGGCACCTGTCCCGGCCCCGGGGTCTTGGGTACCCCAGCCATGATGGTCATGCCTCTCCTTGGAATCGGCGGTCAACCTTCATACTGCGTCCTCGGAGCCGGACGTGCCATCGGGAGAAACCCGGAGCTGTCCCCGAGATCATCCCCGACGCCAGAGCTCCAGACGGTATAAAAAGGATTCATGAGATGGCGAGACCGCTACGGTATCCGTCGGCTGCGCGGCCAGAAGATCGCGCGGTTCGACCGCGAGGCGACCGATGCCGACATCGAAGCGCTCATCGCCTTCGCACGTTCGCGGCGTGGCGTCGAGTTCTACGTCGAGCCGGAGACGTTCGCCACCGACACGACCGCTGTGGCGGTGGCTGACGACGGCGAGTGGACCAGGCGGAGGGTCGGGTCGCCCGCGGTGATCCACAAGGTCGCCCGAGATCTGGCGTTACCGGTGTACGACGTGCAGCTGACGGGCTATCCCCCTCGGATGCGGGCGTACAACGAGCGCCGCCGCCGTGAAGAAGGCAGCCTGTAGTTCTGGTGGAAAGGGCGCTGGTCGATGTGACCGGCGCCCTTTCTTCATGCGCTCCCACCCGGCCCCCGGTGCCGGACGGGCCCGTGCGGGGACGGGTCGTCGTCGAGCAGGCCGAGCATGGGGACCAGCCAGCCGCCGTTGGCCGGGCCCATGGCGGTGTCGAGCTCGGCGGGGGTGGGGAGGCGGTCTCGGACGATGGCGGGTGAGAGCAGGCTCCGCAGGGCGTGCATCAGGAGGTTGGCCATCGAGTAGTGGGGGTCGGTGGTGAGCGCGCGTTCGAGGGCGATGGTGGCGAGGATGTTGTCGCCCGTGCGCCAGGCGGCCATGGCCAGCAGGGAGGCGGCCGGTGGGACGAAGCGGGGTTCCAGGCGGCGCGTGAGGTCTTTCCACAGGGGCAGGTGGGCGTCCCGCATCGTGGTCCAGGCTTCGTCGCGGGCTCTGATCACGCTCAGGGCCAGGCCCAGCCGGGCGGCTTCGACGTCGTCGAGGCGGACGCCGGCGGAGTGGGCGGTCAGGCTCGCGCGGACTTCGGTGAGCGCGTCGGCGACGTAGCTCCGGGCGAAGGTGTCCAGGTCGGGGGCTGCTGTCAGGCGGGCTCGCACCTCGGCCACGGCGGCCGCGGTGGCCCGGCGCATCGCCATGCGGACCGGGCCCGTTGCCGGGGCGATCGTGCGTTCCAGGCTGCGGCGGTCGGGAAGGGCGACCATGCCGCGCACCGTCGCCTCGGCGGCGATCTGGCTGGTGGTCGGGTCGTAGGGGGTGCCCTCGGGCGGGCAGCAACGGGGAAGCTCGCAGACGTAGGACCAGTAGCGCCCTTCATGGGCGCGGATCGCGTCGCCCACGTGGATCTCCGACGCGGTGGCCACGAGCCTGGCCTCGTCGACGGCCGGGGTCACCGTCTCGCCTCCGCCGTAGCCGACGACGACCATCTCGGTGATGCCTTCGCGGGCGAAGAGCTCGGTGAGGGGGGCGAGGGTGCCCCGGGGGAAGGGGAGGCTCCACCTCGCGGCCACCTTGGCCTGGCCGTGGTGGAGGCCGATCACGACCAGGCTGTCATGGGGGTGGAAGCCGACCAGGTAGGGGACTGCGGCCAGGATGTCGGCCGGGCTGGTCAGGGTGAGGCAGGGGGCCGGGGCGTTGGTCGTCATGAGCGCCAGGGTGCCGGGAAGGCCCGACCCGAGAACGCCCGAGCGCCGTTCTGTGGACGAGAAGCGCCCCGCCGCCCGCCCTGTGGAAAACCGGGTGGGGTGTCGTCGGGGTCAGGGGGACGGTGGGGTCAGGGGGGTCGGGGCTGGGGTGGGGGGTGGGGTGGGGGCGATGCGGGCGCGTACGAGGAGGGCGGCGCCCGCCACCGCCGCCGGCATCATCACGACCGCCACCAGCGGCACCAGGAACAGCAGGAAGCCGACCACCCCGAACCCCAGCGTGGTCGCCATGTTCCGGCGCAGCAGCGCGAAGCGTTCCTTTCTGGACACCCCCCGGCGTTCGAGGGCCAGCGTGGTGAGCTCGACCGTCAGGAAGAACCCGGAGACGAAGGCCCCCACCACGGGCACCACCGTCTGGCCGATCACCGGCACGAACCCCAGGAAGAACAGCGGCACGGTGAGGAGCAGCACGTAGAACAGGGTGATCAGGCTGTCCCGGATCGAACGGGGCAGCGTACGCCACCACGGCTGCTCCACCGCCCCGGGCAGCGGGTCGGCCTCGGCCGAGAGCCGTTCGTAGAACGGCTCGCCGATCGCCAGCGTCAGCGCCGCGTACGTCAGCACCGCCAGCGCCAGCCCGCCGAGGAAGATCGCGATGCCCACCAGCGTGCGGAACAGGTCGACCCAGCTCCACGAGTCGGCGAACGGGGTGAAGAACTCGGCCAGGTCGCGGGCGTGGGTGCCGAGCAGGATCAGCGCCACCACGTAGACGGCGAACGCGATCACCGCCGGGATCAGCCCGAACAGCCACCACCGGCCGTGCCGCGACACCCATCCGAGACCCTGGAAGAAGAAGCCGACACCGGCCGCGAAGTCGCGCAGAGATCGCATGCCCGGCAGGCTAGCGCCAGAACGACGTGACCGCGTAACCCAGTTCGTCGAACAGCTCGCGCAGCAGCGGCAGGGACACCCCGAGCACGTTGCCGTGGTCGCCCTCGATGCCCTCGACGAACCAGCCGCCGCGCCCCTCGATGCTGAACCCGCCGGCCAGGCCGAGCGGCTCGCCGGTGGCGACGTAGGCGGCGATCTCGTCCTCGGACGGCTGGCCGAAGCGCACCACGGTGCTGGCCACCTGGGCGGCCTGCCGCCCCGCCGGCACGTCGATCACGCAGTGGCCGGTCACCAGGCGGCCGGTGCGCCCGCGCATGATGCGCCACCGCTCGACGGCCTCCTCGGCGGTGCCCGGCTTGCCGTAGGGACGGCCGTCGAGTTCGAGGATCGAGTCGCAGCCGATGACCAGCCCCTCCTCCAGCCCGCTCGCGACCGCCTCCGCCTTGGCCCTGGCCAGGACGAGGCTGAGCGCCGCCGGCGAGTGCGCGGTGTAGGCGTCCTCGTCGACGCCGGAGACGATGACCTTGGGGTCGAGGCCGGCGTTGCGCAGCACGGTGAGGCGGGTGGGAGAGGCAGAGGCCAGAACGATCACCGTCCCAGCTTACCGAAGGCCCGCGCGGTCACCAGTCGTGGTTGGGGGTCCCTCTGGCGGGCTGCCGGTCGGCCGGGTCGTACGGGCCGCCCTGGGCCGGGACGGCGCCGCCGAAGATGCCGCTGAGCAGGCCGTCGAGCAGGTGGCCGAGGCCGCCGGGCAGCGAGGCGTGCTCCTGGCACAGTTCGGCGGCGAGGGCGGAGGCGTCCATGTTCGCCTTGGCGGCGCGGTTGGCCAGCAGGGACATGACCATGGGGGCGACGAGGGGAAGCAGTCTCATGATGGTGCCGGAGCTGACGCAGGCCAGTTGCGAGAGCCCGGCGGCGGCCCGTTCGGTGCCCTGGCCGCCGAGGACGTGGCCGAGGATGCTGTGGCCGTCGCGGGTCAGCGAGGCCACGTCCCCGTTGAAGGGGTCGGTGTCGACGTGGTCTTCGAGGGCGCCGCGCAGGGCCTCCGCGCCGTCGGGGTGTTCGGCGTTGCGGGCCATGCCGCCGAGGACCGTGCCGGCCACGGCCTCGACGACCTTGCGCGCCGTGGCCGTGTCGGTGCCGAGCATCCCGGCGATCTGGTCCACCCCTGAGTCGCCGAGCTGGGCGAGAAGCTCGTCATTCAGTGTCAAGACGGTCCCCCGATCTGAGTCGCGGGAGACGTTCCCCGGCCGTGATCGAGCCAAGGCCGGGGTTCCCCTAAGTCTCGGGAAAGCCGCGTTTCCCGGGGTTCAGTCGAGGGCGGGCTGCTTGCTGCCGCTGGCCAGGCCGGCGGCGGCGTACGCGCTCACCTCGTCGAGCGTCTCGTGTTCGAGCAGGGCCGCGACGATGCCGTCGAGCCGTTCCCGGTTCTCGGTGAGCACCTGGACGGCGCGTTCGTAGCACTCGTCCACGATGCGCCGTGCCTCCTCGTCCACCGTGGCGAGGGTGGCCGGCGACGCCTGCGGCGCGGAGCCGTCGTTGGGCAGGATGGTCAGCGGGCCGACCTTCTCCGACATGCCCCATCGGCCCACCATGCCGCGCGCGATCATGGTGACCTGTTCGAGGTCGTTCTCGGCGCCGGTGGTGATGACGCCGTAGACCACCTGCTCGGCCGCCATGCCGCCGAGCGCGCCGGTGATGCGGCCGCGCAGGTACTGCTCGTCGTAGGCGTAGCGGTCGGTGTCGGGGGTGGACAGCGTGACGCCGAGCGCCCGGCCGCGCGGGATGATCGAGATCTTCCTGACCGGGTCGGCGCCGGGCTGGAGCATGCCGAGCAGGGCGTGTCCGGCCTCGTGGAAGGCGGTGCGGGTGCGCTCCTCCTCCGGCATCACGATGCTGCGGGCCGCGCCGAGCTGAAGCTTCTCCAGCGCGTCCGCGAAGTCGGACATGTCGACCTTCTCCTTGCCGCGCTTGGCGGCGAGGAGTGCGCCCTCGTTGACCAGGTTGGCCAGGTCGGCGCCGGTCATGCCGGGGGTGGTCTTGGCGATGCGGTCGAGGCTGACCTCGCCGTCGAGCGGCACGCCGCGCGAGTGCACCTCCAGGATCGCCGTACGTCCGGCCGCGTCGGGCAGGCCCACCTGCACCGTACGGTCGAAGCGCCCGGGACGCAGCAGCGCCGGGTCGAGGATCTCGGGCCGGTTGGTGGCCCCGATGACGATCACACCTTCGGCGCCGGAGAAGCCGTCCATCTCGGTGAGGATCTGGTTCAGCGTCTGCTCGCGCTCGTCGTGGCCGCCGATGCCGCCCGCGCCGCCGCGGGCCCGTCCGATGGCGTCGATCTCGTCGATGAACACGATCGAGGGGGCGACCTTGCGGGCCTCCTCGAACAGGTCGCGCACGCGCGAGGCGCCCACGCCGACGATCATCTCGATGAACTCGGAGGCGCTGGCCGAGAAGTACGGCACCTTCGCCTCGCCCGCCACGGCCCTGGCCAGCAGCGTCTTGCCGGTGCCGGGAGGGCCGGCCAGCAGCACGCCCTTGGGCAGCTTGGCGCCCAGCCTGCGGTACTTGCCGGGGTCCTTCAGGTAGTCGACGACCTCGACGAGCTCGTTCTCCACCTCGTCGATGCCGGCGACGTCGTCGAACGTGACGCGCACCTTGCCGGCCTCGACCGGCTTGGCGGCCTTGGACTTGCCGAGCCCGCTCAGGCCGCCGCCCATCATGCTCGCGCCGCGGCGCATGACCCAGATCCACAGGCCGGCCAGCAGCAGCACGGGCAGCAGCGACAGCAGCAGGTTGGAGAAGAAGCCCCGGGTCAGCGGCTTGGAGGTGGTCTCCACCTGGGCCGACTTGAGCTGCTGGTCGAGCTGGTCGGTGTTGGCGAAGGCGGGGATCTCGGTCTGGAACTTGGTGTAGGACTCGCTGCTCTCGGGGTTCTTGGCCGAGCTCTTCAGGTCGCCCTCGACCGACAGCCCCTGGGCGTAGATGTCCTTGACGTTCTTGGCGTCGACCTGCTTGGTGAACTCGGTGTACGAGATCGTCTCGACCGAGTTGCTGTCCACGAAGGACGACACGACGAAGAAGCCCGCGTACACCACGAGCAGGGTGACGACGAATCGCCACCAGTTGATCTTGGGCCGCCCGCCAGGCGAACCGGGCAGGCCCTCCGAGCGCCAGGGCGGCTTGACCTTGCCCTTGTTCGGTGCCTGCGGCGGTCCAGAGCGTTCCACGGCGTCACTCCCCCACATCGCCGCATACATGATCTTTCTAGCCTAGAACACGCACTCCCGAGACCACGCGGCCAATATCACGCCAACGCTTTCTCTGCGAGTCAGGCACTGTGACGAACGCAAGTCCTGGCTTGCTCATTCCCCCGTCCATGACTACGACGGCCGCTCTTGACGAATGTTTGCCGTATTTGACGCGATATACGAGCATCCATCCGGTTTTAACCCGTTGCGAGGCGAGCCAGCTGATCTTGGAGCCCTTGGGGTGGTGGTTGAGCGTCCAGCGGGCGGCCAGCAGCGCCGTGTCGCGCGGCGACCTCTGCTCCATGATCGGCAGCGGGCAGGTCACGAGCATGCCGCGCAGCTTGCCGCCGCGCGCCGCCGGCAGCACCTGCTTGCTGGTGAACGGCGCCGCGCCGTGCGTCTTCCACGGCTTGCCCAGCCGGGGCACGGCCAGGCCGGTGCGCCTGTCCTTCACCACGCTCCTGGCCGGCCGGGGCAGGGCCATGCGCTTGACGCGGCCGGTCAGCCGGGGCACGCGCGGGTCGGCGTACAGGGCCTGCATGGCGGTGTAACCGGGCGCGAGGGAGGAGCCCGGCGACGGTGTGGGGGTCGGGACGGGGGGCGAGGAAGTGGGGGACGACGTCGGCGTGGGGGTGGCCGACGACGTGGGGGCCGGAGCGGACGAGGCGGGTGCGGCCGGCGGCGCGGTTACCGGCCCCGCCACGACCTCGTCCGGCCCGGACGGGAGCGCCAGGACGATCACCGTGGCGCCGAGCGCCACGGCCGCCACGACGGCGAGCCCCCGATAGATCGACCGCATCCGGACATCGCCGATGCGGGAGCGCCTGGGCGGTGAAACGGGGGTCGCAGGGCGGTCTGTGGTTCTCACTCGTGAACCCTCGGTCTCATCTTCCCCATGGAGCACGACGGGAGCGTACGACATATCCCGCCATTGCGTGTGTGAAGCGACCGAAGTGCAATCATGACGGGGTGGAACAGGTGGAACTGCGGTTCGGCGAGGACTCCCGGTTCGCCCAGACGCACACGAACCTCTCGGCGGTCAGGTGGGAGCCGACGGGCCTGTGGGTGGCCGGCGACGAGACCGCCACCGTCGAACGGCTCACCTGGACCGGCGACCACTTCGGCGACGAGCGCTCGTTCGCCCTGGCCGACTACGTCGAGCTGCCGGCCGGGCGCTTCGACGAGGCCGACATCGAGGGCCTGGCCAGGGCCGACGGCCACCTGTGGGCGGTCGGCTCGCACAGCCTCAAACGCCGCAAGGCCAAGCCGGGCGAGCCGGAGAAGTCGATCAGGAGGCTGGGCACGGTCGTCCGCGAGGAGAACCGGTTCATCCTGGTCCGACTGCCGCTCGACGAGACCGGCGAACGGCCGCTGCCCGGCGCGATCCTGTCCGGCGGACGCAACGTCGCCGCCATGCTGGCCGACGACCGCCATCTGGCGCCGTTCCTGGCGCTGCCGGGCAAGGACAACGGGCTCGACATCGAGGGCATCGCGGTCGTGGGCGAGCGGGTCTACCTGGGGCTGCGCGGGCCGGTGCTGCGCGGCTGGGCGGTGGTGCTGGAGATCCGGCCCGTGGACGACGGCGGCGGCCGGTTACGGCTCGACGGGCCGTACCGCAAGCACTTCCTCGACCTCGGCGGGCTGGGCGTGCGGGACATGTGCCCGCACGGCGGCGACCTGCTGCTGCTCACCGGCCCCACCATGAGCCTGGACGGCCCCGTTCGGGTCGTGCGCTGGCGGGAACGGCAGGGCGGCGGGCTCGTGCCCGCACACGACCTGGAGACCGTCCTGGAGCTGCCCTACGGCGTCGGCGACGACCACCCGGAAGGGCTGGCCGTGCTGCCCGACGGCCGGCTCATGGTCGTCTACGACAGCCCGTCGCCCGCCCGGATCACCCCGGCGGGCGGCGTGCTGGCCGACATCTTCACGATCTAGCCACCCGCCCGAGGAGCCAGGGCGCCTCGGCGACGAACGTGCACGACCCCGGCTCGATCTCGGTGAACCCGGCGTCGCGCACCACGGGCAGCCCGGCGGCCACCTTGGCGTCGAAGTCGTCCCGGTCCGGCGCGGCGCGCACGGAGACCGCCAGGCCGTCCGCCCGCCAGGCGGCCCGCTCGGCCTCGTCGCTGGCCCACCAGGCGAGCTGCGCGGCGTGCCCGGCCTGGGCCATGGCCTTGCCCGCCGACATGGTCAGCCTGGGGTTCTCCCACAGGACCGGCGGGCCGGACGGTTCGCCGGGCTCGGCCGTGTCACTCAGCTCGGTGCCGCCCACCTGGAGCCGCGCCAGATCCCTGGGCCAGGCGTCGAGCGGGACGGGCGGGTGCACCCGCACCTCCGCCGTGCGGTGCTCGATCGTGCGGCCCGGCAGCGCGGCGGCCCTGCGCCACTCGGCGCCCCTGGCGCGGCGCACCACCTTGCGGATCTTGCCGGTGGACTGCCAGGCGTGCAGCTCGGCGGCCCACTCCCCCGGGTCGTCCAGCAGGCTCAGCACGGCCATGGCGGCGGCCTCCAGCGCGTCGGTGCGCTCGGGGGGAGCGGCCCTCTCGATCCTGACCACGAGGGGGAGGACCATCAGTTCGGTCTCGTTCATCACCGTCTAGCATGCCGGATGGCCAGGGACATTCCCGCGGCCAGGAGGCAGAGGGCGCCGGCGGCGTACCAGGCCAGGTCGTAGGCGCCGAGCCGGTCGCGGGTCAGGCCCGCGCCCACGGCGGCGATCGCGGCGCCCACCTGGTGCGAGGCGAACACCCAGCCGAACACGACGGCGCCGTCCTGGCCGTAGATCCGGCGGCACAGGGCGACGGTGGGGGGCACGGTGGCCACCCAGTCCAGGCCGTAGAACACGATGAAGATCAGCATGCTGGGCTCGGTGCTGGCCGCGAACAGGCCGGGCAGCAGCATCAGGGACAGGCCGCGCAGGCCGTAGTAGACGCCGAGCAGCAGCTTGGGGTTGATCTTGTCGCTGAGCCAGCCGGAGGCGACCGTCCCGACGATGTCGAAGACGCCGATGATCGCGAGCAGCCCGGCGGCGACCGGCTCGGCCATGCCGTGGTCGTGCGCGGCCGGGATGAAGTGGGTGCCGACCAGGCCGTTCGTGCTCATGCCGCAGATCGCGAAGCCGCCGGCGAGGAACCAGAAGGCGCGCGTGCGCGCGGCCGAGCGCAGCACCGTCAGCGCCCGCGCCGCCGCGTTCCCGGCGGCCGGCCTCGTCCGTACGGCGTCCGCCTCGGCGCCGAGAGCCGTCGTGCCCACCTCCTCGGGGCGGTCGCGCAGCAGCCACCAGACGAACGGCACCACCGCCAGCGCGGCGGCGGCCACCGTCAGGGACGCGGCCCGCCAGCCCGGCCCCTCGGCGAGCTGGGCCAGCACCGGCAGGAAGATCAGCTGCCCCGTCGCGCCCGCCGCGGTCAGGATGCCGGTGACGAGCCCCCGGTGCCGGACGAACCAGCGGTCGGTCACCGTGGCGGCGAACACCAGAGCCATCGACCCGGTGCCGAGCCCGATGAACACGCCCCAGAACAGCAGCAGGTGCCAGCTCGCCGTCATGATCACGGTCAGCCCGCTGCCGACCGCGACCAGCAGCAGCGCCAGCGACACCACGCGACGCATGCCGAAGCGGTCCATCAGCGCGGCGGCGAAGGGGGCGGTCATCCCGTAGAGCACCAGGTTGATCGACACGGCGAGCGAGATCGTGCCCGTGCTCCAGCCGAACTCGTGGTGCAGCGGGGTGATCAGCACTCCGGGGGTGGCGCGGAAGCCGGCCGCGCCGAGGATGGCCACGAAGGCCACGGCCGCGACCCACCAGGCGCGGTGGATCCTGGGGGTCCGCGTGGGGGCGGGGGTGGTGCTCAACGTCATGCGCCAATCCTGATTTACAGCCATTTAGTGGCGCGAGTGGCCCGAAAGCCAATATGTGCAAGAATCAGGCCATGGCCCACCGAGTCGCGGTCGTCGTGCTGAACAACTTCGCCCCGCTCGACCTCGGCGTGCCCGGCCAGGTCTTCCAGTCGGCCGAGACGCCGGACGGCGAGAAGCTCTACGAGGTCGTGACCTGCTCCCCCGACCGCGAGCCGGTCCGCTGCACGGCCGGCTACACCGTGCTGCCCGACCACGACCTCGACGTGCTCGACACGGCCGACACGGTGCTGGTCCCGGGCATCCACGGGGGCCGGGCGATGAAGGACGGCACGATCACCGCCACCTTGCGCGCGGCCCTTCAGGACCGCCCGCGCGTCATGTCGATCTGCACGGGCGCGTTCGTCCTGGCGGCGGCGGGCCTGCTGGACGGCCGCCCGGCCACCACGCACTGGCGCGAGGCGGCCCGGTTCGCCACCCTGTTCCCGCTGGTCAAGCTGGACCCCGACGTGCTGTTCGTGGACGACGGCGACGTGCTGACCTCGGCCGGCGTCGCGGCGGGCCTCGACCTGTGCCTGTACGTGATCAAGCGCGACCACGGCGCCGAGGTGGCCAACCGGACCGCCCGCCGCTGTGTGATGCCCCCCTGGCGGGACGGCGGCCAGGCGCAGTACATCGAGCGTCCCCTGCCGCACGACGACGCCGGCGGCACCGCCGCGACCCGCGACTGGATGCTGGCCCACCTCGACGCCCCGCTCGATCTCAACGCGCTGGCCGGCCACGCCAGGATGAGCGTGCGCACCTTCACCAGGCGCTTTCGCGAGGAGACCGGGATGAGCCCGGCCAAATGGCTGACCGGCCACCGCGTCGGCCACGCCAGGCGCCTGCTGGAGACCACCGACCTCGGCGTGGAGGACGTGGCCAGGCGCTCCGGCTTCGGCACGGCGGTCTCGCTCCGCCAGCACCTGCACGCGGCCGTCGGCGTCGCGCCGCTGACCTACCGGCACACCTTCCGCCGCTCCTGAGCCGCCCGCCGGGAAGGCGCGGCAGGGCCTACTCGAACAGGTCGGGCTGCTCGCGCACGATCTGGTCGTGCAACGGCTGGTAGTTGATCCAGCCGACCAGGTCGTTGCCGATCTGCTGGTGGGTGAGGGCGGCGTTGTCGGGCTCGATGGGCACGACCTGCCCGGCGGCCTTGGCGAGGAGCTGCACCTGCGCCGAGCGTTCCATGGTGATGAACCACCAGGCGGCCGCGTCCACCGTGTCGCCGACGGTCAGCAGGCCGTGGTTGCGCAGCACGAGGGCCTTGTTGCCGCCCAGGGTGGCGGCGATGCGCTTGCCCTCCTCCAGGTCGGTGACGACGCCCGTGTAGTCGTCGAACAGCGCGTTGTCCTGGTAGAAGGCGCAGGCGTCCTGGGTGATGGGCTCGATGGTCTGGCCGAGCGCCGACAGGGCGCGGCCGTGGATGGAGTGGCTGTGGGCGGCCGCGACCACGCCGGGACGGGCCTGGTGCACCTGGGAGTGGATGGCGAAGGCGGCCTCGTTGACGTGGTAGCGGCCCTCGACGACCTGGCCCTCGTGGTTGACGAGGATGAGGTCGCTGACCCTGACGTGCTTGAACGACATGCCGAACGGGTTGACCCAGAAGTGGTCGCTCAGCTCGGGGTCGCGGGCGGTGATGTGCCCGGCCACGCCCTCCTCGAACCCGAACCTGCCGAAGATGCGCAGCGCCGCCGCGAGCCGCTCCTTGCGGTGCCGCCGCTCCTCCTCGATCGTCTCGAACGTCGGCGGCAGGCGGAAGATGAGGTTGTCCGGCATGGCTCTCCTCGTGCACAGAATGTTGTTCTGACCGCAGACTAGCGCCTGAACGGCACGCCCGCCGTCCGCGATCTGGCCAGGATCACCAGGGCCTCGCCGAGCAGGCCGACGCCGATCGACAGCGGGATCGACCTGACCTCCTCGTGCATGCCGGCGGCCAGCGCCAGCGCGCCCACGCCGAAGCTGATCGCGAACGTCACGGCCCACACGACCAGCGTCTTCCAGGTGTAGCGCTGCCAGAGCACGCCGTCCTTGGGGAACACCTGCGTGGTGGCCGCCCTGAGTGCGCCGAAGGCCACGCCGATCAGGGCGGTGACCGCCAGCCACGTGACGTCGAGAACGGTCGGGTGCACGTCGAGCAGGCCGTGGAGGCCGATGCCGATGAGGATGACCGGCGGCGCGTACACGTCCTTGGCGATGAGCGGCTGGCCGATCATGCGCCTGGCGACGGCGTAGACGACGAGCGCGGCGATTAGTAGCACGTCCATGCTAAATAAAGTAGCAGGGGCGTGCTATAAAGAACAACATGCCGAAAGTCGTCGATCCCGAGGCCCGCCGCGACGAGGTGGCCGACGCCGTGTTCCGGGTCGTGCGCCGCGCCGGGTTCGAGCAGGCGTCGCTGCGCAACGTGGCGGAGGAGGCCGGGCTGGCCATCGGCTCGGTGCGCCACTACTTCGCCGGGCACACCGAGCTGATGACCTTCGCGATGCGTGCCTCGATCGAGCGGGTCGGCGCGCGCCTGGAGGAACGCGTCGGCCCGCTGCTCGCCGCGCAGGACGGCGAGGAGCGGGCCGAGCGGGTCGAGCTGATGTTGTCGGAGCTGCTGCCGCTGGACGAGCCGCGCCTGGAGGAGGCGGCCGTCTGGCTGGCCTTCACGACGGCCGCGCGCACCCGGCCCGAGCTGCGTCCCCTGGCCCGCGAGGCGTACGACGGCATGCGCCGGCTGGTCGGCCGCATCGTCGAGGGCATCGCCGCGCACGGCGGCCTGGGCGACGTCGAGGTGGAGACCGAACGGCTGTGCGCGCTGATCGACGGGCTCACGGTCGAGGGCGTGCTGCACCCCGAGCGGATGACGCCCGCCCTGATGCGCCGCTGCCTACGCCGTCACCTCGACACCCTTGCCGAACCACGTCTCTAGCGCCCACGTCAGCGTCTCGTCCGGCGTGCCGGCCCAGGCCACGTAGCCGTCGGGGCGCACCAGCACGGCCTCGGCCGGGCACGACGGCACGGTGACCGTCTCGACCCGCTCGTGGCGTACGCGCAGCTCGCCGGTGCGGTCGAGCAGCAGCGGCCGGGCCCGGGAGGCGGGCTCCGACGGCAGGTCGGCCAGGAACCGACCGGCCAGCGGATGCCCGTCGCCGGGCGTCGGGTAGGGCAGGTCGGAGCCCGCCAGGAGCGCGGCGAAGCGCCGCCGGTTGGCGTCGTCGCCCAGCAGCTCGGCGAACAGCTCGCGCAGGGCCGTCACGTCCGGGCCCGGCGCGGCCAGGGCGAGCTGGGCGCTGGAGTGCATGGCCACCCGCTCGGCGGCGGGCCTGCGCTCGGCGTCGTAGGTGTCGAGCAGCCCGGCCGGCGCCCAGCCCTGGAGCTCGGCGGCCAGCTTCCAGGCCAGGTTGGCGGCGTCCTGGAGGCCGAGGTTGAGGCCGGGAGCGCCCATGGCGGAGTGCACGTGGGCGGCGTCGCCCGCCACGAAGACGCGGCCCGCCCGGTAGCGGTCGGCCACCCGGGTCTCGCGGCCGTTCAGGCGCCTGAGCAGGTGGGGGCCCTCGCCGGTGGGCGGGCCGAGCGGGAGGTCGGCCCCGAGCACGCGGGCCAGGCTCGCGCGCAGCTCGCCGACGGTCATCGGCTCGTCGTCGCCGGGCATCTCGCCGCCCCACTCCATCGAGGTGACCGAGAGCACGCCCGGCCCCGCGGGCAACATCGCGTACGCGCCGCGCTCGGTCCGGTGCCAGGTGTAGAGCACGAACGTGCCGTGGCCGGGCACGTCCATCTCGACCGTGCCGGGGCTCATGACCGCTCCCGGCACGGTGACGTGGGCCGTACGGCTGACGACGTCGGCCGCGCGCACCCCCGGGAAGCCGATGCCGGACCGCTTCCTGACCAGGCTGTGGGCGCCGTCGCAGCCCACCAGGTAGCGCGTACGCAGCTCGTAGGGGCCTTCGGGGCCCGACACCGAGAGCGTGACGCCCTCGCCGTCCTGCTCGAAACCGGTCAGCTCGTGGCCGCGCCGGATCTCCGCGTCCAGCTCGACGGCCCGCCGCTCGAACAGCTCCTCCAGCTCCGGCTGCCGGACGCCGAGGGCGCGCAGCGGATTGCCGTCGAGCCCGGCCAGGTGGAGCGGCATGGCGCCGAAGACGAACGCGGGCACGGGCGCGGGCGCCGTGGTGAGGCCGCGCTGGTGCAACAGGCCGACGACCTGGCCGATGATGCCGTTGGCCTTGGGCTGGTCGCTGCGGACGGGCAGGCGTTCGAGCACGACGGACCGCACTCCGGCCAGGCCGAGCTCGCAGGCCAGCATCAGGCCGTTGGGGCCGCCGCCGGCGACGACGACGTCGACGGTCGTGAGCTCTTGTCGGGTCACGAGGTCTCTCCTTCGGGCGAGGGGCAGGGGGCGGGCAGTCCGGCGGCCAGGCAGCCCAGGGCCTCGCGCAGCAGCGGCACCAGCGGGACGGGCGGATCGGAGCGCAGCCAGTGGCCCACGGCGACCTGCACGGCGGCGCTCACCGTGGCCGCCACCAGGTGCGGGTAGAGGTCGCGGCCCGCGTCGGCGCCCGTGCGCTCGGCCACGGCCGCGGCCAGCTCGCCGTCGGCCGCGAACTGGGCTTTGAGCGCCTCGGCGCGCAGCGCGGGCTCGCCGGCCAGCAGGCGGGTGAGGGCCAGCCGGTCGGCGTCGGGCGGCGCGGGGCTGGCCATGGCCTGCTCCCACGGCTCGGCGACCGCCGCGACCAGCGCCTCCCACAGCGGCTCGGCCGCCGGACGGGCGCGCAGCACGGCCACCGTCCGCCGGACGCGGTCGGTGTGGCGGGCGGCGAGGGCCTCGTACTTGCTGGAGAAGTAGTTGTTGAACGTGCGTGGCGACACGCCGACCAGGTCGGCGACGTCCTCCACCCGGACGTTCTCCAGCCCGCGCTCCAACGCCAGCCGGAGCGCCGCGTCCATCAGCGCCTCGCGGGTCGCCTGCTTCTTCCGTTCCCTCAGTCCGCTCACTCTTTCAGAATACGCACTTTTGCGGAGTACGCAATCTTTCCGGATCAGCATTTTTTTACTAACGGAAAAAGGTGCTGGCCGGCGTTAGATTGGAGGCATGTCCACCATCCTGACCATGGAGTTCGCCGGTACGGTCAGGGCCGACCGCTCGGGCCCCGTCGACCGGCTGCGCGACGCCGGTGCGATGACCGAATGGGTCCGCGAGCACGCGGCCGACCTGGGCGTCCCGCCCGACTTCACCGCCACGGAGGAGCTGCGCGAGCAGACCGTACGGCTGCGCCAGGCCGTCAGGGCACTCCTGGCCAGGGCGATCGCCCCCGACCCGCCGAGCGTCGCGGACGCCGGCCGCCTGCCCGGCTTCGCCGAGTCGCTGGCCCTGGTGAACGCGACCGCCCTGGCCGCCCCCACCGCTCCGCAGCTGTCGTGGACCGGCGAGCCGTCGCTGACCCTGGTCCCGGCCGTGAAGGCGAACCCGTCCACGCGCCTGCGGGGGCGGCTGGCCGTCGCGGCCGTCGAGTTCCTGGCCGGGCCCGACCACACCCTGCTGCGCACCTGCGGAGCTCCGCGCTGCGTGCTCTATTTCGTCAAGGAGCACGCGCGCCAGGAGTGGTGCTCGCCGGCCTGCGGCAACCGCGCGCGGGCGGCCCGCCACTACCGGGAGCACAAGAAATAGTTTCATCTAACGCCACCGAGTCGGTTTTGCCGTTATATTGTTTTCTAACGGCAAGACAGCCGTGCAAGCGTTAGACGAGGAGAGTCGTATGTCATTCCAGACCGGGCACGTCGGGCTCAATGTCACCGACCTCGACAGGTCCAAGGAGTTCTACGGCCGCGTCTTCGGCTTCACCGTCGCGAGCGAGTCCCAGGAGGACGGCCGCCGCTACGCCCTCCTCGCCCAGGACGGCAAGCTCGTGGTGACGCTCTGGCAGCAGAGCGACGGCCGCTTCCCCACCGCCCTGCCCGGCCTGCACCACCTGTCCTTCCAGGTAGAGGACCTCGCCGCGGTGCGCAGGGCCGAGCAGGTCGTGCGGGAGATCGGCGCGACGCTGCACCACGGCGGCGTGGTCCCCCACGGCGAAGGCGCCACCTCCGGCGGCGTGTTCTTCGAGGACCCCGACGGCATCCGGCTGGAGATCTCCGCACCCGGCGCCGCCGGTGACCGCCCCGCCCCCACTGCCGGCGCCCCGACCTGCGGATTCTTCTAAAATGAGACATCCAGGGGAGATCGCCGTCCAGGCGCGGGCCGGGGTGCGGACGCCGGGCGCTTTCGGCAGCTCGCGCACCCGTCCGGAGATCCCCGAGGTGGCCGCCGCGTTCCTGCGGGCCCAGCACCTGCTGGTGGCGGGCGCGGCCGACGACCTCGGCCGGGTGTGGGCCGACGTGCTGACCGGCCCGCCCGGGTTCGCCGACGCCGACGACGACCGCACGATCACCGTCCGGGCCCTGCCCTCGGCGCCCCTGCGGGACCTGTTCACGGCGGAACGCGACATCGGGCTGCTGGCCATCGAGCCGCACACCCGGCGTCGGATGCGCGTGAACGGCACCGCCGTACAGGCAGGGGACGGCCTGGTGATCTGGACGGAGCAGGTGTACTCCAACTGCCCCAAGTACATCCAGACCCGCGAGCCCACCGCCGCGCCGGGCCTCCCCGAGGTCGTCGGCGGCGGGACGGCGTTCGCGCCGCACCACGCCGAGTGGATCGGCGCCGCCGACACGTTCTTCATCGCCACCCGCGCCGAGGGCCTGGGCGCCGACGTCTCGCACCGAGGCGGCAACCCGGGGTTCGTCCGGGTCACCGGGCCGGGATCGCTGGAGTTCCCGGACTACACCGGCAACTCGATGTACATGACGCTCGGCAACCTGGAGCTGGACCCGGCCGCCGGGCTGCTGTTCGTCGACTGGGAACGCGGCCGCACCCTCCACCTGACCGGGCGGGCGGAGGTGGACTGGAGCGCGGAGCAGCGGTCGGTGCGGTTCGAGCTGACCGCGTACACGGAGGTGGACGGCACGGTCGGCGCGGGGTGGACCGCGCCGGGCCTCCACCGCTTCAACCCGCCCGTCACCCGCTGACGGCGGCGGACCTGCCAGGTGAGGGGCCGAAGGTGCGGCGGTAGGCGGAGGGCGAGGTGCGCATGGCCCGCGTGAAGTGGTGCCGGAACGTCGCCGGGCTCTCGAACCCGACCGCCGCCCCGATCTCCTCCACCGGCGCCGCCGTCGACTCCAGCATCGACAGGCTCGCCGCCACCCGCTGCGAGATCACCCACCGCAGCGGGCTGGTCCCGGTGTGCCGCTTGAAATGCCTGATGAACGAGCGTTGCGACATGTGTGCCACCCCGGCCAGGTCCGCCACGCCGATCGGCTCGGCCAGGTGTTCCAGCGCCCATCCCATCGCCCTGGCCACGCCGCCGTCGTCCGTGACGGGCGTGACGGCGGCCTCGATGAACTGGGCCTGACCGCCCTCCCGGTGCGGCGGGACGACCAGGCGGCGGGCGACCGCGTTGGCCACGTTCGGGCCGTGGTCGGTGCGTACCAGGTGGACCAGCAGGTCGAGGCCGGCCGCGCTGCCCGCGCTGGTCAGCACGTCGCCGTCGTCCACGTACAGGACCGAGGGGTTGACGCGGACGGCGGGGTGGCGACGTTGGAGCAGGTCGGCGTAGCGCCAGTGGGTGGTGGCCTCGCGGCCGTCCAGGAGGCCGGCGGCGGCCAGCGCGAACGCGCCGGAGCAGATCGAGACCATCCGGGCGCCCCGGCCGTGGGCCAGGCGCAGCGCCTCGACCAGCTCGCCGGAGACCTCGCCCCGGACGTCGGCGACGCCGGGCACGATCACCGTCCCGGCCCCGGCCAGGACGTCGAGCCCGTGCGCGGCCTGCATGGTGAACCCGCCGACCACGCGCAGCGGCTCGGGCGTCTCGGCGCACACCTTGAGGTCGTACCAGGGCACGTCCAGCTCGGGCCGGGGCAGCCCGAAGAACTCCACGACGCACCCGAGCTCGAACGGCGCCATCCCGTCGAAGGCCAGCACGGCGACCGTGGGCAGACGGGCGGGCGACGGGAGCGGGCGGACGAAGGACGGAAACGGCACATCCGCATATTAACCGCCCATATCCGGTGCCAGCAGGTTAGCGCTCCCCTCCCTGCGGCAGGAGTGATATATGCATATTTCGGGGGTAGAGACCGTTTTCCCCGATCACCGCTACGAGCAGGCGGAGATCACCGAAGCGTTCTCCCGTCTGACGGACTGCGACGAGGAGCTGCTGCGGCACTTCCACGCGGCCACCGGCGTCGTGGGCCGCAACCTCGCGCTCCCGCTGGACGGCTACACCAAGCTCGACTCCTTCGCCCGGGCCAACGCCCTGTTCATCGAGATTGCCCTCGACCTGGGCGAACAGGCCGTGAGGGGCGCCCTCGAAAAGGCCGACGTGCCGCCGGGGAAGGTCGACCACCTGCTGTTCTGCTCGACCACCGGCCTGGCCACCCCCTCCCTGGACGCCCGGCTGGCCCAGCGCCTCGGATTGCGCGGCGACATCAAGCGGGTGCCCGTGTTCGGCCTCGGCTGCGCGGCCGGGGCCTCGGGCCTGTCGCGCCTGTACGACTACCTGCGCGGCTGGCCCGACCAGGCCGCCGTGCTGGTCTGCGTGGAGCTGTGCTCGCTGACCATCCAGCGCGACGACACCTCGATCGCGAACCTGATCGCCAGCGGCCTGTTCGGGGACGGCGCGGCGGCCGTCGTGGGCACCGGACGCGGCAAGGGCCCCGAGGTGGTCGCCACCCGCAGCAGGCTCTACCCCGACACCGAGCACCTGATGGGATGGGAGGTGGGCGACCACGGCTTCCACATCGTGCTCGACGCCGACCTCACCGACTTCGTGGACCAGGTGCTGGCCGACGACATCAGGGGCTTCCTGGCCGACTACGGCCTGACCCCCGACCAGGTGCCGACGTGGATCTGCCACCCCGGCGGCCCCAAGGTCATCGAGAAGATCGTGGACAGCCTCGACCTCGACCCCAAGGCTTTGGACGTGACCTGGCGGTCGCTGCGGACGTACGGGAACCTGTCGTCGGTCTCGGTGTTGCACGTGCTCCAGGAGACGCGCGGCCATCCCGGGCGGCCCGCCGTGCTGATCGCGTTGGGTCCCGGCTTCTCCGCCGAGCTGCTCCTGCTGCACTGGTGATGGCGACCGGGCGACGGCTGCACCGGTGATAACGGCCGGGCGACGGCGGCCTTCCCAGGCCCGGCGCGACCGCTCGCGCTTGCCACCTCATTGATCCCTGTTCGTCACAAATGATCACGCGACGATCGCGGTTTGTACTCGCTTGCGTCTCCGGCCCGGCCGCTGCCACCCGAATCCCCGTCATAGGACGCGGAGGTGGTTGCGATGAGATTTCGTCCCTTAGCCATTCGTCCCTTAGCCATCAGCGTCGGGCTCGCCGCGCTCCTCGGACTCGCCGCGTGCGGCGGCTCCGGCGGATCGTCCGGCAGCGCGGCGCGGGCCCCGCTGTCGGACGCGCAGCGTCGGCCCGCGCCGAGCGCGTCCGCGACCGGCGCCCAGGAAACCGAGCAGGACACGACCAAGGCGCAGATCTCCACCTTCGCCCTGGACGTGGACACCGCCTCGTACGGCTACGCCCGCCGTACGCTCCAGGAAGGACGCTGGCCGGCGCCCGGCGAGATCCGCCCCGAGGAGTGGGTCAACGCCTTCCGGCAGGACTACGCGCAGCCCACCAACGACGGCTTCGCCGTGCACGTGGACGGCGCGCGGCTGCCCGGCCGCGACGAGGCCGTGCTCCGCGTGGGCCTGCAGACCCGCGCGTCCGACGCCGCCGCGCGCCGCCCGGCCAACCTCACGTTCGTGGTCGACGTCTCCGGCTCGATGGCCGAGACCGGCCGCCTCGACCTGGTCAAGTCGTCCCTGCACAAGCTGCTCGACCAGCTCGCGCCCGGCGACCAGGTGTCGCTGGTGGCCTTCAGCGACGAGGCGGAGGTGCTGGCCTCCATGACGCCGCTCACCGCCCGGAGCCAGCTCCACGCGGCGGTGGACGAGCTGGACACCGCCGGCGGCACGAACCTGCAGAGCGGCGTCCTGACCGGGTACCGGGAGGCGTCCCAGGCGTTCCGGCCCGCCGCCACGAACCGGGTCATCCTGCTCTCCGACGGCCTGGCCAACCAGGGCGAGACCGAGTGGCGGACCATCGTGGAGCAGGTCAAGGAGTACGCGGGCAAGCAGGTCACGCTGCTCACCGTCGGCGTCGGCCGCGACTACGGCGACGAGCTGATGGAGCAGCTCGCCGACAACGGCGACGGCATGGCCGTCTACGTGGACTCCGAACAGGAGGCCGACAAGGTCTTCACCACCCAGCTCCCGGCCAACATCGAGGTACGCGCGCGCGACGCCAAGGCGCAGGTCGTCTTCAACCCCTCGGTCGTGGAGACCTACCAGCTCATCGGGTACGAGAACCGCGCGTTGTCGGCCGAGGAGTTCCGTGACGACAGCCGCGACGGCGGCGAGATCGGCCCCGGCCACTCGGTCACCGCCCTGTACGCCCTCCGCCTCAAGCCGGGCGCCCGGGGCCAGCTCGCCCAGGCGACGGTGCGCTGGCAGGACCCCGACACCCGCGAGGCCGCCGAGGCCGGCAAGTCGCTGCGCGCCGACGACCTGAACGACTCCGTCTGGACCAAGACGCCGGTCAGGCTGCAGGTGGACGTGGTGGTCGCCGCCTTCGCGGTCTACCTGCGGGACAGGAAGGCGTTCGGCCTGGACCTGCCGACCCTGCGCGAGCACGCCGGGCGCCTGGCACAGGCGTCGGAGGACCCGATGGTCACCGAGCTGGTCACGCTGATCGACAAGGCCGGCTCGGTCGGCTGACCACCCGGCGGGATCAGGCGGGGTCGGGGGCCAGCCGGGAGGACACGAAGCCCTGGTGGGGCGAGCGCGAGACGGGCAGCGCGCCCGCGTAGAGCTCCCCCACCATCGGCCTGGGCTCCGGATGGCAGAACACCGACGAGCCCGTGCGCAGGATCGCCGGGCTGTTCATCACCAGCGGCAGCCAGGCCAGCAGGAAGGGCAGCGCGTTCGCGGCCTGCTCGGGGGTGAGCTCCTGGCCGCCGACGACCGGCAGCACCGCCGCCACGCACCGCTCGCGGAACGACGCGTCCTTGGCGGCCAGCCGTTCCAGCTCCCGCCGGGACCGCCGGTAGGCGCGGTTGCCGGTCAGCTCGCCGCAGTCGAAGACGGTGGCGTTGGCCGCGCCCATGCCTTCGAGCACCCGGATCACCCGGTTGCGCGTGTTGTTGGCCGCCGACCGCGCCTTGATCAGCGCCGCCCCGGACGGCACCCCGCGCGCGACCAGCGTGCCGGCCAGCTCGACGCCCGGCACGAGCACGTGGACGCCGGTGAACGTGCGGGTCGCCCACTCCAGCAGGCTGCGGATGGCCCGAAGGGTGAAGAACCCGTCGAACGCGCTGACCTCGACGACGGCATGCTCACGAGCGGCGAGGATCTTCGCGCACCGCGCGGTCAACGGGACGGCCTGCACGCTGGACATGGCACGGAGAGTAGCAAGATTTGACTGTGCGTATGCCTGGTACGCGCATGTGTTTCGCCGGTCCCGAAGTCCTATACACTTGTGATCGCAGCAAGGGGCTATGGCGCAGTTGGTAGCGCGCCTCCATGGCATGGAGGAGGTCTGGGGTTCGAATCCCCATAGCTCCACCCCTCATCCGCCCGGGCGTTCGTCCCGGGTCATTCTTCCGCCCGCAGCTCGTAGTCCATCGTGTAGGAATGCGAGCCGTCCGGGGCGATGGTGATGGTCATCCCTCCCCTGAGGCCGGTCAGTTCGCCGGTGCCCGAGTCGGGGACGACCGTGACGGTGAGCGACTGCTCCCCACGGTCGCTCATCGCCTGGTGCGCCACGACGAAACTGCCCTTCCGGCCCTCCAGGGTGCCCTCGACGCGTTCGAGCGCCACGTACGCGCGCGAGTCCTCGACCGGGGTCGAGGTCACCATCAGGTGGACGACGCTCGTCCCGGTCAGGTCGCCGTGGAAGGTCTTGGTCATGCTGACGAGGCCGAGCGTGACGCCGTCGCGGTCGTCGAAGGACGGCTTGGCGTCCCAGCCGGCGGTGTCGAAGGTTCCCTTTGCGGTCATGGGGCCATCGTGCCGGTCATACCTGTCAGGTTGCGTCAGGTACCGGCCAGGCGTTCGACGACGGGCGCGAAAGCGTCGATGAACTGGGCGTTCACCGTGACGTACGAAACGCCGAGGCGGTCCCTGCGCCGCCGGAGGGTCTCGGCCATCTCGTCGGGGGTGCCGGTGAGCAGGCCGGTGGCGTCGGGGCCGAGCGGGCCGAAGCGGCCGGCCAGCCAGGCGGGCGGCTCGCTGCCCGCGGCCACCAGGTTCATGCCGAGCTCCAGGTCGTGGAAGCGGTCGCCGGCCAGCTCGTACAGCTCGTCCAGCTTGGCCGCGACCTGGTCCTCGGTGTGCTGCGGCGGCACGCCGAGCGCCACCGTGTCGGCCTTGCGCGCGGCCAGCCCGAGCACGCGGGCGCCGGTCGCGGCGACCAGGATCGGCACGTCCTTGACCGCGTCGATCGTCGCGGCCAGGCGTTCCACGCGCTCGGCCGGGGTGCCGAACGGCACGCCGAGCGCCGCCGCGTCCTGCTCGGCGCCGGGACGGCCGGCGCCGAGCCCCAGCTCGAAGCGTCCGCCGGTGAGGGTGTGCAGGGTGGCGGTCTCCCAGGCGACGGTCTCGGGCGTCCGGTACGGGGCGCTGACCACGTACGTGCCGACGCGCAACGTCGTGGTGACGGCGGCGGCCGTGGCCGCGGCGGCGAACGGCGACAGCGTCCCGAGCGTGTCGGGCACGAGCAGGGTGGCGAAGCCCAGGCTCTCGACCCTGCGGGCCAGCCCGGTCCATGCCTCGGCGTTGGGCGCGTAACCGGCGACGGCGCCGAATCTGAACGGGTGATCGGTCATGCGCTCCACGATGCCGCGCCGGGCCGGCGGGCACATCGTCCGCCGGACCGGTGGCCCGCTACGACGGCGGGTGCATGCCCGGCGCGGGCCGCTACTCCCCCAGCAGTAGCCGGACGAAGTCGTTGGCGAACTTGCCCGCCGGGTCCAGCCGCCGGACCAGCTCGCGGAAGTCGTCGGGGCAGGCGGGGCGGCGGGTGGACAGCTTGCCCCAGTGCGGCAGCGGCTCGAAGGGGGCGAGCGTCCGCTCGACCAGGTCGAGCGCCGGGAGCACGGTGGCGACGTCCCTGACCCAGGTGAAGTGCACGCCCACGCTGTCGCGGTCGCGGAAGGGGCTGAGCCACAGGTCGTCGGCGGCGATCGTGCGCACCTCCGAGACCCGCAGGGCCGGCCGGACGCGGTCGCCGACGGCGTACAGCTCGCGCAGCGCCTCGACCGCGTGCGCCCGGGGCAGCAGGAACTCCGACTGGAGCTCGTCGCCGGCGCCGCTCGGCGGGGCGTCGGGGCGGAAGTGCGGCAGCCGCTCGTGCCAGGGGCCCGGCACGCCGAGCTGCGTGGTGCAGGCGTCGGCGGGCATGCCGGCCAGCGGGTGGCGGGGCCCGGGAGCGGGACGGGTGCCGTACCAGGAGTCGTCGGTGAACTCCTCGCGGCGCTTCAGCCAGACCCGGGTGTCGCGCCAGTCGGTGAACAGGCTGACGCTGTAGCCGTTGGCCATGATGTCGTCGAATCCGTCGAGGGCGTCGGGCGTCAGGCCCTCGCGGACGTACTGGCGCAGCTCGAAGGCCGGTACGAGGTCGAGCGTCAGCGTGCTGACGACGCCGAGCGCACCCAGCGCGACGACCGCCCCGGCGAAGTCGTCGTCCCCGCGTGACAGCGACAGCAGCGAGCCGTCGGCGGTGACCAGCTCCAGCCCGGACACGGCGGCGGCCAGGCAGCGGTTGGCGTCGCCGGAGCCGTGCGTGGCGGTGGCGACCGAGCCGCCGACCGAGATGTGCGGGAGCGAGGCCAGGTTCTCCAGCGCGAACCCGGCCGCGTGCAGCGCCTGGGCCAGCCGCGCGTACGTGGTGCCGGCCGCGACCCGGACCTTGCGCGCCGCGCTGTCGATCTCGATCGTCGCGGGCATGCGGTCGAGCACGACGAGGTCGCCGGTGGTGTCGGCGACGTCGTTGAAGGAATGACCGCTGCCCAGCGCCCGCACCCGGTCGCCGGCGGCCACCAGGCCGCGCAGCTCGTCGAGGCCGGCGGGACGGTGGACGGCTCGCGCCCGGAAGGCGGTGTTGCCCGCCCAGTTGGTCAACATCACGGCTTCACCCTATTCATCCGAATTCGCTTGCCGATGTTCCCGCCCGTGACTACGTTCGGCCCCGTGCTGTATCTGTCCGAGGCCATGGGCCTGGCCACCCTCGTGCTGTGGCTCTACTGCCTCTTCGACGTGATCACCACGCCGGACGCGGTCTGCAGGAACCTGCCCAAGATCGTATGGGTGCTCGTGGTCCTGCTGTTCCCGCTGGTCGGCTCGGTCGTCTGGCTCGTGGCGGGCCGCCCGGAACGTGCCCCGCAGGCGGCCGCGCGCCCGAGCGCCTTCCCCGAGTACGACCGCCCGGGGCGCTTCGCCGCCACCAACCCCGACGACGACGAGGAGTTCCTGCGCCGCTGCCGCGAACGCGCCGAGGAGCAGCGCAGGAACGCCCCGAAGAAGCCGCCGGAGGACTAGGAACGGACTAGAAGCCCTGGGCCAGGCGGTAGTACGCCTGGTTCCAGCGCATCTCCTTGACGAACTGCGCCGTCGTGGTGTCCTTGTCGATCACCAGCAGCTCGACGCCGAGCATGTCGGCCAGGTCGGTCAGCTCCTCGCGTCCGACGGCGGTGGACAGCACGGTGTGGTGCGGCGCGCCGGCGGTCAGCCACGACTCGGTGGAGGTGCGCAGGTTCGGCCGCGGCGACCAGACGGCGCGGGCCACGGGCAGCCTGGGCAGCGGCTCCGGCGGCGCGACGATGTCGATCTCGTTGGCCACCAGGCGGAACCGGTCGCCCATGTCGGCCAGGCCGACGACGACGCCGGGGCCGGGCGCGGCGTCGAACACCAGCCGCACCGGGTCCTCCCGCCCGCCGATGCCCAGCGGATGGATCTCGCACGACGGCGTCCCGGCGGCGATGGACGGGCAGACCTCCAGCATGTGCGCGCCGAGGATGAGCTCGTTGCCGGGCGTCAGGTCGTAGGTGTAGTCCTCCATGAACGACGTCCCGCCGGGCGTCATCGACTTGAGGGTGCGCAGCAGGACCGAGGTCTTCCAGTCGCCCTCGCCGCCGAAGCCGTAGCCGTCGGCCATCAGGCGCTGCACGGCCAGGCCGGGGAGCTGACGCAGGCCGCCGAGGTCCTCGAAGTTGGTGGTGAAGGCCCGGAAGCCGCCGCGCTCCAGGAAGCCGCGCAGGCCGAGCTCGATCCTGGCGGCGTACCGCAGGGACTCGTTGCGTTCGCCGAGCAGCTCGGGGGCCACCCGGTACAGCTCGGCGTACTCCTTGACCAGCGCGGACACGTCGGCGTCGGAGGCCGCGTCCACGGCCTCGACCAGGTCGTTGACGCCGTAGGTGTTGACCGAGACGCCGAACCGGAGCTGCGCCTCGACCTTGTCGCCCTCGGTCACGGCCACGTCGCGCATGTTGTCGCCGAAACGGGCCAGCTTGAGCGCCCGCACCTCGGCCACGCCCCTGGCCGCGCGCGCCCACGCCTCGATGCGCGCGCCGACCGCCGGGTCGCTGACGTGCCCGGCGACGGTCTTGCGCGGCACTCCGAGCCGGGTCTGCACGAACCCGAACTCGCGGTCGCCGTGCGCGGCCTGGTTGAGGTTCATGAAGTCCATGTCGATCGAGCTCCACGGCAGCTCGACGTTGGCCTGCGTGTGCAGGTGCAGCAGCGGCTTGCGCAGCGCGTCGAGGCCGGCGATCCACATCTTGGCCGGGGAGAAGGTGTGCATCCAGGCGATGACGCCGGCGCACTCGTCGTCCGCGTTGGCCTCCAGCATGACGCGCCTGATCGCTGTGGCGTCGGTCAGCACGGGCTTCCACTGCACGGGCACGGGAAGCTGCTCGGCGATGCGCCGCGACTGCTCGGCCACCTGGCGCAGCGTGTCCTCGCCGTACAGTCCCTGGCTGCCGGTCAGAAACCAGATGTTCAACGCGGGCTCCTCTGTCCGTAGACGTTCTGATAGCGGTCGTACAGGCGGTCGACGTGGGCCGGGCCGATGGGCAGCGGCGTGCCGAGCTGCCTGGACACGTGGACGGTGCGGGCGACGTCCTCGCACATCACGGCGGCCTTGACGGCGGCCTTGGGGTCCTTGCCGATGGTGAAGACGCCGTGGTTCTGCATGAGGACGGCCGGCGAGCGGTGGCCCGCGAGCGTCTCGACGATGCCCTGGCCGATGGAGTCGTCCCCGATCAGCGCGAACGGGCCGACCGGGATCTCGCCGCCGAATTCGTCGGCCATCGCCGTCAGCACGCACGGGATGGGCTCGCCGCGCGCGGCCCACGCCGAGGCGTAGGTCGAGTGGGTGTGCACGACGCCGCCGACCTCGGGCATGTTGCGGTAGACGTAGGCGTGCGCGGCGGTGTCGCTGGAGGGTGCCTGGGCGCCCTCGACGAGGTTGCCGTCGAGGTCGCACACGACCATGTTCTCGGGGGTCAGCTCGTCGTAGGAGACCCCGGACGGCTTGATGACGAACAGGTCCTCCCCCGGGATGCGGCCCGAGACGTTCCCCGCCGTCCAGACGACCAGGCCGTACCGGACCAGCTCCGCATGAAGCCTGGCGATGGTGGTTCTCACTGGGCGGCCTCGTTCCTGATCGTGCGGAGTGTGTGGAGCATGCGTCCGTCCCCGAAGTGGTCGTGCAGTTCGCGGTACTGGGCGTACAGGCGGTCGTAGGCGTCGGCGCGGGCCTCGTCGGGCACGTACGCCGCCCGCGTGCGCTTGCCCATGGCCGCTGCGGCCTCCTCGATGCCCGGGTAGGCCCCGGCGGCGACGGCGGCGTGGATCGCCGAGCCGAGCGCCGGGCCCTGGTCGGAGCCGATGACCGACAGCGGGCGGCGCAGCACGTCGGCGTAGACCTGCATGAGGAAGCGGTTCTTCAGCAGCCCGCCGGCGACCACGAACTCCTCGACGGGCACGCCCGACTTCTCGAACGTCTCGACGATCATGCGGGCGCCGTACGCGGTGGACTCGATGAGCGCGCGGTAGACGTCCTCGGGCCTGGTGGCGAGGGTCTGGCCGACGATCACGCCGGACAGGTCGTGGTCGACCAGCACCGAGCGGTTGCCGCCGAACCAGTCGAGCGCGACCAGCCCGTGCGCGCCGACGGCCTGGCGCTCGGCCAGCTCGGTCAGGCGCTCGTGGCCGACGGTGCCGAAGGAGTCGACGTACCAGGCGAAGATGTCGCCGACGGCGGACTGGCCGGCCTCGTAGCCCCACAGGCCGGGCACGATGCCGTCCCGGACGACGCCGCACATGCCGGGCACCTCGGCCAGCCGGTCGCTGGGCATGATGTGGCAGGTGGAGGTGCCCATGATGGCCACCATCTGGCCGGGGCGCACGGCGTCCGCGGCGGCGGCGGTGACGTGGGCGTCCACGTTGCCGACGGCCACGGCGATGCCCTCGGGCAGGCCGGTCCACGCGGCCGCCCGCGCGGTCAGGACGCCGGCGAGGCCGCCGAGGGGGGCCAGGGTGGTGCCGTTGACGTCGTCGCCGACCACGCCGGTGGCCAGTTTGCCGGCGAAGCCGGAGAAGCCGGGGTTCAGGGCGGCGAGGAAGTCCTCGGAGGGGTAGCTCCCGTCCTGGAAGACGCCCTTGTAGCCGGCCGTGCAGATGTTGCGGCTCTCGACGCCGGAGAGCTGCCAGATGATCCAGTCGGCCGCCTCGATCCAGCGCTCGGCCCTGGCGTACACCTCGGGGGCCTCCTCCAGGACCTGGAGGGCCTTGGCGAACTCCCACTCGGAGGAGATCTTGCCGCCGTAGCGCGGCAGCCAGCTCTCGCCCCGGGTCGCGGCCAGCTCGTTGATCCGGTCGGCGTGCGGCTGGGCGGCGTGGTGCTTCCACAACTTCGGCCAGGCGTGCGGCTGCTCGGGCGTCTCGAAGCACAGGGGCGTGCCGTCGGCCGTGGTCGGCAGCACGGTGCAGGCGGTGAAGTCGGTGCCGACACCGATCACGTCCTCGGCGGCGACCCCGGCGGCGGCCAGGGCCTCGGGCACGGCCACGCGCAGCACGTCCAGCCAGTCCCGCGGCGACTGCAGCGCCCAGTCGGGACCGAGGCGCACGCCGGTACCGGGCAGCGTGTGCTCGATGACGCGCTCGGCGTACTCGTGGACGGCGCTGCCCAGCTCGGCGCCGTCAGCCACGCGGACGACGACCGCGCGCCCCGACAACGTGCCGAAGTCCACTCCGACCACGAACTTGTTAGCGTTCACATTGCACTCCAGGAAGTTGTCTGTTCGCCTGCCGGCTACCACGCCGGAGCGGCGGCCGGCGCGGTGCTGGACCTGACGACGAAGCTGGGACGCACCACCATGCGCTCGTACGCCGCCGGCCCGGCGTCGATCTGCCGCAGCAGCACCTCGATGCAGTGGCGGCCCACCACGTCGAAGTCCTGCCGGACCGTGGTGAGCGGCGGCGAGAAGAACTCGGACTCGGGGATGTCGTCGAAGCCCACGACACTGATCCGGCCGGGGACGGGCACCCCGGCCTCGCTGAGCGCGCGCAGCACGCCCAGCGCCATCTGGTCGTTGGCGGCGAACACCGCGGTGACCCCGTCCATCCGGGCCAGCCTCTTGCCGGCCTCGTACCCGGCGCGCGGGCTCCAGTCGCCGGCCAGCGGCTCGGGCACCGGGCGGCCGGCCTGCTCCAGCGCCGAACGCCAGCCCTCGACCCGGCCCTCGGTCTCCAGCCAGTCGGCCGGCCCGGTGACGTGCCAGACCGTCTCGTGGCCGAGGTCGAGCAGGTGCCGGGTGGCCAGCCTGGCGCCCTCGACCTGGTCGATGCAGACCGCGGAGACGTCGGCGCCGTGCGCGCCCTCGACGACGACCGCGGGCACCCCGGCGGGCAGGCTGTCCAGGGCGGAGGCGGCCGAGCGCTGCGGCGCGACCACCACCACCCCGTCCACGCTCTGCTCGGCCAGGTAGTCGAGCGCGTCGCGGACGCCGGCCGCGTCGATCGACTTCAGGCTGACGATGCTGACGAAATACCCCGCGGTCCTGGCCGCCTGCTCGATGCCGAAGACCATGCTGGCCGGGCCGTACAGGGTGGTGTCGAAGCTCACCACCCCGAGGGTGCGCGACCGCTTGGTGACCAGCGCGCGGGCGACCAGGTTGCGCCGGTAGCCCAGGCGGGTGATCGCCTCCTCCACCCGGGCGCGGGTGTCGGCCCGGACGTTCGGGTGGCCGTTGAGCACCCGCGAGACCGTCTGGTGCGACACGCCGGCCTCCTTGGCCACGTCGGCCATGACCGGCGGACGCGGCCTGGGGCTCGGTAGCACGGGTTCTCCTTTCGCGGGGCTGCCTGGACCTGCGGCGGTCAGCGGGAGGCGCCCGCCCGGCGCTTGGTCCACACGTCGAACGCGACGGCGGCCAGCAGGACGGCGCCCTTGACGAGCATCACGCGCTCACTGGGCGAGCCGATGAGCGACATGCCGTTGTTGATGACAGCCATGATCAGACCGCCGGTGATCGCGCCGACGACCTTGCCGACACCGCCCTGGACGGCCGCGCCGCCGATGAAGGCCGCCGCGATGGCGTCCAGCTCGAAGCTGTTACCGGCGGTCGGGCCCGCCTGGTTGAGCCGGCCGGCGAAGATGATGCCGGCGATGGAGGCCAGCACGCCCATGTTGACGAAGATCCAGAAGACCACCGACTTGACCTTGACGCCGGACATGACCGCCGCCTGGAGGTTGCCGCCGATGGCGTAGATCTGCCGGCCGAAGACCGTGCGGTTGGCCATCAGCGAGTACGCCAGCACCAGCACGGCCAGCAGCACCAGCACCCACGGCAGGTTCTTGAAGCGGGCGAGCTGCACCACCAGGAACAGGATCAGCGCGGCGCCGGCCGCCATCTTCAGCACGAACATGGCCATCGGCTCGACCGACTGGCCGTAGCCCCTGCGGGCGTTGCGGGTGCGCCACTGCGCGGCGACCATGCCGCCGATCGCGACCAGGCCGATGAGCAGGCTGAACAGGTCGGCGCCGCCCAGCGGGCCGAGGCCCACGTTGCCGAGGTAGCCGTCGGTGAAGCCGTTGGCCAGCGTGCGGACCTGGTCGGGGAACGGGCCGATGCCCTGGTTGCCCAGGACGGTCATGGTCAGCGCGCGGAACAGCAGCATGCCGGCCAGCGTGACGATGAAGGCCGGGATGCCGAAGTAGGCGATCCAGTACCCCTGCCAGGCCCCGATGAGTGCGCCGGCGGCGACCGTGATCAGCAGGGCCAGCGGCCACGGCAGGCCCATGTTCACCATGAGCACGGCGGCCAGCGCTCCGGTGACCGCCACCACCGAGCCGACCGACAGGTCGATGTGCCCGGCGATGATGACCAGGATCATCCCGATCGCGAGGATCAGGACGTAGGAGTTCTGGACGATGATGTTGGAGATGTTCTGCGGCTGGAGCAACGCGCCGTCGGTGAGCACCGAGAACAGCACGATGATCAGCGCGAAGGCGATGTAGATGCCGCTCGAACGCAGGTTCAGCGACAGGCCGCCCAGCGACACCCGGCCGGGCCGCCGCGGCGCTCCCCCGTCGCTTCCCGCGCCGACCTGCACGTCGGCGGGCGTGATGCTGCTCATCGGGGCTACTCCTGTCCCTTGGTCATGAGATGCATGAGGCTTTCCTGGGTGGCCTCCCGGCGGGGGACCTCGCCGGTGACGCGACCTTCGGAGAGCGTGTAGATGCGGTCGCACAGGCCGAGCAGCTCAGGCAACTCACTGGAGATCACCAGCACGGCCTTGCCCTGGTCGGCGAGGCGGTTGATGATCGTGTAGATCTCGTACTTGGCGCCGACGTCGATGCCGCGGGTGGGCTCGTCGAGGATGAGCACGTCGGGCTGCGTCAGGATCCACTTGGACAGCACGACCTTCTGCTGGTTGCCGCCGCTCAGCTTGCCGACGACGCTGTTGACGCTGGGCGCCTTGATGTTCATGCTCCGGTGGAACTCCTCGGCGACCTTGTACTCCTCGTTCTCGTTCACCCAGCCGCGCCGGGCCAGGCCCTTGAGCCCGGCCGCGCTGATGTTGCGCTTGATGTCCTCGATGAGGTTCAGGCCGTACCGCTTGCGGTCCTCGGTGGCGTAGGCCAGGCCGTGGTGGATCGCGTCCTGCACGTTGCGGATCTCGATCGGCTTGCCGTCCTTGAAGACCTTGCCGGAGATGTGCACGCCGTACGTGCGGCCGAACAGGCTCATCGCCAGCTCGGTGCGCCCGGCGCCCATCAGGCCGGCCAGGCCGACGATCTCGCCCCTGCGCAGGGTGAGGGAGGCGCCGTCCACGACCTTCCTGCCGGGCTGGCTGGGGCTGTGGACCGTCCAGTCCTCGATCCGCAGGACCTCCTCGCCGATCGTCGACTCGTGCGGCGGGAAGCGGTTGTCCAGCGCGCGGCCGACCATGCCGGAGATGATCCGGTCCTCGGTGACGTGGTCGGTGGCCATGTCCAGGGTCTCGATCGTGCGGCCGTCACGGATGATCGTGACGGAGTCGGCGATCGCGGTCACCTCGTTGAGCTTGTGGGAGATGATCACGCAGGTGATGCCCTCGTCCCGCAGCCCGCGCAGCAGGTCGAGCAGGTGGGCCGAGTCGTCGTCGTTGAGCGCGGCGGTCGGCTCGTCGAGGATGAGCAGCCGCACCTCCTTCGACAGCGCCTTGGCGATCTCGACGAGCTGCTGCTTGCCGACGCCGAGGTCGGAGACCGTCGTGGTCGGGTTCTCGTTCAGGCCGACGCGGCGCATCAGCTCGGCGGCCTCGTAGTTGGTGCGGTTCCAGTCGATGAAGCCGCGCCTGGCGCGCTCGTTGCCGAGGAAGATGTTCTCGGCGATCGACAGCTGCGGGCTGAGCGCCAGCTCCTGGTGGATGATGACGATCCCGGCGTGCTCGCTGTCGCGAATGCCGGCGAACTCGCAGCGCGCGCCCTCGAAGGTGATCTCGCCGTCGTAGTCGCCGTGCGGGTAGACCCCGGACAGCACCTTCATCAGCGTCGACTTGCCGGCGCCGTTCTCGCCGCAGATGGCGTGGATCTCGCCGCGCCGGACGGCCAGGTTGACGTCCTGCAGCGCCTTGACACCGGGGAACGTCTTGGTGATCCCGCTCATCCGCAAGATGTGCTCGGTCATATGCCCCTCGCTCAGGTGTGGGAAGTGCCCCCGGGGGACCGCCGTCCCCCGGGGCGGGCCCTTACTTGAGCTGGTCCTCGGTGTAGTAGTTGCCGCCGACGATGATCTCCTTGTAGTTGCTCTTGTCCACGATCACCGGGTCGAGCAGGTAGGAGGGGACGACCTTGTTGCCGTTGTCGTAGTCCTTGTCGTTGTTCACCTCGGGCTTGCCGCCCTTGAGAACCGCGTCGGCCATCTTCACCGTCTGCTCGGCGAGCTTGCGGGTGTCCTTGAAGATGGTGGAGTACTGCTCACCGGCGATGATCGACTTGACCGAGGCGAGCTCGGCGTCCTGGCCGGTCACGACGGGGTAGGGCTGGCCGCTGGTGCCGTAGCCGGAGCTCTTGAGCGCCGACAGGATGCCGATGGACAGGCCGTCGTACGGGGACAGCACGCCGTCCACCTTGGTGCCGCCGGTGTAGGTCTTGGTGAGGATGTCCTCCATGCGCTTCTGGGCCGTGGCCGGGTCCCAGCGCAGGATGGCGGCGGTCTTGAAGTCCTTCTGGCCGCTCTTGATCACCAGGGTGCCGTCGTCGATCTTCGGCTGGAGCACCGACAGGGCGCCGTTCCAGAAGAAGGTGGCGTTGTTGTCGTCGGGCGAGCCGCCGAACAGCTCGACGTTGAAGGGGCCCTTCTTGCCGTCGTCCACGCCGAGGCCCTTGAGCAGCGAGGTCGCCTGCTGCACGCCCACCTTGAAATTGTCGAAGGTGGCGTAGTAGTCGACGTTCGGGCTGTTGCGGATCAGGCGGTCGTAGGAGATGACCGGGATCTTGGCGTCGGCGGCCTGCTGGAGCTGCGAGGTGATCGCGGTGCCGTCGATCGAGGCGATGATCAGGAGCTTGGCGCCCTTGGTGATCTGGTTCTCGATCTGGTTGGCCTGCGTCGGGATGTCGTTCTCGGCGTACTGGAGGTCGACCTTGTAGCCCAGCTGTTCGAGCTGCTGCTTGACGTTGTCGCCGTCGTGGATCCACCGCTCGGACGACTTGGTGGGCATCGTGACGCCGATCAGGGCGCCCGCGCCGCCGGCGGCGGCCGACGTGGAGGCGTCGGCGTCGACCGTCTTCTGGCTGGAGCCGCAGGCCGTCATGGTCGCGGCGAGCGCGATGGCGGACACCACGCCCCCGATACGTCCCAACCTCATGTGGCACTCCTTGCAATGGGGGTTGCGGCAGCGGATGTGAGCGTTAACTGCCGATCGAGCACAGGATTCAGTCACAGAACATGCCGAATCAGAACAAAGTTCGTGCGCTTCGTTCCCGCTGATTGTTATCGCTAACAAAGACTCTGTCAACGGTTGGACCTAACCTCACGGAAACCTTTAGGTAACGTTCGCGGCAGCCTCCTCGCAGGTCAGCGCCTTGAGCGCGCACTGAAGAGCCGTTGCAGGACGATGAAGACGAAGAGCAGCAGACCGATGAAGATCTTGGTCCACCAGGAGCTGAGCGTGCCCTCGAAGCTGATGATCGTCTGGATCAGGCCGAGCACCAGCACGCCGAGCACCGTGCCGAGCAGGAAGCCGCTGCCGCCCGTGAGCAGCGTGCCGCCGATCACCACGGCGGCGATGGCGTCCAGCTCCATGCCCACGGCGTGCAGGCCGTAGCCGGAGAGCATGTAGAACGACAGCAGCACGCCGCCGAGCGCCGAGCACAGGCCGCTCACCGTGTAGACCGTGATCTTCGTCCGTCCCACCGGCAGGCCCATGAGCAGCGCCGACTGCTCGTTGCCGCCCGTCGCGTACACGGCCCGGCCGAGCCGGGTGTAGTGCAGCACGTACGCCGCCACCAGCACCACCGCCACCGCGACGAGCACGCTCGGCGAGATCCACAGACCGGCGACCAGGTCGATCCTGGTCTGCGCGAACGCCGTGAACGTCGGGTCCTCGATCGGGATGGATTCCGTGCCGATCGTGTAGCACAGCCCCCGGGCCAGGAACATCCCGGCCAGCGTCACGATGAACGGCTGGATGTCGAAGGCGTGCACGATGTACCCCATCACCAGCCCGAGCCCGGCCCCGACGGCCAGCACCAGCGGCACCACCACGTACGGCGGCCACCCCGGCCCCGACATCAGCGACGCCGAGATCATCGTGGACAGCGCCACCACCGACCCCACCGACAGGTCGATGCCCCCGGTCAGGATCACGAACGTCGTCCCCACCGCCACCACCAGCAGGAACGCGTTGTCGATGAAGACGTTGAGCACCACCTGCCCGCCGGCGAACCCCTCGTACCGCACGCCGCCCACGACGAACATCGCCACGAACAGGCAGGCCGTCACGAGAACGGGCAGATACCGGGCCGGCAACGCGACCCGGCCCACGGTCATGGTCGTCACAGGGTCACCCGCACTTTCTCCTCGGGGGCCGAGCCGGCCGGCGCGCTCCGGACGCGCCGGCGCAACGCCTTCGCGCGGAACGACGGCGACTGCACGAGGCAGACCGCCGTCACAACCAGCGCCTTGAACAGCAGGGTCGTCTCGGGCGGCACGCCGATGGAGTAGATCGTCGTGGTCAGCGTCTGGATGATGAGCGCGCCGAGCACGGTCCCGCCCAGCGAGAAGCGGCCGCCCGACAACGAGGTGCCGCCGATCACCACGGCCAGGATGGCGTCCAGCTCGATCCACAGGCCGGCGTTGTTGCCGTCGGCGCTGGAGACGTTCGAGCTGATCATGAGTCCGGCGATGCCCGCGCACAGGGCGGCGAAGGCGTAGACCATGATGATGATCCCCCGCGACCTGATGCCCGCGAGCCTGCTGGCCTCGCCGTTCCCGCCGACCGACTCGATCAGCAGGCCCAGCGCCAGCCGCCGGGTCAGGAACGCGGTGACCGCCAGCACCGCCAGCACCAGCAGCACCCCGAACGGCACCGCCAGCAGATACCCGCCGCCGATCAGCTTGTACGCCGGGCTGTTGACCGTGATGATCTGCCCGTCGGTGATGAGCTGGGCCAGGCCGCGCCCGGCCACCATGAGGATCAGCGTGGCGATGATCGGCTGGATGCCCGCCTGCGCGACCAGGAACCCGTTCCATGCGCCGAGCACCAGGCACAGCCCGAGCGCCGGCGCCACGGCGGCGAGCACGCCGGCGTCCTCGCTGATCCGCAGGCAGGCCAGCGCGCCCGAGATCGCCACCACCGAGCCCACCGACAGGTCGATGCCGCCGGTCGCGATGACCAGCGTCATGCCGAGCGAGACCAGGATCAGCGGCGCGCCGAAGCGCAGGATGTCGATCAGGCTGCCGTACAGGTGGCCGTCCCTGACCTGGACGGAGAAGAAGCTGGGGGTGAAGAACACGTTCAGGGCCAGCAGCAGCGCGAGCACCACCACCGGCCACAGCAGCCGCCGCATCAGGCCCGCCCTCCGCTCGCGATCGTCTCCATCAGCACGTCCGTGGTCAGGGCGTCGTCGTTGGGCAGCTCGGCCACCAGCCGCCGGTCGCGCAGCACCCCGACCTTGTGGCTGAGCCGCAGCACCTCCTCCAGTTCGGCGGAGATGAACAGCACCGCCATGCCGCCGTCCGACAGCTCGGCGACCAGGCGCTGGATCTCGGTCTTGGCCCCGACGTCGATGCCCCGGGTGGGCTCGTCGAGGATGAGCAGCCGGGGCTCCAGGATGAGCCAGCGCGCCAGCAGCACCTTCTGCTGGTTGCCGCCACTCAGGTTCCGGACCAGGTGCTCGGGGTTGGGCGGGCTGATCCGCAGGGCCTTGACGTACCGGCCGACCAGGTCGTCCTGCTGCTCGCGGGGCACGGGCCTGGTCCAGCCCCGGGTGGCCTGGAGCGCCAGGATGATGTTCTCGCGCACGGTGAGGTCGGGGATCAGACCGTCCTCCTTGCGGTTCTCCGAGCAGAAGGCGATCTTGTGGTTCATCGCCGCGCGCGGGGTGCGCAGCGCGACGGGCGCGCCGCCGACGGCCAGCTCGCCGCCGCCGGCGTGGTCGGCCCCGAACAGCAGCCGCGCGACCTCGGTACGCCCCGAGCCGAGCAGCCCGGCCAGGCCCACGACCTCGCCCTCGTGGATGGTGAGCGAGAACGGCTCGACGGCCCCGGCCCGGCCCAGTCCGCGCGCCTCGACCAGCGGGCGGTCGAAGACCTTGGCCTCGCCGTGCAGGCGTTCGAGGGCGGCCAGCTCCTGTCCGATCATCTTGCCGACCAGCTCGATCTGGGGCAGCTCGCGGGTCAGGTACTCGCCGACGAGCCGTCCGTTGCGCAGGATCGTCATACGGTCCGAAATTTCGTGGATCTGGTCGAGAAAGTGGGAGACGAAGAGGATGGCGATGCCTTCCTCCTTGAGCCGCCGCATCACCCGGAAGAGCTGCCGCACCTCGTCGGCGTCCAGGCTGGAGGTGGGCTCGTCCAGGATCAGCACCCGTGCCTCGATGTCGACCGCCCGCGCGATCGCCACCATCTGCTGCACCGCCGGCGAGTACGCCGACAGCGGCGCCGAGACGTCGATGCTCAGGTCCAGCCTGGTCAGCAGCTCGCCGGCCCTGGCCCGTACGCGTTTCCAGTCGATGCGCCCGAACCTGCGCGGCTCGCGGCCGATGAAGATGTTCTCGGCCACCGACAGGTTCGGGCAGAGGTTGACCTCCTGGTAGACCGTACTGATGCCGCCCTGCTGCGCCTCGGCCGGGCCGGCGAAGGCGATGGGCCGGCCGCCCAGCTCGATCGTGCCCGAGTCGGCGGGATGCACGCCGGTGAGCACCTTGATCAGGGTGGACTTGCCCGCGCCGTTCTCGCCCATGAGCGCGTGCACCTCGCCGGGCAGCAGCCGCAGGTCCACGCCGTCCAGGGCCTTGACCCCGGGAAACTGTTTGCCGATCCCGTTCATCGTCAGGACCGGCCCGGGTGCGGCCATGCGCCTCCCCTTCCGCCTGAAGGGGCCGGGCTCCGGGCCCGGCCCCGTGCGATCAGTACTGACGGCTGGACAGGACCTGCTTGGCCTGCTCCTGCGTGAACGTGGTCTCCTCGGTCACCACGCGGGCCGGCACCTGCTCGCCCTTGACGACCTTCTTGGCCAGGTCCATGAGCTGCGGGCCGAGCAGCGGCGAGCACTCGAC
The DNA here is from genome assembly GCF_053596455.1 of Nonomuraea sp. NPDC001699. Classification (NCBI taxonomy): domain Bacteria; kingdom Bacillati; phylum Actinomycetota; class Actinomycetes; order Streptosporangiales; family Streptosporangiaceae; genus Nonomuraea; species Nonomuraea sp. NPDC001699. Next base: position 53,622 of record NZ_JBSFGF010000002.1, on the reverse strand, counting down.
GATGTAGTTGATCTTCCCGTCGGCCAGGGCCTGCATGCCGTCCTTGACGGCGTCGACGGTGATGATCTTGATGTCCTTGCCGGGCACCTTGCCGGCGCCCTCGATGGCCTCGATCGCGCCCAGGCCCATGTCGTCGTTGTGGGCGTACAGCACGTCGATGTCCGGGGTGGACTTCAGGAAGGCCTCCATGACCTCCTTGCCCTTGGCCCTGGTGAAGTCGCCGGTCTGCGAGGCGACGACCTTGAACTTCGGGTCCGCGCCGATGACCTGGGCGAACCCGGCCTTGCGGTCGTTGGCGGGGGCCGAGCCGGTGGTGCCCTGGAGCTCGACGATGTTCACCGGGTCCTTGACGTCCTTGTACTCCTCCACCAGCCACTGCCCGGCCTTCTTGCCCTCCTCGACGAAGTCCGAGCCGAGGAAGGTCTTGTAGAGGGAGGTGTCCTTGGAGTCGACGGCGCGGTCGGTCAGGATGACCGGGATCTTCGCGTCCTTGGCCTCCTTGAGCACCGTGTCCCAGCCGGACTCCACCACCGGCGAGAAGGCGATCACGTCCACCTTCTGCTGGATGTAGGAGCGGATGGCCTTGATCTGGTTCTCCTGCTTCTGCTGGGCATCGGAGAACTTGAGCGTCACGCCCGCGGTCTTGGCCGAGTCCTGGACGGACTTGGTGTTCGCGGTGCGCCAGCCGCTCTCCGCGCCGACCTGGGCGAAGCCCATGGTGATCGAGCCGCCGCCGCCGCTGCCGCCGCTGCCTCCGCCGCAGCTCGCCACCGACATCGCGGTGAGCCCGGCGAGCAGCAGCGCCGAGATCCTCTTTAACACGTGGGGGGTTCCCTTCTCATGTGAGCGCTAACAGCCGAGGTCGGCCGCCTGCGCCTTCCTGTCTCGGGGGCCTGCGCGGTCCCGTCGGGCCGCGCCCGTCTCGCGGGCCGGCGACCGCGGGGCGCCACCTCGCCTCCTCGGCCGCGACCGGGAGGAGACGGTCCCGGACCGACCCCGCGACCGCTCATTTCCGCGCTTGGCCATGACTGTGAACGTTAACAAGCACCCCCGTCAAGGGTCCCCTTCATTACGGTCACGTCACGCCGGACACCCCTTGACTCCAGGGGCATCCGGTCCCTAACGTGGCGCCGATTGCCTCTGTTAGCGCTCACTTCCCCTGATAGCGCTAACAGCCTCTTGTCCGAGGAGCGCCCATATGCAGCGATCCGTCCCGGTGCCGGGAAGCCCACGGCCTCCCGGCCCGCCCGCCGCCGTACGCCTCAGACCGGCACGACGCGATGGTGGGTGGTGATCCGGCCGTCGTCGTCCAGGACGTGGAAGACGAGCCCCGGCGGCAGCGCGTAGTCGGCGCAGCCGGCCAGCGTTGTGGCGCCCTCCCACGGCAGCCTCAGCGTGGACACCACGCCCGGGGCCACGAGCAGCGGACGTCCGGCGAACGTGGTGGCCGCCGCCGTGTGGGCGTGGCCGACCAGCACGGCGGTCACGCCCGGATGCCCGGCCAGCAGGTCCGCGAGGCGTTCCGGACGCTCCAGCATGATCGTGTCGACCGCCGAGTGCAGCGTGACGGGCGGGTGGTGGAAGGCCACGAGCACCGGCAGGTCGCGTTCACCGGCGAGCACGCCGTCGAGCCAGGCCAGCGTCTCGTCGTCCAGGTCGCCCGCGTCCTGGCCGGGGATGGAGGAGTCGCACACCACGTAGACGGCCCCGTCCGTGCGGTGGACCCGGTTGACCGGCCCGGACGCGGCCGGCTCGCCGAGCAGCACCCGGCGGAACTCCTCCCGGACGTCGTGGTTGCCGGGGCACACCAGGACCGGGTGGCGCGAGGTCAGCAGCTTGCGCGCCTGCTCGTACTCCTCGGCCAGCCCGTGGTCGGCGATGTCGCCGCTGACGAGCACCGCGTCGAGGTCGTACGGGAGGGCGTCCAGGTAACGCATGACGGCGTCGGCGCGCTCGACGGACCGGTCCGAGCCGCCGATGTGGATGTCGCCGAGATGGGCGATCACGAGCATGACGAGAAGTCCTTTCGGGATACGTCCTCGACGCTAGCCGCCTGCCGAAGCGGTCGTAAGATCCAGTTCCGTGCTGAAACGCGAGACCAGTGGCTCGGCGCGTCCGGAGTCGTGACCTGGGCGTTCGGGGATCGCAGCGTCCCGGGCGCGGAAAACCCCGATAAATGCGGGCTTCTCGGGTAGTTGACGGGCTCTCACGACCTCGATGGAGGAGTCCGATGAGCTGGAGCTACCGCAAGACGATCAAGCTGGGCCCGGTCCGGCTGAACCTGTCCCGCGGCGGCGTTGGACACAGCTGGGGCAACCGGCTGTTCAGGGTGACGCGTACCGCCGACGGCCGCCGTACGCTGTCGGTCAATCTGCCCGGCGGCTTCCACTGGCGCAAGACGCTCAGCGGGCGCTGATCCCCCGCCGGAACGACGGGCCGGAGGCGAGCGGCCTCCGGCCCGTTCCCGTCTTCCCGGGACGCCGGACGGATGATGATCTGTAGGCATGAACGCCCATATGAGCCCGGAGGAGTTCCGCCGCCACGGCAGGCAGGTCGTCGACTGGATCGCCGACTACATGGCGGGCATCGAGTCCCGTCCGGTCAGATCGCGGGCCGAGCCGGGAGAGATCCGCAGCGCGTTGCCCGCGGAGCCGCCCGAGCACGGCGAGCCGTTCGAGGCCGTCCTGGACGACCTGAACACGATCCTGCTGCCCGGGATCACCCATTGGCAGCACCCGTCCTTCTTCGCCTACTACCCCTCCAACGCCAGCGGCCCGGCCATCCTCGGCGACCTGCTCTCCAGCGGGCTCGGCGTGCAGGGCATGCTGTGGGTCACCAGCCCGGCCTGCACCGAGCTGGAGACCGTGGTGGTGGACTGGCTGGCGAGCCTGCTCGGCCTGCCCGCCCACTTCAGGACCGACGCGCGCGGCGGCGGCGTGATCCAGGACTCCGCGTCGAGCGCCTGCCTGGTCGCGCTGCTCGCCGCCCTGCACCGGGCGAGCGGCGGCCGGGCCGGGCGCACGGGGATCGCCGAGCGGTACACGATCTACGTCTCGTCGCAGACGCACTCCTCGCTGGAGAAGGCCGCGCGCGTCGCCGGCCTGGGCTCCGACGGCGTACGGGTGGTCGACGTGAACCCCCGTACGCTGGCCATGGACCCCGGACGCCTGCGCGAGCTGATCGCGGCCGACAAGGCGGACGGCGCGGTGCCCGCCATGGTCTGCGCCACCGTCGGCACCACCTCCACGGCGGCCGTCGACCCGGTGCCCGAGATCGGCGAGGTGTGCCGCGAGCACGACGTGTGGCTGCACGTGGACGCGGCCTACGCCGGGGTCGCCGCCGTCTGCCCCGAGTTCCGGATGCTCAACGACGGCGTCGCCGAGTACGCCGACACCTACTCCACCAACCCGCACAAATGGCTGCTGACCAACTTCGACTGCACCGTGCTGTGGACGGCCGACCGCGCCCCCTTGCTCGGCGCGATGTCGATCCTGCCCGAATACCTGCGCAACGCCGCGACCTCGACCGGCTCGGTGGTCGACTACCGCGACTGGCAGATCCCGCTGGGCCGCCGCTTCAGAGCGCTCAAGCTGTGGTCGGTGATCCGCTGGTACGGCGCCGAGGGCCTGCGCGCCCACATCCGCAAGGGCGTCTCCCTGGCCCAGGACCTGGCCGCCCGGATCGCCGCCGACCCGGCCTTCGAGCTGCACGAGCCGCACCCGCTCGGCCTGGTCTGCTTCCGCCCCCGCTGGCCCGGCCTGTCACCCGCCGACGCCGACGCGGCCACGCTGCGCCTGATGGAGACCCTGAACGCGGGCGGCTCCCTCTACCTCACGCACACCAGGATCGGCGACCGGATCGTGCTCCGCATGGCCATCGGCGGCCCCGCCACCGAACGCCGCCACGTCGACCAGGCCTGGGCCGACATCGGCCGGGAACACGCCGCCCTGACCCGGCACACCGCCCGGAACGGCTAGATCGGCAGCCCGGCCTGCGCGGCCAGGGCGCCGAGGACCTTGGCGAGCACGGCCCGGTCCCCTGGGCCGAGCCCGCCGGTCAGCTCCGCGTCGAGCTCCAGCGTCACCTCCAGGCACCGGCCCAGCAGCGCGCGCCCGTCGTCGGTGAGGTCGAGGACCTGACGCCGCCGGTCGTCGGGGTCGCGCACCCGTGAGATCGCGCCGAGCCGTTCGAGGTGGTCGGCCAGCGTCACCACCAGGCTCGGCGCGACGCCCATGGCCCTGGCGACGTCGAGCTGCGAGGCCGCGCCGCGCGCCTCCAGCAGGGTCATCAGGCCGACGTGCTTGGGCTTGAGATCGAGCGGGACGATCGCGGCCGTGAACCGCTCGGTGACGATCGCGCCGAGCGTCCCGATCCTGAAGGCCATCGTCCCCGCCACCGACACCGGCTTGGCTTCATCCACATCCGCAATGGTAGCGTCAATACATCATTCACAAGATGAACGATTCGCTTCAGGGGTGGCGGTTCAGGCCGTGCTCGTAGGCCCAGATGACCGCCTGGACCCGGTCGCGCAGGCCGAGCTTGCCCAGGATGCGGCCGACGTGCGTCTTGACGGTCCCCTCGGACAGGAACAGCGAGCCCGCGATCTCGGCGTTCGTCTCCCCCCAGGCGATGTGCCGCAACACCTCACGCTCGCGGTCGGTCAGCGGGTCCGGCCCGGCGGCCGGAAGGTGCGGGGCGACGTGGTCGAGCAGGCGGCGGGTGGTCGAGGGCGCGATCACCGCGTCCCCCCGGTGGACGGTCCGCACCGCGGCCAGCAGCTCCTCGGCCGGGGCGTCCTTGAGCAGGAACCCCGAGGCTCCGGCCCGGAGTGCGGCGAAGGCGTACTCGTCCAGGTCGAAGGTGGTCAGGACGATCACCTTCGGCGCGTCGGCGGACGCCAGCAGCCGGCGGGTCGCCTCGACGCCGTCCATGCGCGGCATGCGCACGTCCATGAGCACCACGTCCGCCGTCACCGCGCGCAGCCCGGCCAGCGCCTCGACCCCGTCGCCCGCCTCCCCGACCACCCGCATGTCGTCCTGGGCGTCGATCACCATCACCGTGCCGGTACGCACCAGCCGCTGGTCGTCGACGACGTAGACCCCGATCGTCATGTCCGGTACGGAAGTCGGGCCTCGACGACGAACCCGCCTTCCTCCTCCGTCCGTATGTCCAGGGTCCCGCCCACCGCGGTCACCCGCTCACGCATCCCCGCCAGCCCGTTCCCCGGCCCGTCGCCGCGCCCATCACCGGGTGTCACGGCGGGGGCGGAACCGCCGGTGTCACCGGCGGTGATGCGCAGGGCGTCGTCCGTCCAGTCCAGCCGGAGGGTGCTGCGCGCGCCCGCGCCCGCGTGCTTGAGCGTGTTCGTCAGCGCCTCCTGCACGACGCGGTACGCGACGAGGTCGGCGCCCGGCCCGAGGGGGTGCGGGGTGCCGCGCACGGTCTCCTCCACCGGCAGCCCGGCGCTCCGGGTGCGCGCCACCAGGTCCGGCAGGCCGGTCAGGCCGGGCGACGGCCCGCCCTCCGGCGCGGCGCGCAACACGCCGACGGCGGCCCGCATGTCCGTGAGGGCCGCGCGTCCCGTCTCCTCGATCGCGGCCAGGATCTCCTCCGCGCGAGCGGGCGCGAACCGCCCTCCCCTGGCCTGGGCGACGATGACGGCGAGCGCGTGGGCGACCACGTCGTGCATCTCCCGGGCGATCCTGGCCCGCTCCTCGGCGGCCGCCCGCGTCGCGGCCTCGCGGGCCCGCTCCCGCAGCAGGTCGAGGTGGGCGAGCTGGGTCCGCCGGTACAGTCCGAGCCCCCACGCCGCGACCGCCACCGCGGCCAGCAGCCCGAACAGCAGCCACGGGTCCGGCCCCAGCCCGGCGGCCGCGACGCTGGAGTCTGTCGCGAACCTGGCCGCCGCCACGCCCGCTCCGGCCAGGCCGACCGCCAGGGGCGGGTGACGCCGGGCGTGCGCGGTGCAGGAGTAGACCGCGAGCGGGAACAGCGCCGCCGACGGCAGCACGAGGAACAACCCGGTCACCGCCGCCTGCACGGCGAAGGCCGCGCCGACCACGAGGAACGCCCACGTCTCCCGCCGGTACGCGACGGCCGCGTGCGCCACCAGGCAGGCCCCCGCCAGCAGGACCGCGCGCACCCCGGGCACCGACAGCACCGCCACCGTCAGGGAGAGCGGGAACAGCGGCACCCCGGCGGCCAGGGCCAGGACGACGTCGGCGCGGCGGGGCGTCATCGTGGCGTCGCGCGCCGGCCGGAGGTCGTGCGCTGGTAGGAGAGGGTGGCCCCGGCGACCGCCAGCCCGAACAGCAGCCAGCTCCCGTACACGACCGCGACCGCCGCCACCGTGGCGGGCTCGGACAGCGGCACGGGCCCCCGGGTGATGCCGAGGAGCTGGGAGAGCGTGCCGAGAACAGACATGGCACCCATAGTGGTCAACATGGCGGCGCCCGTCCAACCGCCGGCCAGCACCAGCCGCCGCGGCAGCCACCGCCCCCACCTCTGGACGAGGGCCAGCGAGCCCACCGCCCCGATGGCCAGCATGACCAACTCGCCGTACGGGAAGCCCTCGCCGTAGTCCGCGGGGCGCAGCCAGGTGCCGCCCGCCGACCAGTAGAGCTTGGCCGAGGGATAGACGAACCCGATGGCGAACGCGGCGTACCCGAGCCAGGCCCCGCCGGGGACCCGGATGCGCGGCAGCAGCAGCGCCCCCAGCAGCGCGCAGCCCGCCAGGCTGAGCCCGCGCAGCGCCATCCCGGGCCAGTCGACCTGCGCGAACTCCCCGGCGGGGATGCCGGTGAGCGCGAAGAAGGCGCGGAAGACGTCGAGCACGAGACCGCCCGCCGACCACAGCAGCAGCAGGGCGGGCAGCAGCCCCGCCGGGTGCGGCCGCACCACGAAGACCGCCCCCAGCACGGCGGCCACGATGGTCACCCAGTGCGGCGCGAACCCCGTGGTGTACGGCAGTGTCGGCAGCGGCGCGAGCGCGAGCGCCACGACGAACGCGAGGACGGTCAGCGCCGAGATCTGCAGTCGTTGGAATGGCATGCCTCGACGATCGCGCCCCGGGCCCGCCGCCCGCGTCTCCCTGAGGTCCGGCCAAGAGGTGACCTGAGAGGTATTGACACGACCCGCTGCGCACGGGAACGAAAAAGGCGGCGCCCTTGCGGACGCCGCCTGAATTTCTGTGGAGCTATGGGGATTCGAACCCCAGACCTCCTCCATGCCATGGAGGCGCGCTACCAACTGCGCCATAGCCCCTTGCGATCACCAAGTGTATCGGACTTCCGGAGCCCTCGCGTCACGCCGGATCCCGCGTCCCGGGCGGACCGGAGGAGGTCTCCGGCCCGCCCGGAAGGGAGCGCGTCAGGCGGCGCGGCGGACCGGGATGCCCGCCTCCCCGGCCAGCGCGGCCACGTCGACCCCGGCCTCGCGCAGCAGGCGGCCGGCGCCGTTCGCGCCGTCGGCCAGCAGGCCCCACAGCAGTCGTTCACCGGTGACCGGTCCCGGCTTCCACATGGCCACCTCGATCACCTTCCTGGCGTGCATGGCCAGCGGGATGCCGCCCAGCGGCCCGTCCAGGGTCACGCGCAGCGGGCGCAGCCGGGACCTGCGCAGGACCCACCGCTCGGGCGCGTCCGTCCCCGCCCTGGTACGGCGGCGCACCTCGTCGAGATCGATGCCGAGGGTGGCCAGCAGCTCCCGCGCGTCGCCCAGGTCGATCCGGGTACGCAGGTCGGCGCCGGAGGCGGTGAACGACGACAGCGAGAACGGCCGCACCTCGGCCACCCCCAGCAGCAGGAGGTCGGCGTCGAGCGTGTCGCGGTGGGCGTCGAGCGCGAGCATACCGGCCCGGACCACCGCCCGTCGGGCGCCTTCTGTGAACCTGTCGAACACCTGCTACCTCCCCGTTCTGCGGGCGTGCTTGCGATGGGCGGACTGCCGCCGGACCCCCAGCGCGCCGGCGATCTGCTCCCACGACCACCCCGCCGCGCGGGCGTTGGTGACGTGGACGGCCTCCAGCTCCTCCAGCAGGGCCCTGAGCGCGGCGACGGCGGCCAGGCCCGTTCCGGGGTCGCGGTCGGAGGCCGCCTCGGCCAGTTCGGTGACGTCCATGGTGTCAGCATGTGCTGACAGACGCTCACTTGTCAACACATGCTGACGCCTCAGAGGCGTTCGGCCAGGCCGACGAGGACGGGCAGGGCGGCGGCGAGGCGGTCGCGCTCGTCCGGGGTGAGGGAGTCGACGGCCGCGGCCAGGCGTTCGGTGATCACCTGTTCGCGGCTGTCCAGCGCGGCGCGGCCGGAGCCGGTGATCGCGGTGATCACCCGTCGCCGGTCGGCGGGATCGGGCTCGCGGGCCACCATGCCCCGCTGGTGGAGGCCGCCCAGGACGGTGCCGATCGCCTGGGCGGTGATGCGTTCCAGGTGCGCGAGCTGGGCCGAGGTGTGGGGCCCGTCCCGGTCGAGGCGGGAGAGCACGGCGAGCTCGGTGAAGGAGACGTCGTCGCCGGAGGCGTTGGTGTAAAGCTGCCGGATGCGGCGGGCGAGCCGCCCGACCGAGATCCGCAGATCCTTGGCTAGCACGAAACCAAGTCTAGCTTTATCAATCCAGCTTTGGTAGTTTCCCGGCACTATGTGCTACGACAACGACGCCGCCCCACCGCGCCCACAGCCGCCGATCACCGGCACCCGCTCCGCCGACCTCCGCCTGACCTCCGCCGACGGCACGTCGTTCGCCGCCTACGAATCCCGTCCCGACCGGGTGAGCGGCCCCGGCGTCGTGATCCTCCCCGACGTCCGCGGCCTGCACGGCTTCTACAAGCAGCTCGCCGTACGGCTGGCCGAGCAGGGGCACCCGGCCGTCGCCATCGACTACTACGGCCGGACCGCCGCCGACGACGACCGGGGTGAGTCGTTCCAGGTCATGGCCCACATCCCCAAGCTGACCAGGGAGAACATCCAGGCCGACCTGCGGGCCGCGGCCGGGCGCCTGGGCGGGCCGGCCGTGGCGCTCGGGTTCTGCATGGGCGGGCGGAACGCGTTCTTCGCCTCGGCGCCCGGGTTCGGGTTCGCCGGCGTGATCGGGTTCTACGGCGCGCCGGGGATCGCCGGCCCGTACGGCCCCGGGCCCACCCAGCACGCGGCCGAGCTGGGCGCGCCGATCCTCGGCCTGTTCGGCGGGGCCGACGAGGGCATCCCGGCCGAGCAGGTGACGGAGTTCGGGGACGCGCTGACCGAGGCCGGGATCGAGCACGAGATCGTCGTCTACCCGGGCGCCCCGCACGGGTTCTTCGACGAGGCCCGCGAGGAGCACGAGGCGGTCTGCGCCGACGCGTGGCGGCGGGTGCTCACCTTCCTGGCCGCCAGAGCCTGACCCGCAGGAGCCGCGCGCGGTCAGGGCCGCCGGTGCGAGGTCACCCGCAGGTGGTGCGCATGGTCAGGGCGGCTTCTCCGAGCGAGAACGCGACCTCGACCGCGCCCAGCTCCCCCGTGTCGCGCACGTGCGTGCCGCCGCACGGGATCGACACCTCGCCCTCGGGCAGCGAGCAGTGCCAGGTGCGCAACGCGGTCAGACCGGGCCCCGGCACGTCCAGCCGGACCGGCGCACGGGCCGCCACCCACGTCCGGAGGCGCTCGTTCACCCGCCGGGCCAGCTCGGTCAGGTCCAGGTCGTCGGCGGAGAAGCCCTTCTTGCGCAGCGACTTTCCGAGGCGGTACTCGTCCACGCTGCCGTGCGGCAGGATGCGCGAGGAGGTGATCGCCGTCTGGTCGAAGTCGGGATTGCCGAGCCGGTCCAGCCGCACCTCCTTGCGCCACCTGTCCGCGAGCGCCGCGTTGAGCGCCAGCGCGGCCAGGTGGCAGGCGGTGTGGCCGGCCGAGAGCGCCGCCCGGTATCCCGCGTCCACCTCCAGAGCCACCTCCGTGCCGACGGGCAACGGGGTCTCCGTGACGTGGACGACCAGCCACTCCCAGCCCTCGGTGCCCCGCCGGACGGGGATGGACTCGCCGACGAAGATCTCACCGTCGTTCGACTGGGCCCCTGTCACGCAGTCGACGACCGGCAGCTCGCCGAGCGTCCCCCGATCGGCGGGCTGGTCGGGCCAGGTGTGGTCAAGGGGATGGAACGGCGTCTCGGCAGTGACGAGGCCGTGCCGGTCCCCCACCGGCACGGCCCCGACAATCGGGGAACGGCCGCTGACGTGGCCGTTGGGGAAGGTGACGACAGTGGATCTCACCTGGTCATTGTGGCAGGGGCGCGCTCGTCCTCCAGGTAGCGGTCACGGCCGGCGTACAGGCCGGTGAAGAGCTGGACGACGATCACGCCGAAGAGCAGGGCGTACGTCAGCTCCCAGCCGCCGGTCATCTGGTAGATCACGCCGACCAGCAGCGGACCGGCGCCGGCGATGAGATATCCGGCGCTCTGCCCGAAGGCCGACAGCGCGGCCGTGGACTCCGCCGTACGGGTGCGCAGCCCCAGCATCATCAGCGCCAGCGGGAACGACCCCATGCCGACCGCCACGAACACCACCCACACCATGGCGGTCGAGGCGGGCGCGAACCACAGCCCGAGGAAGCCGATCGCGTAGAACACGACCAGCCCCACGACGACCGGCCGCTGGTCGCGGAAGCGCGCGGCGATCGTGGGCACCAGGATCGAGACCGGGATGTTCAGGGCGGTGAACACGCCGAGGATGAGCCCGGCCTGCGAGGAGGTGTATCCCCCGTCGGTGAGGATTGTGGCAAGCCAGCCGAACATGATGTAGGCGATCATCGACTGGGTGCCGAAGTAGACCGCCACCATCCAGGCGAGCTTGCTCCTGAGCAGGGTCGAGATGCCCGCGTCCTGCCTGCCCGTGTCCCGCTCCGGCTCACTGCGCAGCAGCGCAAGCCACGGAATGGCGGCCACGGCGGCCAGGGCCGCCCACACGCCGAGCGCGATGTGCCAGTCCCCCGACGCACGCTCGATCGGCACGGTCGCGGCGGCGGCCAGCATGGTGCCCGCCGCCAGGGCCGTGGTGTAGACGGTGGTCATGATCCCGGTACGTCCGGGGAAGTGACGCTTGATCAGCGTCGGGATGAGCACGTTGCCCACGGCGCCGCCGGACAGCGCCACCGCGCTGCTCAGCAGGAACACCGGGGCCGACCCCACCAGCGACCTGACCAGGATGCCGGTGCCGAGCGTGACCAGCGCGAGCAGCAGCAGCCGGTGCTCGCCGATCCGCCGGGCCAGCGTGGGAGTGATCGCGCCGACGCCGGCGAAGGCCAGCACGGGCAGCGTGGTGAGCAGGCCGGTGCCGACGCTGCTCATGCCGAGGGCCCCGGCGAGCTGGTCGAGCAGCGGTCCTACGCTGGTGACGGCCGTGCGCAGGTTGAGCGCGGCGAGAACGATCCCCAGCACGAGAAGCCAGGCCAGGGGGGCGGTTCTGCCTGTTCTGCCACGGGCCTCTTGGGCGAGCACGCTCATGCTGGGAAGGTCCTCCACTCATCAAATCATGGGACGAATCCCCACCTTAACAGGACCGAAATGTCCCTTTATTCCTGGACATGAGAAAGCCCCCGGGGCGGGGGCTGATGATCTCAAGGGGAGACGGCCCTACAGGACCGGGCTCGGGCCCTCCGGGGGCTGGTTGCGCGGGGGGACCGGCCCCGGAGGCGGCAGGGTGCCGCCGGGCGGGTAGTCGCCGCCGCCGACCGTGCCGGGCGGGACCGGCGCGCCGCTGTCGCCGTACGTGGAGCCGTGCTCGTGCTGGTGCTGGTGGGCGCCGGGGACGTCGCCGCGCCAGCCGCCCGTCTCGCCGCCGCGCGACTCGATGAACGACTTGAACCGTTCCATGTCGTTCCTGATGCGCAGCCGGACGATCTGCAGCGCGTCGCCGACGGTCTCGACGACGCCCTCGGGGTCGTACTCCATCTGGAGGGTGACCTTGGTGGTGTCGGCGTCGATGCGGTGGAAGGTGACGACGCCCGCGTGGTGCGGCGAGTCCGTGCCGCGCCAGGCCACGCGCTCGTCGGGGTGCTGCTCGGTGATCTCGGCCTGGAACTCGCGGCGGACCCCGGCGATCTCGACCACCCACTCGGTGAGCGTGTCGGAGATCTGCTTGACGGACTCCACGCCCTCCATGAACTCGGGGAAGCTCTCGAACTGGGTCCACTGGTTGTAGGCCACGCGGATCGGGACGTTGACGTCTACTGAGTGCTCGATCGTGCTCATGGGGTCTGTCACTGCCCGCGCACGGCGGGCGTTAACGCCTGCGCAGCAGCCAGTAGAGGCCCACGAAGGGCAGCACGAGCGGGATGAACAGGTAGCCCTTGCCGTACGACGACCACACTGTGGCGTCGGGGAAGGCCGCCGGGTCGACCAGGCTCGCGGTGCCGATCACCAGCACGCCGGCCAGCTCGATGACGAGCGCGCCCAGCGCGAGCCGGCGGGCGCCGCGTACGAGGGCCACGGTGAGCACGACGTAGACCAGCGCGGCGAAGGCCGACAGCGAGTAGGCCAGCGGCGCCTCGCCGAACCTGGTGGCGATCTGCACGGCCGCCCGCGCGCCCGCCGCCAGCGAGAACAGCCCGTAGACGGCGACCAGCGCGCGCCCCGGGCCGGTGCCGATCGGGGCGGTCACGCCACGCCCTGCCAGATCTGCAGCAGCCGCGCGTTCATCACCGCGATCGCGAACCCGGCCACGACCAGGATCGCCGTGCCCCACCGGCTGCGCTCGGCCAGCGCGAGGAACACCCCGGCGGGCGGGATCAGCACCTGGCCGCCGATGTACCCGAACAGCGTGGCCTTCTCCGGCGGCCCCTCGCCGCCGGACACCGCCGCGATCACGAACCCGGCCTGCACCAGGATCGCCACCTCCAGCACGGCGAAGCCGACCAGCAGGACCATGCCCATGGGACGGTTGCGGACGGCGACGACCAGGCTGGCCAGCATGAGCAGCAGTGAGCCGACGATGACGATCGTGGCGACGGTGGTGTTCATCGGGACACAGGTTAGCGCCCGTGCAGGTCGCCCTCGATTCCGTCCAGCACCCACGACAGGCCGCGCTCGAAGTTGTCGTCGGCCCCGGCCACACCCTGCTCGATCACCGGCGCCAGCCTGGGGAACTCGCCGTTCTCGATCAGCTCCCTGATGTACGGCTCGGCCACGGCCGCCCGCTCGGCCTCGTTGACGCCGCCCTGCCGGGGCTGCCCCCGCTCCAGCGCCTCCCTGACCACGAACCCCGTCATGTAGTCGTTGAACGCCGCGAGATAGCGCCAGGCCCGCAGCCGGTCGACCCCGAGCCCGTCGAAGGCCGACAACTTCTGCTCGACGTGCCGCAGCCCGTTGGGCCCGACGGCGACGCGCTGGGAGATCAGCTCGACCCGCCACGGGTGGCGGCGCACGACCTCGCGTTCCCGCCCGGCCAGCAGCAGCAGCGCCGCCCGCCAGTCGGCCGGCAGCGGCTCCTCGACCAGCACCTCGGCCGCGATCTCGTCGGCCATCAGGGCGAGCAGGTCCTCCTTGCGCTCGATGTAGGAGTACAGCGTCATCGTGCGCGCGCCCAGCTCGGCGGCCACCCGGCGGATCGAGACCGCGCCCAGCCCCTCGGCGTCGGCGACCCCCACGGCCGCGGCCACGACCGCCTCCCTGGTCAGCGCCGGACGCCGGGGCGGCCCCGGACGCGACCACACGGAACTCATGCCCTTGATGCTACACCGTACGAAACTGATACGGTGTACGACATGCGATACAGCGTACGAAGCTCCTTCCGGGCGACCGCCCTGGTCGTACTGCTCGGCGTGATCATGACGATGCTCGACACGACGATCGTCAACGTCGCCCTCGGCACCCTGTCGCGCGACTTCGGCGCGACCCCCGCCACCATGCAGTGGGTGGTCACCGGCTACCTGCTGGCCCTGGCGATGACCGTGCCGGTCACCGGCTGGGCGGTCGGCCGCTTCGGCGCGCGCCGGGTGTGGCTGGTCTCGCTCGTGCTGTTCGCCGCCGGGTCCGCGCTCAGCGCCGCGGCCTGGTCGATCGGCAGCCTCATCGCCTTCCGCGCGCTCCAGGGGCTGGGCGGGGGCCTGCTGCTGCCGGTCGGGCAGACGATGCTGGCCCAGGCCGCCGGCCGGGAGCGCATGGGCCGCGCGATGGCGATGATCTCGGTGCCGGCGATGCTGGCGCCCGTCCTCGGGCCCGTGCTCGGCGGGGTGATCGTGGAAGGGCTCGGCTGGCGCTGGATGTTCCTGGTGAACCTGCCGGTGGGAGCCGCGGCGCTGGTGGCGGCGCTGGCCCTGGTGCCACGCGAGCCGGGCGCGGACCGGCGGCGGCTCGACGTCACCGGGCTCGCGCTGCTCTCCCCCGGCCTGGCCGCGCTCGTCCACGGCCTGGCCGAGGTGGGCGACGGCGCCGCTCCGCCGTATCCGACGTTGTGGGGCGGCCTCGCACTGGTGGCCGCGTTCGCGGTGCGGGCGCTGCGGCGGCCGGACGCCCTGGTGGACCTGCGGCTGTTCGGCGACCGCAGGTTCGCCTCGGCGGTGCTCGCGATGGCGTGCTACTCGGCGGCCGCGTTCGGCGTCACCGTGCTCGTGCCGCTCTACAGCCAGTTCGCCGAGGGCGGCGGCGCGCTGGACGCCGGGCTGCTGCTGGCGCCGATGGGCGTCGGGGCGGCGATCACCATGCCGCTGGCGGGCCGGCTCACCGACAGCAGGGGGCCGCGCGGCGTCGGCGCGGCGGGGGTGGTGGTCGCCGTGCTGGGCATCGCGGCGTTCGCGCTCTTCGGCGGGTTCGTGCCGGTGTTCGTGCTCGGGCTGGGGCACGGGCTGGTGTCCACGTCGGTGATGGCGGCGGCGTTCACCACGCTGGACCGCGCCGCCCTCCCCGCCGCGACCACGCTGAGCACGATCGCCGTACGCCTGGCCGCGCCGTTCGGCGTCGCCCTGCTGACCGTGCTGACGCAGGCGTTCACCAGGGCGGGGGTGGAGCGGCCGTTCGCGTACGCGTTCGGCTGCGCGGTCGTCCTGGCCGCCGTCTCGCTGGTGCCGATCGCGCTCATAGGATCGGGGACGTGCAGAGAATCCTCGTCAGCGCCTGCCTGATGGGCCGCCGCGTCCGCTACGACGGCGGCGCGAAGACCAGCGCCGACGCCCTGCTCGCGCGCTGGCGGGAGGAAGGGCGGCTGGTGGTGGTCTGCCCCGAGGTGACGGGCGGGCTGCCCGTTCCGCGCCCGGCGGCCGAGATCGAGGGCGGCGCGGGCGGCGCGGCCGTGCTGTCCGGCGCGGCGCGCGTGCTGGCGAGCGACGGCTCCGACGTGACGGCCGAGTTCGTGGCGGGGGCGCGGGCCGCGTTGGAGGCCGCCCGCTGTGCCGGGGTCCGGCTCGCCGTGCTCAAGGAGGGCAGCCCCTCGTGCGGCGCGCTGGCCGTCTACGACGGCACCTTCGGCGGACGCCGGGTGCCCGGCCAGGGGGTGACCACCGCCCTGCTCGAAGCGCACGGCGTCCGCGTGTTCACCGAGGAGCAGCTTCCCGAGGCGGCCGGCTACCTGCGCGACCTGGAGGCGTAGAAGGCCCCCGCCAGGCCGGCGGCGAGCAGCACCGCCATCGTGTCGTGGAACCAGGTGCTCAGCGTCGTGGCCGCCGACGGCCGCAGGGCCAGCGCCAGGATGCCGATCAGCACGCCGCCCAGAGCCCCCGCGTGGGTGTAGACCAGGCCGTCCCAGGCCCACGGGCGGCGGGACAGGGCGCCGGAGCCGCCGGCCAGCAGGCCCAGGGCGCACAATGTCTCCACGACCACCGCGGGCGGCACGACCGGCTGGGACATCGGGCCGAGCGGGATGCCCGCGTGCAGCAGCGCGGCCCCGAAGAAGATCAGCGCGTAGACCAGCGAGAGCGCGCCGAGGGCTTTGCGCAGTGCGTCCATGGGCTCCACGCTCGCACCGCCGGGGCCGGGCGGAATCGTCCTCAGGGAGAAGGCCGCGGTACGCCGCCCGTGGTAGCCAGCATGCGCCGGACGATCCGGATCACCTCGCCGATCGTCACCTGGGCGTCGTCGTCGGACTCGCAGGCCGCCACCCCGCGCCCGGCCTCGCCCATCACGGTGGTCAGCAGGGCCACCAGCACGTTGCTCTCCGGCGTGTCCGCCAGGCCGAGCAGCCGTTTGTTGCCGCCGATCCACTCCCAGCCGCGCTGCCTGCGCAACGTGGTGAACTCGGCCGGGCCGTCGTTCTCCAGGAACAACCGGGCCACGTCGCGCTGCTCCCACGAGCCTTCCAGGTAGGCGCGGGCGCCGGCCAGGAACCGTTCCTCGCCGGCGCCCCCGGTGGCCTTGGCCGCGCGGGAGGTGCGTTCCTCCTGGTCGCGCATGAACTGCTCCCACAGGGCGAGGAACAGGCCCGGCTTGCCGCCGAAGTGGTGGTACAGGCTGCCGACGCTGATGCCCGACGTCTCGACGATGTCGGCGACCGTGGCCTCGGCGTACCCCTTGGCCAGGAAGACCTCGCGGGCGGCGCGCAGCAGGGTGTCGCGGGTGCCACTGGAACGTCCCCAGCCCCGGTTCTTCATTCGGTCATTATGTACGGTCCGCCAGGTTTGAACGGGAAATCGAACCGACCCGATCAAACGGAAACTTTCTCGCTTTCCCAGGAGTCGTACAGGTGCAAGGGGGCCCGGATCATTTCGAAACGGGGAAAGGATTCGGCGACAATGACTGTCGACCTGAACAACGCACAACCCCTGGCCTGGGATTCGGCCACGCTCGACGCGGACACCAAGGAGATGCTGGACAATCTCCAGCCCAACATTCTCCGCGCGCACGTGCGCGAGCATCTGTCCGTGCTGTTCGTCAGGTTCAACGACGTCGCCGCGGGAAAGGCGTTCCTGCGGCACATCGCCGTCACGAAGATGAAGTCCGCGCGCCGCCACCTTGAGGAGGTGCGCGAGTTCGGCGCGAACGGCCGGCGCGGCACTCCGTACGTCGGCATCGGCATCAGCAAGGCCGGGTACCGCGACCTCGGCCACTCCGTCGAGGACGTGCGCAAGTTCGGCGACAAGGTGTTCCGCGACGGCATGAAGCGGCGCGTCGCCGAGGTGGACGACCCGCCGGTGACCGAGTGGGAGCCCGCCTACCAGCGGGAGATCCACGCCGTCATCCTCATCGGCGACGCCCGCCAGGACCGGGTCGAGGAGCTGCGCGAGGAGATCCTGGGCGAGTTGCCCGCCAGCGCGCGGCTGCTCGGCGAGGAGACCGGCCACGGCATGCGCAACCCGGCCGGCGACGGCATCGAGCACTTCGGGTACGTGGACGGCCGCAGCCAGCCGCTGTTCGTGAAGGACGAGGTGGACAAGGAGCCGAAGGAGCACTGGGACCCCGCCTTCCCGCTCTCCAACATCCTGGTCGCCGACCCCTTCGCGCCGCACCCGCAGCGGCACTTCGGCAGCTACCTGGTCTTCAGGAAGCTGGAGCAGAACGTACGGGCGTTCAAGGAGATCGAGCAGGACCTGGCCGACGCCCTCGGCCTGCTCGGCGCCGACCGCGACCGGGCGGGCGCCATGCTCGTCGGCCGCTTCAAGGACGGCACCCCCGTCACGCTCAAGGCCAAGCCGGGCGGCGGCCCGGTGGCCAACGACTTCACCTTCGACGACGACCCGGGCTCGAAGTGCCCCTTCAGCGGGCACATCAGGAAGACGAACCCGCGATCGTTCGGCCGCGAGGTCCTCATGGCCCGCCGGGGCCAGACGTACGGCGACCGCACCGACGACCCCTGGGACGACTCCCCGCCCCGCACCCGCCCGAGCGGTGAGGTCGGTCTGCTGTTCATGGCCTTCAACAGCAGCCTGCTCGCCCAGTTCGAGTTCACGCAGCAGAGCTGGGCGAACAACGAGGACTTCCAGAACCCGGCGACCGGCCACGACCCGGTCATCGGGCAGGGAGCCCGTGACGTCAAGGTGAGCTGGCCGAAGGTGTGGGGCCGGGCCGAGCCGTCGTCCCTGCAGGCCCAGGTCACCCAGACGATCACGATGAAGGGCGGCGAGTACTTCTTCGCGCCGTCCCTGGCCTACCTCCGCAACCTGTGACACCCGGGCCCGGCGGGGACGCCCCCCGCCGGGCCACCCACCGCTCCGGCTCTTGTCGGGGCGGGGTTCTAAGATCGGATCTCCGGGGGGAGATCTGACGATGTTGCGGGCGTTCTTCAAGACAGAGGCGGGCAGCACGAGCGTGCTGCTCGTGGCCACCGCCCTGGCCATGCTCTGGGCCAACTCACCGTGGTCCGGCACCTACGAGGCGTTCTGGCACCTGCCCATGGGCATCTCGTTCGGCGACGCGGAGTTCTCCCTCGACCTGCGCCACTGGGTCAACGACGGCCTGATGAGCGTGTTCTTCTTCGTGATCGGCCTGGAGGTCTCCTACGAGGTGCGCCTCGGACAGCTGCGGGACCGGCGGCTGATCGCCGTGCCGGCCGTGGCCGCCCTCGGCGGCATGCTCGTGCCCGCCGCCGTCTACCTCGCGCTCAACCTCGGCGGCCCCGGCGCGGGCGGGTGGGGCGTGCCCATCGCCACCGACACCGCGTTCGTGCTGGGCGTGCTGGCCGTCGTCGGCGCGCGTTGTCCCGACCCGCTGCGGGCGTTCCTGCTGACGCTGGCCATCGTGGACGACGTGCTGGCCATCATGATCATCGCCATCTTCTACACGACGAGCCTGCAGCTCACCGCGCTCGTGGTGGCCGTCGTGCTGCTGGCGGCGATCGTGCTGCTGCGCCGGCTGAAGATCTGGCGGGCGCCGGCGTACATCGCGCTCGGGTTCGGGTTGTGGGTCGCGACGCTGGAGAGCGGCATCCACCCGACGCTCGTCGGCATCGCGCTCGGCGTCCTCGTCTTCGTCTACGCGCCCAGCGACCAGAAGTTGCTGCTCGCGGGCGAGGCCGTCCAGGAGTTCACCACCGAGCCGAGCGCGCGGGCGGCCAGGGAGGCCACGCGGCGCGTCCAGCGGGCCGTCTCGGTCAACGAACGGCTCCAGCTCCGCCTGCATCCCTGGAGCAGCTACGTGATCGTGCCGGTGTTCGCGCTGGCCAACGCCGGGGTGCGGCTCGACGGCGAGACCCTGCGGGCGGCCCTGACGTCGCCCATCTCCCTCGGGATCGCGCTGGGGCTGCTGCTCGGCAAGTTCGCCGGGATCTCGCTCGGCACGTGGCTGCCGCTGCGGCTCGGCTGGGGCATCCTGTCCGGGAACCTGGTGTGGGGGCAGTTGCTGGGCGGCGCGGCGGTCTCCGGGATCGGGTTCACGGTGGCGCTGTTCATCGTCGACCTGGCCTTCGACGACCCGGCCGTCCAGAGCCAGGCCAAGATCGGCATCCTGGCCGGGTCGCTGCTGTCCGCCGCGATGGGCTGGGTGATCTTCCGGATGGCCTGGGACCGTGGTGGCGTCTGCGCGCCTCCGGAGGCCGAGCCCGACGAGGAGCTGCCCGACGTGCTGTCCGTCCCGGTCGGCCCGGAGGACCACGTGCGGGGTCCGGCGAACGCGAAGGTGACCATCGTCGAGTACGGCGACTTCGAGTGCCCGTACTGCGGCCGTCTCCACCCGGTCCTGGACGAGATCCTGCGCAAGAACCCCGACGTACGGCTCGTCTTCCGGCATTTCCCGATCCGGTCGTTGCATCCCCGGGCCGCATCCGCCGCGATCGTCGCCGAGGCCGCCGCCGACCAGGGGCGGTTCTGGGAGATGCACGACATCCTCTACGACAACCAGCGCTTCCTCACCGACGCCGACCTCGAACACTACGCCGCCGAACTCGACGCCGACCCCTGGGGGGACGTGGCCGGGCACACCTCACGCATCGCGCTCGACGAGGCGTCCGGCAAGGAGAGCGGCGTACGCGGCACCCCCACGCTGTTCCTGAACGGCCGCCGTCACAAGGGCGGCCTGGACCTGCAGTCGATCAGCCGCGCGGTGGAAGAACTGCGCGAATCCCCGTAACGTCGCCCGAGTCCCCTTCTGGCTGGAGTCGCCCAATGAGTTTCCTCAACATGCTCACGAATCTGCTCCCCACCCTCCTGACCGCCCTGCTGCTCGTCGTGGGCGTCGTCATGATCGGGATGAACAGGCGGCACGTGGGCCGCGCGGCCGTCCTCGGCATGTCGGGATGCGGGCTGCTGCTGATCGGCACGCTGATCAACCTCGTGCTGAGCCTGCTGACGCAGATGCTGATCGAGTCGTACGGCAGCAGCATGATGGCCGTCCTGCCGTTCGCGTACCTCATCTCCTCGCTCTTCCACCTGGTCGGCATCGGGCTGCTGATCTGGGCCGTCGTCGCGCGCCGGAACGCGCCGCAGCAGTACCACCAGCCGTACCAGCAGCCCGCCCCCCAGCCCGGCCCCCAGGCGGGTCCCCAGCCCGGTCCTCAGGCCGGTTGGCAGCCGCCGCAGCCTCCCGGGGGGGGATCAGAGCGGTTACTGAGCCTTCCGACGTCTGGACAGCATTTCACCGGCAAGTATGACAATGTCGGCGTAACCCACCTCCAGCGCCGCGTCTGAGGGGATCATGAAGCGAGAGCCGCAGGAGCCGGATCCGAACCAGACCGTCATCCACCGCGTCCCCCATCCGGAGCAGACGTCCCTGCCCCCGCAGGGCCCGCCGGACGCGCCGTACACGCAGAGCCTGCCCTACACCCCGGACATGCTCCCCGACGTCCCCCTGTACGAGCCCACGCCGCCCCCGAAGTCGGCCTGGCGGTGGGTGATCCTGGTGGGCGGGCTCCTGCTGCTGGTCGCGGTGCTGGCCGTGGGCACGGTCCTGTGGGTGCGCGGCCAGGCGCCCTGAGGCCCGCATGAAGCTCCGGGTCAGGACGTGCGGGTGAAGTCCATCGTCCAGTTGGTCTCCCAGGTCTCGCCCTCGTCCGCCGAGAACGACTGCTCCCACCTGGCCCGGTGCTCGTCCACGACGGTCCAGAGGAACCGGCAGCGCACCGGCCGGCCCTCGTGGGTCTCCTCGCCGTGGAACTCGCCCCGGTTCCCGGTGAACGCGCCCACCATGGGCCGGGTGTCCAGCGTGCCGCTCGCGCTGCTGGCCCAGTAGATCGACCACTGCCCCGTCCGGGGGTGGTGGACGCGTACGGTCATCCCGTGCCATCCCTTTGTCGGGAAGGCGATCTCGTCGACGCTGGCCGCGCCGTCGAAGTGCCGGGTCGCGACCGACCGGCCGGGGAACTCGTCCCATTCGTCGCTGCCGGACAGCGGCTTGACGAGCCTGCGGTTCAGGACGTCCCAGGTGCCTGCCAGGAAATCGAAGTCGTTCATGTGAGCGAACGTACGGCCGGGTCACTGACATGTAGTGTCAGTGACCGTGCGCGCCTCCCGCCTGGTCTCGATCCTGCTGCTGTTGCAGACGCGCGGCCGCATGACGGCCCACGACCTGGCCGAGCGCCTGGAGGTCTCCGTACGCACCATCTACCGGGACATGGAGTCCCTGCACGCCGCCGGCATCCCCCTCTACGGCGACGCCGGGCCCAACGGCGGCTACCAACTCCTCGCCGGCTACCGCACCCGGCTCACCGGGCTGACCACCGACGAGGCCGAGTCGTTGTTCCTGGCCGGGCTGCCGGGCCCGGCGGCCGAGCTGGGCCTCGGCGCGGTGGTGACCGCGGCCCAGCTCAAGCTGATGGCCGCGCTCCCCGTCGAGCTGCGCGACCGCGCGGGCCGCATCCAGGAGCGCTTCCACCTCGACGCGCCCTCCTGGTACCGCGACGCCGAACCGGTCACCTACCTGCCCGCCGTGGCCGACGCCGTGTGGAACGAGCGGCCCGTCCAGGTCACCTACCGGAGGTGGAAGGCGCCGCAGGAGATGGAGCGGCGGCTGGAGCCGTACGGGCTGGTGGTCAAGGCGGGCCGGTGGTACCTGGTGGCGCGCTGCGGCGAGCACGTACGCACCTACCGCGTCTCCCAGATCCTCGACCTGCACGCACTCCCCGGCACGTTCGCCAGGCCCGAGGGCTTCCGCCTGGCGGACTACTGGCAGGGCTACCTGGCCGAGTTCGAGGCCAGGCTGAGGCGCGGCGAGGCGGTGGTCCGGCTGTCGCCGCGCGGCCTGGAACGCCTGCCCGACCTCATGACGCCCGGCGTCGCCGCGGCGGCGCGGGAGACCGCCGAGCCGCCGGACGCCGAGGGCTGGACGCGGGTCACCGTGCCGATCGAGTCGATGGAGCACGCGCTCGGTGAGTTCCTGCGACTGGGCACCGACGCCGAGGTGCTGTCCCCGGCCGCGCTGCGCGAGGCCCTGGGCGCGGCGGCGGCGGAGCTGGCCCGGCGCTACGCCTGACGGAAACTTTCACGCCCCCTTTTCGGCTGGCGCAGGTCAGAGCCCCGCCGAGGGACCGGCCGTTGTCACGCCGAAAGTTTCTCTTCATACTCGCAATATTTCAGGCGAACGAGAGGAACCCGATGAACCTGAGAGCTCGACTGGCAGGCGCCGTGATCGCCATCGCGGCGCTCGCCGTCGCGGGCCTGATCACCGCTCCTCCGGCCGCCTCGGCGCAGCTCACCGAGGTGACCGGCTTCGGCACCAACCCGACGAACCTGCGCATGCACCTGTACGTCCCCGACGGCGTCGGAACCCGTCCGCCGGTGCTGGTCGCCGTGCACTACTGCACCGGCTCCGGCCCCGCCTTCTACTCGGGCACCGAGTTCGCCTCGCTCGCCGACCGCTACAAGTTCATCGTGATCTACCCGTCGGCGACCAGGAGCGGCTCCTGCTTCGACGTCTCCTCCCCGCAGGCGCTGCGGCACGACGGCGGCAGCGACCCCGTCGGCATCGTGTCCATGGTCCGATACGTCCAGCAGCGGTACGCCACCGACCCCGCCCGCACGTACGTGACCGGCGCCTCCTCCGGCGGCATGATGACGAACGTGCTGCTGGGCGACTATCCGGACGTGTTCCAGGCAGGGGCGGCGTTCATGGGCGTGCCGTTCGGCTGCTTCGCCACCACCGACGGTTCGAGCTGGAACAGCGCGTGCGCGAACGGCCAGATCACCAAGACCCCGCAGCAATGGGGTGACCTGGTACGAGCCGCCTACCCCGGCTACACCGGCGCTCGCCCGCGCATGCAGGTGTGGCACGGCACCGAGGACTCCACCCTGCGCTACCCGAACTTCCAGGAGGAGATCAAGCAGTGGACGAACGTCCACGGCCTGCCCCAGACCCCGAGCCTCACCGACCAGCCCCAGCCCGGCTGGACCAGGACCAGGTACGGCGGCACGGGAACGACCGCCCAGGTCGAGGCGGTGAGCGTCCAGGGCGTCGGGCACAGCCTGCCCACAGGCGGGATGGCCGCGGCCGCCGTCGCCTTCCTCGGCCTGACCACCGGCGGCCCGACCCCGACCCCGACCCCGACGCCGACGCCGACGCCCACGCCCACGCCCACGCCCACGCCGACCACGAACCCGCCGGGCGCCTGCCGCGTCTCCTACACCACCAACGCCTGGAACACGGGCCTGACGGCGGCCGTCACGATCACCAACACCGGCGCCTCGACCCTGTCGTCATGGGCGCTGGGCTTCACGCTGCCCCCGGGCCAGACCGTCACCTCGGCCTGGAACGCCACGGTCTCCCCCGCGGCCGGCCAGGTCACCGCCAGGAACGTCGCCTACAACGCGACACTCGCGCCCGGCGCGTCGACGTCGTTCGGATTCCAGGCGACGCACACCGGCAACACGGCCGCGCCCGCCGCCTTCACGCTGAACAACAGCCCCTGTAACTGACCGTTCGTCCTGGGAGCCGTTCAAGGGCCGAGCCCCACCGGGTTCGGCCCTTGGAGGCCACTCGAACCAGGGAAGGAAACTGTGTGGAGCTATGGGGATTCGAACCCCAGACCTCCTCCATGCCATGGAGGCGCGCTACCAACTGCGCCATAGCCCCTGGTCACCGCTTCGGGTCCACCCGTTGCGGCGCTCCGAGAGCATATAGCCATCCGCGCCCTTTCGCCTAATCGCCCGACCGCCGTCCCGCTTGCGCCCGTGCCACCAGCACGGCGAGCCCGTCGAGCTGCCTGCGCAGCCCGAACTCGAAGACGGAATCCAGGTCCAGGTCGAGGCCGGGCGCGGTGACGACCTTGGCCAACGTGGGATAGGCCCCGGAGCTGAGCAGCTCCCCCAGTTCTCCCTCGTGCTCGCTCATCCACTCGTCCTCGGTGACCCCGGTCTCGGTACGCGCCTGCAACTCCGCCTCCAAGCTGACGGCGTTGCCCCGGATGAAGTTCACCAGCGCCACGACGGCGTGCAGCATGGTGCCGGCGTCGAGGCCGAGCCCGTCCAGGGCGCGCAGCAGCCGCTCGGTGTGCGCCATGCCATGCGGTACGAACTGCGGCCGGGTCAGCGAGACCGCCTGAGCCAGCCACGGATGCCGCAGATGCACCCGCCACAACTGCCTGACCTCCAGCTCCAGCTGCGGACGCCAGCCACGCGGCACCTGCCCCGCGGGCGGCTCCTCGCCATGGACGGCGTCCGTCATGAGCAGGACGAGCTCGTCTTTGCCCGCCACGTGCCGGTACAGGGACATGGCCGAGACGTCGAGGTCGGCGGCCAGCCGGCGCATCGACACGGCGGCCAGCCCCTCCCGGTCGGCGACCGCGACCGCCTGGCGCACGATGCGCTGCCGGGTGAGGTCCTGCGCGGCCCGCCGTACGGGCCCGGCGACGACGGTCCCGACGCCCGGCACGGCCCGGGTGAGCCCGTCCTCGCGCAACCTGCCCAGGGCCTTGGTCGCGGTGGCCATCGCCACCCCCCACTCCCGGATGATCTCCCGGGTCGACGGCACCCGGTCCCCCGGGGCCAGGTCGCCGCCGGTGATGCGATCGCGCAGTTCGTCCGCGATCCGCAGATGGACGGGCCGGTCCACGGCCACCCCTTTCCCGCACTAGTGCACCAGGCGCGGCACCCCTGACGGCACCTCACCGCCGCACTAGTGCGCCGGGCGCCCCTCTTGCCTGCTCCGAAACCCGAACCTACGGTACGCGTACAACGTACAGAGCGCACTATCAAGGGAGGCCACCGTGAAGGCCGTACTCATCTCCGGCGGAGGCGTCGCCGGGCCCACGCTCGCCCACTGGCTGGCCCGTCACGGGTTCCGGCCGACCGTCGTCGAGCGCGCCCCCGCCCTGCGCACCGGCGGCCAGGCCGTCGACTTCCGCGGCGTCCCGCAACTGGAGGTCCTCAGGCGCATGGGCGTGCTGGACACGATCAGGGCCGCCCAGACCGGAATGGGCGACATCGCCATCGTCGACGGCGACGGCAGACGGCTGGCCGGGCTGCCGTCCGAGGTGTTCAGCGGCGAGGTGGAGATCCTGCGCGGCGACCTGACCCGCATCCTGAACGAGGCCGCCCCCGCCGAACGCCTCTTCGACGACTCGATCACCTCCATGACCGAACGCCCCGACGGCGTGCACGTCACCTTCGAAAAGGCCGCGCCCCGCACGTTCGACCTGGTCGTGGGCGCGGACGGCATCCGCAGCAAGGTACGCGAGCTGGCCTTCCCCGCCACTCCCCTGCGCCATCTCGGCTTCTACGGCGCGATCTTCTCCGTCCCCGGCACGTACGGCCTGGACCATGACGGCCTGATGCACAACGTGCCGGGCCGCTGCGCCACCATCGTCAGGACGAACGGACGCACCAGGGCGGCGCTCGACTTCGCCACACCCCCGCTCGACCTCGACCACCGCGACCAGGCGGCGCAGCGGGCCCTGATCGCGCGGGCGTTCCGGGGAGTGGGCTGGCAGGTGCCGTCGCTGCTGGCGGCCATGGAGACAGCCGAGGACTTCTTCTTCTGGCAGGCCGCCCAGGTCGTCCTGCCCCGCCTGTCGTCCGGCCGGGTGGCGCTGGTCGGCGACGCCGGGTACGCCCCCGGCCCCGGCGGCATGGGCACCGGGCTCGGGGTGGTCGGGGCGTACGTGCTGGCCGCCGAGCTGGCCGCCGCCCCCGACGACCATGCGGCCGCGTTCGACGCCTACGAACGGCGGATGAGGCCGTACGTCCAGGTGTGCCAGAAGCAGGCCGAGGGGGCCGACAAATACCTTGTGCCGGGCACGCGGTCGCGGATCTGGCGGCGGAACCAGTTGATGCGCATGCTGCCGTACCTGCCGGGCAAGGGCATGGTGAAGCGGATGACGGAGAAGGCCGCGAGCGCCATCACGCTGCCGGAGCACACCCGGCAGGGCGCCCGCCGCCCCGCGTGGCCGGCCTGAGCCGGTCGGCTACACGACCGCTTCGGGGCGGTCGTCGCTGCTGATGGGCTCGGGAAGGGTGCCCGCGTTGTGTTCGAGCAGCCGCCAGCCCTGACGGCCCTCCTGCAGGACCGACCAGGAGCAGTTGCCCAGCCCGCCCAGCGTCGGCCACAGCTCCTCGGGCAGGCCGAGCAGCTCGCAGATGCCGAGGCGCAGCGCGGCGCCGTGCGAGGCGACGACCAGGAGCCCGTCGTCGTCGAGCCGGGACGCCCACTTGCGCATGGAGGTCGCCACCCGGACCGCGACCTCGGAGACGGGTTCGCCGTCGGGGGCCTCCCAGGCGACGTACTCCTCGGGCCAGCGCGCGGCGATCTCGTCGCGCGTCAGCCCCTCCCACTGACCGCCGCCGCGTTCGCGGAAGTCCTTGTCGACGCTCACGTCGAGCCCGACGAGCCGCCCGAGCGCCAGGGCCGTGTCATGGGCGCGCTGGAGGTCGGAGGAGACGATGAGGGTGGGCCGCAGCGAGGCCAGCAGCGAGGCCGCCCTGGCCGCCTGCGCGACGCCGGTCTCGTCGAGCGGGATGTCGGAATGCCCCTGGAAGCGGTGCTCCACGTTCCACAGGGTCTGTCCGTGGCGGAGGCAGACGATCCGCCTGCTCAACTGCGGGCCCGCTGCATGTTGGCGAGCATGACGCTCTCCGGCAGGCTGATGGCCGGGCAGTCCTTCCACAGGCGCTCGAGCGCGTAGAACGTGCGGTCTTCCTCATGCTGGACGTGCACGACGATGTCGATGAAGTCGAGCAGCACCCAGCGGCCCTCGCGCTCGCCCTCGCGGCGCACGGGCTTGGCGTCGGCCTCGGTGCGCAGCCGGTCTTCGATCTCGTCGACGATGGCGCGGACCTGGCGGTCGTTCGTGGCTGAGCAGAGCAGGAAGGCGTCGGTGATGACGAGCTGCTCGCTCACGTCATAGGCGAGGATGTCATCGGCCAGCTTGTCGGCCGCGGCCTCGGCGGCGATCTGGACGAGCTGAACGGATCTGTCGGATGCGGTCACGATGCGGGTCTGTCCTCCTGTGTCGGCAGCATGCCCATATACCGAGGGTACCCTTCCAGGCCGAAACCCCTCACCCATGGCACGGAGAGCTTCAGCCTTCCCCGTGATACAACCCTCGTTTGTTGATG
The DNA here is from genome assembly GCF_053596455.1 of Nonomuraea sp. NPDC001699. NCBI lineage: Bacteria > Bacillati > Actinomycetota > Actinomycetes > Streptosporangiales > Streptosporangiaceae > Nonomuraea > Nonomuraea sp. NPDC001699. The sequence continues at coordinate 26,257 of NZ_JBSFGF010000002.1, read as the reverse complement.
TACTGCACGATTCCGTCGGGTACCAGATACCAGATCGGCTCCCCCTTGGACACCCGCTGACGGCACTCCGACGAGGAGATGGCCAGCGCGGGAATCTCCAGGAGTGTCACCCTGCCCTCGGGCAGCCCCGGATCGTGCAACGTGTGCCCCGGACGCGTGCAGCCCACGAAGTGCGCCAGCTCGAACAGCTCGTCGGCGTCCTGCCAGCCGAGGATCGCGCCGAGCGCGTCGGCGCCGGTGATGAAGTACAGGTCCACCTGCGGGCCGTAAACGGTGGAGATGTCGCGCAATGTGTCAATGGTGAAGGTGGGGCCGGGGCGGTCCACGTCGACCCGGCTCACGGAGAAGCGGGGGTTGGAGGCCGTCGCGATGACCGTCATCAGATAGCGGTCCTCGGGGGCCGACACCTCGCGTCCGGACTTCTGGTACGGCCGCCCGGTCGGCACGAACACGACCTCGTCGAGGTCGAAGTGATGGGCGACCTCGCTTGCTGCGACCAGGTGGCCGTGGTGGATGGGATCGAACGTCCCACCCATCACACCTACCCGCCGCTTCCCCTGGATACCAGGCGCGTTCATCATGAATCGGACCTTACGTGGACGTGGTACCCGAACATGATGGCACCCCCCTTGGTGATGTCCGCGCATCCCCTCCGTTGCGGACGTAGCATGCCGGGCATGACGACCACCCCGGACCGCAACCGCGTCCAACTGCCCGGCATCTCGTCCCGTGCCTACGAACACCCCGCAGACCGGTCCGCCCTGGTCGCTCTGCGTAAGTTGAGTGGGTTCGACACGGTTCTCAAGCAGATGTCCGGCCTTGTAAGTGAGCGCCGACTTCGCCTGATGTATCTGGCGTCGTCCGTGCGCGTCAGCGAGACCCAGTTCCGTGCGCTGTACGACATGGGCCGCGACGCCGCCTACACCCTCGACCTGCACCGCATCCCGGAGATCTACGTCCAGCAGGACCCGCAGGTCCAGGCCAAGGCCATCGGCTTCGACGACCCGTTCATCGTCGTCACCACCGGCCTGCTCAACCTCATGGACGAAGAGGAGCAGCGCTTCGTCATCGGCCACGAGACCTCCCACATCCTGTCGGGTCACGCGGTCTACCGGACGATGCTCGACATCCTCACCCGCCTCGCCACGCGCGTCGCCTGGATCCCGCTCGGCTACATCGGGTTGCGCGCGATCGTCGCGGGCCTGGAGGAGTGGTATCGCAAGTCGGAGCTCTCCTCCGACCGCGGCGGCCTGCTGACCGCCCAGAACCCCGACTCGGCCAAGCGCGCGCTGATGAAGCTCGCCGGCGGCGCCTACACCCACGAGATGAACATCGAGGCGTTCCTGGCGCAGTACCAGGAGTACGACACCGCGGGCGACCTGCGCGACGGCTTCCTCAAGGTGCTCAACCTACTCGGCACCACCCACCCCTTCGCCGTGGTGCGCGTGGCCGAGCTCGACAAGTGGCAGCGCAGCGGCGAGTACGACCGCATCATCGGCGGCGACTACCCGCGCCGCGAGGACGACGCCAACGCACGGGTGACCGACGAGATCAAGGCGGCGGCCGAGTCCTACCGCGCCTCCTGGTCGCAGTCGCAGGACCCGTTCATCGGCGTGCTGCGCGACGTGGCCGAAGGGGCGGTGAACGCGGGCGAGCGCATCTTCAACCGCTTCTCGCGCCGCGACGGCGGTCAGGGCTGACCGGCCGGCCGTCCTCGCCGTCTACAGCAGAAGGGCGATCGCGCGCACGGCGGCCGCGCACAGGGCGACGAACCCGCCCAGCACGGCCAGTGCGCGCAGCCCTTCCCTGCGCAACTCCGGCAGCTTGCCGCCGATCCGTTCGATCTCGCGCCCGGTGATACCGCCGCACAACATGCCGAACACCACCGCCGCGACCGTCACGGGCGCCGGCTGCTGCCACCAGTCGGAGTCGATCTGACCGCCCCCGGTCACCCAGAGCGCGCCGCCCGACGCCACCGCGACGGGCACCCCCGGCCACACCACGGCGGTCGCCGCCGCCCCGGTCAGCGCGAACGGGAACAGCAACACGCGCAGCGCGATCCGCATGCGACGCGCGCTGCGCTTCCTGACCAGCCAATGACTCATCCAGAGCGTCCTGGTCAGCACCACGAACGCCGTGGTGATGGCGATGGAGGCGATCGGCCAGATCACCGACGTCACCACGCACGGCACCGCCAGCACCGCGAGCAGCAGCAGAGCGGTGTTGCCCGCGGGCAGCGTGGTCGGCGACTCGGCCCTGAGCCTGCCCCGCCGGCCGCCGTCCTGTGACCTGCTCCGCACGGCCGCCGTCGCCCGCGCGCGCGGGCCCGTCTTGGGCTCCGCGCCGGTCCTGGACCGGGACGCGGCGGCCTTGCCGTCGGTGCCAGTCCTGCCCCTCGGCGGCGGAACCGCGCCGTCGGCCCTGACCCGCGTCCCGTCGGCGCCGGTCCTGGCGCGCGTTCCGTCCGCTGCGGTTCTGGCGCGGGGGCCGGGGGTCGAGCCGTCGGTGCCCGTCCTGGCGCGGGTGCCTTCCGTTCCCGTCCTGGCGCGGGGGCCGGGGGTGGCCGGGCCGTCGGCGCCGGTCCTGGCGCGCGTCCCGTCCGCTGCGGTTCTGGCGCGGGGGCCGGGGGCCGCGCCGTCCATGCCCGGCCTGGGGCGCGTGCCCGAGGCGGCGCCTTCGGCCCGGCTCCTCGCCGCCGGCGGCTCGGTCCGGTTCCTGGGTACGGGCGGCTTCCCGTCCACGCCGGTACGCGTGCGCGGCACGGGCGTCTTGCCCTCCGTGCCCGTACGGCCGCGCGGCACGGGCGTCTTGCCCTCCGTGCCGGTCCGGCCGCGTGGCGCGGGGATCTCGGCCGCCGCGCCGTTCGCCCGGCTCCGCTCCCTCTCGCCCCTGGACGCCTCCTCGGCGGCCGCGGGCGCGTCGCCGTCGGGGCCGCTGGTGGCCTTGGCCAGCCGGGAGAGCCGGTCGGCCAGCAGCGCGGCGGTGGGCCGCTTGCCGGGCTCCCGGTTGAGCGCGGCCCGCACCAGCGGCAGCAGCGCCACCGGCACGCCCTTGAGGTCGGCCTGCCCGTTCAGCACCGCGTACATCTGCGCCTCGGCCGTGCCGCGCCCGAACGTGGGCCGCCCGGTCGCCGAGAACGCCACGGTGGCCGCCCAGGCGTGCACGTCGGCGGGCGAGTCGACCTGCTCGTCGGCGAAGATCTCCGGCGCGGTGTAGCCGGGCGTGCCGAGGAACGTGCCGGTCATGGTGAGCCTGGTCGCATCGAGCACCTGCGCGATGCCGAAGTCGATGAGGACCGGCCCCTCGGTGCCCATGATGATGTTGCCCGGCTTCAGGTCACGGTGCACGACCCCGGCCGCGTGGATGATGGCCAGCGCCGCCGCGATGCCCTGCGCCATGTGCACGAGCTGCCCCAGGTCGAGCGGCCCGCTCTGGCGTACGCGCTCCAGCAGCGTGACGCCCTCGATGTGCTCCATGACCAGGTACGGCCGGGCACAGCTCAGATCGGCGTCGAGCACCTTGGCCACGTAGGGGCTCTCGACCCTGCGCAGCGCGCGCACCTCACGTTCCAGCCTGACCCGGGACATCTCGTCCTCGGTCAGGTCGTGGAGGACCTTGAGTGCGACCTGCTCGCCACGGCGGGTGGTGGCGAGGTACACCTCGCCCATCCCTCCTCGGCCGAGCCGCTCGACCAGGCTGTACGGCCCGACCTTGCCGAGCTTGCTCACCGTCCCTCCCCGCCCGGCGCGCCCATAAGGGACACAACCCTAGCGCTGGGACGACAGTTGACGCCCGCGGCGCGCCGGAGCCGTTGAACCTTTATCGGTGTGAACGGTCGGAGAGCATGCTGTCGAACTCGGCCGTGGGTTCCTCGGACAGGGCCTTGCGCCCCTTCCTGCGCCAGTTGACGTGACCGCGGCGCTCCAGCCAGAGCAGCAGGCGGTCGGCGCCGAACAGCACCGCGGCGGAGAAGACAAGGGCGACGACAATTTCCATGACACCCAGTCAACCCAGGCCGCGGGCCGCCGGTCAGCCCGACACGCCGACTAACCGCAAGCCGGGCCGGGCACCACGGTGCCTTCTGACGTGCGCAGATGCCCTTCTCCTGTGTAGACCCACTTGGTGGAGGTCAGCTCCGGCAGGCCCATCGGCCCGCGCGCGTGCAGCTTCTGCGTGGAGATGCCGATCTCCGCGCCGAACCCGAACTCGCCCCCGTCGGTGAACCTGGTCGAGGCGTTCACCGCCACGGCCGCCGAGTCGACGAGCGCGACGAAGCGGCGGGCGGCCCGCTGCGACCGGGTGACGATCGCGTCGGTGTGCCCGGAGCCGTAGCGCCGGATGTGGGCGACGGCGTCCTCCAGCGAGCCGACGACGGCGGCGGCGATGTCGAGTGACAGGTATTCGGTGAAGAAGTCGTCCTCGGTGACCGGCACGACCTCCCCGTAACCGGCGATCCGCTCGTCACCGTGGACGGTCACCCCCGCCTCGGCCAGCGCCCGCAGCGCCCTGGGCACGAACGCGTCGGCGACCCCCTCGTGCACGAGGAACGTCTCGGCCGCGTTGCACACCGACGGCCGCTGCGCCTTGGAGTTGACCAGGATCTGCACGGCCAGGTCGAGATCGGCCTCCGCGTCGACGTAGACGTGGCAGTTGCCCACGCCGGTCTCGATCACCGGCACCGTGGACTCCTCGACCACCGAGTTGATCAGCGCCGCGCCGCCGCGCGGGATCAGCACGTCGACCAGCCCGCGGGCGCGCATCAGCTCCTTGACCGAGTCGCGCGTCCGGCCCGGCACGAGCTGCACCGCGCCGGCGGGCACCTGCGTGCCGGCGAGCGCGTCCTGCATGATCCGCACCAGCGCCGTGTTGGAGGAGTAGGCGCTCGACGAGCCCCTCAGCAGCACCGCGTTGCCGCTCTTGAGGCAGAGCGCGGCGGCGTCGACCGTGACGTTGGGACGCCCCTCGTAGATGATCCCGATCACGCCCAGCGGCACCCTGACCTGCCGCAGCTCCAGCCCGTTGGGCAGCGTGCTCCCCCGGATGACCTCGCCGACCGGGTCGGGCAGGTCGGCCACCTCCCGCACGGCCTCGGCGATGGCCCCGATCCTGGCCTCGTCGAGCCGCAGCCGGTCGACCATCGCCTCGGACGTGCCCTGGGCCCGCGCCCGCTCGACGTCATCGGCGTTGGCCTCGACGATCTCCGCCGCGTGCGCGACCAGGGCGTCGGCGATCACCCGCAACGCCCGGTCCTTCGGCGCCCGCGGCAGCGGGGCCAGCTCGGCGGCGGCCTCTCGTGCCGCGCGGGCGACCTTCAGGAACTCCTCGGACATCGCGTGCTCCTCACTGGTGATGGCCTTCCAGTATGACGATGTCGTCCCGGTGAATCAGCTCGCGTTCATATTCCGGACCGAGCGTGCTGGCCAGCTCTCTCGTTGAGCGTCCGAGCAGCCCGGGGATCTCGGCGGCGTCGAAGTTGACCAGGCCGCGCGCCACCACCCCGCCCTGCGGAGCACACAGGTCGACGGGGTCGCCCGCGGCGAACTCGCCCTCCACGGACGTCACGCCGGCGGGCAGCAGCGACTTGCGGCGGCCCACGATCGCCTCGACCGCCCCCTGGTCGAGGTGCAGCCGGCCGCGCCCGGTGGTGGCGTGGGCGAGCCACAGCAGCCGCGTGCCGGGGTGCCGGCCGCCGGGGTGGAAGTAGGTGCCGATGTCGGCCCCGGCGAGCGCCTGGGCTGCGTGGGCGGCGGCGGTGAGCACGACCGGCACGCCCGCGCCCGTGGCGATCCTGGCCGCCTGGACCTTGGTCACCATGCCGCCGGTGCCGACCGCCGCGCCGTTCCTGCCCAGCTCGACGCCGACCAGGTCCTCGGGGCCGCGGACCTCGGCCAGCCGGCGCGAGCCCGCCCGGCTCGGCGGGCCGTCGTAGAGGGCGTCGACGTCGGACAGCAGCACCAGCGCGTCGGCGTGGGTCAGATGGGAGACCAGCGCCGCGAGCCGGTCGTTGTCGCCGAACCTGATCTCGTCGGTCGCGACCGTGTCGTTCTCGTTGACGATCGGCACGATGCCCAGCTCCAGCAGCCGGGCCAGGGTGCGCTGGGCGTTGGCGTGGTGGGCGCGGCGCATCATGTCGTCGGCGGTCAGCAGCACCTGGCCGACGCGCAGGCCGTAGCGGGCGAAGGAGGAGGTGTAGCGCGCGACCAGCACCCCCTGGCCGACGGAGGCGGCCGCCTGCTGGGTGGCCAGGTCGCGTGGTCGCGCCGACAACCCCAGCGGGCCGAGGCCCGCCGCGATCGCTCCCGACGAGACCAGCACGATCTGCGTCCCGGCACGCCGCCGCGCCGCCAGGACGTCGACGAGGGCGTCAACCCGGTCGACGTCGATCATGCCCTGGGGGGTGGTGAGCGAGGAGGAGCCGACCTTGACGACGACCCTCGACGCTGAGCTGATCTGTTCCCGCACGCCTGGCAGCCTATCCGAGCCCGCCCCCCACCCCAGGCCCCCTTCACCCCAGGCAGAACCCCACGACCGACCGCCCCCACGACCGACCGCCCGCACCACCAGGGTCCGACCGCCACTGCACCGCCGTCCCGCCACCGCCGCCCCGCAGCGGGACCGCCACCCCTGTCACCACCGCACCGCAGCGGGACCGTCACCGGACGGCGGCGCGACCACCAGGCGGCTGTCAACCTCAGACGGCCGTCCGAGCCACGCCGCTGTCTACCCCAGACGGGCGTCCAAGCCGCGCCGCTGTCTACCTCAGACGGTCGTCCCAGGCCGCCGCTGTCTACCTCAGACGGTTGTCCGAGCCACGCGGCCCCTGCCGCACCGACTCCGCGCTGAGCGTCGGCTGCCAGTCGAAGACGTACCCGCCCTCCATCGGCCCGATGACCACCTCGGCCCCGGCCTTGGCGCCCGCCTTGACCAGTTCTTCTTCCACACCCAGCCGTTCGAGCCGATCGGCCAGGTAACCGACGGCCTCGTCGTTGCTGAAGTCGGTCTGCCGGATCCACCGCTCCGGCTTCTCACCGGTGACCTGGAACATGTTCTCGTTGACCCGCCGCACCTTGAACCCGGCCTCACCGAGCTGCTTGGGCCTGATCACCAGTCGGGTGGGCTCCTCGACCGGCTTGTTGGCCCTGGCCGCCGCCACCCACTCGCCCATCGCGTACGTGAGCTCCCGCAGCCCGTCGTGCGTGGCCGCCGAGATGACGAAGACCTGCAGCCCCCGCTCCTCGAACTCGGCCCTGACCATGTCGGCCAGCTCCCGCGCGTCGGGCACGTCGGCCTTGTTCAGCACGATCATCCGCGGCCGGTCCTCAAGCTTCCCGTACGCCCGCAGCTCGGCCTCGATCACCTCGTAGTCGCTGATCGGGTCGCGTCCCGGCTCCATGGTCGCGCAGTCGATGACGTGCACGAGCATGTCGCAACGCTCGACGTGGCGGAGGAACTCGTGCCCGAGCCCCTTGCCCTGCGAGGCCCCCGGGATCAGACCGGGCACGTCGGCGACGGTGAACACGTTCTCGCCGGCCGTCACGACCCCCAGGTTGGGGATGAGCGTGGTGAACGGGTAGTCCGCGATCTTCGGCTTGGCCGCGCTCAGCGCCGCGATCAGCGACGACTTGCCCGCGCTGGGGAACCCGACCAGCGCCACGTCGGCGACGCTCTTGAGCTCCAGCATGACGTCGAGCCCGTCACCGGGCTCCCCGAGCAGCGCGAACCCGGGCGCCTTGCGCCTGGATGTGGCCAGCGCGGCGTTGCCGAGCCCGCCGTGGCCGCCCTGGGCGATGACGTACCGCGTGCCGGCTCCCACGAGGTCCACCAGCACCTCACCCGTGCCGGCGTCCTTCACCACGGTCCCGTTCGGGACGACGAGGATCACGTCGTCGCCGTTGGCGCCGTCGCGGTTGGAGCCCTGCCCCTGCTTGCCGTTGTCGGCGCTGCGGTGGGGACGGCGGTGGTAGTCCAGCAGCGTCGCGGTGTTGGGATCGACCTCAAGGATCACGTCGCCACCGCGGCCGCCGTTCCCTCCGTCGGGACCGCCGAGCGGCTTGAACTTCTCCCGGTGGATGGAGGCACACCCGTTCCCCCCGTCACCGGCCTTGACGTGCAGGACCACCTGGTCCACGAAGTCCGGCATCCAGCTCTCCTCCATCAGCCCACCAGGGCATACAAGATCAACTACAACCGGGCGCCCCCGCAGGGCCCCAGAAAACGCCTAAGGGGTGGATCGACAGGCGATCCACCCCTTGAAGCAACACCGAAGCGAAGCTGATTACTCCGCGACGGGAACGATGCTGACGGCGCGACGACCGCGCTTGACGCCGAACTGCACGTGGCCGGCGGCCAGCGCGAACAGCGTGTCATCGCCACCGCGGCCGACGTTGTCGCCGGGGTGGAAGTGGGTGCCGCGCTGGCGAACGATGATCTCGCCCGCGTTCACCAGCTGGCCGCCGAAGCGCTTGACGCCCAGGCGCTGAGCATTGGAGTCACGGCCGTTCCGGGTGGACGACGCGCCCTTCTTGTGTGCCATCTCTCAAACTCCCGATCAGGCCTGGTCGATACCGGTGATCTTCACCTGGGTGTACCGCTGACGGTGACCCTGGCGCTTCTTGTAACCGGTCTTGTTCTTGTACTTGAGAATGCGGATCTTCGGGCCCTTGGTCTCACCGAGGATCTCGGCGTTGACCGTGAACTTGCCCGCCTCGGTGGTCACATCGCCGTCGTTGACGACGAGCACCGTCGGCAGCGTAACCGAAGAGCCGACCTCGCCGGCGACCTTGTCCACCTCGAGGACGTCACCGACGGAGACCTTCTGCTGCCTGCCGCCGCAACGAACGATCGCGTACACCGCGGAACCCTTCTACTGACTCGCTGTTGACCTCAGCCGCCCCGCATCGAGGCGGCCGCCGAATGCTGCGCCTATCATTCGGCCTGTCTCAAACCGACGAACCGAGTAAGCGCGCCAACAGGGCACGTCACCTGACGCACCGATTCACCAGGGTACCGCTTTACGGTGCCCTAGGCGAACCGGACGGATCGTCGGAAGCCTGCCGAAGCTACTCGGCGGACTTGGCTCGGCGGGAGCGTCGCCGCCCTCTGCCGGAAGTCTGGCTGGCCTGGTCGTCCTCAGCCGGGACGTCATCAAGCGCACCGGTCACGGTATCACGGCTGGCGGAGTCCTTGGCCGCGGAAACCTTGTCCGAGACCGCCTTCTCGATCGCCATCTTGCCCTGCGTACCACGCGGCTCGGGCTTGGCCTCGACCGGCTCGGTCGAGACGATCAGCCCACGCCCGTTGCAGCACTCACAAGGCGTCGAGAACGCCTCCAGCAGCCCCTGGCCGACCCGCTTACGCGTCATCTGCACCAGGCCCAGGGAAGTCACCTCGGCGACCTGGTGCTTGGTCCTGTCGCGCGCCAGGCACTCCAGCAGCCGCCGCAGCACCAGGTCGCGGTTGGACTCCAGCACCATGTCGATGAAGTCGATCACGATGATGCCGCCGATGTCCCGCAGCCGCAGCTGGCGCACGATCTCCTCGGCCGCCTCCAGGTTGTTCCTGGTGACGGTCTCCTCGAGGTTGCCGCCCTGGCCGGTGAACTTGCCGGTGTTGACGTCGACGACGGTCATCGCCTCGGTACGGTCGATCACCAGCGAGCCGCCGCTCGGCAGCCACACCTTGCGCTCCAGCGCCTTGCCCAGCTGCTCGTCGATCCGGTACGACTCGAACACGTCGCCCTGCCCGGTGTCCCAGCGCGACAGGCGCTCGGCCAGGTGCGGCGCGACGTACTTGACGTACTCGTCGACGGTGTCCCAGGCGTCCTCGCCCTGCACGACCAGCGAGGTGAAGTCCTCGTTGAACACGTCGCGCACGACCCGGATGGTCAGGTCGGGCTCGGCCGACAGCAGCTCGGGCGGGCTGGCCGACTTGGCCTTCTTCTGGATGTTCTCCCACTGGGCCGACAGCCGGGCCACGTCGCGGGCCAGCTCGTCCTCGGAGGCGCCCTCGGCCGCGGTACGGACGATCACACCGGCGTTCTCCGGCATGACCTTCTTGAGGATGCTCTTGAGCCGGGTGCGTTCCTTGTCGGGCAGCTTGCGGCTGATGCCGGTCATCGACCCGTCCGGCACGTACACCAGGTAACGGCCGGGCAGGCTGATCTGCGAGGTGAGCCGGGCGCCCTTGTGGCCGATCGGGTCCTTGGTGACCTGCACCAGCACCGACTGGCCGGACTTCAGCGCCGCCTCGATCCGCTTGGGCTGTCCCTCCAGCCCGGCGGTGTCGAAGTTCACCTCACCGGCGTACAGGACGGCGTTGCGCCCCTTGCCGATGTCCACGAACGCGGCCTCCATCGACGGCAGCACGTTCTGGACCTTGCCCAGGTAGACGTTGCCGACGTAGGACTGGCTGGCCTCGCGGTTGACGTAGTGCTCGACGAGCACGCCGTCCTCGAGGACCGCGATCTGCGTACGGTCGCCGTGGCGGCGCACCACCATCATGCGGTCGACGGACTCGCGGCGAGCCAGGAACTCCGACTCCGTGATGATCGGCGGACGCCTGCGGCCGAGCTCGCGCCCCTCGCGGCGGCGCTGCTTCTTGGCCTCCAGGCGGGTCGAGCCGCGCACGCTCTGCACGCCGTCGGTGGCGGTCACCAGGGAGGCGGCGCGGCCGGAACGCGGCGCGCGGATGCGCACCACCGTGTTCGGCGGGTCGTCGCTGGAGGGCTCCAGGGTCTCCTCGGTGCCGCGGCGGCGACGACGGCGACGACGGCGAGAGCCGGCGGCCTCTTCCTCCTGGCCCTCCTCGCCCTGGTCCTCGTCGGCCTCCTCGTCGCCTTCCTCGCCTTCCTCGCCCTCGTCACGCTCGCGCGACTTGCCGCGGCCCCTGCCTCCGCGGCGGCGGCGGCGACGGCGACCGCCGCCCTCCTCCTCCTGCTCGTCGGAGGTGTCGATCTCGCCCTCGTCCTCGACGAGGGTCTCGTCGACGAGCTCCTCGACCTCCTCGGGCTCCGGCTCGGGCTCGGGCCGCCGGATCACCGCGGGCTTGCCCTGGGTGGGGTCGGGGGCCTGGAACAGCGGCGCGAAGATGGCCGCGGGACGCTGGAACGCCGTGCCCGGCTCGTCCGTCCTGCGCGCGCTCAGCCCGAAGGGGTCGGCGAGCAGGCTCGGCCGGTCGACCTCCTCGTCGAGGTCCTCACCGGCGGGCTCGTCGTCGAGCGGCTCGTCCTCGGGCAGGATCTCCAGGATGTCCTCGTCGGCCGCCTCGGCGGCCTCGGGCACGGTGACGGCCACCTCGACGTCGGAGGGCGTCGCGACGACCTCGACGTCGGCGCCCGCCGGAGCCTCCACGACGACCTCTTCGGCCTTCTTCCGCGTACGCCGCCGCTTCGGCGCCTCGGCCTCCTCCTCCGGGAGCGCTCCCGCGACCTCCGGCTCGGCCTTCTTCGTCGTACGGCGGCGCGTCGTGGTCGCGGTGGACCGCGTGCGCGTGGCCCTCTTGGGCTTCTCCTCGGGCATGTCGGCGGCGTCGACCACGGCGTCAGCAACGGCCGCCTCGACCGCACTGGCCACCTCGCCGGCTTCGGCCGGACCGCCCGCGTACGCCAGGCTCTCGGCCTCCGGGCTCTGCAGCACGGGCGCCACGACCGGCTCGGCCGCGCCGGCCGTCCGCTCGGCGGCTTCCCGCCGGTCGACGACGGGCGCCACGACGGGCTCGGCCGACGTGCCGGCCTGCGACGCGGCAGGGCTCTCGGCCTGCTGCGGAGCCGGCCCCTCAGGCACGACGGCTCCGGACGCGACACCTTCGGGCGTACCGGCCGCAAGGGCACCGGCTCCAGCCGCGGCGCCCTCGGGCGCGCCGGGCTCTGCCTGAACGCCCTGGGCGGCTCCGGCCTCGGCTGCGGGCGCCGCCGCGCGGGCCCGGGTTCTCCTGCCGCGCCCCGCGTCGGGGGCGGGCTCACCGGCCGCGCGCTGCACGGCGTTGGTCTGCACCGGTTGCACGTCGGCAACCGACGGCGCGGCCTGTGCGGCCGCGACCGTGATCGGGGCGGCGGCGGCCGGCTCCTCCGGCAGCTCCGGCGGGGGACCCGCCGGGCGGCTCGCGGAGCGGCGGCGCCTGGTCACCTTGGGCTGTTCAGTTGTCTCCCCGTCAGGGCCAGTGGCCCCGGCGTTGGGCTCATTGTCGAGCATGCGGGCGCTCTCCCGTCAGCTCCCGGGCGCGTCGCCGCGCCGCGCAGGAGCCATCGTGTCTCGTTGTCCGCCCCCGCCTCCGGGAAGGAGGCGCGGGCGCCAAGTCCTGTCAGCGGTGGCGCCCCGCTCACGCAGGGCACCTCCTTAGCCGACGACGTGCTCACCCGCCGGTCCCGCCTCGCCGCCGCGCGTCGTCTCGCGGTCAGGGCCGAGCGGGTCGGCAAGCTCACCGGTACCGGCGTCGAGCGGCCCCTGCGCCAGCCTGGTCACCTCGGGGGGGACCGGCGGCGCGAAGTCGGCCACAAGGCGCAGCCCTGTGAGCACATCATCGGGTCGAACGGCAGGCGTCATGTGCCGAACAACCATGCGCAGTATGACACACGTCTGTCCTGGCACCTGAGCTGCAGTTCTGTCTGTTCCCTCGGACACCACGAGCCCCAGGACGGCCTCCCGCGCGTCGAAGCGCCGGGGACCCTTCTTGGTGAGGCGCTCGACCTCCACGGTGCCCGCCGCGAGGAATTTCTCCACCGCCACTTGGGCGAGCTCGCGATCGGCGCCGGGCAGGCGTACCTCCCAGTCGGAGACCTCCAGTCGGTCGGCCAGCCCCCCTGGGCCCGCCTCCACGACGTCGACCACATCGAGACCGGGCGGCAGCGACGCGTCCAGGCTGGACTTGACCTGCCCGGGGTCACACAACGTGGTGACACCGATCTCGAGGTATTCGGCCTCGCTGGCGACGCCGGTCGGCGCTGCGCCCGCGTAGGAGATCTTCGGGTGGGGCGAGAAGCCCGCGCTGTAGGCCACCGGAATACCGGCACGACGGACCGCCCTCTCGACGGCCCGCGAGATGTCGCGGTGACTGGTGAAGCGCAGGCGGCCGCGCTTGGCGTAACGCACACGAAGGCGCTGCACCGTAGGCGCGGGCGGAGGCCCGTCGGGAACAGGTTTCAGAGCTTTGCGTCCTTCCCTTGTAAGAGTTCCTTCTCCCAGGATAAGCCGCCGCGACACGTGTCCGTGTACGCCGTGACACGGCTCGCCCACTGAGCGCGCTAGACCACGGTGAGAGGAAGGAGCTTGCGCCCTGTCGGGCCTATCTGGATCTCGGTGCCCATGGTGGGACAGACCCCGCAGTCGTAACACGGGGTCCAGCGGCAGTCTTCGACCTCACCGCCGGACACGGCCTCCTGCCAGTCCTGCCACAGCCATTCGCGGTCGAGCCCGGCGTCGAGGTGGTCCCACGGAAGCACCTCGTTCTCGGCCCGCTCGCGGGTGGTGTACCAGTCGACGTCGACGCCCGCCTTCTCGGCGGCCTGCATCCACCTGTCGTAGGAGAAGTGCTCGCTCCAGCCGTCGAACCGGCCGCCGTCCTCCCAGACGGCCCTGATCACCGCGCCGACCCTGCGGTCGCCCCGCGAGAGCAGGCCCTCCACGATGGACGGTTTGCCGTCGTGGTAGCGGAAGCCGATGGCCCGGCCGTACTGCTTGTCGCCGCGCAGCGAGTCGCGCAGCGCCTTGAGCCGCCTGTCGACGGTCTCGTGGTCGGCCTGCCCGGCCCACTGGAACGGGGTGTGCGGCTTGGGCACGAACCCACCGATGGAGACGGTGCAGCGGATGTCACGGCTGCCGGTGGCCTCGCGACCCGCCTGGATGACCTTCTTGGCCAGGTCGGCGATGCCGAGCACGTCTTCGTCCTGCTCGGTGGGCAGGCCGCACATGAAGTAGAGCTTCACCTGCCGCCAGCCCTGCGAGTAGGCGGTGGTGACCGTGCGGATGAGGTCTTCCTCGGTGACCATCTTGTTGATCACCTTGCGCATGCGCTCGGAGCCGCCCTCGGGGGCGAACGTGAGACCCGAGCGCCTGCCGTTCCTGGAGAACTCGTTGGCCAGGTCGATGTTGAACGCGTCGACCCTGGTCGAGGGCAGGGACAGCGAGGTGTTGGTGCCTTCGTAGCGGTCGGCCAGGCCCTTGGCGACCTCGCCGATCTCGGAGTGGTCGGCCGAGGACAGCGACAGCAGGCCGACCTCGTTGAAGCCGGACTCCTTGATGCCGTTGTCCACCATGGCGCCGATCGTGGTGATCGACCGCTCCCGCACCGGACGGGTGATCATGCCCGCCTGGCAGAAGCGGCACCCGCGCGTGCAGCCGCGGAAGATCTCCACGCTGAACCGCTCGTGCACCGTCTCGGCCAGCGGCACCAGCGGCTTCTTCGGATAGGGCCACTCGTCGAGGTCCATCACCGTGTGCTTGTGCACCCGCCACGGCACCTCGGACCTGTTGGGCGCGACCCGCTTGATGCGCCCGTCGGGGTGGTAGTCGACGTCGTAGAACTTCGGCACGTAGACGCCGCCGGACTCGGCGAGCCGCATCAGCAGCTCGTCGCGCCCGCCGGGACGCCCCTCGGCCTTCCACTCACGGATGACCTCGGAGATGGCGATCGAGATCTGCTCGCCGTCGCCGAGCACGGCCGCGTCGAGGAAGTCGGCGATCGGCTCGGGGTTGAAGGCCGCGTGACCGCCGGCGAGCACGATCGGGTCGTCCTCACCCCGGTCGACGGCCCTGAGCGGGATCCCGGCGAGATCGAGCGCGGTCAGCATGTTGGTGTAGCCCAGCTCGGTCGAGAACGACAGGCCGAGCACGTCGAAGGCGCGCACCGGCCGGTGCGCGTCGACGGTGAACTGCGGCACGCCCTCGGCCCGCATGAGCGCCTCAAGGTCCGGCCAGACCGCGTAGGTGCGCTCGGCCAGGGTGCGGGGCAGCTCGTTGAGGATCTCGTAGAGAATCGCCACGCCCTGGTTGGGCAGCCCGACCTCGTAGGCGTCCGGGTACATCAGCGCCCACCGTACGTCGGCGGAGTCCCAGTCCTTGACGGTCGAGTTGAGCTCACCCCCGACGTACTGGATGGGCTTCTGCACCTTGGGCAGCAGCGCTTCCAGGCGGTGGAATATCGACTCGACAGGCATACCTTCCAGGGTAGCGGCGCGCAGACGGTGACAGGTCCGGCCGGACACCAACGCGCCGGTCGGACCGCCCGCGCCTTCTTCTAGCTGAACGACTGCCGCCGCACCCTGATGGCCAGAAGCAGCCCGACCGCCATGAGATTCGCGAACGTGGCGGTGCCGCCGTACGACACGAAGGGCAGCGGCAGTCCGGTGATCGGCATGATCCCGATCGTCATCCCGACATTGATGAACGTCTGGAACGCGAACCAGCACACGATCATGCCCGCGACCAGCGTGCCGAACCGGTCGTCGCAGTGCCGGGCGACCTTCAGCCCGCGCAGCAGCACCACGCCGAGCAGCAGCACCACGGTGACCGACCCGATGAACCCGAACTCCTCCCCCGCCACCGTGAAGATGAAGTCGGTGTGCTGCTCGGGCACGAACCGGCCGGTCGTCTGCCCGCCGCCGAAGAGCCCCTTGCCCAGCAGCTGCCCCGAGCCGATCGCGATCAGCGACTGCGTGCTGTTGTAGCCCACCCCGCGCGGATCCACCTTCGGATCGACGAACGCGGTGAACCGCGCCACCTGGTACGGCTCCAGCAGGTTGAAGTAGAACACGCTGAACACCCCGGCCGCCGCCACGAGCACCAGCGCCACGATCCACCGCTTGCGCACGCCCCCGATCACCAGCCCCGCCGCCGTGATCACGGCGAGCACGAGCGCGGTGCCGAGGTCGGGCTGCAGCATCACCAGCCCCATCGTGATGCCCGCCGCGATCAGGGCCAGCGTGATGTCCAGGCCGCGCGGCCGGTCGCTGCCCTCGGCGGGCTGGGCCAGCAGCATCGCGATGATCAGCAGCAGCCCGACCTTGGCGAACTCCGACGGCTGCACCGCGAACCCGCCCCCGAGCAGGATCCACGAGTGCGACCCGTTGATCGTCGCCCCCAGCGGCGTGATCACCAGCGCCAGGCCCACCAGCGACACCAGGAACACCAACGGCGCGTACGCCCGCATCGCCCGATGGTCCACCATCGCCACCACGGCGCACAGTGTCACGCCGATGACCTCGTTGAGCAGGTGTTTCTTCACCAGCCCGGTGGCCCCGGGCGCCCACGTGCGGGTCGAGGACCACACCAGCAGGGTGCCGATCAGGCACAGACCGGCCACGGCGACGAGCATCAGCCCGTCCATGCGCCGCACCACCGAGTGCTCGCCGATCGCCCGCTGGATGAGCGAGGGCCGCCGCTGCGCCATGGCGCGCGTCATTGGTGGATCACCGTCCCGTCCGGCGCGAACTTCGGCAGCTTGGTCGGCAGCCTGCCCCCGGGCACCGCGGCAGGCTCGCCCTTGAAGCCGTAGATGCCCTCGTAGATCTCACGTGCGGCCGGCGCCGCGGTCGAGGCGCCCATGCCGCCCTGCGACACCATGACGACCACCACGAACTGCGGATTGTTGGTGGGCGCGAACGACGCGAACCACGAGGTGTCCTTCTTGCCCCACACCTCCGCGGTACCGGTCTTGCCGCCGATGCGCACCTTGTCCATGGGGAAGCCGGTGAACGCCCCTGCCGCGGTGCCGTCGGAGGGCACCTGGCTCAGCGCGTTCTTGATGTAGAGGCGTTCCTTGTCGCTGATCGGCAGTTTGCCGACCACCGGCACGTCGATGGTCTTGACCACCTTGCCGTCCGGCCGCACCTGCGCCCACCCGATGCGCGGGCTGCGGACCTTGCCGTCGCTCACCAGCGCCATGTAGGCCCGCGCGAGCTGCATCGGCGTCACCAGGACGTCGCCCTGCCCGATGGCGAAGTTGGCCGAGTCACCGGGACGCAGCAGGAAACCCTCGGTGCAGTTCTCCAGCGCCAGGCGTTTGAGGAAGTCGGCCCGCGCCCGGTCCTTCTCCTCCGGATACCCCTTGCGTGACCGCTCGCAGCTCGTCGCGCTGGTCCGGTTCCACATGTCCTTCTTCCAGGCCCGGTCGGGGATGCGCCCGGAGGACTCGCCCGGCAGGTCGACCCCGGTCGCATGGCCGAACCCGAAAGCCCTGGCGGTGTTGGCGAACACTTCCTTCGTACGCTTCTTCGGGTTGCGCCCGCCGTCCTTCAGGTACTGCTCGTACGCCGCCCGGTAGAAGATCGTGTCGCACGACTTGACCAGCGCCGTGTGCAGGTTCATCTGCCCGAGGCCGATCCCCCGGAAGTTGCTGAAGGACCGGTCGCCCACCATGTACGCCCCAGGGCAGTCGTACGTGCCGTTGATCGGATACCCGGCCCGCAACATCGCCGACACCGACGACACCTTGAACGTCGAACCGGGCGCGAACTGCCCGTTGATCGCCCGCGAGACCAGCGGCTTGCCCGACTTGTCCGACAGCAGCCATTGGTATCCCTTGGCCGAGATGCCCCCGGCCCAGATCTCCGGGTCGTACCCCGGTGCGCTGGCCACCGACACGACCCGCCCGGAACGCGCGTCCAGGACCACCGCGGCGCCGCCGTCCGCCCCCGGCGCGCTCTGCATCGCGTGCGCGAGCGCCTTCTCCGTCACCGCCTGCACCCGCGCGTCGATGCTGGTCACCAGATGGTCTCCGGCGACCGGCTGCACCTGCTCCTCGACCCCGAGGGCCTTGCCCATCCGGTCGACCTGCACCCTGCGCAGCCCTGACTTGCCGCGCAGCGCGTCGTCGTAGACGTACTCGATGCCGTCGCGCCCCGCCAGGTCGACGCCGGAGAAACTGGCCTTGAGCCCTTCGCGCTTCTCCAGCTCCGCCTCGGTCACCGGCTGCAGGTAACCCAGCATCTGCGCCCCGGCCCGGCCCCCCGGGTACTGCCGGACGGAATGGATCTCGGCGGTGACCCCGGGGAACTCCTCCTGCCGCTCCAGGATCTGCAACGCCTCGCGCGTGTCCACCTTCTCGTCCAGCGGAACCGGCTGGTACGGCGACCCCGTCCAGCACGGCTTGCCCACCCCCGGACCGCACGGCGTGATGCGCTGCCGCAGGTCCTTGACCGGCCGGTCGAGCACCGCGGAGAGCCTGCGCAGCACGCTCATCCCCCCGCCCGGCATCCTGTTCAGCTTCGTCCTGTCCACGGACACGACCAGCGCCGTCCTGTTGCGCACCAGCGGACGCCCCGAGGAGTCGAGGATCTGCCCCCGCACCGCGGGCACGATCACCGTGCGCGTCCTGGTCTCCATCGCCCTGGTCACGAACTCCTGGCCGCGCACCACCTGCACCTGCCACAGCCGTACGGCCAGCACGACGAGCAGCACCACCACCAGGACGTGCAGCACCAGCAATCTGGCACGCATGCGGATCATGTCGAATACCTCGGCTGTCTCCCCCGGGTGGCCAGCCAGATCACCACCGGCGCCACGATGAGCGTGTAGAGAACGGTGACGGGCACCTGCTGGGTCAAGGTCGACAGCGACACCCGCGGATCGGAGATCAGCCCGGCCACCCCGACGGCCACCAGAGGCGCGATCAGCACGCACAGCACGACGGTCGTCGCCGGCCCGCCCGCGCCGCGCCCCGCCACGTAACCCACCACCGCCAGCACGAACGCGTACTGGCCCATCAGATGCGCCGTCGGCGGCATGAGGTCCACCAGCAGCCCCGAGAAGAATCCGACCATCGCCCCCGCCACCGGCCCGCGGTCCAGCGCCACGCCCACCACCGCCAGCAGCACCAGATCAGGCGCGCCGCCCGCCGGCAACGGCAGCCGGTTGACCAGCATGACCTGCGCCAGCACCGCCAGCACCACGACCATCGCCCCGATCACCGCGCCTCCGTCCCCGCCGAAAGCAGCACGCCACTCATCCCCCGATCACCACATCAGCGGCGGCCCCGTCGGAGGCCGTGCCGTCGCCGGTCACCGCGCGCCCTCCTTGGCCGGCAGCACCGCGTCACGCGGGTCCCGCTTGGGCCCTTCTACGACCACCCCGACCACGTCGAGCGCCGTCAGGTCGGCGAACGGCCTG
This sequence comes from Nonomuraea sp. NPDC001699, assembly GCF_053596455.1. Classification (NCBI taxonomy): domain Bacteria; kingdom Bacillati; phylum Actinomycetota; class Actinomycetes; order Streptosporangiales; family Streptosporangiaceae; genus Nonomuraea; species Nonomuraea sp. NPDC001699. The sequence continues at coordinate 7,160 of NZ_JBSFGF010000002.1, read as the reverse complement.
GCGTAGGCGATCCGGGTCAGCTCCCCGGGCGTGGACTCGACGCGTTCGATCACCCCGATCGGCACCCCCGGCACGTACGGCCGCCCGTTCTTGGAGCCGAAGCTGACGATGCGGCCGCCCCGCTCCATCGGCGCCGTCGAGTCGAGCAGCCTGAACTGCACGAGCCGCCCGTTCTCGCCCACGCCGTGCACCACGCCGATCTCCTGCCCGCCCTCCAACCGCCCCCCGGCGGCCGAGGCGGGGTCGCTGAGCAGCACCACGGTCGAGGTGGTGGCCGAGGCCTGGATGACCCGGCCGACCAGCCCGTCACCGTTGAGCACCGTCATGTCGGTACGCACCCCGTCGCCCGTGCCCACGTCGATCTGCACGCTGTCCTCGAAGCCCGGCTGCCCGCGCCTGGCCACCACGTTGGCCGTGACCACCTTGTAGCCGCCGGTGCCCGAAAGGCCGAGCAGCTTCTTGAGCTCCGCCGACCGGGTGGCGTCGAGCGTGCTGGAGGACAGACCGGCACGCAGCCTGGCGTTCTCCGCCTGGAGCTGCTCGATGTGCCGCTGCGCGCTGGGCGCGCTGGCCAGGGCGTGCAGGAAGCCGCCGACGGGACGCACCACGCCCCCGCCGAACCGCTCCGCCGCGCCGAACACCCAGGATCCCGCCGAGCGCAGCGGGCGCAGCGGTGAGCTGTCGCCCGCACGATGGTCGATGGTCAGGACGACCAGCGCCGCCATCAGCAGCACTCCCAGGATCAGCCGGGCCCGGCGCGAGTCTCTCATCAGTGCCGCGACTCCGGAACCAGGACCTGCTGCAGGGCCTCGAACTCCTCCGCGCACTTGCCCGACCCGATGGCGACCGAGTCGAGGGCGTTCTCCACCAGGTGGACGGGCATGCCGGTCTCGGCCTTGACCCGCTCGTCGAGGCCCTTGAGCAGGGCGCCGCCGCCGGTCAGGGCGATCCCGCGGTCCATGATGTCGCCCGACAGCTCGGGCGGGCACTTGTCGAGGGTGGTCTTCACCGCGTCGACGATCGCGTTGACCGGCTCCTCGGTGGCCTTGCGGATCTCCTCGCTCGACACGATGATCGTCTTGGGCAGCCCGCTGATCAGATCGCGCCCGCGCACCTCGGCGTGGGACTCCTCACCGTTGGGGCAGGCCGAGCCGATCGCCATCTTGATCTCCTCGGCGGTGCGCTCGCCGAGCATCAGCGAGAACTCCTTCTTGGCGAACGTGATCACTGCCTGGTCGAGCTCGTCGCCGCCGATCCTGATCGACTGGCTGGTGACCACGCCGCCCATCGAGATGATGGCCACCTCGGTGGTGCCGCCGCCGATGTCGACCACCATGTTCCCGGTGGGTTCGTGCACCGGGAGCCCGGCCCCGATGGCGGCGGCCATCGGCTCCTCGACGATGTAGACCTTCCTTGCGCCTGCCTGGTAGCCGGCTTCCTTCACCGCGCGCTGCTCGACGCTGGTGATGCCGCTCGGCACGGCGATGATGATGCGTGGCTTGGCGAAATGGCGTCGTCTGTGCACTCGTTGGATGAAGTAGCGCAACATCCGTTCGGTGACGTCGAAGTCGGCGATCACGCCGTCCTTCAGCGGGCGGACCGCGACGATGTTGCCGGGCGTACGACCGATCATTCGCTTGGCCTCGATGCCCACCGCCACGATCTTGCCTGTGGTGGTGTTGATCGCTACGACTGACGGCTCATTGAGCACGATGCCCCGGCCACGCACGTATACCAACGTGTTGGCGGTGCCCAGATCGACCGCCATGTCACGGCCGAGAAACGCGAGCTTGCTGCCCATGGGGAACGGAGCCCTCCGTATCGTCGTTCGCGAATGACTACGGATCGAATTCGAATCGTAACGTGACGTACCCACCAGTGAGCGCAATGAGCCCTCGCGCTCCACAAAAATCTCCAGCCCCTACCTCAACCTGGATTTTGCCCGAATTGCACCCACACGACCGGATCAACTACGTCAGCGCCTGCCAGACTTGGAACGCTACAACGTGCCGCCGACAAAACGACGCGCCCGCACGGCGTGAAGCCGGCGGGCGCGTGGGTGAAGCTGACTGCTAGAAGCGGTCGGGGAAGAAGATCTTGATCTCCCTGGCCGCGGACTCGGGCGAGTCGGAGCCGTGGACGACGTTCTCGCCGATCTCCAGGGCGTGGTCGCCGCGGATCGTGCCGGGGGCGGACTTGACCGGGTCGGTGGCGCCGGCGAGCGTGCGGAAGGCCTCGATGGCGCGCGGGCCCTCAAGGACCATGGCCACGAGCGGCGCCGACGTGATGAAGTCGACCAGCTCGCCGAAGAACGGCCTCTCGGCGTGCTCGGCGTAGTGCGTCTTGGCGGTGTCGGCGTCGAGGGTGCGCAGGTCCATCGCCACGACCTTGAGGCCCTTGCGCTCCACGCGGGCGATCACGTCACCGATGAGGCCACGCTTCACCCCGTCGGGCTTGATCAGGACAAGAGTGCGCTCGGACACGTGTGGTTCTCCTTTGAACAGATTCGGGTCGCGGCTACAGGCGCCTGGCCTGACCACGAGGGCGCTCGCGGGGCACGGGCCCTCGCGTCGCCATAGCCGTCGCTCAGCTTACCGTCCACGCCCCCACCCTCGACGCCACAGGCACGACGCGCGCGGGCGAGGAGTGTCAGGACCGCCCGGCCACCACAGGTGCGAGGCAGGCGACCTGACACGCGCACGCCAGGCCCTCAGGACCGCTCGCCGTCCTCCGGCGAGGGTGACTGCGGCGGCACCGCGGGAACGGGCTCGCCCGGCTCGTCCTCCTCAGGGGCGGGAGAACCTTCGGGAGCGACCGATCCCCACGTCCTGACCGGCTCCTCCGCCGCCGCCTCGCTGCCCCGGCCGGCCCCGACCGCGACCTCTGCCAGTTCGCCGCCGGACGGCGGTTCCTCCTCCCTGGACGGCCGCCGTCCCATCACCGCCGCCAGCACGATGACGCCCACCAGCAGGAACCCGCCGATCAACGCCCACCAGTGCAACGCGCCCACGAAGCTGTCGACCAGTTCCTGGCGCGACCCGACGCCCTCCAGCATCCACATCTGCACGCCGGTGCCCAGCAGGTAGCCCGCGAGCACCCCCGCGAAGCACAACGACAACCCGAACGCGGCCGCCCCGATCCCGACCTCGCCGAGCGTGGCCGTCACCGCGACCGTCGCCCCCACCGCCAGCAGCGTGAACGGCACCGCCAGCACGAGCCCGTCGGCCGACGGCACGACCAGCCGCACCGAGCACAGGCCGACCACCATCGCCAACAGCCCGAGCGGCGCCGCGAACCGGCCCACGCCCTTGGCGAACATCCGCACGCCCACCCCGGCGACGACCGCGAGCACCGCCGCCACGCCGAACGGCGTCCACAGCCCGCGCAGCCCCGGCCCGCCCAGACCGCCCATCTCCACCAGCGTGACCTGCGCCGTGCTCGGCAGCAGCACCACCCCGACAGCCACCATCGTGTACGCGTACGTGCGGTTCTCCGACCGCCCGATCGAGCCGAGCGCCAGCAGCCCGGCGATCGCCAGCCCGGCCAGCAGGATCACCGGGACGACCCCCCACCCCGCGCTCGCCGTGCTGATCGCCACGACCGCGATGCCCGCCGCGGGCACCGCCGCGAGCAGCAGCCGGCTGCACTCCCGGGCGTCCGGCGCGGGCGCGGGCCATCGCCCGGCGAGCCTCCAGACCACCAGGTACGCCGCCGCCAGCGCCAGCCCGACCCCGGTGGCCATCGGGTAGGGCTGCAACGTGACCTTCCAGCTCGTCACGTCGACCAGAGGCCAGAGCGCGAACGCCTGAGCCTCCAGCAGGCTGACGCCGAACACCCCGGCCCACAGACCCCGCAACGCGGGTGTACGGTCCCAGACCGCCACCAGCGTGGCCGGGACGATCAGGCCGCCACCCATGCCGCGCAGCACGCGTACGACACCGACGACCAGTTCGGAAGCCGCGTATCCGCCCGCCGCGTCGGCCACCGCCACCAGCGCGAGCCCCGCGACCAGCACGTGGGCCACCTTCATCCGCCGTAACGCGACGGCCGCGAGCGGCACGGTCAGCATCAGGGCGGGCAGCGCCAGCCCGTGCGTACGACTCAGCCCGATCTGGTCGAACTCACCCGGCAGCAGGTCGGCGACCACGGACAACGTGTTGGGGATCGCGACGATCGCCAACGGCAGCGCCACGAGGACGAGCAGCCCGAGCACCACGTCGAGCAGCCATGAACGTCTGAGGCCAGCCGAATGCGGCGACCGTTGATTTGGGGGGACGGCCATGTAGGCCGACTTTAGCGGGAAGTCACGCCCTCGACACGGCGAGCGACGATAATCGCGGTGATCCACAGTGCGGCGAAGATCGCGCCGAGGAAGAACATGGTGGACACGACGAAGCCCGTGGCGATCGCCAGCACCTGGACGACACTGCCCATGACGTACCCGAAGGGCCGTTTGAGCAGGCCCGCGGCGACCACGCACAGCACCGCGAGCCCGATGCTCACGGTGACGGCGAGCGCGGGGGCGACACCGCCCACGGTGATCGCGACCGGCGTGACGAGCCCGGCCACAATGGCCTCCATGCCGAGCACGCTCGCGCCGAGCCTGCGCATGCCCGGCGTAACCTCGAAATTCATCTCACACCATCCGCCTTCAGCAGATGCCGGGCATCTCCCGCCGTAACCACCGAACCGGTGATGAGCACCCCGGTCCCGCTGAACTCCCCTTCGGCATCGGCGATGCCGATGCCCCTGTCGATGGCCTCGTCGAGCCGCTCGACGACGTGCACGCGGTCCTCACCGAACAGCGGCACGGCCAGCGCGGCGAGCTCCTGCGCCGACAACGACCTGGGCGATGAGTTGGTCGTCACCACGATCTCGTCGACCATCGGCTCCAGCAGGTCCAGCAGGGTCTCGACGTCCTTGTCACGCATGACCGCGACCACGCCGATCACCTTGGCGAAGTCGAACGCCTCGTGCAGCGCCTCCAGGCTCGCCTCCAGCCCGCCGGGGTTGTGCGCGGCGTCGATCACCACCGTGGGGGTGCGCCGCACGACCTCCAACCGGCCGGGCGAGGCCGCCTGAGCGAACGCCTGGCGTACCAGATCGACGTCGAGCGGGTCGTCGCCGCCGGTCAGCGCCTCGACGGCGGCCAGCGCGCAGACCGCGTTGCTGGCCTGGTAACTGCCGTAGAGCGGCAGGTAGACCTCGTCGTAGACGCCCTTGAGCCCGCGCAGCGTGAGCAGCTGCCCGCCCATCGCCATCTCCCGGCCGAGCACGCCGAACTCCAGCCCCTCGCGCGCCACGACCGCGCCGACCTCGGCCGCACGCCGCATCAGCACCTCGGCCGCGCCCAGCTCCTGCTGAGCGAGCACGGTCGTGGCACCCGGCTTGATGATCCCGGCCTTTTCCCCGGCGATGCTCGGGATGTCAGGCCCCAGACGATCCATGTGATCGAGGGAGATGGGCGTGATGACCGACACCAGCCCGTCCGCGACGTTCGTCGCGTCCCACGACCCGCCCATGCCCGCCTCGATCACCGCGACGTCGACCGGCGTGTCGGCGAACGCCGCGAACGCCATGGCCGTCAGCAGCTCGAAGAACTGGATGCGCCGGTGCCCCTGCGCGTCGGCCAGCTCGACGTAGGGCAGGATCTCCTCGTAGACCTCGGCGAAGCGCTCCTCGCTCAGCGGCTCACCGTCGACCGTGATGCGCTCGCGCACGGTGACGAGGTGCGGGCTGGTGAACCGCCCCACCCTCAGGTTGCGCTCCCGCAGCAGCGCCTCGGTCAGCCGCGCCGTGCTCGTCTTGCCGTTGGTGCCGGCGATGTGTATGACCGGGTACGCCCGCTGAGGCGAGCCGAGCAGGTCCAGGAGGGCGGCGACCCTGTCGAGCGTCGGCTCGAAATCCCACTCGACGCCCCGCTCCAGGATGGCGCGTTCAACCGCACGATAATCCACCCCTCAACCCTACTGACCACGCGAAGCGCTCTGGACGCGGGGCAAACATATCGTGAATCGTATAGAAAATTGGAGGGTACTCACCTCTCCCGGCGGGTGCCACCTTGGAGAACAGCCTGCTCTACCCCCCAGCAGGCGCTTTCAAGGAGGCCATCGTGGAAGGCGAGAACACTCGCGAGGAAAGGCAGCGCGGAATCACCAGAAAAGCGCTGTTCAAAGCGGCTCTCATAGCGACACCGGTCCCGTTCCTGATCGGCGAGGTGCCGGCCCTGGCCCGCACCATGGTCGGGAGCGGCCAGGAGCTTGAGCCCACCCCGTTCTGCGACGACGGCGACGATCTGACGATCTCGCAGACCGAGGGCCCCTACTTCAAGCCGAACTCCCCCCAGCGCTCGACCCTCCCCGGCTCGGGGACCCCGCTGACGGTGAGCGGATACGTGTTCGGCACCTCCTGTCAGCCGCTGGCGAACGTGCTGCTCGACTTCTGGCAGGCGGACACCAACGGCAACTACGACAACGTCACGTACAACTTCCGTGGGCACCAGTACACGAACGCCCAGGGCGCCTACAAGCTCACCACCATCGTGCCCGGCCTCTACCCCGGTCGTACCAGGCACATCCACGTCAAGGCGCAGGCTCCTGGCCGAGGGATCCTCACCACGCAGCTCTACTTCCCCGGCGAGCCGCGCAACAACACCGACTCGATCTACGACCCGAGACTCCTCATGAACGTCCGTCCAGTCGGCACGGGGAAGGAGGCGACGTTCGACTTCGTGCTGAACGTCCAGGGCGTGCCCCCCACGCAGACGCCTACCCCCACGCCCACGACGAGCCCGCCTCCGGGCGGCGGAACCTGGAAGGTTGGGGTGACCTACCAGGCGGGTGACCAGGTGACGTACGGCGGGCAGACGTACCGGTGCCTGCAGGGGCACACGTCACAGGCCGGCTGGGAGCCGTCCAACGTCCCGGCCCTGTGGCAGCGCGTCTGACCCCACTGGTCCCCGAACGCAAAAAAGGGCCACCCCGGCTGCTGGGGGTGGCCCTCGTTCGTGCTTCCATGCCACAGAACGCAAAGAAGGCCCCACACAACCGTGTGGGGCCTTCTTTGAAAGATTGTCCGGCGGTGACCTACTCTCCCACACCCTCCCGAGTGCAGTACCATCGGCGCAGAGAAGCTTAACTTCCGGGTTCGGAATGTAACCG